>MNZB01000003.1 GCA_001873435.1 Candidatus Pacebacteria bacterium CG2_30_36_39
AAGCGACCAGCTTCATTAACAGTAGTAGAAGCAATATTTTGAAGCTTAAATGAATGAAGAGCTTCTGCAACCCCATTCCAATAAGAACCAGTTAAAGCTAAATCACCAGAACTACTCTGAGTAAGAGTAGAAGAAGCAGTACCAGACTGACCAACACTTAATTTTGCTAGAGGAGAAGCAGTACCAATACCTACATTGCCATTGGTATCCCAAATACCAGTACCAGGGAAATAAGTATTAGCAGTAAAAGTTTGAGCACCAGTCCAAGAATTAGCATTACCAAGATTGAGAGAAGCAGTTACATCACCAGTGGTTGGGGAAATAGTGAGAGTTCCATCGGCATTAGAAACCGAGGTAACACTACCACTAGCACTACCAAAAGCATCCCAAAGCACACCATTATTTGAGAACTCTAATACATTGCTGGTGGAGTTGTAGCGGAAACCGGCATTAGTACCAGTCCCATTGTCAAAGTAGATATATCGATCGGCATCGGTTACACCAAGTTGAATATTGCCATTAACGGTTAAAAGTTGTTCTGGTGAAGAAGTACCAATACCAAGATTTCCAGATGAACCCTGGATAACTGCAGCAGTAGTTGTTACTCCACCATCATTAATGATGAATTGAATATTTTCGTCTGAATTCCTGTTTTTAAGTGAAAGTTCACCAGTAGTTTCTTGAATAATTTGTGAGTATTGAGTACCACTAAAGAGATCAATACCGGTGTTGAAACCAGCATCTGCTGAGATTTTTATATCTCTATTATTACTACCTACATCAATATGAAAAACAGTATCTGGAGTATTGGTACCAATACCAACATTGCCTTGATCGGCAATAAACATAGCTAGATTTCCACCATCATCATAAAAAGACAGACCACTAATAGCTGAAGCTCTTAAAGCACTAAGACTTATATCATCTTCAAGAGAGATAGTAGCGTTGGTAGTACCAGTGATATCAATATCATCACCAGCAGTTAGGAGAGAAGCAATATTTGACCAAGATGGTGAACCAGTGCCTCCAGAAAGTAACAATTGGTCGGCTGTACCAGCAGCTACTGAATCATAAGTATTAGTACCAGTTGAGTAAAGAAGTTCTCCAGCTCCAAGAGCAGTCACATCTCCACCAAGACCACCACGAGTAGTTGAGAGATATTGTTCAGCACTTAAAGTATCAATGTCTGACCAATAAGGAACATAGCCAGCAGTACCACTACCACCAACCAGTGAACCATCCCAAACTCTGGCATCAATATTGCGAGCAGCCAATAAACCAGAAACCTCTCTTGTTACTACGGTGCTAGTCGTACCAGTTCCAACAGTGCCGAGAATAAATGAATCATCAGTTTTTAGAGTACTAGCAGCTGAGCGATAAAGATTAGTATCTCCACCAAAGCTAATTCCTCCAGCAGCAACAGTATCAGCACCAAAAGTTAAAGCAGCTGAGGTTGTAAGACTATTAATACCCACATTACCAGCAAAAGTTTGTTGAGCAGTCCAGTCATTGGCATTGCCTAGGTTTAAAGCAGCAATAACATCGCCATCAGTTGGGAAAATAGTGAGAGAACCATCAGAATTTGTAACAGAAGTAACAGTACCATCTCCAGTACCGAAAGAGTTCCAAATAGTGCCACCATCTGAAAATTGTAATCTACCGGTCGTAGAATTGTAGCGGATGCCAGCATTGTCAGTAGTACCATTATCAAAATAGATATAGCGAGTGCCATCCGTAGTACCAAGCTGTAAATTTCCCTCAGCGGTTAGTTTTTGTTCTGGAGAAGCAGTACCAATACCGATATTACCCGTAGCATCCTGAAGAGATAGACCAAGTACTCCACCGTTATCATAAATTGAAAATCCAAGGTCAGTGGAAGCGCTAATACTACTTAAATCTAAATCATCTTGAACAGCAATAATTGTCCCTACGATATCAATATCATTGCCAGCAATTAACAAAGAAGATAAATCTAACCATGATGGCATACCGGCTCCATCTATGGATAAAACTTGATCAGCGGCACCAGCTGCCAAAGTACCATAAGAGGTACCACTAACTGAGTAAAGTAATTCTCCAGCACTACCTGGGGTAACATCAGCCCCAAGTCCACCACGAACCGTAGCAGTGTAGGCTTCTGAACCGAGAGTATCATTAGTTTCCCAATAGGTGTTTTGACCAGCAATACCGCTTGGAGCTCCAATTGCATTTAATTGAGCCAATGTTACAAATTCATCTGTATTAACAGCATCAGCACCGACTACTTGACCAGCAAAACGAGCCACCACTCCAGTCCCTCTAACATCTAAAGGTGCATTTGGAGCTGAGGTGCCAATACCAACATTACCACTTGAGTTCCAAATGCCAGAATTTGGGAAATTAGTATTAGTAGTAAAAGTTTGAGCACCAGTCCAAGAGTTAGCATGGCTAAGGTTTAAAGAAGCTACTACATCACCAGTAGTTGGGGAAATAGTTAGGGTACCATCGGAGTTTGAGACAGATGAGATTTTACCCGAACCAAAATCTTCCCAGGTAGTACCGTTATTAGAGAACTCAATCAAACTGGTTGCAGAGTTGTAACGGATACCAGCATTACTAGCAGTACCGTTGTCAAAGTAGATATAGCGATCTGAAGATCCAATTCCAAGTTGAATGTTACCCACAACATTAAGAGCTTGTTCTGGAGTAGCGGTGCCAATACCGATGTTGCCAGCACTATAACTAATACTTGAACCACTTTGATTCCAGTAGTTAGAACCAACATTATCAACAGCCAACTGACTTAGGCTCAATAACGCACCAGTAGTTTCATCGTAGAATAACAAGTCATCGCCTTGGGTAGTAATATAAGCACCATTTTTGCCTAAACCAAGCAAGCCAGCTGGTTTGGAGGTACCGATACCGACATTGCCATTAGCATCAATTACTCCTAAGCTTTCCCCAGTTGGATCAATCCAGGACATTAATGGATTTTCAGATTTATCAGTAGTTTGTAAAACTAATGCAGTATCATCAAACCCTCCCAGGTAAGCATAAGGGGCAGTAATTAAGCTATCAGAGAAAACTCCACCTCTGCCTTCAGTGATGAAATAAAGATTGTCTCCAGAAAGGGTTAAATCTCCTTCTGGAACACTAAAGGTTGGTTGGTCGGCAAAAAGAATTTCTCCATATTCATTCATAAAGAGAACAGAGTTTTTAACTACTGGATCACCAATCGGATATCCAGCTAATAAACCTGAATCTTCAGCATATTGATTGGTTTTAATCATGTATGAAGCCAGGACTTCACCATCGATTGTCGAAGAAAGCCAAAGATTAGTATTACCAAAATAGATTTCATCAGTTAAGTAGTTGCCGCAACCTTTGGCACTTTCATCTTTACCTCCGAGGAGAATGTCAAAGATACCCTGTGGATTGGTAGCCACATCACAAACACCTGATTCCCACAAAGGCTCTCCTTCTTCCTTTTCATTGTTATAGAGACGGAATGAAGCCTTACTGCTACCAGTAATTTGTTGACCAGTTTTTTCACTAAACAATCTGCCCCTGAAGGGAAGAGTTCTTTTGTCTGTAGTTGTGGTGGTAGTGGTGGTAGTAGTAGTGATTTGTTGATTTTGATTTGGATCAACATAAGCGCGTTGACGTAAATCTTGGACTGTTTGAACCAAGTAGAGGCCAATGGTACTACCGAAAAGAAGCAATAAAAGAATTAGAGCGGCCAACCAAGATTCTTTGCGACGTTTCTTTTTTACATCTTGAGCGACATCTGTTTTCTCTGGAGCAGTAACGACTATTGGGCCATCAGCTTTATTAAAAATGACATCAAGAGCTAAAGATGACCAATCAGAGGTAACGCCAGAAATTAACTTGCGACGTTGAGCCCAGAGGGCGAATTGAGTAATACTAACTAATTTTCTCTGGATCGAGGTTGGTTTTAATCCTTTTTCTTTTTGAGAGTAGGCAAATCTCTTGAGTTGTTCAAGAGAAAGAAGTGTTACTACCGAATCTGCCTTAGTAAAAAAGGCAAACTGCTTGATGTCACTGCGGTAGTTTCTGATGGTTGCATCAGAGATAGTGTTGTATTTGAGGGTAGTGAGGTATTGATTTAGTACTTTTTCGATACCAATGGGAACAACAAAATCTCCAGCAGTCTCATCTCTATTTTGGTTATCTTTCGGTTGAATGTTGTTGATGGTTGGAAGATTGGTTTGTTTGGCTGGCTCAATTTTTAGTTTTTGAGAAGCTTGAGAAACCCAGGCTAAGTAAGAAGAAATACTTACAGTCTTGCGTCGGATGGAGGCATCTTTAAGTTGTTTTTCTCTCTGGGATTGCTCAAACTTATCAACATTTTCTTTTTGATTTGGAGAAAGTTGATTTGTTTTACAAAACTCGAGGAATTGATTGATGTCACTGCGGTAGTTTCTGATGGTTGCCTCAGAACTATTTTGTTTTTTTAGGTTTTCCAGATATGACTCGAGGGAAATGGTAAGAGAGGTGTTGTTAGTGACTGAAGTACCCGGAACAGAGTTCGACGCAGTTGTGGAAAAACCGTTTTTCGGAGCATTGAGAGGCTGGTTTTTTGCAGGTTGTATATTCACGTCTCTTTGTTCTGTGTAATCCAGGCTTGTTAGATACCTGTGTTAGATGCAATTGCATGGTTAAGTTTAGGGAATTTATGAGGTCAGAACAATGGTATTTTCTCTGTATTTCAACTAGCTTTTGAAAAACGACTTATACACAAAAACACCAGGTTTTTACTCAAGTAGAATACTTGTAAAGAGCATAGATGCTATGCAAAATAGATCAAACAAACTCAGTTTATTTTTTACTTGTGAAAAGCAACTAAGACTAAAAAAATGTTATCCACAGAAAAACCTGTTGTGAATACAAGTAGAAGTGTTGTATTATGTGAACAGAAAACTAAAAATACGCTTTTTCTTCGAGTAATTTTAACAATCTATAGCGTAAAACAATAATTGATAAATCAATCAAATGTTTTATCTATTTAACACAGAAACCTTGGATAAAATTGCTCATAGATTGCTAATTGAGTAGTTCGGGAAAAGCCATTGTGGAAAACTTATTTATTTGATTAGTTAAAGTAACTATAATATTTCAGTACCAACTGCATCAATATGATAAAACAAATAAAAGGCGAAAGAGTTTGGGAAAAACTCAAGAAAAAAACAACTTAATGAAAGAAAATACAACCAGAATTTTAACTTGGCTTTATCCTCAAGGAAACTCTCCTAGGTGGGTAAATGTTGATGAATTGAAGATGCTGGTACCAAATATGACCAAAGCAGGTCTTCAATCTTCTTTGACATTTTTGCAGCAGAGAAAACGAATCTTGGTTGAGAGAGTTAGCTCTATCCAATCAGTAAGCATTACAACCTATGGCATGAAGGATCTGGAACAAGAAATTCCGGCTTTTTCTAAACTCCGTAGAGAGTGGAAGGGTGATTGGTGGGCAGTGGTATTTTTGGAGGCTCCCAAGCAAGATTCTAACTTTAGATTTCTACGTCGAGTGCTCTTGGGAGAAAGAGCTTTGGCTTTAACGAGAGGTGTGTTCTTGTTTCCTGGATATATTCCTGAAAAAGTTTCTTACGAGCTCCATCATTCTTATGAAGGGGCAGTTATGGTTGCTCCTTTTAGAAAATGGACTTTTGGCGATGATAAGCAGATTATAGGTTCAATTTTGAGAATTAGCGACCTGGCTAATACTTACTCAAGCATTAGCAAAGAGATTGACAGACTGCTAGAAAAGAAAACTATAGAAAAAAGAGCTGTGAATCAATCTAAAATTGATATATCTTCTATATTTGATCGTTTATTCACAGCATTGCAAAATGACTTTGGAGTTCTCCATGAGTACTACCCACAGGTCCAATCTGGAGTAGATCTAGTGTATTCCTTACAAAACCTGGTTGCTATGGGGTAGCGACTATTTTATTACAGGTCTTTAACCCATCTAATTCTATTTTGATCTCATTTGATTGCTATTGTATTGTTTACGGTTTTCATTCTTTTATTCTTCGTGTTATTTTTAGGATCGTTATATAAGTGCTTCGGGTTTTAATAAGTATAGTGAAAACAAAAACAGAAAGATACGAAAAGATATAGAAATAAGCATATTTTTATAATTGCGGTAATAGTTATACCAGGCTTTACAAGAATAATGCGTTAAAACTGCGGTAATAACATCAAAGATTATCTTTGCTGTAATTTTGTTTTTAAATAAACAAAAGAATAACCGAACCAAGCCGATAGTCTGAGTTTTGCAGAAGTTATGCACCTAAATTTATTTACAGGCGTATGTAAGTTTTTTTTGCAAATAACTACCCGAACTCTAAACTGAAGAAGCAGCTAATTATTGAGTCTGGTATACTCGAAAAGTTAATATTTATTCCTCAAAAAGGAGAATTTATGGCAGGGGGTATTTACAACCACACCGAAATAGAAGAAAAATGGCAACAAGTGTGGGCCTCTTTGCGATTGTTTCAAGACACACAGCAATTGAAAGCTCAACAAAAAGAGTTTTTGCTTTTTGCCTTTGCTTATCCTTCTGGATCTGGTTTACATGTCGGTCATGTAGAGTCTAAAACTGCTTTGGATATTAAAGCTCGCTTTTCTCGCATGAATGGCAAAAATGTTTATTTTCCAGTTGGTTGGGATGCTTTTGGTTTACCGGCGGAGAATTATGCCATTAAAACAGGCATTCATCCCGTGGAAACCACTAAAGCTGCCATTAATACTTTTAGACAGCAAATTCAAAGATTGGGCATTTCTTATGATTGGGCCAATGAAACAGCTACTAATCATCCAGATTACTATCGTTGGACACAATGGCTATTTTTACAGCTCTACAAGAAAGGCTTAGCTTATCAAGGACTAGGTATGGTCAACTGGTGTCCATCTTGTCAAACAGTCTTGGCTAATGAGCAGGTTGTTAATGGTAAGTGTGAAAGATGTGATTCCTTAGTTGAACAAAGAGATTTAAAACAGTGGTATTTCAAAATTACTGAATACAAAGATGAATTGTTGACTGGTCTTGATGATGTTGATTGGCCAGAGCCAACTAGGCAACAACAACGCAACTGGATTGGTAAAGCAAAAGGCTTGGCAATAGATTTTAGTTTAGAGGAAACTGGTCAAAAAATGACAGTTTGGACTAAATTTTGGGAAACTGTTTTTGGTGTGACTTTCGTAGTCATTGCTCCAGAGGCTTTTAATAAGATGAATCTTTTGGAAAAAGTTTCCGTTGATAGACGAGCTGAAGTAGAGAAGTATCTGGAAACAGCCAAACATAAAACAGAAGAAGAACGTCGGATTGGTGAAAAAGATAAAACTGGTGTGCTTACTGGATTAACAGTAATTAATCCAGTTAATGGTTCAAAAGTTCCTTTATTTATAGCTGATTATGTCCTAATGGGGGTGGGAACAGCGGTTGTTATGGGCGTTCCTGCTCATGATGAACGCGATTTTGCCTTTGCCAAAAAATATAATTTACCTATTAAGCAAGTCGTCACTTATACAGATCAAGCCTTAGATCAAGCTGTCAGGAATGGAGATCAGGCTGTTGAAGCACCAGGTTTATTGGTTAATTCTGGGGTTTTTGATGGCCAAGAAGCTTGGGGAGATGGCAAGCAAGCCATGGCAGATTGGATGATTAAGGAGGGTTTTGCTGATTGGCAAACTACTTATAAACTCAGAGATTGGTTAATTTCCAGACAACGCTATTGGGGAGCTCCTATTCCAGTGGTTTATGATCCAGAAGGACAACCACATCCAGTGAAGGAAGAACATCTTCCTTGGGTTTTACCTGTGGATGTAGATTTTAAACCAACTGGAGAGTCGCCACTTAAGTCATCTAAAGAATTTATTGAGCGCACCGAGAGGCTTTATGGAGTTGGTTGGCGTCCAGAATTTGACACAATGGACACTTTTGTTGACTCTAGTTGGTATTTTTTAAGATATTGTGACTCAAGAAATAAGGAAAAATTTGCCGATGAACAAAAATTAGCCCATTGGTTGCCGGTCGATCTTTATTTAATTGGTCCAGAACATATTGTGCTTCATCTTCTTTATTCTCGTTTCTTTACTAAGTTTTTGAGGGATGAGGGTTACTTGAAGGTAGATGAACCCTTTGCCAAGATGAGACATCAAGGAATGATTCTTGGTCCTGATGGTAAGAAAATGAGCAAAAGCAAGGGAAATGTTATTAATCCAGATGAAATAGTCGAGGAATTTGGTGCAGATACCCTCAGGGTGTATGAGATGTTTATGGGTCCACTAGAAACAGACAAGCCTTGGGATCCTAGAGCAGTAGCCGGTGTCTATCGTTTCTTACGTCGAGTTCATGGCTTGGTTTTAGATAATAAACAACAACTTCAGCATCATTTAGATCTAAAATCTTCCTTACCACTTCAACGCAAGCTTCACCAAACTATTCGTAAAGCAACTTTTAATATCCCGCAACTTAAATTCAACACTGTTATTTCAACCATGATGGAGCTTACTAATCTCTGGGAAGAAGAAAAGAAAACTGCTGGTTTCTTGAGTAATGAAGATTTATTGAGCTTTATTCTTTTATTGGCTCCGTTCGCACCATTTTTAACTGAAGAGCTATATTCTTTGTGTTTTTCAGGTCAAGAAAAGAACGATGAATATCGTGGAGTACATGTTCAATCATGGCCTATTTTTGATCCAGTTCTTGCCCAGGAAGAAAATGTCAATTTTGCTGTTCAGGTAAACGGAAAAATTAGAGCTCAGATGCAAGTAGAAGCTGGTCAAGCAGGAGAAAAAGATTTTGTCTTAAAAAAAGCCAAAGAGCTAGCTGAGGTGAAGCTTTGGCTTGAAGGAAAAGCCATTGTAAAAGAAATCTTTGTTCCAGGTAAGATTGTGAGTTTTGTTGTTAGATAATAAATTATAGTTTTGAAGTCAGAAATCCCCTTTATGGTTAATTCATAAGGGGGATTTTTTTTGCCAAATTTTATTTTTCCTAACTTGTTAGAGAAAATCTACCATGGCCTTGAACTATTTTCTGGAGTTCTTGGTTTAATTGGCATTTGCTATGGTCTTAAGCTGATCTTGGTTGAAAGAGCGCAGGTGCCGTTGTGTTCTTTGGAATTATTACAGCAGCAACAAAGAGAACTTCGGCTTCAGCAGCCCAAAATAACGGTAGAAGTTAATGGTGCTGTCAATGAACCGGGAGTTTGGCAATTCGAACGAGGACAAAGGATAGGAGAGGCTCTGGAGAGAGCTGGAGGGATTAACAAAGATGCCAATGCTGGCTTTTTAGCCAAACAATTAAATTTGGCTAGTCAGCTTAAAGATGGAGACAAGATATACCTGCCTTTTATTGGAGAAGAGGAGAAGACAAGTGAAGAATTGTCTGCAAGCACCCCAATTGAAAAAAATATTAGTCAATCAAAAGAAAAAATATCGGTTAATTTGGCTTCTATTGATGATTTAAAAACCTTAAATGGAATTGGAGATTCAAGAGCTGAAGCAATTGTTGCCAATAGACCCTATGCACAATTGGGTGAGTTGGTTAGTAAAAAAGCTTTATCTCAAACATTGTTTGATGAGTTAGCTAATGAATTAACATTGTAAAAAAACTCAATTTTGACACTAACTTATATACAGAAAAAAATATTTTTTTTAATATAAAACTATCCTAAATAAAAAATAATTACAAATGCATCATAAAATACCCAAAGTCTGTATAGTTAAGAAAGAAAAAACTAGAGTACTTCTTAATAGTTTGATTGTCATAATACTATTAATAGTAATAGCAAATAGTGCAACAATACTAAAGATAACAAAAGCAATCCCAGTCAAAACCCAAAGACAAGTTGATAGTCATTTAATGAGTTTTACTCAAGTAGGACAGTGGATATACAGTGATATTGTTTGTACTATTCAAAAAAATGCTTATTTTATCAATAATTTTACTCAAGTAATCCAGGCTATAAGTGTTAAATTTAGCAGATGGATAATGTCATCTGCTACTGATATTTTGCAGAGAAAAAAGCTGATAAATAGCTCCAAAAAGCTATTTAAACTTGAGGTGTTTTTGCTTAAGTATCGGTTTTTTGAATATCGAAAATTACTTGAGAAATACCAGGCTAGAGTCACTAATATAACGAAGTTATACCAAAACAAAGATTCTCTTTCTTTAGTAAAAGGCCTGGTTTTTGGTGAAAAAGACAACAAGGCTTTGTATTATGCTGATTTTGAGCGAGCTGGAATGATTCATATTTTAGTAGCCTCTGGTTTTAATATCGTTTTAGTCATTAGCCTGGTGGGAATGTTTTTATCGCGCCTTCACCAGAGGAAAATGAAGCTTTTTATAATTATATCTATTATTTGTCTTTATTCTTGGTTTCTTGAGGGGAATCCGCCGATTTTGCGGGCTTGCCTGATGTCAGGTCTGGTACTTATCTTAATAGAAGGTGGTAAGCGGATAAATACATGGCGTTTATTAATTTTATCTGCTTTAGTTCTCATATTTTTTTCTTTGGATTACCTCAAGTCTTTGTCATTTTGGTTTTCTTTTTTGGCTACAGCAGGCTTAATTTTATTTAGGCAAACCTATGAATTGTTTTCTCCCTCCTCGAGTAAAAAATCTACTTCTAAATGGTATATGAGGCTAATCTTATTTTTTATTGAGGAATTTAAAAATTCTTTAGCTGCTCAATCACTAATTTTTCCTCTACTAGTGTTGTTTTTTCATCAAATTAACTGGCTGAGTTTTATTACTAATACCTTGTTTCTGTTTCCGATAGCCTGGTTTACTCAAGTAGGATTTGTGGTATTTGGTCTGGTGGCTTTGCTGAAAACAACTTATTTTTTGGTATTTTTAGCACCTTTTATCTTGATATATGATTCTTTATTGACATTTTATATGAATAGTATTGGTTCTTTGAATTTCTTATTTTTTCTAAGCCAACCAGTCTTTTCTAGAGAAAATACCTGGTGGTTACTGATGTGGCTTCTAGTATTTTCTTTATTTTTATTTATCAACCGAAATAAACACCACACTAAAAAGCTCTTTTTTCATGAAACTGTCTAATAAAACCATTTTTTGTCTATTTCTATTTTTTGCTATTTTTTTATTTTTTCTAATTTTAAAATGGCCAGATAAATCAATTAAAATTACAATATGCGATGTTGGTCAAGGCGACTCTATCTTGATCCAGCAAGGCTTTTTTCAATTGCTAATTGATAGCGGAAGAGATGATCGAGTGCTAGGTTGTTTGGGTAGTGTTCTGCCTTTTTGGGATCGAGTGATTGAGGTCGGTATTGTTACTCATTTTGACACCGATCACATGGGGTACTTCGGAGAAATTATGGGTATGTTCCAATGGCAAGAACTTTATTTCCTCCAGCCTAGAAAAACCTCAGCTGAAATCAAGTCCCTACTAGAGGTATTTAGTCAGGCTAATGAATTAGGAACTTACCTCAAAGAGCCGATTTTAGGCCAAACAATCGTTTTGCCCTCTGGAGCAAAGGTTACTTTACTCGAGATAACTTCGATTAATCAATCTAAAACCTTGTCTGAAAATAATAGGTCGGTTGGGACACTGCTTGAATACGGTAAAACTAAATGGCTTTTTACCGGAGATGGAGAGGTAGATTGGGAAGAAAGTTTATTAGCTAAATCGATATTACCTCAAGTAGATGTGCTTAAAATTGCTCATCATGGAGCAGAAACAAGCTCATCTTTGAAGTTTTTAGATAAACTACAACCAAAAATTGCCGTGATTAGCGTAGGAAAGAATAGTTATGGTCATCCGCAAGGCTCGGTTTTAGATTTATTGATACAAACTGGATCATTGATTTTTCGTACCGATGAATCAGGGGACATAACTTTTTCTTCAGATGGTGAAAATATTTGGTTGGATAAATTATCAAAACGACCTTAGTTTTTATAATTTACAGCAAATTAATCAAGTAAAAAATTGTTCAAAAATGAGTTTTATTTTTAACATTTTTTAGTCTTCTTAATCAGTGGTTTTTATGTTGTAAAAAATAGATAAACACCAGTGAACATTTTGTAATTTTATTTATTAAAAAATTATTAATATTTGATCTTATTTTTTTAGTGAAACCGAAAAACAACCGAACTAAGTAGGACTATTGTTTTATTTTTTGTAAATAGAGTGCTTAGTAAAATGATTTTTTTGTTTATTTATATATTTCGCTATATTGAACACAAAATGACGTCTATATTTATTAAATAAACCGCAAAGTAGCAAAACGACAATGAATACAAATTATGTTCGAAATCGTTCGGCTAATGTTCGGAAACATAAAAACATAAATTTGTACTTAGCTCAGTTAATTCAAAACATTTTTTTCGAGGAAAATGATCAAAATTATCGATCATTTATTGTGTTACAATTGCCTCCATATGACTCCTAAATTAACCTATTTTTCAAAAAAACTACCAGTATTACTATTACCAATGGACGGAGTCGAATCACTCACAGTCATGGTCTTAACCAACACAGGCTCTCGCTATGAAGAAAGCAAACAATATGGCATTGCCCACTTCTTTGAACACATGGTTTTTAAGGGTACAAAAAAATATCCAACTGCTCAGGAACTAGCTGCAACCATTGATGGTTTAGGTGCAGAGTTTAATGCTTTTACCAGCAACGAATACACCGGTTACTACGTCAAAGCAGCAGCCAAGCATGTCACAACTGCCTTGGATGTAGTTTCAGACATGTTGCTTCAGCCTAATCTTTCTCAGGAAGATATTGATAGAGAAAAGGGTGTGATTATTGAAGAAATGAATATGTATGCTGATACCCCAGCTCGTGATGTCGGTAATTTATTCAATCAAATGGCTTTCAAAGGCACTGGTTTGGGACATGATGTATTGGGTCTCAAGGAAACAGTGATGTCAATAACTAAGGCCGATTTTGAGGCTTTTCTTGCCCAATGGTATGGTTTGCCAAACATGGTGTTGGTTTTAGCTGGCAAAGCAGATGAGGTTAATAGCAAAGAAATTCATAAGATTGTGGATGATTTTTTTCAAAAAATTCATGGTAAAAGAATTACTGAAAAAGCAGATATTAAAACCCATTTTTTTGATGGAAAACTTGCAGAACAACGTTTAATAATTAAATACAAAGATACTCAGCAAGCTCATTTTATTTTGGGTTGGCAGGGTTTAAGGCGTGATGATGAACGTCGTTATGCTTTATCTGTTGCTTCTGCAATTATTGGTGGCAATATGAGTTCTAGATTGTTTAGTGAGATTAGAGAAAAAAGAGGTTTAAGTTATTATGTCCATTCAGATGTTGATCAATACCATGAGACTGGAGTTTTTGGAGCTTCTGCCGGGGTTGATCCTGGTAGAGTGGAAGAAGCTATTTTGGTTGCCGCACAGGAATTTCATAGTTTGGCTAATGCCAAAAAACCAGTGACTGAAATCGAGCTTAAGAGAGCTAAGGAGTTTCTCATTGGTAGTGCCGTTCTTGGGTTAGAAGATAGTAGTTCTGTGGCTCAATTTTATGGCTTACGTCAGGTTTTATCTGGAGAAATCGAAACTTTAGAGGCGGTGATAGAGAAAATTCAGCAGGTAACTATTCAAGATGTTCAAGATGTTTTTAAATTGTTGATTAAGCCTGGTGAAATGCGCCTGGCTTTGATTGGTCCGTATAAGGATGAAGCTAAATTTGAGAAGTTGATTGAAGAGTTTTAATTTTTTAACTGTTTTTTTAGTTAGTTTATTTGCCCAATGGTTTGTTGGTGCTTTTTTTTGTGGTGTTTTTTGATTTTTTATTTCTGTTCTATTTTTATATATTAAACAATATTAAAAAATAGTTTGATCGGTAATCAATGAAAATATGACCAGATGATAAGCGGTCTATATATTAACAAGTATATGTGAGTGCATCACACAAGAGATATTATTAAATATATTGATACATTAAATTATATATATTTTTTTCTAATTATTACTACTTTTTTATTCTTTGTCTGGTTTTAATTATTTTAAAGAAAAAATAGATGCTATTTGAAATATTAATATATATTAAAGTAACTTTTGATCATAGAAAAAAATACCTCAATGTTTTGTTTCACTGATTTTCGTCTAAGCCGAGAGGTGCTAAGATACAAGTCAAGAAATATTAGTATTAAAGAAAGGGAATTTTTATGGCTTTTACTCGTACAGCCGTTTTAGTCAAACCAGATGGTTTGCAACGTGGCCTAATCGGTGAAATTATTAGTCGCTTTGAGCGCAAGGGCTTGAAACTAGTTGCTCTAAAAATGGTTAATATGACAGACGAAATGCTCTCTGAATGGTATGCAGAGCACAAGGATAAATCATTTTTTGGTGATCTAAAGAGTTTCATGGGTTCTTTACCAATTGTTGCCATGGCTTGGGAAGGTATTGATGTAGTTCCAGTTGTGCGCAAATTAGTTGGCACCACCTTAGGAAGAGAAGCAGAAGCTGGTTCTATTCGTGGTGATTTTGGTATGAGCCAACAATATAACTTGATTCATGCTTCATCTAGCGAATCCGATGCAGAACGTGAAATTGCCATCGTTTTCGAAAAAGATGAGGTTTTGGGATATAACAGTGCTCTTGATGGTGTTGTTTATGCCGATTACGAGCGTTAGCTTGATATTTTGTATTTTGAAATTAAAAAAGCCGGCTAGTTAGTCGGCTTTTTTTGTGAGATAAATGTCTTGTGCTAGAAAATGAAAATCACAATCAAGAGCAGGGAACAAAGAAAAAAATTAAAAATGAACTACTAAATAGACTTAGTAGCTTGTTTTTTGGTTCAAAAAATAAACGAGATGGTGGGGAGAATCCTAAGGCTGAGGAAAAAAAGATTGATCCAGAAATTATCCAATTCAACCAAGAACAGATTGTTTTGGCAGTGAATAAAATTTTAGAAATAGCCAAGAAAAAACCTAAAAAGCTTGGTTTGGTGGCCCAAGTGGAGTTGAGTTTAAAAAATAGGGATGGAGAAGTTTTACCTAGCTTTATGCGTTATTTGGTTGCTGGTTCTACTGGTGGAATTTATTACCATGATGAAACCATGGCTTTCCGTTTTGAGTTATTCGCTCAAAAAGCTCCTGCTCCAGATAGTTTAACCTTTGTTCCTCAACCGAGTGATTTTGAACATTATAAAAAAGAAGGTGTTACTCCAGTTGCTTTTAGAGAAAACTATTTTGCTGATTTGGAAAGTGTTGATCCAGAAATTGATGGATTACCGTTAGTTGGCATGTCTTATACTGATTGGGAATTTCGTGGCTTGGGTATTGCCACTCAACTTTTCACTGAGGTAAATTCTGTTTTACCAGTTAAAGATTTTGTTAAAAGAACTAAAAGATTCTGGGAAGACTATGACTTACCAGAAGGTATTTCTAGCGTTACTTGTATTCTTACTGATGCAACTTATCGCTATGGAAATAGTAAGGTGGGGTGGACCACTAGGCTTTTAGAAAAAATGGGCTTGGAAGAAGCAGATCGCTCAAAGTATCCTACTAGTGAAAAAACCAAGGCATATTTGCAAAGAATTTCTTTGTAATAATTTCATTAACTTGTAAAAAAGCCGACTAGCTAGCCGGCTTTTCAAAATTCTAATTATTCTTTTATTCTTTAACTACAACCTGGTTCCCATCACTGTCGTGGGAAATATAGGTAGAATTATCTTCACCAGCTTCAACCAATTGAGTTGGGGTCATATCTTCAGTTTTTGTAATTTCTGGGTCGTTGTGAAATCTAAATCTTCTTTCCATAATTTCCTTTTGTGCTCCCACCGGGAATTGGACCTGGATCTGTCGCTTAGGAGGCAACTGTTCTATCCGTTGAACTATGGGAGCTAATTGCTCCATGTATTATAGCAACGAAATAATGTTGTAATTATACCATTTGATATATTTTTAGATCTGACTTCCTCTTGTGTCTGTTATAAAACTGCTTATACTGAAATAGATGGTGTAGTAGCATTTGAGAGGAATTGATATGGAAGAAAACACTGCAAAAAGCAAATTTAATCTCAAGACTATCTTGAGGATTGTTGTAGTTTTGGGTCTTATGGGTTTTGCTGGCTGGTCATTTTTTCAATATCAAAAAGCTCAGGATAAAGTCACTGAACTTTCCAATCCAGATGCTCAAAAACAGGTAGCTGTTAAAGAAAAAGAGGAAATTTTAGCCAAAGTTGCTAAATTAATGGTTCTTCCAGAGGGTGAAGATCCAACCGTAGCTACTGTGACTGACGCTGAAGTCCTATCTCAATATCAACCATTTTTTCGCAACGCTACTAACGGAGATAAAGTCATTCTTTATGTTCAATCTGGCAAAAGCATCATTTATTCACCAGAGAAAAACATCATTGTTAATGTAGGAACAATTTCTGTCCAAGGAAATAATAATCAAAAACTAGACACACAAAACAAACTCAAGGTAGAAATTAGAGCTGGAGGAGCAAGTCAAGAAAGATTAACTACTTTAGTTGAACAATTGGGCCAGGTGGTTGAGATAGTAAATGTTATTCCAGCTGTTCATGCAAATTATCAGGGTCCCACAATTGTTGCGATTACAAAAGATGAAGCCCGCTTACAACAAGCAAAGATTTTTGCATCTAACTTAGGAGTAAAGCTTTCAACTGAAATGCCAGCTGATGAGGCTCCATCCAATGCTGAGGTAGTAGTAATTGTTGGAAACTAAGATATGGTTGATAAACTCCCTCTACCCATTCGTGAAAGAGCAGCAACGCTTACTAGTGTCAAAGATTTATTGATGCTAGGAGAAGAGATTAATCAACTTCATGATTCATCCGATCATGCAGAATTATTTGCAATGTATATGAAAGCCAGAGAAGCTGGTAATCGAGAGCGGGAAAAAGAACTAGAGATAGAACTAAGTACTTTGCTCAAGGGTATTACTGGAGATTTGGATGCTGTTCATGCAAGAATTATCGAGCTAGTGCCAGACGTTGAGACTTTTGTTAGAGAAGCAAATAAGATTGGCGACGAAAAGCTTCATGCAAAATTTACTTGGATGTGGCCTAGAATCATCAATTTACCAGTTAAATAATTAAAAAACTAACTACTTTTACCGTTAACCTTATCTCTTAAGGTTGATATTCTTTTTTCTACTAACTTCCCAGCTTGTTTTAAATATCCTTGCATAGGATTTTTTGTAGTCACCGCTGCTCGGTTTATTTGTTGATGTTTTTCAGTTAATTGATTAATTTGTTGTTTGGTTTGTAACTGCTCATTTTTCTTCACCAATTGATGCTGAGCAGTTAGGCGCTGCAATGGGGTTTGATAAGCCTTTTTTGTGCCAGAAGAAGCACTGTGGGCATTAATAATATTGTGATGTGGTATGGTTGCCATGGTTTAAGATATAGCTAATTAATAAAGTGGTTGCTATGGTCGGGGAGGAGGGAGTTGAACCCTCTACCACTCGGTTCCGAACCGAGTATTCTACCGATGAACCACTCCCCGAAGGATTTATTTTAACTCTACAGCATAAAGATTCATCGGAGAATCTGGGCTAAAGGAAGTTAAAATTAAGATTTTGCTGCCATCGGGCCATGGGTAGACAAAACTTTCTTCAAAAGGTCCTGAATAAACTACGGTATTATTTGTACCATCATATTCCATAATGTGAATTTGCTGGTCTTTGGCAAAAAGCACATGTTTTGAGTCTGGGAACCATTGCAGAGTATTGATTGCTAGAGAGGTGTGATAAGCCTGGAACAGCTTAGCTGTTTCAGCTGAGTTGGTTGCTTGTAAGGTTGTAAAAGCGCTAGGAGAAGTTTCAAGCGATTTAGCTGGGCCAAATAAGTCGGTAGAAAGTAGGAATTTAGAAACAGTTGATGGAGATCCAGATTCTACTCCAATTTGAAAGTTTCTATCTTCTTCACTGTCATAGACATAAATACCACCAGGAACAAGATTGCGTTGTTCTTCTTGGGTGCTGCTGGAAGGAACTGGAGATATAATATCAGCAGGCAGAGTCGTTGCTATTGTTGCGGTATAGAGCATGCGTTTTTTGTCTGGTGATAAATAAACATTTTTTGCTGATGAAGTTGCAATCTCAATCATTTCATCTGGATATTTTTTCAAAAACTCACGTTCTTTCTGATAAATTTCTGATTCCCATTCTGCTAGGATTTGTTTTTGTTTCCAGGAGATATCGGTTTGGGCATCTAAGTCAATTCTTGCTCCAACCTCAATTAAAATTTCTTTACCATCGGTGCCAATCATTAACTCAGTGCTGTCTGGAGACCAAATGTAACTAGCTTCTTTAAGATTTAAAGCCTTTACATCTTCAGCAATTTGTTTTGGGGTTTTTTGTAAGGGAATAAAGTTGTTAGAAAGCTCAAGAAGATATAGACCATTTTTGTCTTTTGTTTGAGCTGTATTGGTATAAAAAACTACCTTTTGACCATCTGGAGAAGTACTCAAAATTGTAACTCCAGTTAGGGTGAGAGGGGAGAAGCTTGGTGCTGTAGGAAATAATTGGGCATTTGTTTGAGTAACCAATTCAGATCTAATTGCCAATTGTTTTTTCCAAGGAGAATAGCCTTCTTTACGGATTTCAACACTATAGTCTCCTGGCTTTAAATAGAGGGTATTATCAGTGGCTGTTAATAGTTCTCCATCAATATAAACTTCTGCTCCGCTAGGGAATGAGTTTGCATTTAAAAGACCAGTTTCTGGAGCAAATCCTTTTTGAGTAAAGCGATAATTGCCTTTGGCGTATTGAATTGCAATGCTAGTTCCCAAGAGAATAACAACGGCAGAAATTAAAGTATATAAAACCCCGAGGTTGACATTGTTAAAAAGTTTTTTGGGAGCAATGGAGTGAGGAGGCATAATATTTTGATTGTTCTTATAATCAATAGACGGTATTATAACAGGAGCTATGCTGCGATATCTGGACAAATTAAGTGCAACTCTAGCCATTGATCTTGGAACCGAAACAGTTAGAGTTTGGGAAAAAGGCAAAGGTTTAATTGGCGAATACCCAAGTTATTTAGCTATTGATACCCAATCAAAAAGAATTCTCGCTCATGGAAAAGATGCTTACGATATGCGAGGAAGAGTGGCTGCTAACGTTACTTTATTAAGACCTTTTCAAAAAGCTCAACTATGGGATCGCAAAGTAGCTCAGGCATTTCTAAAAGTTGTTTTAAGAGATGCTTTAAAAAAGAGTCTTTTAAGTCCAACAATATTATTTAGTATTCCAGCAAGTTTAAAACCAGCTATTGAAGCAGAAACAGTAGAAATGGGTTATTCATTGGGAGCTAGAGAGGTTTTTACTGTTGTTCAGCCACTAGCTGCGGCTATTGGAGCTGGTATGCCAGTAGCTGATTCATCTGGGGGATTTATTATGCAGTTGGGAGCTGGTATTTATGAGGCTGGCGTAATTTCTCTTGGCACTTTGGTTACCAGTGAACATTCATTTGAAGCTGGTGATGATTTTGAACAAGCCATGCAAAACTTTTTACAACAAAAATATCAGGTCACGATTAGTCATGAAACAGCAAAAATGTTGATTCATAAACTGGCAACTTTGCATGATGGACATCCTGGATCAGTGCTAATAACTGGTAAAGACGAAAAAACTACTGCTCCCAAAGAATTGCAGATTAATACAGAACATGTCCGTGATTTCATTGAGGAAAGAGCTCAGGTTATGGTGCAATTAGTCAAGAAATTGCTTAGTAAGGTTCCGGCAGAACTAACTGGAGATGTGGTTGATAAAGGTTTGTTGCTTGCTGGTGGTGGTGCTTTATTAACTGGTCTTGATAGCTATTTAGTACCGAAACTTGGTATTCCAGTTTCAATAGTTGATGATCCTGAGAGGGCGGTAGTGCGTGGAATGGGTACAATTCTTGATCATCTTGATGAATTTAAACGAAGTTTGGGCTATCGAGGTGAACAATAAAAGCCTGGCGGCTATTTACAAAAGATAAGATTTTTGAGAGTCTAGAGTTAGTTAAAGAAAGGCAATTTTATGAATGACGAGATGAACACCAAACCAACTATGGAAAGTTTTGCAAGAGGATTGCAATTGGCAGTAACTGCAAAAGATGAAAATCCAGTTGAAAGAAAGCCTGGTGATGAAACCCCAATAACTGTTACCGATATTACAGCTGAAGTTGATGGTGCATCAGCTGAACAATTGCAAAAATGGGCAGAAGAAATTAATGCAGCAGCTATGGCAAAGAATGTATCACCTAAGGTTGTCTTAGCAGATGCTTTGGGTTTAGCCAGAGGCTTTGATAGCACTCCAGTTAGTGCTACAACCCTTAGAGCAGACAAACTGCCAGAACCAGTTGAACAAACTTAGTTATAAATATTGGAAGGAAAGTGTTTATGGAAAATGGTGTATCAGGAGCTAAATTATTGGCTTTGCTAGAAGAACACGCAAAAGAAGTAGAAGTTTCTGGCGAGAAAAAAGGTGGCGACATTGGTCCAGAGGCTTTGGAGATTGTTTTATCTGACGCAGAAGAATTGGGTCCAGAAAAATTGCAGAGAATGGCAGATCTAATTAATTCAATGGCTAGAAAAGATGGTATGGCTGGTCAGCCATATTTAATGATGATTTTAAGATCAATTCAGCCAAAGGAAAAAAAGGTAGAAGAGCCCTACGACCCTTTTGCTTAAAAATTTATAGCACAAGGTTTTTTACTGCTTCTTTAAATTGTTCACCTCTATCTTGGTAATCTTTAAACATACCAAAACTAGCGCTAGCTGGGCTAAGTATTATGGTGCCCTTATTTGTTGGTTGTTTTTGTAGATATTTTTCCATCAAGTACTGAGCTTTTCCTACAGCTTCTATCATGGATTCGGCAAACTCAATTTTTACTAATTCTTCTGATATTTCTTCTTCATTCAACAGTGGCTCTAGTTTTTTAAGTTCCATTTCCAATCTTTTACCGGTTGGTTGAAAAAGTATTAACCCAACCACATTTTTGTCTAAAATTGTTTTTGCCAATTCAACAAAATCTTGCTGTCTTTCATAGCCACCGGCAATTAATACCACTGGTCCATTAAAACTTTCCAAGGCTTTAATGGCGGCATCTGGCATAGTTGAAAGCGAGTCGTCAAAATAGGAGGTATTCTTTCTTTCAAGCACAAATTCTAGGCGATGAGGAAGTGACTTAAAACTTTCCAAACTATTTCTAATTTGTTCAGCAGAAAGATTAAAGATAGTTCCTACAATAATTGCTGGCATAGCATTTAGAACATTGTGCTCGCCACGTAACGGTAGTTTATTAATGGGTAAAATCTCTTCGGTTCTTTGCAACTGATCCTTGCGTAAAATAATGCCATTGCGAACGAAAACAACAGCGTCAGGGCCTTCTGTGGTGGAAAAACGCAGATGTTTGCCAGCACTAAGTTGGGCAATCATTGACGAACCTTTAAATTCTGGATTAAAAATTACAAAATCATTAGCTGATTGAAATTGAGTGATTGGCATTTTTGCTTGTTGGTAACTAGTGGTATCAGCATAATAATCCAGGTGCTCACTAGTGACGTTTTGCACTACTGCAATATGTGGGCTAATAGTCAAAGTTTCTAATTGGTGACTCGATAGTTCGCAAACCACTAAAGAATCTGAGTTTATTTCTGGTAAAAGATCTAAAGCTGGTTGGCCAATATTACCGACTAGTTGTGTATTTAAATCATTTGTTTGTAAAACATGATGGATGAGTGCTGAGGTGGTACTTTTACCTTTGGTGCCAGTGATGCCGATAGTTATTCCTGAGCATAATTCAAAAAAAAGTTGTAGATGAGAAGTAAGTTTACCCCCACTTCTAATAGCTTCGGCAATTTCTGGAGTAGTTTGAGGTATACCAGGACTCTTAAAAATTAATTTATAAGCACTAAGTTTTGATAAATGATCTGGACCAAAGTGAAGTGATAAATTTTTGTCATTATTTAATATTTCTTGTTGTTGAGCAGAGAATTTTTCTAATGGTTTGCGATCAGCTAGTCCTAGTTGTAAGTTTGGAAATTTTTTTCTTAAAAAAAGATAGGTTGACCAACCTTCGCGACCCATTCCAAGGATTATTGTTGGAGTAGTTTCTATTACTTTGAGAAGGCTAGAATCTTTGGTGTTCATGTTAAATCCTTACTATCTTCACAGAGTTGTTGGGCTGCAGTTTGGATAATTTTAGTTAATTTTTCATTTAGGTTATGTTGATTATTCCAGAAGCATAGTAGTTGTTTGGCAGTTTTTTCTAAGTCAGGTATATTTTGTAGGTTATCTTTCCAAACTTTATCTAGAACTATTGGCAATTTTTGGTTTGGGTGGAGTTTTTGGAATTTTTTAATGCTCAAGAAGAAAGCAGCCTGAGTTTCTTCATGGGTACCAACACACTCAAAAGGTTTATTTGCATCACGTCCCATTAGAGCATTGGCTTCTTTTACCATGCTTTCTTTTGCAAATAAATTTTCTGGGAAGATTGGTCCTATTAGTTCTTGTTCAGTTAAAAAAGGGTAGAGAACGGTGAAAACAAAAAGACATTTTGGACATTCACAGCACCAAATATTTTGTTGTTGTCCTCGATTGCAGCTACGAAAAGTAGCGTGAAATTGTTTTGCTTGGGCAAATAATCCGGCGATTTGTAATTCTGTTAATGGTCTCAAGATAGAAAGGTATTCAGGGTTATTGTTTTCTGGCTTATTTATAAATTCAGAGACATATTTTCTAAATTTATTTTCAAAATCAAAAGTTTTGGAGTATTGATGATTAACGATTGTGCCTTTATATGGCACATTACCTTCATTGGCGGAGAATTCATTGGCAACCAAAATTTGGTTATGACCAGCTAAGAAAGCTAATAGACTAGATTCAAAAGCCAATCTGGCGCTAAAGGGAGTATGGCCATTGAGATAACCAGCTTTGTTTAGAGCAAATAACTGGGGATCAAAAATTCTTTCAATGGTAAAAACTTTTTTAGCTAGGCTTTTACTTGCCAAGTTTTGTGCTGCTGGTGATTGGGGGAAGCTGAGGAGAATGTCGTAAGTTAATCCTGCTTCATCTAGCAGGTTGAGTAGTAAGCCTGAATCTTTGCCTCCGCCCACAGGAATCAAATATGAGGAAGAGTTTGTTTCCTTGGGAAGAAGCTCTTTTTTATCAGGAATATTTTTGATTTCCGTTTTGTTTATAAATTTTACAAAATTTGTTGGTCTAAAGTCGATTTGATTGGTGTAAAAAAACTCTCCCATGCTATCGATTAAAACTTCTTGCCACCAAGAGCATTGATCTGGATTTAGTTCTCCAGCTTGGATGATTATTTCTGGTGAAGCTGCTGTTTTCCAATAGCTGAAAAGCTCGATTAAGCCAAGGTGAAAGATCCAATTTTCTAGTTGTTGGAGATCGATTTGTGCAAGTTGTTTTTGAGTGAGAGGTGAAAAAATGATTTTTGGTTGAAAGACTATGTCTGGTTCCAAGAGAAAATCAAAAACAACCCTCAATGAGTCATCTTCAATTTTCCAGTTATAACCTCGGTAAACAAAGCGAGGGTGTTTTTTTCTCAAGGCAGCAACTGTCATAATTCCATTATACCCAAGATCTATTAAATAGTCTGTTGGTATGAAGGAAGTTATTTCGTTTAAAAACTAGGTTTTTATGTTCGGGTGAGGTTGTTTTGAGCATATATATTTTACCAAATAGAAAAAATGATAAATATTTCTATTAAACACGAGTAAATATTTACTCTTAAAGTTAAAAAAGGAAAATTTTTTATTAATCAAATAATTAGCATTTGTTTTAATTTCGGGTCAATGATTTTCGGGTGAGGTTGTGGTGCTAAAAAAAATAACGAATAAAAGACGAAGTATGAAAAAGTATGAACTTTCAACAAAGTTGTGGATTGGGAAAACTCATTGGAGTTGATACAATAGGTATAAGAGGGTATGAGTTTTCGGACTCTCTTCAGTTTCAAAAAGTTTAAAATGAGTCAACAAAAACCAAAAAAGACAGATGAAACAGTCCTTTTACTAGGTAGAAGCCTTTTTAGCAATGATATTGATAGTCTGCTAAATACCATCAAGCAAAAAATTATAAGGCCTAAAGAAACTCTGGTGGTCTATACTCCAAATCCTGAGCAAATAGTTTTGGCTCAAAAAGATAATAAATTTTCTCAAGTATTAAATAAAGGTGATATTTTAATTCCAGATGGAGTTGGAGTTGTGCTTGCTAGCAAAATTCTTAGTCTATGGCATAACAAACCAGCGGTAAAAACAAGAATAGCTGGCGTTGATCTGGTGAAAAAGCTCTTGGGTTTAGCTGGAGAAAATAACTGGAAGGTTTTATTACTAGGTGGTAAGGGTTATGACAAAGGTTTGCATCATGTCTGGAATAGTGGAATTGCAAAAGAAACCAAGCTTTCATTAATCTGGGAGTCTGGCTATGAAGATATCTCTCAGCCATCCAAAGAAGAAGAGAGTGATATCCAGTCACTAATAAAGAAAACTAAACCAGATGTGGTTTTTGTGGCTTTTGGCGCTCCCTGGCAGGAATTGTGGTTGGATGAGCATCGTGAGTTACTTAGTAATTCAGGTGTTAAATTGGGGATGGCTGTTGGTGGTTCTTTTGATATGTTATTTGGCAAAATTAAACGCGCTCCATTATTTATGCGGGCCATGGGTTTGGAATGGTTGTATAGATTAATTCAAGAGCCGTGGCGTTGGCGTCGTCAGTTGCAACTATTTGTTTTTATGGGTTTGGTTTTACGTGAAATTATTAAGCCAAAAACCAAATAGGTGATTATATTTTTTATCGATAAATGATCTATTGCTATATATTAAAGTAGATTGCTTTATATTAATGTATAGTCAAAGTCATGATATTTTCCAAATAAAAACCCCGCCTTGCGACGGGGTATATTTATATTTTAAATTGTGAAAAAGCTACTCTTCTTCGTTTTCAGTTGGGTTGACACCTAAAAGCCAAAGTACAGCTTCCTTTTTGTATCTACGATCTCCGCGAGAGTTAATGCGGATAGCTGGAAGTTTGCCACGTTTACCCCAACGCTTGATGGTTAAAGGTGAAACTCTCAATAAATCTGCTACCTCACGCACTGTTAGGAGGTCTGGTAGATTATTGATGTCGAGCTTGGCAGCATCATTGGCTCGGCCAGTTTTTTTGTCTTCCATTTCGGAAACGATGGCAGCTGTATCAGTCATTTAGAGTCCTTTCAAAATTGTTTTTTTATACCATCATCCGCGGTGAGCAAGTGATGCAATATAAATCAAAGATTATTGAATCTATATACCAAGGTAACAGAGTAAACGTAACTAGGTCAATAGTGAGTTTGAGCTAGTAAGTACTAAACAAGTTTTCCCAGCATGACATATAATTTTAACTATGATTGAAACCTACAGGAGAATTAAAACTGCTTTGGTTGAGATTTCTAAAAAAGCGGCTGAGGCCGGTGAGACAGCGGAGAGGGATTTCTTGGAAAGATATATTTTTTCCAGAAATGCTCCCAAAAATAGTCTGGAGTATAAATTAATTGGGGAGCTTGCTGAGGCTAAGAGGGTCTTTGATTCAACTTCCGGTCTAAGGTTAAAAGAAAAACGTCTAGCGAAGGCAAGTCTAGACGCTGCTACGGCAAGTGTATTTGAAGCACATCAAGAATTTATTAAGAGAGGTGAAAAGTACATTGCTCTTGATGGTAAAGTTATTGAGTAGCTCAATTTTTATTTGTTAAACCAAAAACCCCGCCATAAAGGCGGGGTTTTTATTGCTTTTATCAGCGTAATTAAATTATTTTAATTCAACTACACAACCAGCTTCTTCCAAGGTTTTCTTGGCAGCTTCAGCATCTTCTTTCTTGGCACCTTCCAAAACAGTTTTTGGAGCGGATTCTACGAAAGTTTTTGCTTCACCTAAACCAAGTTCTGGCTTAAGAGTACGGACGGCTTTGATGGCACCAATTTTATTGGAACCAGCGTCTTTTAAGACGACATCAAATTCATCTTTAACTTCAGCAACAGCAGCTGCACCAGCAGCGGCAGGCATAGCACCCATCATCATAGGAGCGGCTGCACTTACACCGAATGTATCTTCTAATGCGGTAACGAGTTCAGAAACTTCCATGAGGGAGAGTTCTTTAACAGCGTCAACGAGTTTCTGCACTTTAGCAGAGAGTTGTTTTGTGTCTTCAGACATATTTTTCCTTTATATTACTTTTTTACTTATTACTAAGCGGTCTCCAATTGTTTTTGAAGAGCGCGAAGAGCATAGACTAGATCTCTTGGGCCAGCCTTGAGTACGTTCACTAGACCATAAGCAGGTCCTTTGAGACGAATCACCAAAGTGGTCATTAATTCTTGTTTGCCAGGTAGTTTGCTGAGTGATTCAACTTCCTCAATGGAAAGAACCTTATCTCCCATGACACCCTGTTTGATCACCAATTTATCGGTGTCTTTGTGGAACTTGAAGAGAGCCTTCAAAGCAGCCACAGGGTCTTCAAAAGAGAAGACTACAGCATTCATACCAGTCAAGGAATCAGTAACTTTACCTTTTCCTACAGCGAGGTCGATCAGGGTGTTTTTGGTGACATACATTTCACCACCTGCTTCTGTCAAGGCAGAGCGAAGCTCAACTTGATCATTAACAGTAGTACCCTGGTATTCAACTACAACTGCTGACTGTGCCTGAGCAAACTTGTCTTGCAAGATCTTTACTTGCTCCAAGTTATGTTGATTTGGCATACAACGAATACCTTTATACTTAATTAATACCTTTAAAGTGCCGTTTCGCAAAGGCTTGTGGGAAATGTACAATGAGGGGAAAGAGAAAAACTAAAAAGCAAAATTGTAATTCGTTTTTAAGTAGCTCTCCTCGGTGTGGCATTTCACCAGAATTTCTTCTGGACACACTGTCTTTGGAAACAGAAAGAAAATTATATCACGAAAAGGACAAACTGCAATGTTCCAAAACAAGCATAGTAATTCGATATTGAATCGAGTTTTTGGATTTTTTTCTAGCCTTTTAATCTCATTATTATTTTTTGGTCAGATCCAGCCTGTCTTTGCGGAAGAAACCAAAGAATATTCTATTCAAGGAACTGATATTCAGGCAGAAGTCAGTCCAAGTGGTTCAATGGATGTAATCGAGCAGCGAGTTTATAGTTTTACTGGAGATTATAGATTTGCTTATCAACGCATAGAGAAAAATCCAGATCAAAAAACAGCACCAGGCAGAGTAGAGCCATATCAAATTAGAATCAAAGGTATTTGTGAAAAAGATTATTGCTACCGATTTGTTTACCCATCAGAGGTAAACATGACTGACCGTCGAGCAAATACACCAGGAACATATACAGTTATTCAAGATAATAATGAAGTTTATGTCCAATGGCATTTCAAAGCTATTAATGAAGCCAAGATTTTTACTATTCAATATGTTGTTGATAATGCAGTCACCTTACATAGTGATATAGCAGAGATATATTGGCAATTTATTGGTAATAAATGGGAAGTACCTCAGAAATATGTGACGGTTAATGTTAACTTGCCATATGGAATAAATGATAAAGATATTGTTGCTTGGGGGCATGGAGAATTAAAGGGTCAAGTTAGTATTCCAAATGCTCAAACAGTTAAATTTGCGGTTGATAAGGTTCGAAGTGGCAAGATGTTAGAAGCACGCATCTTGGTACCCAAAATGAGCTTTTATGATGGAGCACAAGGCCATTTTTCCAAAGCACAAATAGAAGAGCAGGAGTCCAGTTTTATAGCAGAGACCAAAAAATGGTTAGATAGAAATTCTATTTTTGTAAACTTACAAAAGTTTTTAGTAGCTCTGGCCTGGATTTTTGGAGCTCAAATATTATTTCGATATTTGTTTTTTGAGTATCAAAGAATACCAAAGGCCAATCAGGCAGATCGGGTTTGGGAGCCACCAAGTAATTTAGAACCGGCAATTGTTGAGTTATTGGTTAGGCGCACTCGTTCTCTTTCAACAAAATCTTTTACAGCTACTGCTTTATCTTTAGTACAACAAAAGTTTGTCAAAATTATTCGCAGTGATGATAAGAAAGGTTTTTTCGTCAAAAAATATGAATATGGCTTTGTTAAGGCAAAAGAACCAAAAAAACTAACGGTATTGCAGCAGGATGTTTATGATTATCTTTTTGATAAAGCAGCTAAAAAAGAAGATATTTTATGGTTCAAAGATTTAATTAAATATAATAAGGCTCATCCATCTGGAGCACATAATTTCTTTAAGAGTTTAGAAAAATCGGCTTTCCACCAGGGAGAAAAATTGGATTTAATAGCCAAGCCAGTTAAAGGTGGCATATTTAAAAAAATAGCACCGTTGTTAATTGTTTATTTGTTATCAATTGGTAGCATAGTTTTTCAAGTTCTATGGATAGGTGATGAATATTTTCAACCAGATGCCTTGTTGATAGCAGTTACTGGCTTATTCATTCCAATCATGTTGAGTTTTATAGCAATTATGAAATCGATCACAGGTTTTCGTTATACCGATAAGGGTCTATTGGAAACTGCTCAGTGGCGAGCTTTTAAAAAACACATGAATGATTATCGTAAAACCAAGGAATATCCAATTGACTCAGTAATTTTATGGGAGAAATATCTTGTGTATGGCACTCTTTTGGGAGTATCAGCTAAGGCATTAGCTCAGTTGCCTGTTAATTTTGATTTAAATGATCCGGCAGTAACAGGATATTGGGTGGGCTATAGTCATGGTGGTGGTTCCACGGATTTTACAAATTCATTTAGTGGAGTTTCCGATTCTTTGTCATCGGTTTTACATTCATTTTCTACTAGTTCCACTCAGAGTTTCGGAGCTAGTGGAGCCGGGTCTTCTGGTGGATTCTCTGGCGGAGGCGGCGGTGGAGGTGGCGGCGGAGGTGGTGGAGCAGGTTAATTTTTTTATTAGTGTTAAAATATCTCTTTTATTAAAATAATTAATCAAAATGGCAGAACTTTGGCAGAAAATACCAGAAAAATATCGTAATTCAGTAGAGTTTAGTTTGAAGAGGACTAGCACATTGGGTAGGCGAATGTATTCACGTTTTCAGGAGCTTTTTGGTTATAAAAAACAAGAAAAAGAACCTGGTCCTGAATTTGAAATCAAAATTAATCAGTGGACAGTGAGAGTTTGGAAAGATCGTTATGAAATAGTTAATCTTGATGAAGACGGAGAGACTCGGAGTTTTTATTTATTGAAAAGTGGTAAGTATGGTCAGCCATTAATAGAAGCAGAACCAGACAGAGCATTTGAAGCTCCAAAAGAAGTAATTTATGTTAATGCCAAAGGTGAAAAAGTAGATCCACCTAAAGAAAAGATTTCTGGAATAATTTGTCAAGAAGAAGATGGTTCAGTTGCTCATCGTTTCAGTTTGTCTAATAAAAAAGCTCCCAAATTTAAACCAACTGAAGACGGGATAGAAATAGAAGTGGCACAAGGAGAAGGGGAGAATACAACAATTGAACGTTGGTATTTGACTGTGCTTTTTGATAAAGATGGTAATAGAATTCAAAACCATGATGGTTACTATGGGAGAGTTAAGCCTTCGGTTGTAAAAATACTAGAACTACAAGATCTGAATTTTGTTAAATTAGCTGGTGAATAATAATTTTTTTTGCATTTTAAATAAAAAGATCTATAATACCAACCAGATGAAATCTTTAATTGTAATTACCACCAACACTACTACTCTCTAATGAGGGGTGGCTGTGTATGGTTGTAATCACATAACGCCCCTTGAAAGAGGGGTTTTTTCGTATCAAAAACCAAGTACAATAGAAAATACTTAAAGAGGAACTTATGGCAGAAAAAAACAAATCATTTAATCAATTATGGAACATTCGTCATACCGCTGAACATGTCTTAACTTTGGCAATGCAACAACTATATGGCAAAGACAAGATTATTATGGCTATGGGCCCTGCTACTGAAGAAGGTTTTTATTTTGACTTTGATGCTCCAGCAGATTTTAAAATCAGTGAGATTGATTTTCCTAAAATTGAAAAACAAATGAAAAAGATCATTCAACTAAACTTTTTCATGCAACGAGTGGAGATATCGGTAGAAACAGCTAGAAAACTATTTGCTGACAATCCATATAAACAAGAGTGGTTGAATGAAATAGAAGGAGAAAAAGCTCCAGTTACTGTTTATTTAACTGGTGCCAAAGATCAAGTAGATGCCGATGAAGAATCATTAAAAGCTGGTAAATATGAAGGTTTGAAATCTGCTTTTGTAGATTTATGTAGTGGCCCACATGCAGAGAGAGTAGGGGAAATAAAAGCTTTTAAATTATTAAGTGTTGCTGGTGCCTATTGGCGAGGTGATGAGAAAAATAAGATGCTAACTCGTGTTTATGGCACAGCATTTACTTCACAAATAGAATTAGATGAATATGTTAATAGAATAGAAGAAGCCAAAAAAAGAGATCATCGTAAGTTGGGCAAAACTTTGGATCTCTTTACTTTTTCTGAGTTAGTTGGTCCTGGCTTGCCTTTGTGGACACCCAAAGGTACTCAGCTAAGAGTATTACTAGATGATTTTGTTTGGGCGTTACGTAAAGCTAAAGGTTACGCAAAGGTTGAAATTCCTCATATTACTAAGAAAGATCTTTATCAAACCAGTGGTCATTGGGATAAATTTGGTGATGAATTGTTTCGCATGGTAACTCGTGAAGGTCATGAGTTTGTAATGAAACCAATGAACTGTCCTCATCACACTCAAATCTTTGCTCGCAAGCAAATGAGCTATCGTGAAATGCCACAGCGCTATGCTAATACCACAATGGTTTACCGTGATGAACAAACCGGAGAATTGAACGGTTTATCTCGTGTAAGAGCTATTACTCAGGATGATTCTCATGTATTTTGCCGTCAAACTCAGGTTCAGGATGAGGCAAATGCTGTTTGGGATATAGTTGAAAAGTTTTACGGTGCTTTTGGATTTGAGTTACAAGTTCGTTTATCACTTCATAATCCTGCTGCTCCAGAAAAATATTTGGGTGGAACTGAAAGATGGTTAGCTGCAGAGGAGACCTTACGTGAGCTAGCTCGTTTTAGAGGTGTTAAAGCAACTGAAGCAGCGGGTGAAGCAGCTTTTTATGGTCCCAAAATTGATTTTATGGCATTTGATTCATTGGGTCGTGAGTGGCAAGTAGCTACTATTCAGCTTGATTTTAATATGCCGGAGCGTTTTGATCTTTCTTGTGTGAATGAACAAGGAGAAAAAGAGCGGATTGTAATGTTGCATGTTGCAATCATGGGTTCAATAGAACGTTTCTTATCAATTTTAATTGAACATTATGGCGGAGCATTTCCATTTTGGTTAGCTCCAGAGCAGGTAAGAATTTTACCTATCGCAGATCGACATTTTGAGTTTGCTCAAGACTTACAAGAGAAGCTTAAAGAACTCAATATTCGTGTTGAAATTGATCTGAGAAGCGAGCGCTTGCCAGCAAAAATTAGAGCTGCCCAATTAGAAAAAGTACCTCACATGATTGTGATTGGTGACCAGGAATTAGAAGCAAAACAGGTTAATGTTCGCTCACGTGACGGCGAACAACAGAGTTTATCGGTTGAAAAATACTTAGAGCAAGTTGTTGAATTGGCAAAAACAAAGAAATAAAAGCTATTCGTGTCGATTAAATTCTTTGGCAACTTCTGCTTCAGTGATTTTGTCTTTTTGCAGTGCAAGACTACCAAGAATTGCTTTATCCAAGGTAAATGGTGAGAGCAAGGAAATTACTTCCAGGGTAAAAATTGATAGTTCAAAAGCACTTGGAATTTGGTTGGTGATGAAAAAAGCACCCAAACCAACCAAAGTAGCAGTGAACAACGAGTCTTTAAACATTTCTTTTTGAGTTTTGTCAATTATTTTGATATCGATGCCCATTTTTTCAGCAAGATTTCCCTTGCGAATAATTCTAGGTACACTGTGCCACATCATTGTTATGAAGGTAGCAATAGCAGTCAGCGTGTTGAAGGTAGTATTTTGAACACTTACATCTCCACTAAAAATTCCCAACTTCCAGCCTATGGGAAAATGTTTTACTAAAAACCAGGCTATTAGCATGAAAAGTAATAAGTATCCGGTGGCGTAACGACTCAGAATATTTGGTTCGATATTTTCAATAGTAACTGTTGGTGTTGGTAAAGATTCAGTGTTTTCTTCTGTTTTTTTTGCTTCTTCATCAATTTTAGCTTTTAGTTCTTCTTCTGCTTTTTTATTTTCATTGGCTCGTTTGAAAATAATAATTAGTAGTTGTAAAACTATGAGTACAATCCAAGTTGGTAGGAGGACTTTCCAGCCAAAGTCAATAGTTTTGGTGACAGCTGGATAAGGAATTTTGAACCAAGTATCCAATAGTGGGTAATCTGGATACTTAACCCATTTGTATAAGTGCTCTGGATTAAGTGGTTTGCTGTAAAAATCAGTTAAAAACAATCTTCCCAATGAGATAAATGAAACTAGTTGCATCACAAAATCTACGGCATAAAATAAAAAGGTGGTGTTTCCCTGGCGAAAACGTTTTTTTAAAATAAATGCTTGTTGCGTTTCAGATTTTATTTTTTCAACATTATGTTGAAACTCTTGAATGTTGTTTGATTTAACTACTCTAATAATACGAAAGGGGATCATAAGAATGGTTTGGAAAAGTCCCAGCATTATCACTGAGATCCACATGCGATTTGTAAAAGAATAGAAGAAAAATAGAAAACTGGCATAAAATTGATTCAAAATACCAGTGAAAAAAGCATAAATTAGAAAAATTATGGCTAAGGCTGAGGCAATCGTGCCTAGGTCTGGAATTCTGACAAAACTACTAACTTTGCTCTCTTGAGAAATTGCAGTATTGCCATTTTTTTCAGAAACACTATTCATAAACGCCTGTCATTGTATCGTGTCTGGACTGGACTGTCACTTTGTAAGCACTAGTAGTGCTAATCCAGCAACTATTATTCCAACTCCCAGTAGTTTTTTGAAATTTAACTCATCTTTAAAGATTAATCCAGATAAAATCGCGACCGCTGCAATTGAGGCGGCGTTAATGGCATTTATATAACCTACATTTGGAGTAGTTTGGTAAGCAAGCTGCATAAAATAGTTGAATCCTGCTCCGCTAATACCGATTCCTAGCAGGGTTAAAATTTGTTGTTTACTGATTTTGAGTGGGATTTTTTCTTTAATGATTTCAGTACTAATAATGATGGAAACTATGATCATGGAAAAAACTAATCTACTCAAGATATTTACTCCTAAATCAAGTAGGTATTTTGAAGTCAGAGCCAGCATTCCCCAGCAAAAAAAAGCACCAATTGCCAAAAATAGCCACTTAGTTTGGGTTTTATTTGTCTCTATTTTTTTATTAGTTGCTTTCTTTTCAATCATGATTAAGCCAGAACCGGCGATGATTAGACCAATAGCTAACATTGCTTTAACTGTTAAAACATCTTGGAACAAAAACACCGAGGCAATGCTGGTAAAAACCACATAGCTCTTTGAGATTACTAAGCTAAAACCAGGATTGGGTGCCAGCTCAATGCTTTTTAAAGAAAAGACATTGCCTAGATAGGAAAAGAATATCGACATTATGAAAATGATTAGCAATTGAAATGGGGTTACTGCAAAGTTAGTATGTTGAAAAATACCAATAATCAAAAAAATAACTGCTGGAATTATGAACATGGATAGATTTTTTAAAGGAGTGGCAGTTTTTTGTGTTCCAGCTAACCTAACTAGTAGGTAAGAGGCAACTGAGAAACTAAACATTAATAAGCTAGCTAGGATCCATGACATAGTTTACTTTGGGGAAATGGCGAAAAAAGTTCTTTCTTGATTAATACCGATTTGTTTAAAACCAAATTTTTCATAAATATGTTGCGGGATGGAATTATTTATTCTAGTGCTTAACCATACTGTTTTATTGGGATTTTTTTGCCAAAAATCAGCGAAGCAAGTTTTCATAAAAGGAATAGAAAGTCCTTCTCCTCTGGCATTTTTATAAATACGAATGGCAAAGGTCCAACGACAATCTGGATAATCATTTATAAATTGATCTGGTATTGTCAGCGGTTCAAACCAGATTATCCCAGCCAAAATGTGATCATTTGTCTTGTGCAAAGTGTAAAATTTTTTATTATTTTTTTGTAACCAACTTTGAGCAGTTTCTTTGTTTTCAAATCTATGAGCATCTGAAGTTTGTTCTGCAACTATAGAGTCTGTTTTGGCAAAAACTATTATTTGAGCAAAATCTTCATCACTCAGTCCTTCTGAGATTTGATAATTGAGGTTGTTTTTACTTGTTATCATTGGGAGGCTTGGGTATTCTGTCATGGTGACTTCATTGTACTGGTAGTTATTTTTGAAGCAAGGGAAATAAATAGTTTCTTAAACTAAAAAGCCCCAAATTACTTTGGGGCTTTTAAATTTCTGATTAATAAAAATTTTTAGGTAGTTTCAATTTCAACTTTAACACCTGGACTCATGGAGGCTGAAAGAGCCATACGGACCACTTTGCCTTTAAGAGCTTTGAGTAAAGCTTCAACATTTTCTACGATTTTTTTACTGTCTAAAGAGACTTTGCCTACATTAACATGCATTAATGGGGCTTTGCGCTCAGCTTTAATCATTTGTTTGCCGGCAGAAAGTTCTTTAACAGCTCTTTCTGGATTTGGGGTTAAGGTGCCGTTTTTTGGATTTGGCATTAAGCCTTTTGGACCCAAGACGCGAGCAAATTTGGCTAGTTTTGGCATGAATTGAGGTGAACTTACCAAAATATCAAAGTCAATGGTACCAGCTTCAATGTCAGCTAAAACTTTATCATCAACGATAACAACTTTTTTGGTTTTACCTGCTTGATGGGGCATAATTACTTCTACAGTAATACCTTCTTCTTTAACAGCTAACTCGGCTGTGATGGTGCCATCAAATGATGTGTAAGAAAGTTTTTTAACTAGTTCAACAGCAGCTAGCAAATCGTATTTTTTAGTTTTATCAACTTTTGATTTGACTGCAGCATATTTTTTGCTGTGAACACGAACTTTGACTTTCTTAGCTTCTTTTTCTGCCTCAGCTTCAGGAGCTTCAACGATTTTGACGTTGATTTCTTGACTGGACATATCGACGTTGTGATTTGTGCTACCCATGAGATTATTCCTTTACCTGTATTCCCATACTACGAGCTGTGCCAGTTACGCTGTTGATAGCGCTATCTAGACTATTAGTGTTCAAGTCTGGGAGTTTTTCTTGAGCAATTTCTTTAACTTGAGCCATTGTTAGAGTTCCAGCAGAAACTCTACTTGGAGTGCCACTGCCTAATTTTAGGTTTAAAGCTTTTTTGATCATGTTAGAAACTGGGGGGAGTTTCAAAACAAAAGTAAATGATTTGTCTTGGTAGACTGTGATTTCAGCAGGAATAACTTGTCCACGTTTGTCTTTGGTGGCGTCATTATATTGCTTTAAGAAATCCATCATATTAATACCAGTTTGACCAAGAGCTGGTCCAACGGGAGGGGCTGGAGTTGCACTGCCAGCTTGGAGGTTTAGTTTGAGAATTTGTTTTACTTTTTTTGCCATATATTCCTTAAATTTCTGCTTGAGTTATTTCAGACTCGCTATTTTAACACACCAGTCTAGACTTTCTGAACTTGTAAGAAGTCCATTTCTACTGGAGTCTCGCGACCAAAAATATTAATTAACACTTTGACTTGACCTTTTCCTTCATCAATAGAATCGACTGTGCCTAGGAAGTCAGCAAATGGGCCATCAGTAATTTTAACAGCTTCTCCCTCAACAAAGTCAGCTTTGAATTGAGGTTCTGCTTGATCCATATATTTTTGAATTGCTTCAACTTCATGACGTGGTAGAGGAGTTGGTTTGCTACTCATGCCAACAAAGCCAGTTACACCTTGAGTGGTGCGAACTGCCAACCAAGCATCATCAGTCATTTCCATTTGAACCAACATGTATCCTGGGAAGATTTTTTCTCTCACAGTTTTGCGTTGACCACGACGGATTTGAATTTTTTCTTGACTTGGAATTAAAACAGTTAGAACTTTATTGGTTAAGTGAAGGGTTTGAGCACGTTGTTTTAAGGCTTCAGCAACTTTTTTCTCATGACCAGAATAGGCGTGAACTACATACCAACGAGCTTTTTTGTTTTCTTCTGCAGAAATGATTACAAGGTTTGGTGAATCAACCTGAACTTCTTGTTGTTCTGGAGGAGCAATTACTTGATCAGCTGGTTGTTTTGTGTTGTCAGTCATATTTTTTTACCTTAGTACAATACTCATAAGTCTGGCAAAGACATAGTCTAAGCCACCTATATAGAGAGCTGCGGCAGCAGTTATACCAATTACCAAGAGAGTAAGCTCATAGGTTTTTTGCTTGGTAGGCCAAGAAACTTTCTTGAGTTCTTGGATCACTTCCCGGAAGTATTGGAGAAGTCTCTGCATAGACAGAGTATTCTATCAGAAAATATTAAATCTTTCAGAGGGAGTTTTTCAGGTTTTTCGAGGGAAGGTTAAAAATGATGATGTTGGCTATTTGCTCTCTCTGGAATTGAAATGTAGTATACTGCGTGTATTCTTTTTTAAATAAAAGAATTTTTCTTGGTTGATTTTTAAAAATATCATCTGAGAAATATAGTATTAAATCATGACAATCTAATAAGGAAAAATCATGCTTTCACCAGATAAAAAAGTGCGCAAGGCTATTATCACTGATGCTGGTTTTGCTAGTCGCTATTTGCCCATTACTAAGACTGTGCCCAAAGCAATGTTGCCATTGGGTAATCGTCCAATTATGCAGTTCGTGATAGAGGAATGTGTTGAAGCCGGTATTGAGGAAATTATCATCGTAGCTACCCCAGAAGGTAAGCCTATTTATGAGGATTATTTCAATAATAATGTTAATCGTATTCGCAAACAGCTTTCTGCCCAAGGAAAAGATGAGCGTTATGCTTCTGTGCAAGAGGTTTTAGATTTTCCAAAAATTACAGTAATTACTCAAGATCCAAGCTTGCCTTATGGCAATGGTTCTCCTATTGCTTCAGCCAAGCCATTTGTTGAGGGTGAGGTAGCATTTTTGGCAATGTATAGTGATGATGTAGTTTTTGGTCGTCCTGGTTCAGCTAAGACTTTAGTTGATACTTATGAAAAGTATTCTGATGCTAGTGCCGTAATTATTGTTGAGGATTTGCCACGAGAAGAAATTTCTAAATATGCTTCTGTTTCTTTGAAAGCAGGTAAATATTCTGATAAAGGAGAAAATGTATTGGTAGATATAGTTGAAAAGCCAAAGGCTGAGGAAGCACCAACTACTTTGGCTTCATATGGTAGATATTTATTGACTCCAGAAATCTTTGAGTATCTGAATGCTGGCAATACTGGTAAAGATGGCGAGCTTTGGACTGCTGACGCCATTGGTCGCTTGTGTAAAGAGGGTGGTAAAAAAGTTTTGGTGGCTAAAAGCAATACCAAATGGATGACCACTGGTGATCCAGAAAATTATTTTAAAGCTCATCTCAAATATGTTTTAGAGTATGAGGATTATGGTAAAAAGGTAGCTGGGTGGTTGCAAGAACTCACTAAATAGGGTCATAATTAGATAATAAGTAGAAATCAAAAAGGCCAGTCCAACACCAATCGGTGAAGGGCTGGTTTTTTCTTTTTTACTCGAGAATACCGCTTGTTGTCACTATGTTTTTATAGTATCTTAAACATAGATCTTTAACAGTCATGCGGGAGGGGTTAGAACATTAAAATTTCTCAACAGCTTGTTTTAGGGCTCATGAGAAGTATTGCAATCTCGTGGGGTTGCGATCGCTCTGCCCACCTTGGAATTTCCGGGGAAAACAGTTCTGCCCCTCGCGCGTGGCTGTTAATACAAACAACTGATTGTTTATTTCAAGTTTCCAGTTCTTACTTGTGGGTTTGTTATTTATTCTTATAATATGTGAATTCTGTATTGCTTCTTTTTGAGGTACAATACATGACGTTAAGATTGATGCCTTTGTAGCTCAGGTGGCAGAGCGCAGTCTTGGTAAGACTGAGGTCTCGGGTTCGAACCCCGACAAAGGCTCATGGTTTAGCTCTTTAATTTTGTTGTTGTATAAAAGCCAAGGTACTGAAGTGGTCAAACAGGGCAGTCTGTAAAACTGCTGGCATACGCCTTCGTAGGTTCGAATCCTTCCCTTGGCACTTTTTTGTGCCAACTTAGCTCAGTTGGTAGAGCAACGGTTTTGTAAACCGTAGGTCGTGGGTTCAAGTCCCACAGTTGGCTCAGTGACTTAAAATTTACTTTCTAAAAGCGCGGCAGACCGCGTTTTTGCAAAAATAACTAAGAATAGGTGTGATATAATACCTGCCTATTATATTGAGGAGACTATATGGCAAAGAAGAAAAAAGGACCACGTCAGATCGCAGGTTTACAATGTACAGTTTGTAAACATTTTGGTTACGTGACCGAATATAACAAGAATAATGACATCTTGATGAAACAAACTGAAGGAAAGAGTACTTTTCCAATCAGTAAGTATTGTAATGTTTGTAAAAAACACACTGAACACAAGATGATGAAGAAATTAAAATAATTTTTTCTTTAAAATTGACAAGAAAAACCCCACCATTACGGTGGGGTTTTAAGTTTCTCTAACTATTTATCTAGATAATTTTATTACTGCTTTTAAGATATTTATTGCTCCAACTCTAAATAACTTATCCTGTTTTTCAATGGTTCTAGCCATGTGTTGAGCATTTTGCAACCAAGATGTTTTTGTTGGAGCGGAGTGAGTAATAGAATCTAGTTGTTTGACTATCTCATTCAAATCAGCTTCTTGTGATATTTCGTGTTTTTCAAATTTTAAACGAATATTATGTTCCCATTCTCCCCATTCAGCTAAGGTTAACAGAGCCGCACCACTAGCAATAGCGTCGTATGCCATATCACCAGAAGGTTTGCTAATAAACAAATCAGCCCATGGGAAGCCATAGGCAATTAAAAGTTCATTAGCATCGATGATTTGTGGATGATAAATAACACTTATTTTTGTATTGATTCTTTTATGAACCTCTTTTTTCAGAGTAAGGGCTTTGCCAATTTCAAATTGTGCTGGGTCGATAGGGTTGATCTCGGTGTATGAGATATCAGCTTTTCTTGCCTTTTCAATGACTAGATCCTTAATATCAGTATGAGTCCCAGCATAGACCATTAGTTCAAAACGGGCCTGTGGGCCTTGCATTTCTGGTAATAGTTTATCGATGATCTTGGCTATTTCTGGCTTATTAGTTCCTAGTCCTCCAGTGGTTAGACATATTTTTAGAGAACGATTAGAGTTCCATGGAGCTTTGTGGTTTCTGGCTTCTAAAACGCGGGGATCAATAGGTGGTCCAGTGACAATTACTCTGTCTGGATCAACGTTTTTACCTAGTTTTTCAGCTTTTTCTAAAAATTCTTTTTTAGTGTTTTCATCAAAAACCCCGTAGAAAGCATGAATTTTATCGCATTGAGCTAAGTAGTCTTCTCTTACATGAGGATCAGTTACCATCTGGAAAACTGTTTTTCCTTCAGCCAACATGATGTTTCCAGCTGCAATGTGGAAAGATAAGATTGGTTTTTTAATGTTTTCAGTAAGCTTGATTAGCGGAGGAGTGATGCTTTCCAAGATGGGTAGTTTTTGACGACCAAATTTATCTACAATATCTTTGAGACTTTTTAGCATGGGATAGCGAGCTAAGATTTTACCAATTGTGTCTGTAAAAACGATACTACCCCATTTTTTTCCAGCAACGTAGTTTGTGGGGTCTACTAACCAGGCTTCTTGTGGGTCTAGTTTGTTTTTCCAGGCTTCGGCAGCTACTCCAATAGCCATAGAGTAGTGGGCCCTAGAAAGAACGATGTCTTGTAATAAATCGTTCTCTGGTAAGTGGTGTAGGCCTTTAAGATCTTCTTTGTATGTTCCAGAGACGGTGATAATTGGGACTTTTGTAGTTTTTAGATATTTAGCATCAAGCTTTTTAGTCTGACGCAGGGATGGGGTGAGACTGGGCATGTATTTAGCCTAGATGTTTTCTAGATGGACGACAAGTGGAAGTTTTATTATGATTTTACGGTATAATTGCACTCTATTAGGGCCATAATGTAATGGTAGCATGAGGGTCTCCAAAACCCTTCGTCAAGGTTCAAGTCCTTGTGGCCCTGCAAATTTCTATGTTTTTAATTTTCATTTATTTAAAAATTAAACAATGCGATACAACGTCAAAATTAAATATAATTTAGTCTCTGACCCAGAAGGATCTCTAAGAAGGGAATTTAATTGTTTAACACCTTCTGTTATTGGTGCGTTTAATGCGCAAGAACATGCGGTAGATGTTTTAAATGAGGAGTTGGGTACTACTATTTCTGACCTTAGAGAAGATATGGGGATTGAAATAGAACCAGCATCAACCATCGAGGGCGCTCAAAGTGGTGGGAAAGAAACGTAATATTTTTACCCTGGTAAAGAAGTTAGTTTTTTTAACTCTTTTTCTAAATTTTCTTTAAGTGCGACTTGTTCTTCTTCATCAAGAGAAGGATAGAGATCTGCCCAAAAAAACAGTTCGTCGCGATCATCTCCCAGAGCTATTAATTGTTCTACTAGAGTTTTAATTGATTGATCATTGTTCATTATTTTTATCTTTTTTAAACCAAAGACCCTTGCTTTTTTCTATCCACTTTAGCGTTACATCTATACCAGCTCTAAGTTTGGGATTAGTTTCTTCATTTTTTTCCATTGCCTTTTGAAGAACTGGAATTGCTAGATCAGGACCATACATTGCAAGCCAGGCCAACCATGAAGCAGTATATAGACCGCCAGCAACTGGCCTAAGTTGTTCACTGAATACAGTTGGATAAGTTATGAGACCAGTTGTGACAATAACAATATTCATAATGCGACCAAGAGGAGTTAATTCTTGATTTCCGACTGTAGTTTTACCCCTTAGTGCTTCTAAAGATAGGGTAAGATATGAACCTATCGAGGCATTAAAAACAGCCATAGCAGCACGTTGTAACTGTTTATTTTCTGCCCATTTTTTAGCTATTTTTTTAAATAAATCTAGCCGCTCTTCTTGAGATTGTTCTATCTCTTTTTTTCTTATGGCTTCTGTTTCATGTGATGGAACTTCTTCCATAGGTAAATTTTCATCCATAACTTCAGTTTAACAAAATGGGTGATTAATTGGATAGTAAGTTATAGAATGAACAGAGATGAATGATTTAGTATTCAATTCACTAATTCCAGAATTATCAGTATCTAGCTTTAAAAACAGCTTAGATTTTTACTGCAATATCTTAGGATTTAAAATAGAATATCAACGCAAAGCAGATAAATTTGCCCTCATTTCACTAGAAGGTTCTCAGCTAATGATTGAAGAAATTAATAATCATTGGCAAGTTGGTGAAATGCAAAAACCATTTGGTAGAGGAGTTAACTTTCAAATTGAAGTTAAAAAAATTCAGCCACTCTTAGCTTCATTGGCAAAAAACAACCTCAAACTCTTTAAAGAAACAATGGAAAACTGGTATCGTCAGGATGATAAATTATTGGGTAATAAAGAATTTCTTATTCAAGATCCAGATGGCTATTTATTAAGATTCAGTGAAGATTTGGGTAAAAAAAATCTTTAGAGCTATAATATTGTGGAACAAATAAAAAGGAATAACTTATGAATGAAACATTAAACTCAGCAGCAGCTTGTTTACAGGCAGCAGAAGAAGCCAGTTGTGATGAGCTTGCAGACATAATGAGAGCAGTTAATAACTTAGGCCTTGGATATGAATCAGCCTCGGCTCTTTTGCAAAACGTTCTAACTGCACATGCAATTGGAGATCATTGCGACAGCGAAGATGCTCATGCTGAAGTTCGTTCTATTTATTTGAAAATATAATTAATTTTAACAGTCATATATACTGTTTGAATGTGGTTTGTTTTTGCGCTAATCTCAGCCCTTGTCTATTCGTTTAGAAGTATCTTAGAAAAATGGTCATTAAAAAAAGTTAACCCTTATATTCTAGCCTTTTCTGTTCGTTTTTTTGCTTTACCACTATTCACCTTGCCATATTTATTTGGCATTGCCAAATTACCAATATTAACTGAAGTGAGCTCCAGTTTTTGGTGGTCTGTAATTTTAGTTTCACTAATTATGACTCCAGTAGAAATGATTTTTTTCTATAAGGCACTAAAAACAGAAGAAGTGAGCTATGTAGCACCACTCCTGGGACTAAGCCCTTTAATAACAGCTTTCTTTGGCGCTCTTTTCTTTAAAGAATATCCTAGCCCAATGGGCATTATCGGAATGATCATCATTATTATTGCTCTATATTTACTCAACACTCAAAAACAACAAAAAAACATTTTGGAACCACTCAAACATTTGTTTAATAATAAAGCCTTTAGATACATCATTATTATGATGTCATCTTATTCATTAGGAATTTTAATTGACAAACTAGCAATTACCTCAGCAGACATCTTTTTCTATTCATTAATAAACTACAGCTTTGTTTCTATAGTATTGTTTTTAATTGCTTTAATTAAAGCTCCTAAGGAACTAGGAGAAGTACGAGCTAATATTTTACCTTTTGGAATAATTGGTGCGGTTGTTGCCAGTTATACATGGCTAAGGTTTTTGGCTTTAGAAAGAGGTAACGCTGGTTATGTCTCGGCTGTTTTGTCATCTAGTGTGCTTTTTTCCACGATTATTGGGGCAGTATTATTTAAAGAAAAAAACCTAACTAAAAAGTTTTTTATTGGAATTCTAATCTTAATTGGTTTGGCTATGATCAAGTTATCAAACTGAGGGAAAAACTCCCATAGCGGCAAGCTCTGTTAAGAACATATGTTTAAAAGCCATTAAAAAAGTCAACAAATCAGTTGACTCTGTTAGGCGTAGAACCTCTGCTAAAATCTGTTGATCTGAAAAACTAGTGAAAGGCTCTCTTTTTTCTTTATAGAGATTCCTTTGTTCTTCAGAAAGAGTTATTTTGGCAAACCTTGCCATTCCATCTGCTTGCGAACCCATACTGTCGTATATTGGACTCATACTATTAATAGTAACAGATTATTGATCTTTTTTGATATTGTATAATTGCTTTATTAAAATAACTATTAATGAGGACTACTATGGGAGAAGAAACCTATCAAGCCATTGAAAGCACTAGAGCAATTTTGGGTGAAAAATGGAAAGAATATTGGTTAAAAGTTTTAAAACCAGAAGTAATTACTGCTTATTTAATCTGGACAGGCGAAGAAAAAGCCGAAGAACCAACTACCAAAGAAGAATAATTTTAGTTCAGGTATTTTATGACAATAGAACTAGCTAACAAAAAAATCGAAGCTATAGTTCTTGATTTTGATGGTACTTTTTATTCTGCCAACAAAGAATTGGAAGCTAAAATTTGGGGAGAAGCTAGAAAAAAACTAATCACCAAAATCTTAGAATTTGAAGGTATAACTAGTTTTACTCCAGAGTATTTCAACCAAAGACTAGAAGAATTTATTCAAGAAGCTCAGTTAAATGGATGGAGAGTTTCATTCAAAAAATTTGGCGGTACAGATGAAGGATTTGATGAAGTAATTTCATCTGTCTCGGTAGCTGAATTCCTTGATTTTGATCAACAATTGGTTGATTTGTTAACAGAGCTAATGTCACATGTTCCTGTTTATATTTTTACTGGTTCTCATCGCAAGAGATGCTGGGATGCACTAGATGTATTAGTAGGAGATTTAATAAATAGGTTTGAAAACAGCATTTTAGCTGCTGATGACATGGAATTTGGTCGGAAACCAGTTCTAGCTGCATATCAAGAAATGGTTGATAGGTTTGCTTTAAATCCAGAAACTACTATTTTTGTGGATGATCAGCTGGTGGAAGTAAACAGTGCTGCAGAACTTGGTATTATGACTTTTTTAATTCATGAAACAACCAATGGGGAAGAAGCAATTGGCTCTCATATTCTAATCAATTCATTAAAAAAACTCTTAGATCATTTGGTTATTAAAGAATAGCTGCTAATTTATTATCCTATAACATTGACTATTTTTCTAATTTCTCATATAATACTTGATGTTCACCATATCTAAACTGTGGCTTAGCGCCTCAGAATCTATTGGTGGGCAGGAGAGTGTCATCAATGTCACCTGAAGAAGTAAGAAAAGCGATTGTTGATCAGAACTTGGGCGAGGGAGATCCTTGTCCGGGTCGTTGCGGAGGAACTCTGCATGTAATTGAGGATGATGGAACTAAATACATCCAGTGTTCTCAACACTCTGATCACTATGCTGTTGCTGGTTAACAGCACCTACTTCAAGCAAAAGCCCAGGGTTTCCTTGGGCTTTTTTCATTTCTCGTCCCACAACATCTGACTAAATTCTGCTACTATATTAGTAGTAATAAATCCTTTTGGGAAATTGTTAGTATGACAGAGCAAAGCACTAATCAAGTAAATGCCTCGCCATTGCAATCAACTAGCTCTGCGCCAGTAGAGTTAGAACCTCAAGCAAAAACGAGTTTTTTAGCAAAAATCATTGGAAAATGGAAAATTATTGTCGGTGGCATTCTAGGCATCGCTTTATTAGCTGTAACTAGCTATTTTGTTTATGCTAATTTTTTTATTTCTCCAAAACACCTGCTTGGAGAAGCTATGGAAAAGTTTGATGTTGATTCAATCAAAATTGGTTTTCAAGCCTCTGATGATACTTCGGATGTTTCAGGAACAATGATTGCTCATGAAAAAGGGCTTTCTAAAATTGATGCAAACCTAAGCATGTTAGAAGAAGGTGTGCGTCATGAATTTAATTTTAATTTCTTAATTGATGAGGAAAATGTTTATTTTAAGATGAATTACTCATTGATGGAATTAATTTTAATGCAGGCAGACCAAGTAGTTCCAGGAATTTCTTCAACAAATACCTTTACTTTGTTAAAACCAGTTTTAACTGGAAAATCATGGCTCCACGCCGCTGTTCCTCCAGTTGCTGATACAACCAGCGATGATAAAGCAGAGGAATATGCTGAAGAATGGGAGAAGTTTGGTGATGAATTGGGTGAAGCGATAATAATCAAAGATTATAAACGCAACCAGAAAGTAGACGGAGTTACATATAAAGTTATTTCTTTGGGAGTGGATAAAGTAAAATTGCTAACAGCAATTGATTCTCTCAAAGATCTTGATTTGGAAGTCAGCGTTTCAGATATTAATACTCTAAAGAAATCTGTTGAAGACATGGGTGAGCTTAAAGAAACATTGGCTGTAGTCTATATCGATAAAAAAGGCTACATAAGAATGGCTGATCTTTATGCTCCACAAGGATCTAGTGAGTCAATTCAGGATGCAATTGATCAAGAAGCAGCTGCTAGTTCTCCTCTTTTAGCCCAGTTTTCTCAAATGACTTCTTTCTTCCAACCAGATAAGAAAGCCAAAGCTGGAGAATCAGTGAAGTTTATGACAATGACATTTGATGACTACGGAACAGCAGAAGAGCTTTCTGCTCCTTCTAATAGCGTTGAGTGGGATGAGGTGATGTTATATGCACAATCAGAGCTAATGCCAATTTTTTATCAATATATGATGATGCAACAGGCTCCTGGAGCCGGTGGGGTAGAACTTCCTACTTATCCACCACAATATCCAGGAAATTCATCGGGTGGTGTGCCATCGTATCCAATAATCGAGAGCCCTGATTATGGTAGTACTATGCCAGGTCAAGCAGCTCCATATTAAGATAATTTAAAAGTAATTAAAAGACCCTCAAAAGAGGGTCTTTTTTTATTTATTAATTTATTTCCGCTCGATAGCCAATACCCCAAACAGTTTTAAAAAGCTTTAATCCATATGGCTTTTCAATCTTTCTTCGTAAACTTGAAAAGTGAGTTTCAAGCGCATTGGAACAAGGAGTTTCACCATTTGGCCAAACATTTTGATAGAGAATTTCTCGTGGCACGGTGGTATTAATTTTTATTAATAAGTATTCTAGTAATTGCGTCTCTTTATTGTTCAAATATATCTCTTTATCTTTATATAAAGCTTTTTTCATAATAAAGCAAAAAGTAAAATTTTGGTAGAAAAATGGTTGTTTTTGCCACTTAATATTCGGTAATTCTTTGGCAAATAAGTTAATTTTACACTCTAATTCCGCAGTACATACTTTTCCCGAAAGACAATCTTTGACTCCAACAGATAAGTAATAGGCACGGTCTTTAGAGCTAGCTTTTTGTAAGTAAAGCAAAATTGGCGTATTAATACTTTTTTGTACCAAAGTTTGACTATATTTTTTTAATAAAATAGAAGACTTACCAGCTAAAATTAGATAAATTTGATATTTTCCAGGAATAACCACAGTAATATTGTTGCTAGAAAACATAAACAAACTATAGGAATAGCTAGCAAAAAGTTTTTTTTGAAAAACTTTAGAACTATTAAAAAATGATTTTTCAGCGAGCACACAAAGTTCCATTTCTTGACTAAAATAGCTACATTTTTTTATTGATAGATGAGCCGTTCTCACTCATTGTTGATTTTTTTGCTATATTAGATACAGATGCCCAACCAATCGACCAAATTGCCGAATCCTCCTAGTTTGATTCGTACCCTTGGCCCTTCTTTCATTCTCTTAGGCCTAGCCTTGGGTAGTGGCGAGTTAATCTTATGGCCTTATTTATCTGCCAAATATGGATTGGGTTTATTGTGGGGTGGACTGCTTGGTATTACTTTTCAATTTGTTTTAAACACTGAAACTATGCGTTACGCATTGGCTTGGGGAGAAAGTGTTTTTGTTGGTTTTAGAAAAATGTCTCGTTTAATACCAGCCTGGTTTATTATCTCAACTTTTATTCCTTGGTCTCTACCAGGATTTTCTTCTGCATCTGCCCAAATCTTAACTAGATTCTTTCCTTTTTTAAATGAAAAAATAGTCGCTATTATTTTATTACTATCAGTTGGAGTAATTCTAAGCACCGGCAAGAGTTTGTACAAAACCATTGAGCAAGTTCAAAAACTGATTATTTATCTTAGCTTACCTTTTATCTTTACTTTAACCTTTTTCTTTTCTTCAACAGTGGAATGGAAAGAATTAGCATGGGGATTAATTGGCAGAGGTGATGGCTGGTGGTTTTTTCCAGCTGGATTATCATTAACAGCTTTTCTTGGTGCTTTTGCATATTCCGGAGCTGGGGGAAATTTAAATTTAGCTCAATCTTATTACATCAAGGAAAAAGGCTTTGGTATGGGTAGATACTCAGCAAAAATCAAGTCGTTATTTACCAAAGGCTCTGAAAAAATACCTCTAAATGGACAAACATTTATTGATTCTCCAAGCAATCGCAAGCTTTGGCATAAATGGTGGACTTTAATAAATACAGAACATTTTTTAGTTTTTTGGTTATTGGGTTTCTTAACAATTGCAGTCATGGCTGTTTTATCAAAATCACTTGTTTATGGAGCAGACGTAGGAGAAGGTTTGGCCTTTTTATATGCCCAAGCTAGTGCTATTACAACTCGTTCTTTTGCTTTTTTTGGTACTAGTTTCTTGTTTATTGCTGCTCTAATGCTATTTTCCACTCATCTTGGAATTCTAGAGTCCTCATCTCGCATTGTTTCAGAGAATATTTATTTATTTTTTAATCGTGGCCATAAATTTAAAGCTAATCTATCTCTAGGTTTTTATGTAGCACTCTGGTTGCAGATTTTTCTAGGAATTATAATTTATTCAATAGGTTGGCAAGAACCAAGGTTTCTCTTAACGCTTTCAGCAACTCTAAATGCTGGCGCAATGATGGTTGCTTTTCCATTGGTATATTTACTAAACAAAAAACACTTGCCAGCTCATTATCAACCTAGCTGGTGGCGTAAAGTTTTATTGCTATTAGCAACGATATTTTTTATTGGTTTTATGGCAATTACATTGCTGAAGTAGTGCATTTTTAGATACTTTGATATATAATCACTCGTTTGAATATGGTATCTATCGAAAACGGCAACCAATCCGGCATTGGCGTTTTTACAGAAACAAAGAAATTTATTGCAAGTCTTGGTGGTAGTGTTATTTTTGAGAAATCTCAGGAAAATTTAACTAAACAATCTAACTTTCTTGTATTTAAAGTTTTAGAGTTTTTTAAAGCGCTAAATTTTAGGAGTTCTAAAGAAAAAGAGACTCCAAACTTTTTGCGCCTAGACCATGCTTTTGTTGGTGGCCTAATTGAATTATTTCGTTCATTAAATGAACAAGACTTTATTTCAGCTGTAGTTGTTGGCGGTGGCACATTAGCTCGCTTAAGAATTGAAGATGCTCAAAGTTTTGGTGAAGGTAATGGAGATAATAAACAATTGGATTATGTTGGCATTGCTGTCAGTGAAACTAATGCTGTAGAGCTCTTGGCAATTTTACTTCGCCAAAATATTGCCGCTAAAAGACTTTTACAAGAAAAAGAAGAATTAATCCCAGGAAATGTTTATCTTCGTGGGGGAATAGAACCGGGTCATACTACCGATTTTGTAGCTGTTACAAAAGCAGTGGAGTCTGGAGCCTCAGTGGTGGTAAACATCAGCAATACGCCTGGCTTGTATCCGCTTGCCGAAGATGGTTCACTAGATAGTAGTAAGATTATTGGTGAAATGAGCTTAGCTGATTACTTAGAAAAATTTGCAGTAGAACATAGGCCTGGTGTAAATACACCATTTGATGCTAAGGCAGCAGAATTGGCTATGGAAAATAATATTACAGTTATTCTTGTTGGCAATGATGTTGAAAATCTAAAGAAATTAGTTGTTGGCGAAGATTTTGTCGGTACAATTCTTAATTAAAATTAAATTAACCATTTCAAGACGATATTCATAATTGGTGTTAGCAACTGTGATGCTGGGGAAACTCCATTCCAAGGTAAGATTAAAAATAACAAAATGAAATTGCCATATTGAGTCATTACAGATTCATATTCTGCTGCCGTATCTTTGGGTAGAAAAGCAGTAATAATTTTACTGCCATCTAGTGGATAAACTGGAATAAGGTTAAATGCAGCGAGAGCAATATTGATAATTAGAATTTGTAGAATTGAATATTGCAGCCAATAAAATGGTATTACCTCCATTTTTAAGACAAAAGACAAAATAGCAGCAACAGCAATATTCGATAGAGGACCCGCTATGGCGATAATAGCGGTATCTTTAACAGGATTCTTGAGATTATAAGGATCAAATGGGGCAGGCTTACCCCAACCAAAACGAGTGAATAACATAGCCAAAACTCCCAATGGATCTAGATGAACCCTTGGGTCAAGAGTTAGACGTCCTTGGGCTCTGGGAGTGGGATCTCCAAGCTTGTCAGTTATCCAACAGTGAGCAAATTCATGAATGGTAATTGAAAGCAATAACCCTCCAAAAATTACAACAAATACCAATGGAGAAGAGAATAATAACGAAATCATTGGTTTATTATACTCGAACATTTAAAGTTGTTTTGGCTAGCATAAATTGCTTCTGATATAGTGTTTGCTCATTTGCCAAAGAAATGTTACAATCACCCCCTGACTATGAAAAGATTTTCGTTCAAATTTCCAGTAGTGTCACACATCGGAAACCTTGTGTCTCACGCCAAGAACCGCACTAAACGTGGTTTTAAGTACAACTTACACACCGTAACTGTTAACGTTGATGGTGAAAAGAAACGCTTTCGCGTGCCAACAAAGGTTCTACGCATGCTTAAGAAATCTGGAGTGACTACTCACTACAAAAAAGAAGTTGCTGAATAAATAGCAATTTTAAAAAAGAAAAAATAAACGCCATCTAAATAATGATGGCGTTTTTAGTTTCATTCCAACCAGCAACCTCTTTGCCCTCAATTTGCACCAATTCTAATTGAAGGTATTTTCTTTCATCTAATTTACACTTATGAATAATCAATCTCTTATCACCCTTGCTTGTTGGCACAATAGTCCATAGTTTGGGCCAGGGAGAATAAGCTCTAGAAGCTCTTTCTAGCTCTTGGGCTAGTATTCCCTCATCCATAGCTTGCTGAATCATGTTCCAGGGCCTAAAAGCCTGTTCTTTAGTAATTTTTTGGGCAGTTGGCGTAGGTGATTCCATCGGTTGTGGTATGGCTATTAAATTACCAGTAATAAACTCAGTTAATAAATCCCCCAAATTAGCACAAATTAGTCTAAAACTTGTTTGATAGTATTCTGTTTGAGTCCAATCAACACCAACCTTAAAAGGTAGTTGTTTGAGAATTGGACCTTCGTCCATTTTTTCATTCATTATCATTAGAGTTACTCCAGAATCAGTTTCACCACTTAGTAAAACACTAGGACCTGGGGTACTACCTCGCCAACTAGGCAACATTGATGGGTGAATATTGAGAGGAGCAATTTTTGGTAAAGCTAATAACCATTTTGGAACCAATAAACCAAAATCTACTACTAATAATAAATCTGGTTTTGATTGGGATTCTAGCTCAGATTTAATAACAGAATCTAGTTTATTGGGGATTAAGGTAACGCTAACTTTATTCTCCAAAGCAAATTGATGTAGAGGATTGTTAGTTAAGATTTGTTTACGACCAATTTTTTTTGGAGCTGGAGTAATTATTTTGGTTAGTAAAAAACGCTTGTCTATCAACAAGGTTTGAGCAACCTGTTTTGTTCTTTCAGTCGAGCCAGCTAACCAAATAGTGTACATAGTTCTTATTTTCTTTGTAGCTTTAGAAAAGCTCTAAAGCACCACGATCAGTCAATTCGACCAATTCATTTTTCTTTTCAACATAAACTGGCAAATCATATTCTAGAGAGTAATCAGTAAATAAAATTCCATCCAAATGATCAATTTCATGTTGAATAACTCTGGCGTGAAAACCATCAAAACGACTTTTTTTATCTACAAACTCACCATCATAAATTGCTTGGTATTCTAATTCTACCCACTCCCAACGAGGCACTGGTCCATATAACCCTGGCATGGAAAGACAACCTTCTAAGCGAGGATTTTCTGGATCTGGACCAAAAGTATAGTCGTTACTATGTTTTTTAATAATTGGATTGATGAATTCTTGAGGAATAGCTTTGGGATTTTGGTCATCAATTAGAGTTAAAAATACTCGATTTAACACATCCACTTGTGGAGCAGCAAGACCTACACCTTTGGGGTTTTCTGTATTTGACAAAATACCCTTCATTTCTGAAAGGAATTTAATAAATTCTGGTGTTATTTTTTGCACTCTCTCTGCTTTATCTCGCAAAGTGGGGTGCGGAATTGTAATAATCTTCATGGTTCAATAACAATTTGATAATGTGATAATTCTACCAGATATGTCGAGATTTTTTCTGAAGAAATGTTAGTAATATCTACATTGGCGTTTTGTTGTAAGTTTTTTTCCAAGATAACTCCAAATTTTTGATTTAGAACAAAAAGATTCTCATCTGCCCAAGACTTAGATCGATGCTTATATCTGCTTTGAATATCAACAAGCCGATCTTGTAGTGAAGAAATTCCTGTTGGTATGACCCTTAGATCTGCATATTCACAAATTTGTTCCTCCCACGAAGCTTGGGTTGATTGTTCTAAATTTGTTGCATCCATAGATTTAACGAGCTTGATAATTTTTTTATTTACTCCTATTTCTTTTACCATGGTAACTGTGGCTTTATGAGCATTTTTTCCATATTTAGTCTTAATTTCAACCTGTTTTCGTAACCAAAATTTATCAAGCAGGGCTTTATCTAAAACCACTGCATTTTCAGATAAATCAAACTTAATTAAATTGCCAAGATCGTGTAGCAATAGCGCTGAAATAATATTATTTTTATTAATTTCTGGACCAATCCACGCATCGCAAATATATTTACCAACAGCAGCTACCAAATACATATGATTACGCAAACCGGGTGGAATAAAGTATTGATCGTATATTTGATTAATTGTTTGTTTTTTCATGTTTTTATTTATTATCGATGGCACTTGCTGTAGCTTCAACTTGAACGTATTTATCTTTGTAAACAGGGTCGTTTACGGAAAGATGATTGATAATAAATTGTAATTGTTCTAGTGATTTATCTGGTTGTTTATTTTGTGCATATAAATCAGCCAGCTCCTCTCTCGCTTTTAAATAATTTGGTTTTAACTGTACACATTTTTCTAAAGAAGCTTGAGCCTCTGGTATTTTATTTATTTCTTTTTGAACAACTCCTAGGTTGTAGTACAACTTTGCATCATTTGGAGATAAATCTATAGCTGATAAAAGAGTATGTTCAGCATCGACATAATAACTAGGATCGCTTTGTGCTAAAACCAAGAAAACCCTAGTTCTGGTTTTATAAAAATTAAGATGTCTAGGATTTAATAGCAACGCTTTGTTCGAACTCTGAATAGCTGCGGTAGCCAACTCTTTACTAAATTGATCTTGTTTTAGGACATTATATTGAAAAGATAAGACGCTATAAATATTAGCAAACTCATCATAATAAAGAGCTTCATTGGGAGCTAGCTTAATAGCCTTTTGTAATGACTGAGCTGCTTCTGTATAACGAGATTCTTTTTGTTGTTCCTCGCTTTTCTTATACCAGCGATCTGCTTGCCAAACTTTTGTAATAGAAATCATGACGTAGATAGCAGCTAGAGCAACTATTACAGAAAGAAGATGCTGCCACCAAGATAATTTGTTTTTTATTTTTGTTTCAACAATCTCAGTATCTCTCAAGGCAATGACTGGCAAAGTAAAAAGAAGTAGGTTAGTGGCAACAATGGAAAAACCAAAGAAATGAACAATCGAAATTCCAATCAAACTTAGGAAAACCATCCAACTTGAATTAAAAACAGAAGCATATTGTTGGCCTTTTTTCCATAATAACCAACAGGTGATCAAAAGCCAAGCTAGATATGTAGAAAAACCCAGAATACCAGTTTCAGCCAGATAATTTAAAAATTCATTGTGAACCTTGTTGTATAAAAAATCCCATTCTGAAACTAAATTATGAAGAGCTGGTCTGTCTTGATAAAAACTATATGCAAAAGTAGCTGGACCAGAGCCAGTGAGTGGATAACGTTGCCAAACAAAAAAAGCACCTTGCCAGACTAAAGTTCTAATGGAAAAAGAATCAGTGCCTTGGGACAGGTCAAGGTTATTTAATTGCCTCATGGTTCTCTGATGGAGAAGAGAACTACTCAAGACAACTAATACTATAGCAGAAGTAAATAGAGAGAGCAAAAATAGGCGATGGTTAGCTATCTTTTTAATTACCCTTATCTTATTTACGGCTAATAAAAATCCAAAAACTAAAATCATTCCCAACAATGCCATTATTCCAGATCTAGAATGAGTAAACCATAAAACAGTAATACTTAAGCCAGCTACTGTTGACCAAATCCAACGAAGTTTTTTCTCATAGCGAGAACGTAAAAAGAATACCAATGGCAATGCTCCAATAATGTAGCTTGCTAGCCAATTTGGTTGGCCAAAAGTACCAAAAACCCTAGCTTGTACATCTTGTTTCCAGCAGCCAGTATCAAAAGTCTGACGCAAAAGATAACAACTAGGAGAAAAACCAAAATGTTCTGGCAGGGCATAAAGACTTACTAACAGCAAAGCTAGGACATTAGTAAGGAAAATGGCATAAATCTTTTTCTTTGGTAATAGATTCCAGAGTCCAAGCGCCAAAACAACGTAGGCTAGGGTAGAGAAAAAACCTCCATTAAGCCTACTATAGTATCCAAGCCAAGAAGTTCTCCAATGAATAGAAAATAAAGTTGAAATTCCTTGACTTCCTAAAAAAGATAATAAAAGAGTAATAAAAACATGGTTTTTCCAAACTATTTTTCTAGTTAAAAATGCCTGAATTAACCATAGAGCTCCAATTAATGTAGCAGCAACATAAACAACGAGCATTTTATTGAATTCAAATAGCTCGCTATTACCCCAAAAAAAGAATAAAGGGGTAATGAGAAACACTCCATGATAGATAAAGCTTATCCAAGAAAGCAAAGACATTGTGAGCCTATTGTAAGACGAGATTAGTACTTTGGTGAGGACCACATTTTCTGCTATATTAGAGATACCTAAATAGGTAAGCTAATATAATATCGAGAAAACTATGACAGATCCTGCCCTTCAACCTAGTCGTTCATCTTACGTTGATTCTTATGTTCCACCTCAAGTAGGTGTAGCAAACAATCAAGTTATTCCTCCAGCTACATCAACCAGTACTAGTTCAAGTAGCGATGATGCTCTAAAAAAACTTGAAGAATTGGTTGCGGACTATGAATCAAATAAGGACGAATTAAAAGATATTCAACTTGCAGAAATTGAGGATTTGCAAAAAAAGACAAACAATGGAGTTTCCACTAAAGTCAGTCATGATATGAATGGTGAGGAAAATGATCCTTTGGCAGAATTGGAAAAAGCTTTGGGCGAGTACGAAAAGAAGTACCAGGAAAAAATTAAAGCCAATGAACAAGACATTGCTGAAAATCCTGGTCAAAAAACCAAAGTTAGTGCCCAAGCTTTTGACAAAGCCATGGATCAAATGATGGCAGCTCAAGTAGCAGTCGATCAACCACCAACTGTTCAAAAAACTGATTCAGTTGCCACTAGCGATGAAAATAGCGGAGAAGGCATTGATGAACAGAATATTTTTGAACTACTCGGAGTAGTTGATGCTACGGAAGCAGAAAAAGAATCATTTTTAGATGAATTACAGCAAGCCTTGTGGGAAGACTTTTTGGATAAAGATTTGTCTTCATTGGTATCAGAGAAGGAAATGGCTGAAATTACAGAAATAAAGAATACGGCTAATTTGAGTGAAGATGACAAGCAAAGCAAGATTATTGAAAAGATTGAACAATCAGTACCAGATATTGAAGAAATAATGATGGAAAAAGCTCTTGAACTCAAGGAAGATATGGTTTGGGAAAGAGTTAAAGGTATCCAGGAGCAAATGGGTAAAACTGGTGGTGACATGAGAAAATTAGAGGCAGTAGAGGAATATTTTAGACAAAACCGCTGGAAAACTGGAAGTAAGATCCTAAATAGCCTCAGTTATTAGTTTTGAGTATAGACTGGTTTTTCTCTCTTAGATTTGCTAGGCTCTGGATGCATGAGAAATTCGAATTTTTCTCGATTATCATTGGATTTTTTACATCAAGATCAAGTACTTTTTTGGCTTGAAGGTCGTTTTCTGCTGATGGTTGCTGGCAAGAAGAGAAAGCAATTGCTTTTAAAAGCTGACTCAGGCATTGCTGATGGTTTAATCGCTAATGAAGAAGCAGCTGTTAAGACAATTAGTGCTTTTTGTCATGAAAATGAAATTAGATTCCAGAATTTATTTAAAATTCATCAAGCAATAATTTTTATTCCTACTAATAGCTCTCCAGTGGAGCAGTCTCTGATAAAAAGAGTTTTCAGTCAGGTTGGTTTTCGCCAAATTGAATTGAGACTTTATGCTACAGCCTTTAGAGCTTTTTTGGCTAAACAAGCATTTGAAAGGGGAATTTTTGTATATATTGGCCAAGAAATTAGTGAAATAGGTGTTTTTTCCGATCGTGATCAACAAAGCTTTTCTATATATTTCTCTATTAAAGAAGCAATGGAAATAGTTACTCATTTTTTTAGAGAAAAACATTTATTTGAAATATCGCCGGTTGTTGCCAATCAAGTATATGAAGAAATTGGTAAACATGGAGAAAAATTCTCCTTAACTATAAGAGGGAGAGAAAGTAGAAGTAGGGAAATTGCCACGCACTCATTTTCTTTTAAAGAAATAGAGCCATTACATCAAGTTCTTAAGCGAAAAGTAGAAAAGGAATTGTTGAGTGTGATTGGAGATAAGTTATTTCGTGAGATTCAGCCAGATAAATGGGTAATTTTGGGTGATAATTTTTGGTTTAATAATTTGAAGTCACAAGCTGATAAAGCTTTGCAACTACAAACTGCTTTTGATTTAATGCAGGGAGTGGAATGGCTATGACAAACAAATCACTTGATTTTTTTCGTTGGGATCAAGTTTTGTTGATCGGTATTAGTGTGCTTTTGCTTGAAAGTGTTGGCTGGCTATTACCAGTTCAAAATTTAACATATGGATATGTTGTAAAACCAATGAAGCATTGGTGGGTGCAACAAAGTACCAAAGTTACTTCAACAGTTGGCCTTGTCTCGAAACTTTTTAATGCTGCTGCTCATATCCAAGATTTAGAATCTAGATTAGCAGACGCAGCTGCTTCATTAACTGAACTAGATTCATTGAAAACAGAAAATAAGGAACTTAGGTATTTATTGGAAAACACCGATCGTCCGCAGGGAAGAACTCTAATTACTAGACCGGTTGTTGCTTTTGCAAAACCAGCTGTCGCTGGAGGTTTAGATCTTCAACTAGAAAAAAATTCTTTAATTTTAAGTAGAGAAACTCTTTTGGGTCAAATTAGTGAAGTCGGTAATTTTGAATCACAAGTTACTCTTTTATATGAGAAAGAAGCCACTCCAATTTTGGCGGAAACTGACACTGGAGTTCAAGGAATAGTTAGGGGAGACGGAAGAAAATTGTTATTTACTGAGGTAGCCAGAACAGCCAATTTAATAGTTGGTCAAAGAGTTATTACTGTTGGGCAACCTCAGGTAGAACAAGGAATTTTAATAGGTAAAATTGTTGCGATTGAGAATAATATGACAGCCTCTGTTCAAACGGCTGTTATTGAACAATATGTTTCTTTTTATGAGAGCCCAGTGGTGGAGGTGAGATGAAGAAATTTATTAATCTCAATCAAGATGATACTTTAACCCTATTTCAAAATTTTGTTTACTTCTTAATTTTATTGGTACTTCTTTCATTTGAAGCGAGCTTTGGCTTACCTTGGTTAAGTATTTATTTTTTTTATCAAGTTGCCATGAGACTAAATATCATTGGTTTTTGGACACTACTGCTTAGCTTTAGTTTATTGATATCCATTGCTTATCCACTTTCTATCTTTGTAAGTTTTGGTTTATTGATTATTTTATGGTGGGCAAAACAATATTTTTCTAGAACCAAATGGTTTGGTTTATATATTTTAATCATAACTGCGATGGCGTGGTTGGGTACAAATTTACAACTTTGGTTGGTAATTTGGCAAAGTATTTTGAGCTTAATATTCCTTTTCATTCATCTTAGGGGAGTAATTTGGTGGCCAAGAACATGGAAAAACAACGAAAAAATTTATTAATATTGATTTTTTTTAGTTTAATTAGCATGGCATTAGCTTTGTTAATAGCTAGGGCTGTTGATTTACAAGCTTTTCAAGGAGAGTTTTTTGCTAATATTTCCCAGAGAAACAGAAAATTTAGAGTAGAACTGCCGGCAGAAAGAGGAATCATCTCAGATCGTTTTGGAGATCCATTGGTGATTAATCAAAGATCATATTTTAAAGTTTTAGATCCTACAGCTCTTTATTCAAAACAGGAAGCATTGAGTAAGGAGCAAGCACTAGCTTTGGAAATCGAGGATCCTTTTCAAGTTAATTATGTTTTACAGCGCGTCTATTTGAGGCCTTTTTCCTTGGCGCATTCTCTAGGTTATGTCTCAGGTGTAACAGCTGATGATTTAGAAGAAAACCATCAATTAGAAATGAGCGATGTTTTGGGCAGAGTTGGTTTGGAAGCATTTTTTGATGAATCTTTGCGTGGAACCGTGGGTTATAGAGAGTTTGAAATTAATGCCTTAGGAGAAAAGAGAAGTGAGGCTTTTAGAGTTGAGCCAAAACTTGGAAGAAGTGTTCAATCTTCATTGGATCCATATCTTTCTACAGTTGCTTGGAAAGCTATGGGAAATAAAACTGGAGCTGTAGTTATTTTGGATGCAGATACTGGTAAAATTTTAAGTTTAATTAGTACTCCTTCTTTCAATAATAATTTATTTACTCCAACCTACCAGCCAGATGAAAAACAACTAAAAACTGCAGAATTAAATACTGCTTTAGCTGATGAAAAAAAACTCTTTTTTAATCGAGCCATTAGCGGTCTTTATGCTCCTGGTTCAATTTTCAAGTTGGTTACGGCCATAGCTGGTTTGGAAGCGAATGCTTTTACTACCGAAACAACAGTTGATGATCAAGGAGTTCTTGATGTTGGTGAGTATCGTTATGCTAACTGGTATTACACCCAATATGGCAGAACTGAGGGTCTAATTTCATTGGTTAGAGCAATTGCTCGCAGTAATGATACTTATTTTTATAAAGCTGCCGAATTAGTTGGTGTTGATGCTTTGGCCCAGCAAGCTGAAGAGCTTGGTTTCGGTAAAAAAACAGGGGTTGAATTACCAGGGGAGAAGTCTGGTTTAGTACCCAATCCTACTTGGAAGGAAAAAAACATTGGCGAGCGATGGTTTTTGGGTAATACTTTTCATATGGGTATTGGCCAAGGAGATTTGTTGGTTACACCTCTACAGCAAGCTCAATTAGTTCAGGTCTTTGGTAATGGTGGAAAATTATGTAAGCCAAGTTTAATAGAAAATAATGGTCAATCAACTTGTAGCAGCATCGGTGTGAAAGACGAAAATTTAGCAGCTGTACAAGAAGGAATGATTCAGGCTTGTTCTCCAGGTGGGGTAGCTTTTCCATTTTTCCCTTGGAACCAACAGCATCTAGCTCAGTTATCTGCTGAAACTGTTTCTCCACAGCAACAAATTAATAATGGAGTAATAGCTTGTAAAACTGGGACTGCTGAGTTTGGAGCTGCTGACCAACGTGGTTATCGCAAAACTCATGCTTGGTTTGGAATGACTGTTGGCGGAGTAAAGAAGATGCTTGAGGAACAAACAAAAGTTTTGGGAGAAAATACCGCGCTTCAATCTCCAACAATTGATGAAAATTCTGAAGCAGAGCGAGATTTATCTGTTGAAAAAGCTAAATGGCTAGTTCTTTTGAAGAAAAACTCTTTTCCTAATACCATAGCGATTGTTGTTTTGGTTGAGAGTGATGAAGTTCAACCCTACCAAGAAGGTTCTAGAGATGCTGCTCCTGTCGCACTTGAAATTTGGAACTGGATGATGGGTTTAGAGTAAGCTATTTTTCATTTTTCTCACTTACAATTTGAGTTATGAATTTTTCTCGCGAGTTTATGATTGCTCTTTATGCTTTGAATGGGGTTGGAGTAAAAACATACCAAAAAATACTTAAAACCCTAAATATACTCGAAGCGACTGAGTCTGACTTTTGGGTCAATAAAGGAGATATCTGGGGGAAAATACCGCTTAATAAAAATATAGAAAAATCAATCTATTTTTTTAAAAAAGAATATACAAGTTATTCATATTCTCAATTTTTATTATCAAAAGAGATTCGGGTAGTATTTACCAAAGACCAAGAATATCCAAAACTACTAAAGCAAATCGATTTTCCACCGCCAATAATTTATGTCAAAGGAGCATTTCTTAATTTAAATCAGCCATTAGCCATAGTTGGCACCAGGCATCCCACTAAATATGGAATCAAAGTTCTTGAAGAATTAGTACCTAGCTTAGCCAAAACAAGAACGATTGTATCTGGTTTTATGTATGGAACAGATATCTTGGCTCAAGAAATTGTCTTAAAAGTCTCTGGTTATACCGTTGGTGTCCTTGGTTTTGGCTTTGATGCAATGTATCCAGCATCTTTTAAGCAAAAATTTACTGATTTTATAGCAAATGGAGCTAGTTTTATTTCTCCATTTGCTCCCAACATTCAGCCAAGACCAGGCAATTTTCCAGCGCGAAATCTAATAGTGGCTGGAATGTCAGAGGGAGTGTGCGTAATCGAAGCCGCCTCGCAGAGTGGCAGTTTGATTACAGCCAGGTTGGCTGGTGAGTTGGGTAGAGATGTGTGGGCAGTTTCTGGTTCTATTTTTAATAAATTCTCACGGGGAACCCAAGATTTAATTAATCAGGGTGCAAAAATGATTTGTCGTCCAGAAGACATTAATAATGAGTTCATGCTTTAGGTCAACTTTGAATAAAATATCAAAATCCTGCCTTGTGAATAGGCAAGAATTGATCGATAGTGTATAGTCGTTGAGTGTATGGCGAGTAAAAAAATGAAGCTAGTTATTGTTGAATCACCTACAAAAGCCCGTAAATTACGTGGCTATTTAGGTAGTGATTATATAGTTGAAGCTTCAGTTGGTCACATCCGTGATTTACCAACCAAATCCCTGGGAATTAACATCGAAAAAGATTTTGAACCAGAATACGAAGTTAGCCCTGGTAAGAAAAAAGTTTTAGCTCAGTTAAAAAAAGCAGCCAAAGAATCAGATACTGTTTATCTCGCTATGGATCCTGATCGTGAGGGCGAAGCTATTGCTTGGCATGTTAAGCATTTGTTAGATGATAATAAGGGTAGTTTAAAGTTTGTTCGCTCAACATTTCATCAAATTACTAAAACAGCTGTTATGGATGCCATTAATCATCCTAGTGAAATTATTTTAGATCTAGTTGATGCCCAGCAAGCTCGTAGAGTAGTTGATCGTTTGGTGGGATATAAAGTTTCACCAGTGCTTTGGAAAAAAGTAAGACGTGGCTTATCTGCTGGAAGAGTTCAATCCGTTGCCTTGAGATTAATCGTAGAAAGAGAACGAGAAATAGAGGCATTTAAGGCAGAAGAATATTGGGAAGTTAATGTTGGTTTAAATACAGAAGATAAAAAAATAACTATTTTTGAAGATGGTAAGCCAAAAGAAGATTTGGTTGAAACAGTATTTTTATCTCAGGTAACAAAGTGGGGAAGTAAAAAGTTTGAGCCAAAACAAGAAGCAGACATTACTCCTGTTGTTGATTTTTTAAAAATTGCCTCATATCAAGTTACTGATGTAGAACAAAAGCAACGTACTCGTCAAAGCTTGCCTCCATTTACTACTTCAACCTTACAACAAGCAGCGGCTAATAAATTTGGTTATTCTGCCAAGCAAACAATGGCTTTAGCTCAACAATTATATGAAGAAGGCTTGATTACTTATCATCGTACCGACTCAGTAAATTTGGCAACTGAAGCAATTGCTGCGGCTAGATCAGTAATTTCTTCTAAATATGGTGATAAATATTTACCGAGCCAACCACGTTTATTTGCCACTAAATCAAAAAATGCTCAAGAAGCTCATGAGGCTATTCGTCCTACTGATGCTGATTTGTCAGCAGACCTAGCAATTCAAAAAATTAAAGGTCTCCAACCACAACAAGAAAAACTCTATGACCTCATTTGGAAACGCTTTATTGCCTCACAAATGGAATCTGCTATTTATCAGCAAACCAAAGCTACTATTGAAGCTAGGAAAGATAGTCAAATTGCCGAATTACAAGCAAACGGTTCAGTTAAAGAGTTCGATGGTTGGATGATTCTATTTAGTGGCAATGGTGATACTTTGCTACCTTTATTGACTAAAGGTCAAGAAATCTATGAATCAGATTTATTTGCTGCTCAAAAATTCACTCAACCTCCAGCTAGATATAACGATGCTTCTTTAATTAAAGAATTAGAAAAACGTGGTATTGGTCGTCCTAGTACTTACGCTAGTATTATTTCGGTTATTGTTGATCGTTCATATGTTGAACGCAAAGAGAAAAGATTTTTTGCTGCCCAAATTGGTAAAGTGGTAAGTGATTTCCTAGTAGAACATTTTCCAGAGATCATGAGCTATGATTTCACTGCGGAAATGGAAGAAGATTTGGATCGCATTGCTCGCGGAGAGAAGGAATGGAAAAAAGTAGTTAAAAATTTCTTTACTCCTTTATCAAAGAAGATTGGTGATGTGGAAAAAACTGCAGACAGAGCTGAAATTCCAGTTGTAAAGACAGGCATCGCCTGTCCTACCTGTGGTGAAACAGAGCATGGGGAGATAGTAATACGCGATGGTCGCTTTGGAAAATTTAAGAGTTGCAGTCGTTTTCCTGAATGCAAATTTACTGAAAACATTGTTGAAAAATTAGAGGGACAGCTTTGTCCTTTGTGTCAAAAAGGCGACATTGTGATTAAGCCAAGTAGATGGGGCAAACCTTTTTTTGGTTGTGGTAGTTATCCTGAATGTAACTGGGCTAGTTGGACTAAACCAGCCCCAGATCTTAAGATTTCTGAGAGTGAGTGGAAAGAGCAGCAAGCAGCTAGGGCTGAACGTAAAAAAGCTCGTGATGAAGCCAATGAAGCAAAAGCTAAACCAAAAAAAGCAACAAAATCAAGTAAAAAGAAATCTACTCGTACTAAGAAAAAATAATTTTCATTGCTATGCAGATTATGCTCTTTGGAGGAGCTTTTGATCCTCCACACCTCGGCCATCAATACATTACCAAAAATATTTTGGATCAAAACATTGCTGATCAAGTTTGGTATGTACCTGCCAAAAATCATCCTTTTGCCAAAAACATGAGTCCAGCTAAAGATCGTCTGGCTATGTTGCAGTTTTTAGTTGCTCAAGACTCTAGAACTCGCATTGAGACTTATGAACTGGATAAAGAAGGGGTGAGTTATTCTTATCAAACTCTTAAAGCTTTATCTGCTAAGTATCCAGAACATGAATTTTCTTGGTTAATTGGTTCAGACAATCTAGCCAAATTTCATCTTTGGGGCGATGGAAATGGAGGAGATTATAGAATTATGCTTGGAAAATATAAGTTTTATGTTTATCCACGCAAGAACTTTTCCTTTTCACCTCTTTATGACAATATGTTTCCCTTAAAAAACATGCAAGAAATCGAGATTTCATCTACTTTGATTAGAAATCAGTGCTTGAATGATTCAACAATAGATAAACTAGTTGATCCAGCAGTGGTTGAATATATTAAAAATAACCAGTTATACCAAAAGGAGTAGTTATGGCTGCAGCAAAGTACAAACAGTATTTTACCCAAATGGAAGAACAGAATAAGGAAATATTTGCTGATTTTTTTCGTGTTCACCAGTTGTTTGAATTGGATGGAACTAAATATGAAGAAGAATTCCACAAAACTGGTCAGAGAGTAGTTGATGTAATTCGTGATTGGGATCGAAGACTTTGTTCAGCTATGGGCAGAGGTGCTTTTAGCCAATATTCACAGACTTTATCTGAAAAATTTTGGGATGAAGCTCGTAAGACATTTCCCTTAATTGATCGAGTGGGGGTGAGAGTTAAGAAAAAAGTCGTATAATATCTAGGTCATGAACGTTTCTAACTCAAAACAACTAATTGATTCAGCAATAGATTTTTTAAAAGAAGTTTTTCAAAAAACCAATAAAACAAAAGTGGTTATTGCAGTATCTGGTGGTATTGATAGTGCTGTTTCTTTGACTTTAGCCACTAAAGCTTTGGGACCAACAAATGTTTTTCCTATATTTTTACCTTTTGCCAAACAGGATATGAGTGATGCTAAATTGATAGCAGAATGGAATCATATCCCTCATGAGAATTGGCAAGAAATTCAAATTGAACCAGTGGTTGATGTATTAACTCACTCAACTGATTTGCAGGAGCTAAATCAAACAGAAGCAGTTCGCTTGGGTAATATTAAAGCCAGAGTAAGAATGTTATTTGTTTATGATTTGGCCAAAAAACTTAATGCTTTAGTATGTGGAACTGAAAACAAATCAGAAAAATACTTGGGTTATTTCACTCGCTTTGGTGATGAGGCCTCTGATATTGAGCCAATTGCCCATTTATATAAAACAGAAGTAAGGGCAGCTGCTAAATCATTAAATATGCCAGCTATATTTTGGGAAAAAGCACCCAGCGCTGGTTTATGGCAAGATCAAACTGATGAACAAGAGCTAGGTTTTACTTATGAAATTGCTGATTTAGTAATGGAACAGTTTCTTGATCAAAAGAAAACTATCGGCGAAATTAATTTACCTGGAATCGACCAATCAGTAATTCAAAAAGTTATTGATCGAATTAATAACATGAGCTTCAAATTACAGGTTCCATATTGTTTGAGCAAATAGAACTACTAGACTTTTTTCATAGTTTTGACTACATTGACAGATATGTTTCGTTATCTTCCAGTTGAAAAACGTATTCCAGACAATCAGTATAAAAACTTGTTAAAACAAATCATTAAAGAAGGTGTACGCACCGAATCCCAACAAGGAGTTGATGCTTTAACTTTAATTGGTCCAAATCCTTTGCATTTTAAGCTTGAGAATGGTTTTCCTATTATTACTGAAAGAAAAATTAGTGAAAAAATTTGGCAACAAGCGATTGGAGAAATCATTGGCTTCGTTAACGGTGCTCGTACGCAACAAGAACTAGAAAGTTATGGTTGTAATTGGTGGAAGTATTGGGTAACTGATGCTAAGTGCCAAAAAAGAGGTCTTGAACCAGGAGACATGGGTCCAGGAAGTTATGGCGCTGCATTTCATGATTTTCCGACTGCTGAAGGCCCAACTTATAATCAGTTTCAGAATATTATTGAGCAAATCAAAGAGAAACCACATTTGAGAACTCACTTTATTAGTCCTTGGGTACCTCAATATACAATTCGTGGCAAAGGCAAACAACAAAAAGTAGTTGTTTGTCCGTGTCATGGTTGGATTCATATTCGTATTATTAACAACAAACTTACTCTACATATGTATCAACGTAGTAGTGACACTCCAATAGGTTTGCCAGCCAATTTGGCTCAATATGCTGCTCTAACCTTCATGATTGCTGAAGCCACTGGTTATGAACCATATGAATATGTGCATAGTTTTTCAGATGCTCATATTTATGTTGATCAAATTCCAGCAGTTGAAGAATTGTTGGCTAGAGAAGATAAAGTCTTACCAACTATGAAGATGAAAAAGAAAAAAGATTTTTTTGCTCATAGAGTAGAAGATTTTACTTTATCAGATTACGAACCACATCCCGGGATTTGGAATATTCCCGTAGCTATCTAGTGTTTAGAAATTTTTTTATGTCAGCTCAATCAAATAAATACCAGGGTGCAACCAGTTTTGTAGATATTGATAATTCTAGAGAAGCAGAGCAGGTTGAGGTAATGGAACAGATTATTGAAGAGGGAATCTGTCCTTTTTGTATGGAGAACTTTAAAAAATATCATCAAGAAACTATTCTAAAAGAAACAGAACATTGGATTTTAACTCCCAATCGTTGGCCCTATGAAAATACTAAATTGCATTTCTTAGCTATTTTGAAAACTCATGCAGAAAATCTCCAAGAAATTCCCAAGGGAGCTGGTGATGAATTATTTGAATTGCTTGCTTGGTTGGAGTCAGAAAAACAAATTCCTGGTGGTGGTTTTGCCATGCGTTTTGGTGATACGAACTATTCTGCTGGGACTATAAAACACATTCATGCTCAGTTTTTAGTGCCAGACATTGATAGTCCTGATTTTAAACCAGTGAGGTTTAAGATAGGTAAGGGTTAAGTTTTACATTTTGATATATTTGTATATAATTTCTTTTTGTGCCTGAAAAGCTTCCCCTCTATGTTCATGCCCATGAAACAGGAAAATCTCTAACAGAGTTGATGTTTTGGGTTGAGTTTCAGCTCGGTAAATTTTTGTTATTAGTATTGGGAGAAGAAGAGAGCGGATTGTTGCCCATGGTTCTAATTTCAACTGGATCAAGCCTTGTTACTGAATTTCTTCAAATGCCTCAAACGATTGTTGCCGAATTGGCTACCCAAGATGAGTTACCTTCACATTTGGCAGATTTTGTAGAAAAAATTAGGACCTCTGAAATTAAATAGAGATTTTCTCAATTTCAACATCATTATCTTTTAAGATTTTTTCACCATCCAAAACACTATAGCCATCGATAAAATAAACTTTTTTAATACCGCTATAGGCAATTTGTTTGGCACAAACGGGGCAGGGAAATGTAGTGACGAATAATTCGGCTTTATCTAGAGAAATGCCTTGTTTCGCAGCTTTCGCAATTAAAATAGCTTCGGCATGAATGGCTGTTGAGACCTTGAGATACTCACCCTTATGAAAATTTGCCCTAGGATCTCCTTCATAGACAGTTTCATATTCTGTCGGCACGTGATGGTTGTGGCTAGATAAAACGACTTTATTATTTTTAATAGCTACGGCTCCAACTTGTCTCCACCAGTCATCGCTTCGGGTTTTCTCATTTTCTAAAAGATTTGAAATAGTTTGTAATATTTTATTACTCAATTTTCCAGAATAATTTGCTAAATCATTTTCTTTTAATGAAGATTTAAGATCCCATCTTAAGAAGGTAGAGTCAAAAACTACTTGATTTTTGGCAAAATACTTTTGGGTTAAATGATGACTGATGTCTTCATCGGAAAACATTAAATCACCATTAAAACTTTGTAATTCATTTAAGTTTTGTGGAGTTAAGATTTTTATGGAATCAAAAATCTTTAAAGTTTCTAAAAAAAGCTTTATTTCCTCTGGAGAAATCGCTCTAATATCTTTTTGCAACGAACGTAATTCATAGGCCAATTCTTTACCTATCAACCACAATTCTTTAATTTCTGAGTGTTTAGCAAAAAACTTAAGATAGCCAGTATGAACAACTGGTATATAGCTAACTAAAACAGCCTTATTTTGTTTCACCTCTGAGTTCACTCAAAACCTCCTCGATAGTTTTAATAAGTTTATTAGTTAAAACAGACTCAATTTTTTGAGCAGCCCCAAGTTGTAAGAGACGAATTTTAGCGCTAGTAGAAGTAGTTGCCATGGGTTCTAGGACAATAATTTTGCCACAAAATTCTTTAAGGTCCTCTAATTGTTCTGGGGAATAAGTTTCCTTGGTGGCAATTAGGACATCTGGGCGAATTATTTTAATTAATTCCCATTTTGGGGCAGCTAGTTTCTTTAAAACTACCAGATCAACCGAGGAAAGGTAGGTCAACATTTCCAAACGTTCTTCTTCTGGAACAATCGGTCTGTCGTTGCCTTTGCGTTTTTTGATTTTGGTGTCACTATCAATACCGACGATCAAGATATCGCCATAGGTTTTGGCTTCTTTGCAGTAGCGAGCATGGCCTATATGAAGCATGTCAAAGGAGCCTTGGGTTAAAACAATTTTTTTCTTGTCTTGACGTTGTTTGGTGACATACTCATCTACCTTGGAGTAGTCTTTGACAATTTTATGGCCATTTTGATTTTTCGTCATGAATGTTTTGATTGTAACGCACTCCGAATTATTTTACAGACAGAGTGAGGTACAATTCTAAGTTAAATGAAAGTCACTGCAATAAAAACTAAAGTTATTCAGCCTGGTGAAGATTTATTTAAATTTTTACATGAACATATTTCTATTTTAGAAGAAAGATCGATAGTAGTAATTACTTCTAAAATCTTGAGTTTTGCCCAGAATAGATTTGCTCCAGCTATTGAAAAAACTAGAGAAGAAAAACATGATTTAGTGCGAAGAGAAACTGATTTGTATTTAGATCCAAGTAAATCTAAATATGACATCATGATTACAATCAAGAATTCTTTATTGGCTGTTAATGCTGGTATTGATGAATCAAATTCTCCAGGTCAATATATTTTGTGGCCTGAAAATCTTCAAGAATTCACTAATCAAATTTGGCAGTTTTTACGCGAAACGTACAAAGTTAAAGATCTTGGTGTGATAATTACGGATAGCAAAACTATGCCGTTGCGTTGGGGAGTGACTGGTACTGCTGTATCTTATTGTGGTTTTAATCCACTGATTGATAAACGAGGTTTGACAGATATTTTTGGTCGGGAAATGAAGATGACTCAAATTCAAATTGCTGAAGCCATAGCTATTGCTGCGGTATTTGAAATGGGTGAGTCTAATGAACAACGTCCTCTGGCTATTGTAAATGATTTTCAACAAGCAATTGAGTTTCAAGATAGAGTTCCTGATGAGGAAGAAATTAAGGCTTTAAGCATAGATCCTGAGGATGATGTTTATGCTCCTCTTTTATTAAGTGTTCCTTGGAAAAAAGGGGGTAAATAGTGCATGTTTTTTTAATTGCTGCAATAAGTGCTGATGGATTTCTAGGTCAAGATGAAACCCACAATTCTATGGAGTGGACCAGTGAAGAAGATAGTCAATGGTTTTGGCAAAGAACCGAGCAGGCAGGGGCCATTGTCATGGGTCGCAAGACTTTTGGAGCAACACGTAGACCTTATACTCCCTTACCAAAGCGCAAGAATTATGTTTTAACTAGCGATCCAGTTCCATGGCAAGTCAAAAGTGAATATCCATTGTCTAGATTGGAATATACCAATTTATCTCCAAAAGAATTAGTTAAGTTTGCTGAAAAAGAGAGTACTGAGCTTGGTTTTTCTGAGTTGGCGGTTTGTGGTGGCAGTAGTGTTTATTCCCAGTTTTTACTTGCTGATCTGCTAGATACTTTATATCTTACTAGAGAGAATAATGTTAAATTGGGTGAGGGTATTCCTTTATTTGCTGCCATATCATTGGCAGAAGCTTTAAAAAAATATCAACTTATTCAAGAAACTGCACTCAATGATCATGGTACTGTAATGCAGGAATGGGGAAGAAAAAAATAACTATGAAAATAATTATTAAAAGATTCGATACTAGCTTGCCAATGCCAGAATACAAAACTAGTGGTGCGGCAGCTTTTGATTTATATGTTCGTGAAGAAACCACTATTCCTGCAAAAAAAGTAGTTTTAGTTCCATTGAATATTGCACTTCAACTACCAGAGAATCACTGGGCCTTATTATCTGCTAGGAGTTCTTTGCACAAACAAGGTTTAATGTTAGCCAATGGTATTGGAGTGGGAGATTATGATTATCGAGGTGATGGTGATGAGTATAAGGCTGCTTTGTGGAATTTTACGGATGAACCAGTTGTTTTGCAAAAAGGGGATAGAGTGGTTCAAATGATTGTTATGAGTAGAGAATCAGTTGAGTTTGAGGAAGTCAAAAAGTTTAATACTGATGATCGCGGTGGTTTTGGTAGTACTGGAAAGTAACCAGGATATTATTGAATTCTAAAATTATATTTTAGATAGATATCATCCAAAATTTTACCGCTTTGATTGATGATTTTCAGAATTGAAGTGTGATTTGGGCCTTGATGAATCATTTCTGTTGTTCCGAAAACAGACAAAACTTTTGCTAATTCCACATCTGTATCATTAAAAACTAAATAGTTAATATCCTGATTTTTAATTATTTCAGTAATTTTATTTTCCAGATCTTTATTGTTATATTTCCAGCGTTCTGTAAAAAGAAAAACTTTATTTTTTTGGTAACCATTGTTGAAGAAAAAGAAGTAGTCAGTAAAGTTTTGATCTTCAAAAATTAGCAATCTAGGTTGTGGTAGTTTTTCATCTTTTGCCTGGATTTGTGAGGTTTTTTTCTTAAAACTATCATAGAAAACCCTGTTTTCTTTCAAGGTTGTTATTACACTAAGATGAAAAGGAATAATCACTATTATTAAAGTTGTAGCTATGATTATTGGTATAATTTTTTGATATTTTTTGCTTTTTATTTGGGGGAAGATAAAGTCGCTAAACAAGAGAAAAATAGGTATTACAGATAACAAGTGGCGGTAGGGTAGTAACGATCCCTCAGCCCAACGAATATAGAGAATTTGTGCAATAACTAAAGCTGAAAAATTGACAAGTAGTTTTGAGTGACTATTTTTGGTGAATATAAATTTACCCATTGCTGCCCAAAAAATTAAAAAAGTAGCTATACCAGCCAAGCCAAACCTTTCATTGGGCCAGATATTTTTGTATTTGAAAGAAGAAATCCAGTTTTTTTGTTCTTCTCCTGGTAAAACATAATTTGCATCAACATAAGATGCTAAAGTATTCATACTTAGATTCAAAGTTTCTGAGGCTTTTTTTGAAAAAACAGGAGGATCAAAAAAGATAAAAGGAAGTCTTATGAGATGAGTAGCTATTTGTTTTGGAGAAAATATTGCTACTGTAATTTTTCTAAAGCCATTGCTTCCCAATGGAGAGCCAAAATGTTGCCAGTTATTAAAGACAGTATATGAGTAGCCTGAAATTAAAAATAAAAATATAAAAGTAACTATAATTTTTTTTGCTATAAACCAATAGTTTTTTAGTCCTTTGAGTACTAAAAATGGGAGCAATAAATATACTAAGGTATTAATCTTAATCATTACCAAAGTGAGGCTAGTGATGCCAATTAATAGGCTTAGGTTTTTTATTTCAAGTTTTTCTTTAGTAGTAAGTAAAGTAAAAATGTAATAAATATAGCTTAAGAGTGTTGTTGTAATCCAAAGTTCTTGAATCAATGATTTAGAGAAAAAGCTAAAAATATAAGGGGAGGTGACAAATAACAAAGTAATCATTAATCTAAGCCTTCTTCTGTTGGAAATTGCTTTAAATGCTATTTGGAAAAATACGACGCCAAGAGGTAGAGATAGCCAATAAAAGATTTGAGCAATTTTTTCATGAACATTAAAGATCAATGGCCACATATAAATTAGACCACTTCCATATAAGTAGACATTTTTTCGTTCATTTAAGGTTTCAAATGGCAAAATACTTTTGTTTTGAATCCAGTGAAGAGGGGTTGAGCCTCGATACATCAGGTCATCAAAATGAACAACTGGAATTGTTAGGCGACTAATAAGCGAGGTTTCAATAATAATAATTATTATGAAACCAAGTATGAAGCTAATCTTGTCTTGAAGAAAAATATTTAAGATGTTTTTAGCAAGTTTTTTAATAGTAACAATTAATTGGTTGTTGTTAAAAAACTCTTTAATTATTGTTTTAAATGACAAAGTGGTAGTAAGAAAAATAAAACTTTGTGCAAGTAAAAAATTAATATTGGTTAATGCTTTGAATAGAGATAAGTTGGCTGATAAGAAGGTTATATATAGTAAGAGAAAGCTGGGAAGTGATAAAAAGCTTAGTTTGTTTGTTAATTTCAGTTTTTTTTGAATGACTAAAACTGTGCTAATAGCCATAAATAAGCTTAAAAAAAACATTAGTAAATCGATGATCTTGGCTAGAATTTGTAACATTGGTAACTAATTTTGTATTTCAAAAGTAATAAAACAGTATAAGTAGTCAGCAGAAGCAAAGTAAATGATTAAAAGAATATTTTTTCTATTTTTCTTTTGAGTAGTTAATAATTAAAAAACACAGTTTGTGCTCTTTCTATTGAAAAAGACTGATTTCAAAGTCCCATTTTTTTACATAGTTTTTATCTCCTAATGCTTTGGGATTTCTTTGTATTGTGTGCGCTTATTAATTCTTGTATGAATGATGTCTATATAACAAAGTGTGGTATTAATATCCACCTCATGTATACAACAGGTAGTGGGTAATCTAAGAGATTAAAGTGAGTTTAATTAATAAAGAGCAACAATCATATCCTTCTAATTGGCAGGAGCTAGATCATCCTTTTTATGTTTTATGCAGAGATATTCTCGGTGGAAAAGGGGCAATTGGTTTAACTGAACCTAGCCAGCTGAAACCAGATCAAGAATTTTGGGGTCTCAAAGCTCCAAAAGAAATAATTATCGCCACTGGAAGCACGAGAAAAGCTTACATGCTAAGTATTGTTCTTAATGGCATTGAGGTTCCGTTGGCTCATCCAATGGATTTTCAGCAATTCATTGTTGACGCTATTCATAATGGCGATGGGGCCTTGAAAACTAAGACATTTCTAGGTGGTTTTAATGGCGTGCCAGTTTATGCAGAGTCGGCTGCTTCTGGTGAAACTGCAGCTAATTTTCCTCAAGCGGAAGCTATAAATAAAGCCATGTGGTTATCTGATCAACCACAATATCAGGGTGATGATTATTTAATCGTTTCAACAGATACAGTCGATTTTCTAGATCGTGATGGCAACGGACGTATTTCTGCAGGAGAAGAAGGCTTGGGCAAGCCAATGAACCATCCAGATTTTCCAAGCAAAAATAGTTTAATGAAACTTAAAAATAGTTGGTTAAAGTTTTTAGGAGAGAAAATTCATCTTTGGCAAATAAGTGAATTTGAAAAGCAATATGCAGCTGAAAATTTTGAAGGTGGGAAAAACCTAGTACATACCAATGCTATTGCTTTATTAGAACTCTTTGCCGATGGTAGTGAAGAAGTAGTAAGACTTTGGGATGTAATTTTGAAGAGTGAGATTGATGAAGATTTCTTTAGCAAATACAGCATGGTTCCAGATCAAGGGGGTGGTGGTGCTTCACAGCAAAATCAAAATTGGGAGTCAACAGAAGAACTTTTGGATACATTAGATTCGGAAACAAGAAATATTATGGAGAAGTTGGCTGGAGAGGAGCCAGAATTTTTTAAGTTTTTAGTGATTTTTCAGATTTCAGGCATGCCTGCTATGAGTATTTTGCATGAGATTGAAAGATTGGCAGAATCTCGCAAAAACTCAGGTCTTAGTAAAGAAGTTGTTGTTTTTGAACACAAAGACAGCTAGAGTGGGTAAGTTATGAAACAAAAAAGAGGTATTTTAATTTCTTTGGAAGGTGGCGAGGGTGGTGGAAAAACCACCCAGGTGTTAAAGCTCAAGGAAAACTTGGAAGCTGTTGGTAGAGAAGTTGTTTCTGTCCGTGAACCAGGTGGTACTGTTATCAGCGAGCAAATTCGTGAGATTGTTTTATCTGCAAAGAATAAAGGTATTACTGATGCTACTGAGGTATTACTTTTTCAAGCTGCTAGAGCTCAGATATATCGTGAAGTAGTAATTCCTGCTTTAAATGCTGGTAAGGTTGTAATCATGGACAGAACTCGTGACAGCAGTGTTGTTTATCAAGGGATGGTGAGGGGTTTTGGTAGAAAGATGATTGAAAGCTTAAATGATATTTCAACAAAAAAAATTACGCCAAATTTAACTCTTTTACTAGATGTTTCAGTTGACACTGGATTGGCTAGAAGAGCTGATTCTGGCAAAATGGATCGTTTGGATATGGAAAATAAAAATTTTCACCAACAGGTTCGCGATGCTTATTTATTACTTGCAAAAGAAGATGCTGATAATAGATGGCGCCTAATTGATGCAGAAAAAACTGTTAAAGAAGTTGAAAAGCAGATTTGGAATGTAGTTAAAGCGGAGTTGAAAACAAAATAAGGTGGGTGATAATAATTTTTAAAATCAGTTATGCAAAAACTTCCAAAAGCTGTCACTCGTTTAATCGATAAATTTGAAAGATTGCCTGGAGTTGGTCCCAAATCGGCTCAGAGATTAGTTTTTTATTTATTGCATAACCCAGAACATGAGCTGGTTGATTTTGCTGAAAAACTTTTGGCTCTCAAAAAAAATACGGTTATGTGTGAGAAGTGTCACAACATTGCAGAATCAACTCCCTGCCCAGTGTGTAGCGATTCATCCAGAGATAAGTCTTTATTATGTATTGTTGAACAGCCCTTAGATCTATTGGCATTGGAAAAATCAGATGTTTTTCATGGTCACTATCATGTTTTACATGGTTCTATTTCTCCATTAAATAACATTGGTCCAGAACAGTTATATCTACGTGATATTACCAAACGTTTGGATGGTGTTAAGGAAATTATTTTGGCTACAAATCCCACCATGGAGGGTGAGGCAACTGCTTTATATATTACTGAGGTAATCAGAAAAAATACTGATGAAAAAATTAATAAAATTGCGATTACTAGAATAGGTCATGGTTTGCCAATTGGAGCAGATATTGAATATGCTGATGGAGTAACTTTAGCCAGAGCACTTGAGGGTAGAAGGCAAGTTGGTACGTGATATACTGATTCTTAGATGGTTCAATACCGGATAGTTAAAAGCAACCGACAAGACTCTTAAAGAGCTAGTCGGTTTTTTATTTCCAGCACCCGGTATTGCTGGAAAAAAGAAAGGAAAAACGATGAACATTCTCGTTCATGCTAAAAATGGAGAGGCCACTAAAGCTCTTCGTTCCTTTATTAAGAACCAGATTAAGAAGGTGGAGAAGCTAGGAGTTCCCATCCGCCAAGTACAAGTGTTTTTGGAGAATATTGCCCGCAAAGATAGTGATCCACACCGAGCATCCGTTGTGGTAGATGTAGAAGTAGCTGGAAAGAAAAAAGTTTCTGTTAGAAGCAGAGCCTATGATTTATATCAGGCTGTTGTAGATGCTTCTCAGGATGTTCTTCGTCAGGTAAGAAAGCAAAAAGAGAAAAATTTAACTAATACAAGAAAACAACAAAGAGAGATATTTAGAGAAACAGAAGAATAACTATTTTGGTTTTTTCTACTTCAGTTCTTGTCTCTTGATCGCACCTCTTGTATCGTGGATGTATGTCAGATCCAACACAAGCTTCAAATCAAGCAACTCCAACGGTTGGTAGTTCACCAGATCCATTGGCGGCACTAGAGGAATTACTTCAAAGCTCTAAAGCTGATGATCCAACCAGTCATCCTTCTGCTGCTTCAGCAGAAACAAAACAAGCTGAGTTAGATTCGGCGGCAGAAGAAGAAAAGAAAAAAGCTATTCAATTGATGGAAGAAAAGCAAAAAGCTATTGATGCTAGCGATCTTCTTACACAAATTTCTGATCTAAAATCGATTGATAGCACTCCACAAGAGCAAGCTCGCTTGGCTCAAAAAGAACAACTTGCCGATGACCAACAAACTCAAAAAGATAATCAGGGGGTTTATCAAATTCATCAATTAGGACATACTAAAATTTAGTTATTTTGAGGAGAAATTAATATGCCTGGACCAGGTGTGGCAGCTAGACAAGGCGGGGGATTCCGTAGTGGTTTTGGCAATTTTAATGATGAACATTTGGAAGAGCAGTCTATGGCTAATTCTTCCAAACAACATCAATTGACTCAGCAAACTAGTAATTCAGCTCAAACAACGGCTGGTGGATCTGCTTTACAAAGAGCTGATTCTTCGCAAGAAACCCCAATACAGAAACAAACTCAGCCCAGGGAAGTTGGTACTTTTAAAGAAGAAGCTAAAAGAGCCTTAAAGGATGTGGTCGATGAAATAAAGGGTTTTTTTAGTCTTAATGATTTATTAAAAATAAACTCTGGTGATACACCAGAAGTTAAACAAAAAAAAACTGGAATTTTGCAACGTTTCAATAATTTAACTGAAGAACAAAAACAGGTGGCTCAGAAAAACTTTCAAATAGAAATGCAGAAAAGGAAAGCTAGGGAAGAGGAAGAGCAGAAAAAGAAAAACCAAGCAGCCCAACAGAAACAAGCAAATATTGCTCCTCCTAGCAGCCCAAGAAAAGGAGCTGCTGGCCCAGCTGGTTCAAGAAAGCAGCAAGCAACTACTCAACTAGAACAAGATCGCCAAACCATAGGCAAAATGGCAAGTGCTCATTAGTTTCTTTGCGGTATGATAAGTCCAATAAAAATATGAAACTGTACAATACTTTAACTAGAAAAATTCAAGATTTTGTCCCACAAAATCCACCATATGTGACCTTGTATGCCTGTGGTCCAACAGTCTATGACTACACTCACATTGGTCATGCAAGAAAATATACGATGGATGATATTTTGGTTAGAACCTTACGCCATGCTGGTTTTGAGGTTAAATTTGTTCGTAATATTACTGATGTAGGTCATCTGTCTTCTGATTCTGATACAGGAGAAGATAAGATGGAAAAAGGTGCCAAAAAATATGGTACTTCAGTTTGGGATGTAGCCAGAAAATTTGAAGACTATTTTCATCACAGCATGGATTTAATGGGCAATGTCAGACCAAATATTACTAGTAGGGTAACTGAACATATTCAATCACAATTAGATTTGGTACAAAAACTTGAAGCTAAGGGTTTTACTTATGTAATTCCTGGCGATGGAGTTTATTTTGATACCAGCAAATTTCCCAGATATGGAGAACTAGCAAAACTTAACAAAGAAGGAATCCAAGAAGGTGCCAGGGTAGAGATGGTGGCTGGTAAACGCAATCCAACTGATTTTGCTTTGTGGAAATTTGAGCGTGAAGGAGAAAATCGAGCTATGATTTGGCCAAGCCCTTGGTCAGCAAGAAGTTTTCCTGGTTGGCATATCGAGTGTTCAGCCATAGGTATGGAACATTTGGGAGAGCAAATAGATATTCATACTGGTGGTATTGATCATATTCCAGTTCACCACACTAATGAAATTGCTCAAAGTGAGGCTGCTTCTGGAAAACATCCATTCGTTAGATATTGGGTGCATCACAATTTTTTGTCTGTTGAAGGGCAAAAAATGAGTAAGTCATTAAATAATTTTTTTACAATTGAAGACTTAATAAAGAAAGATTACGAACCAATGGCTTTTCGTTTGCTATTGCTTTCAGCTCATTATCGTTCTGAAATGAATTTTACCTGGAAAAATATGGAAGGCGCTCAGATTACTTGGGAAAGACTTAAAGACAAAATTCAAGTTTTATTAAAAGAAAAAGAAACATCACTTGAGCCAACCGAAGAACAACGAGAGTTAGCAGAAGAATTAAAAAAACATTTTTTTGCAGCCGTTGAAAATGATTTGCATACCCCAGAGGCATTGGCAGTTATGTGGGAAATGCTATCAAGCAGTTTGACTGCTCAACAAAAATATCATCTATTGTTGAATTTTGATGAAATATTTGGTCTTAGTTTGGCTAGTATTGAGCCTTCGGAGCAAGAGCCAGTTCCTGGAGATGTAGCAGATCTTGTAGCTGAAAGAAAAGAAGCTAGAGAGAGCAAGAATTGGGCGTTATCTGATGATTTACGATCCAGAATTCAAGACTTAGGTTTTGATGTTATCGATGATGGCGATGAACAAATTTTGCAGAAAAAAAGATAAATTTCTAATTTATTTAAGTTAACTAAGTAAACCTGCTTCTTGGAATGAAAAGTGGGTTTGTTTTGCAATGATTAAATGATCCAAAAAACGAATTCCTAATTGTTCACTAACTTTTAGAAGTTTTTGACTCGAATCCTTATCAGCATCACTTGGGTTTGCATTTCCAGATGGATGGTTGTGAGCCAAAATAAAGGCAGCAGCAGGCAGAGTTAAGGCTGAACTTAAAATTTCTTTTGGTTCCATTAGAGAATAATTTAACCCTCCAATGGCTACTGTTTCAATTTTGAGTAACTCTGATCGAGCATTGAGATAAAGACACACAGTGTGTTCTTTTGTTTTATCTCTTAAGTCCTGTAAATGAGTTAGTGCTTGGTTGGGAGATAAAATTTTTTGTATTGGTGGTAAGGCATTTCTTCTACCCAGTTCCACCCCAGCTAGTAACTTGGTTGCTTTTGCTGTACCTATGCCAGCTAATTGAGTAAGCTCTTTAACTGGAGTTTGATGCAAGTTTTGTAAGGGGAATTTTTGCAAGAATTTTTTTGCTAGAGTTTTAACATGGCATCTTTTGGTACCTGAGCCTAAAATTAAGGTACAAAGCTCTTGGTCAGTTAAATTACTCAAGCCCATTGCTTTTAATTTCTCTCTCAAACGTGGTTTTTGCTTTGCCATGCTGCAAGTTTATTTTAGATTTCTGACTTTTTTTGTAACAACTCCATCAATTTGGCATAGAAATGAAGATTGTGAGTGGTAGCAAGGCTAAAAGCTAAATTATCTTTAACTTGAAAAAGGTGATGTAAATAAGCTCTTGAATAATTAGAACAAGTTTCACAATCACACCAACTACTAACAGGAGAATGATCTGTAGCCAGCAAACCTCGCCCAATATAGAGATATTCATACCATTTTTCATCTTTAGAAAAATCTATAGTTTTTGGATCTTTGGCAAAAGTATAAAGCCGCTGGTGGCGAGCATCTCTAGTAGGTAAGACACAATCAAAAATGTCATAACCCATAGCTCTTAATTGAACGATATTTTCCGGAGAACCAATTCCCAAAGCAAAACGCAGTGCCTCTGATGGAGATGCTTCAGCGTTGACTCTACACATTTCATAATCAAAATTTCCTGCTTCATCAAATGGCCAACCACCCAAGCCATAACCATCAAAACCAATTTTTGCTAATTCCTCACCACAATAGCGACGAAGATCATAATCTCGCTGGCCCTGGATAACTGCTAGGAGTAGGGGACGATTTTCTTTAGTAAAACCATGGATTTTACATTGTTTTTCAAATTCAATTTTACAGCGTTTGGCCCAAGAGATAGTTCTTTCAACACTTTCTTTAAGTCGTTTTGGAGAGGCATCAATTGGAGAGAAATCATCAAGACAAATTTTAATATCACTCTGAATAGAAAACTGCACCTGTATGGAGTTTTCTGGGGTGAAAAGCGTCTTTTTTTGTTGTTTCTCACCGCTATACAAAACCACTCCATCATCAATAATTTTTCCCAGCTTGGGATTTTTATGAATTAAAGAAAACAACTGAAAACCACCAGAGTCAGAAGCGGTTAAACCTTGCCAGTTCATAAATTTTTTAATTCCACCCACAGCATCCAAAACTTCGGTTCCTGGAGTAGTCATTAAATGGTAAGTATTAATTACCACACCTTGAATGCCTGTTTGAGAGACTTGCGAACTAGAAAGACCTCTAACAACACCTAAGGTTGCATCTGGCAGATAGATTGGGAGTTGATAAGTTTTGCCCAAAATAGTAATTGTTTTAGGTCTTTTATTAGATAATGTTAACTGCTGCTTCATAGGGTGAATTATACCCTGCTACAATAACTAAAGATGAGTGAGACGCCTACCTATTATCCTGAACCAATTCAGCCTAAAAAAGCTACTTTAGCAGATAGAGTAATCACTTGGATGGTTGATCATTGGCAAAAAAACAAACCAGATATTAAGGCTTTTGTTGGCCGTAAAAATGAGATTACTACAGATAATGGTGATGATCTAATTGTGGCAGAAGAAAATTTGCCAGTTATTGCTGAAGCAACAGAGTTGATGAAAGCTCGACAAGCAGAAGGAAAATTAATAAACAAGGAAACAAATCCTTTAGGAGAAAACGTTAAAGATTTAACCATGATGATCTTTGGTGATCCTCATATTCCTGGCAGTGAGCTGGAAGACTCTCCTTATGAATTAAATCAACCATATAGATTGATTAAAAAAATAAGAGCGATTTTTTTGGGTTTTAAACCAACTAAGGATGTTGATAGAGATGGCGCGACTGAAACATTTAATGCTTTTCAGGCTCTAAAGCAGTCGTTTGTTAATCATCTTCAAACTAGTTCTAGAGAAGGAAGTTTTACTAATGATTCAAAGATTTTGATAACCAACGTTGGAGATAGCGGAAATACTGAACATAAGATGGGGGATAATGCTTTTGCCGCTCTACAACTTGAGGGAATGAGGGCTGACTTGGCTGATGCGGCTGAACGTAGAGAAACAGTAATGATGCATGCTCAAGGTAATCATGATAGTGATTTGAACAATCATGGTTTGGAGCATGATTGGTTTCATCGAGAACTTTATGGTAGTCAAGTATTTTTACAAGAGATTGGTGATGATGTGGTAGTTTTATCAATAAATACTAATTTTTACAGTACTTTTTGGCATCAGCATTTAGAACGTAGAAAACAAGGTGGTTTGAATGAGCGAGAAGAAAAAGCTTTGGCATTAATTCGTCAAGAAATGGAAAAACAGAAGCTTTTAATCGAAAAAGCCAAACAATCTGGTAAAAGAATTGTTTTAGTTGGTCATGAGCGCGGTTATCTTGAGCAAGCTATGGGTGGCAATCTTGCTGAAACTAGTGTGGTGGCAGTAGTTAGCGGTCATACTCATAAGCACGAAAATATTGCTGATAAAAAGAAACAAAATCTAAATCATGAAGTGATTAAATATCTCAATGTTGGGGCAAATAAAAAAGCAAAGGTTGATGGTGTAAGCAAGTCTGTTTTGAGTGGTTTCTCTCTTAGAATTAGGGATGATGAGAATGGGTTGCAAATTAAAATTGATGAAATTATACCAACAGAAGTTGATTATCAAACAGCACTAAGTTCAATGTAGTTTAAAGGAAAAAATAATGGTTATCACAAAACAACAAGCACTGGCTCCAGTTTCTGTGGTTTTCCCAGCTTTAAATGAAGAGAAGAATGTTGGTTTGGCGTTAGAGGCTTTGTTGAATCAAGATTTATTTCCAGCACAAGTTATTTTTGTTGATCACAACTCAACAGACAAGACCAGAGAGATAGCTCAATCTTATGCTAGTGAGTTTGTCCAAAATGGAATTGATTTTAGAATTGTGATTGAGAAAAAACCAGGCATAGCTAATGCAAGAATTGCAGCTTGCCAAAAGGTTACTCAACCAATTATTGCTTCAATGGATACCGATTGTAGACCAGTTTCTCAATGGGTGAGGGTGATTGCTGATGCTTTTGCTAATGATCAGGACTTGGATGCTTTGGCTGGTAAGATTATTTTTTTTGATGGTTCATGGTTAACAAAAACTGTTAGCAAACATGGTTCATATGCAGTTTTTTATCTCTGGATGAGAGTAGTAACTGGTTTTCATACTCTTACTACTGCTAATGCTGCTTTTCGTAAAGCTGCTTATCTCAAAGCTGGTGGTTTTAATGCTCAAATTAAAAGTATTAATGGTTTAGATGACGCTGATTTGGCAAGTAGGATTTTTAATGGTCATAACATTCGTTATGAAAAGAAGATGGTGATTTATGCATCTTCTCGTCGCTATCATAATTTTTTTAAAGCGATTCCTGACACTATAGAGCGTTTTATTGCGTTAATTAAAATAGTGAAGAAATACCGAAAGAAACAACATAAATTATTAACAAAAAAATAGATTTTTCTATTTATTTTAGCTTGATATAAAAAACCAAAACACTATTTTTGCACAATAATAATTGTAAAAAAATTAAAGTAGTTTTTAATTGGAACTAATTAATCATGTTCTGCAGCCATAGCTTCTGCTTTAGTGGTATGGATGGTGCCATCAGCATGATGGGCTGGGGCGTAAATGGTATAGAGTCTTAGCATCTCACTACTGGAGGTGTTGATGATGTTATGTTGTGCTCCTGCTGGAACAATTACGGCGTCACCATCTTTAACTGTAAATTCTTGACCATCAATGATTACTTTGCCACTACCAGCTTCAAAACGGAAAAATTGATCATTATCTTCGTGAACTTCCATACCAATATCTTCATTTGGTTGTAGAGCCATAGCAACTAGTTGCATGTTTTTGGCAGTAAAAAGAACTTTACGAAAGAAGTTATTTTCCAAGGTAATATTTTCTATAGGAGCGTGAAAACCAGTCATAATAGGTTTCCTTTCTTGATATTTATTTAATACTTATAAACTTTATTTTGCTAATGCAATAATTAAGGTTCCAGTAGTCATAAGTATGGCACCAATGATTACTGGCAAAGTTACGTTTTCTTTAAGAAATATTGCAGCTAAAACAATTGTAATAACCAAACTAAGCTTATCAATTGGTACTACTTTGCTGGCTTGTCCTAGCTGTAAGGCTCTGAAGTAAAAAAGCCAGGATAAGCCAGTAGCTAGACCAGATAAAATTAAAAAGATGAACGAAGTTTTGCTGATGTTAGTAATTTGAGGTACTTGTTTTTGAGCAAGAGCAATTCCCCAGGTAAAAACTAAGATTACAGTTGTCCTGATTGCTGTAGCTAGATTAGAATTAACATCCTTAATACCGATCTTTGCCAAAATAGAAGTGGCAGCGGCAAAAACGGCAGAAAGTAGAGCATAGGTTAACCATTGCATATCTCCCAAGTTTACACCTTTTTAGTTACTGTTTTAAGTGGGGGGAGATATCTTGAAAATTCAATGAAAAAGTGGTAGAATATAGGCTTCTTTTTAAAAAAAGGCAAAGAAGGTGTCATCTAAAAAACATTATGTCAAATCAAAAAAAGAAATTAGCTATTATCGGACTAGGTGGTCAATCAAGAAGCGAGTTAATTCCTGCACTTCTCAAACTTAGTGATAAATGCGAAATTGTGGCAATTTGTGATGTTAATGAAGAGTTTGTAAAATTGACTCAAGAAGTTTTGCCAAATCATAAAAATTTAGTTGTTTACAAAGATTATAAAAATTTATTTTCCGCTGTTGGAGAGAATGGTTTTACTCTAGATGGAGTAATTTTGTCTGTTCCTCACTTTTTATATAGTGAGATCGTTGAGTTAGCCATTGCTAAAAACATTGCTGTTTTCAAAGAAAAACCATTTGCCTTAAATCTTACTGAAGCTAATCGCTTGAGTACTTTAGCTTTAAAAGAAAATACTCAAATTTATACAGTTACCAAGAGACAGTTCTATCCATCCTACGCCATGGGTTTGCAATTACTTCACGATGGAGCAATAGGTACACCATATATGTATAGCGCTAGACACTTTATTCCCCACGGCAATTTATACGAGGGTTGGAGAAGTAGTGTTCAAGCAGCTGGTGGTGGCGCTATGATCGATATGGGCTATCACTTGCTTGACGTTATCATGAGATATTTTGGTGATGTGAGTCAAACAAAATTACAATGGACCAATGTCGGCAAGCCAAACTATACCTATGAAGTAGAAGATGCAGCTAGTTTAATCACTTGGCATCCAGTTGGTGTTCAAGGGGTTTTTCAAGTTGCTGTTTTAAGTGGTCCAAAAGAAGAATCAATTGAGATTCGTGGAACAAAAGGCAGAATGTTAGTTACTAAGGCTGATGTTACTGTTTTTGATAATAATGGCGAAGAAAAAGATCACTTTGCTTTTGAAACCGATTCAATTGATGCTGTTGTTGAGGCTTTTGAACAGTTTTTACAAAATGACAAATCAATCTGGACCCAAAACATTTCTCATAACATGAAAATTATGCGTTTAATTGATATGGCTTATGAAGGGAGATTCCAATGAAACAAATTGCTCTTGTAACTGGTGCCGCCGGCGGATTAGGCAAACAAATTTGTGAGATCTTGGCAGAAAAAGGTTTTCAAATTGTTGCTTTAGATCTAATGGAGACTAATGCTCTTAAACAAAATCTTAAAAGTTTGGGAGATAGTTTGGAGTTAGCCATTGGGGGAGTAGATTTTTCTAAACCAGAGACAATTATTGAATCTTTGGGATCATTTCTTCCAAATAAAGAATGGACTGTTTTAGTTAATAATGCTGGTGTAAGTGTGGGCGGAAAATTACTTGATGGTAGTTTGGCTCACTGGAACTTAATGATGAATGTTAATCTCACTGCTCCTTTTGTTTTAAGCCAAGCTTTTGCTAAGAATAGTCAAGAAAATAATATTAAAGGTTCGATCGTCAATATTTCTTCAATGGTTGGAGTTATTGGTGCCAAAAAACCTGGCTATGCAGCTTCAAAAGCTGGTTTATTGGGTTTAACTAAAGCCATTGCTATGCAAGCTGGTCCCAATATTCGTTGCAATGCTATTTATCCTGGTGCCATGGATACTCCTATGACTGCAGATTGGGATGCTGAAACAAGAAAGAAGATTGAAGCAGGAACTCCTATTGGTAGAATTGCTGATCCTAGAGAGATTGCTCAAATTGTGGCTTTTTTGGCCGATGATCAACAATCAAGTTATTTAACTGGAGCAGTAATTAATGCTACTGGAGGTCAATATTTAGGACAATAAGAATATGTTTTTAGCTTATCAAAACATTTGGTTCTGTGGCTTAGCAGCTTCTGGAAAGACCACTGTTTTACGGCTAATTAATGAAACTTTAAAAGATAAAGTAGAGTTTCTTAATGATTCTTTGGAAATGGTGGAGTTTGTTCGTCAAGACACTAAGCAAGAGCATCATACCAAGCCAACTCCAGAGAGTTTTATTCTTAAAGATTCAGAGCCTGTCTATTATTCTGTAAAAAGATTAATTGAAAAAGCTTCTAGTTCTGATAAAGATAAGATAATTGAGATTTCAAGAGGTTCAGATGAAAAGGGAATAGTTGATTTTTCTTATCAACATTTGTTTTCTCAGCTTCCAGAAGATTTAAAGAAAAAATCAATTTTTGTTTATGTATATTCTCCAGTCGAAGATAGACGTGCTAGAAACAAACAGAGACCTTTGTTAAGTGAAAAAGCTACTGTTTTTGAGTCATTTTTTTGTCCTGAAGAAGCTTTTGAAAGATTTTTTGTTCAAGATGATTTTTTACAAGCGGTGAGTAAGTATCCAGTTAATATTTTGTTTATTCCCAATATATATTCCTTAGATTATCTTAAAGATAAGATAAAAAAGCTTTTTTTAACTGAACATGCAAGATCTAAAGCGCAAAAAAGTTCTTAATTTATTGGAAAAAATAGAGCCTGTTGATCAACAGGAAAGTTTTGATATCCAAAAAGTTAAAGAGTTGATAGTAAAACATGAAAATATTTTTGATCGTGATTGTTTAGTTGCTCATTTGACTGCTTCTGCTTTGGTAGTAAATCCAAGGACTAAAAAAGTTTTATTGCATAATCATAAGAAACTAAATAAATGGCTACAATTTGGTGGTCACGCAGATGGTGAAAGTGATTTAGCAAAGGTGGCCTTAAAAGAAGCTGGTGAGGAAACTGGTCTTATAGATTTAGTTTTTTTAACTCATTTACCAATAGATTTGGAAGTCCAAAAGATACCTTTTCATAAAGGTATTCCTGAACATTTGCATTTAGATTTTCGTTTTGTATTGATAACTGATGCAGAGAAAGTTCCAACTCCAGACGAGGTAGAGTCTCAGGAATTGCAGTTCTTTGATTTTTCAGCAATTTCTCAGATGAATTTAGATCTAGCTTTAGTTCGTTTGGCCAATAAAGCTGAGAAGTTAATAAGTAAAGGTTAAATAAGATGATCGATCAAGAATTTCAAAAAGTAGCTCAAGCAGTTGAACTTTATTTAGTAGAGGAATCATCTGGTCATGATTTTTATCATGCTGAGCGAGTTTATAACAATGCAATGTATCTTCAGCAAAAAGAGGGTGGAGATAGGTTTGTAATTGGAGTGGCTGCTTTAGTTCATGATATTTGTAGGCCTTGGGAGAAAAAAACAGGTAAATTGCATTTTGGTCCAGAGGCTTTGGAAATAATTGGTGAAGTTTTGGTAAAAGCAGAAGTTGATAAGCAAAAGATAGAAGAAGTTTTGGCTATAGTTGAGTTTCATGATGTCTATGATTGGTCTGAAAAGATGGCTAATAAATCACTAGAGTTAATGATTGTCCAGGATGCAGATAACTTGGATGCCACTGGTGCTTTGGGTGTAGCCAGAACTTTTGCTTTTGGTGGAGCCAACGGCTTGTCTTTGTATAATCCTGGGGAGAAGTTGGCTTTTGATCAAGATTATGTGGAAAAAACTACTGATAGAACTTCATCTGTTGCTCATTTTTATGAGAAATTACTTAAGCTTAAAGAGAATATGAATACTGCAACTGGTAAGAAATTAGCAGAAGAGCGCCACCAGTTTATGGTTGATTTTCTAGATCAATTTTTTAAGGAGTGGGAGGGTAAGTTTTAATCATAATTTTTCTGTTTTCTTCAAGTACAATATAATCATGTCATTATCTATTGGAATTGTTGGTTTACCTAACGTAGGTAAGTCAACTTTATTTAACGCATTACTCAAAAAACAGGTGGCCTTGGCTGCTAATTATCCTTTTGCGACTATTGAACCAAACAATGGTATTGCCGAGGTACCAGATGCTCGTTTGGCAATTTTAGCTAAAATTGTAAAAACTACAGTGATTAAACCAGCAGTGGTGGAATTTACTGATATTGCTGGTTTGGTAAGAGGAGCTTCTAAGGGTGAGGGTTTGGGCAATCAATTTTTATCTCACATCAGAGAAACAGATGCCATTTGTCATGTACTTCGTGCTTTTAGTGATAAAAATGTAATTAGAGAGGGTGCAATTTCCCCTGAAGAAGACTTGCAAACTATTAGAACTGAATTACAACTTGCTGACTTAGCGACATTAGAAAAACAAAAACAACCAAAGGGCGGGGTTGATAAAGAACTTTTTGTTCGTTGGGAATATGTTCAAAAATTTCTCACAACTCTTAATGCTGGCAAGATGATTGAAGCAGAACTAGCGAGTTATGGAGATGAAAAATTAGCTCAAAAATATGCTAAAGAACTAAATCTTTTAACTGCTAAAGCAGAAATTTTTGTGATTAATGTCGATGAAGATGAGCTCAAAGAGCAGATGTTGAAAGTTGCTGATTGGGCTAAGAAACTTGGAGTTAGATCTGAACAAATTGTAATTGTTAGTGCCAAAATTGAAAGTGAAATTGCTGTTTTATCTACAGAAGATCAAGTTTTATATCTAGAAGAATTAGGTCTTAAAGAAAGCGGTTTGGAGAGACTTGGCAGGGTTGCTTATCAAACTCTTAAGCTTCAAAGCTTTTTAACGGCTGGAGAACTAGAGGTTAAAGCTTGGACTATTTATCAAGGTATGACGGCTCCTCAAGCTGCTGGAGTTATTCATACTGATTTTGAAAAGCATTTTATTACTGCCAGAGTTGCAAGTTACGAAGATTTTGTAGCTTGTAATGGTTGGAGTGGACTTAAAGAAGTTGGGAAGATAAGACAAGAGGGTAGAGGGTATGTGATGTCTGAGGGAGATGTGGTAGAGTTTATGATAGGAAAATAAGTTTTATTATTTTTTAAATGAAAATTCACCTTAATACTGCCCTCCGTATTTTGTTGGCTACCAATGGTTTGATCTTAGTTTCTGGTGCTATGTTTGGACCAATTTATGCTTTATTTGTAGAAAAAATAGGCGGTGATTTACTTGATGCAAGTTATGCTTATGCAGCTTTTTCTGTTTCTGCGGGAACTATGGCAATTATCTCTGGTAAATTTGCAGATAGAATTAAGGAAAAAGAGTTGGTAGTAGTTTTTGGCTATGCTTTAATGGCGATTGGTTTTTTTAGTTATATTTTTGTGCAATCAGTCTGGCATTTATTGATTATCCAAGTTTTAATTGGGTTGGGGGAGGCAATATATTCTCCAGCTTTTGATGCTGTTTATTCACAACACATTGCCAAGAGTAGCTCTGGTTTGCAATGGAGTTTTTGGGAGGCAATGAACTACTTCACAATGACTGTTGGAGCATTGATTGGTGGTTATTTAACTACATATTTTGGTTTTAATATGATGTTCGTGCTTATGGCATCATTATGTTTAATAAGTGCTTTATATATTTTGTTTTTACCTCGAAAAGTTCTCTAATAATCTGATATAATCTGCGCCAGTACAAAGCTTGGTTCCCTCTCGCGTGTAGGCGGAGGGCTAACAGCAAAGAAGGAAACACTATGAAGCTGGTGTCCGAAACCAAGACTAATGCTTACGAGCTCACCTATTTGGTGTCCGCTGGTTTTACTGACAGCGAACTCAAAAAGGTACAAGAAGAAGTTCTAGCTTTAGTCAAAAAATTTAAAGGAGAAGTTATCTCCGAAACAGTTTGGGGTAAAAAGCCTTTGGCCTATACTTTGAAAACTGCAGGCAAGTCACATGACGAAGCCTATTTTATTCATCTAAAATTGAGCATCTCAACAGAGAAAGCTCCAGAAGTAGAGAGAGGCGTATATTTGATTAACTCGATTATTCGTCATCTTTTTGTAGTTGCAGATGAAACTAAAGTAGAAGATAAGGAAACCTCAACCGAGGAATAATGTTAGGATAAGAAGAGTACTTTAAGTGTCATTTTTCTGTTTTAAACTTCAGAATAGTAAGAGTAATTGACACTAAAGCACGAAAGGAAAAGGTATGTCAGTAAGATCTTTAAATAAAGTAATGCTTATCGGTAATCTCACCAGAGACCCCAATTTGCGTTTTACTCCAAATAGTACTGCAGTTTGTTCTTTTGGTATTGCTACCAACAGATCTTGGACTGCTGCTGATGGTGGTGAAAAGCAAGAAAGAGTTGATTTTCATAATATCGTAGCTTGGTCAAAACTAGCTGAGATTTGTGGCCAACTTTTGCACAAGGGTGATAAGGTTTATGTTGAGGGTAGAATTCAAACTAGAGATTGGAAAACTGAAGCTGGTGATGAGCGCAGAGTTACTGAAATTGTAATTGATAACATGATGTTATTAAGCAATTCCAGAGGTGGAAGTGCTCCAGCCGGTGATGAAGAAATGCCAGCCCCAGAGGAAGAATCTACTGCAAAGGCAGATCAAGTAACTGAAACAGAAGATGTCTCTGACGACATTCCCTTCTAAACTAAAAAAATAAAAGGAAAAATTATGTTTAAAAAAAGAATGAAAGTGTCTGATTTTTCATATACCAGACCAGAAGAACTTAAGCGTTTTATTAGCGAACAAGGCATGATTGTGCCTCGTGCTAAAACAGGCTTATCTCAAAAGCAACAACGTCGTTTGGCTACCGCTGTAAAGCGTGCACGTCATTTGGCTTTGTTGCCATTTACTCAAACTGTTTAAAATAGTTTGTTAAAAGAAAATAATTGTGATTCCCCATACCGAAAGGCATGGGGTTTTGCGTTATACTGAGATTATGTGTGGCATCATTGGATATAGTTCTATCGAAGAAAAAAAGCCGGTTGAGGGGATTTTACTTGATGGTTTGAGGTCTATGGAGTACAGAGGATATGATTCTTGGGGAGTTGCTATTGCTACCAAAAAAGGTGTATTTATTGAAAAGAAAATAGGACCAATCTCACAGCTTAACAGCAAACCAATCGACTCATTTTCTTTAGGAATTGGTCATACTCGCTGGGCAACCCATGGCGGGGTTACTAAAACCAATGCTCACCCACATCTTTCTTCTGATGATCGCTTTGTTGTAGTTCAAAATGGCATTGTTGAAAATTTTATTGAATTAAAAACAAAACTACAAACTCTCGGTTATGCTTTTAAAACTCAAACCGACACAGAAGTAATTGTCCACTTAATCCACCTAGAACTTCAATATGGTAAGAAAAACCTTCATGATGCGGTAAGATCAACATTTTTACAACTTTCCGGAAGAAATACTTTTGTAGTTATGGATCGAGAAACTAAAACTATCATGGCTATCAGACAGGGATCACCATTAGTGGTTGGTAGATCACCAAATTCAGTTATGTTGGCTTCAGACACACTACCTCTTTTAGGAAAAATGCCAGAAGTCATCTTTATTGATGATAACCAATTGGTTGAAATTCATGCAGCAAAAATTGCTATTTATGATGCCAAAACAGGTAAAAAAATATTATTTGAAGCAAAACCATTAACTCAAAAAGTTGAAAAAATTGACAAAGCTGGCTTTGATCACTTTATGATTAAGGAAATCTATGAGCAAGAACACACAATTATTGATGCCACAAGCTATTCAGAAGTTGAATTACTCCCAGCTGTAAAAAAAATTAAAAAAGCTAGGCATGTTTATACACTTGGCGCTGGGACAGCAGCATTTGCAGCTGGTCACATTGCTAGATTTTTACGAGAAATTAATATTTTTACTCAAGAACTCAGGGCTTATGAAGCTGCTAGCTATTTATCCTTAATAGACAAAAGAGATATTGTGCTGGTAGTTAGTCAGAGTGGGGAAACAGCAGATACATTGGAGGTAGTAGAATTTCTCAAAAAAAAGAAAGTCACAATCATCAGCATTGTTAACATGATTGGCTCAACTCTAAGCAGACTATCTGACTTATCTTATCTTTCCAGAACTGGTCCAGAAATTTGTGTTGCTTCAACTAAAGCTTATACCGCTCAAATTGCTTGGGGATATTTACTAGCGCAAAGTATTATTGGTAATTATCAACAAGCTAAGAAACAAATTCAGGATGTTAGTAATAAGCTGCATCATTATTTTCAGACCAAGCAAAACCAGCAGGTTCTAAAAAAATTAGCTAAGAAATTAGTAACAGCAGAACATTTTTTTGTATTAGGAAAAGAGCAACACTTTTATTCTGCTCTTGAAGCAGCTTTGAAAATTAAAGAAATTACATATAAACATATTGAAGGTTTTTCGGCTGGAGAATTAAAACATGGCGTTATCGCTTTAATTGAAAAAGGAAGCTATATTTTTGGTGTGGTGGGAGGCGAAGAATCAAAAAGAAATGAAACACTCAACGCTTTGGCAGAGGTCAAAGCCAGAGGTGCAATTGTTGTTGGTATTGCTAGTGAACCAAGTGATTTTTTTGATATTCACATTGCCGTTCCAGATGGCAAAGAACTTGATTCAATTACCAAGATCATTCCATTTCAGCTACTTGCTTATTATTTAGCTTTAAATTTAAAGAATAATCCAGACAAACCAAGGAGTTTAGCTAAAAGCGTCACGGTAAAATAAGATAAAAACTCCACTGTTTCTCCTAGATGATGGAGGGTACAATAAGACATCTTTATGAAATCAACCTTTCCAGAACTGTCTCCCAAAAAAAATGTAAAAAAAATAAAACTATTCAATTTACAGAACTTATTAAATGTTACCGTTGCAATTTTATTGATTTTTGTCGGCTCGATTATTGGCTATAGATTCTCTCAAACAGGAAAATTACCACTTGGAATGGAAAGAATTACCCTCATAACCAATGTTCTCTCCAAGCAACAAATAAAACAATCAACCAGATTAACTGGAAACTCTAAATCCAGTGATTCAAAAGTAAACTTTGATTCTTTTTGGGAAGTATGGAGCTATTTAGAACGTGACTACTTAGAGCCTGAAAAACTAGATGCTGAAAAAATGGTCCATGGTGCTATCGCTGGAATGACTGCATCGCTGGGGGATCCGTATACAGCATATTTACCACCAGATGATAACCAACGAAGTGGAGAAGATTTGGCCGGCAGTTTTTATGGAGTAGGCATAGAACTAGGTTATGTTGATGGTACTTTGGCTGTTATTTCTCCATTAGATGATAGTCCTGCGCAAAAAGCTGGAGTCGAAGCTGGCGATCTAATTGTTCATGTTAAAGATGCTAAAAAAGGAATTGATGAAGACTCAAGCACTTGGACTTTAGACAGAGCAGTAAATGAAATTAGAGGTGGTAAAGGTGAACCAGTTGTTTTAACTCTGTTTAGACCAACTAGCGAAAAGAAAGAAACATTTGATGTTGAAATTATTAGGGATGAAATCATTGTTAAATCTGTAAAGTTGGAATTTGTTGAGCACAATGGTCGTAGAGTAGCTCATCTTCGTATTACTCGCTTTGGTGAAAGAACTTCCGGAGAATGGGATGAAGCAGTTAACAAAATTTTAGCTGAAAAAAGTTCTATAACAGGTATTGTCCTTGATATGCGCAATAACCCTGGAGGATTCTTTGATACTTCTATTACTATTGCCAGTGAGTTTTTCAAAAATGGAATTGTTGTTTCACAAAAAGGCAAAGTCCAAACCCAGGATTTCAAAGCTAAGGGCAAGGCAAGATTAGTGGGAATTCCAGTTGTGATTTTAGTTAATAAAGGCAGTGCTTCTGCTTCTGAAATCGTTGCTGGTGCTTTAAAAGACAATATTAATGCTAAGTTAGTTGGTGAAAAAACCTTTGGCAAAGGCACTGTTCAAGACCGTCGAGAACTTTCTAATGGTGGAGGAATTCATATCACCATTGGTCGCTGGTTAATGCCAAAAGGAGAATGGATTCATCATGAAGGTATTCCAGTAGATATTGAAGCTCAAGATAATAAAGAGACTGAAGAAGACGAAGTTTTATTAAAAGGAATAGAGTCTTTTTAAAGAAAATGCCTGCCAAACAACAGCGTTTTTCAAAAAACATCTTAATAAGTTGGTTACTGGTTTTTCAGTGGGAACTATATTTTCCTATTGCCATCTGGATGTTTTACTTTTTACGTTACTTAGACTTTAGAGAAGTTGCTTTAATTGGCGCAGCCTCAACAATCGCTAGTAGTTTATTAGAAATTCCAACAGGTGCCATAGCAGATGTAATTGGACGTAAAAAAACTTTAATCTTATCTCGTATTTTTGGCATCATCTCTTTTGTAATGATAATAGTTGGCCATGATTTTTGGATTTTCTTGATTGCTAGGCTGATTCAAGGACTTTCTCAAGCTTTGTGGTCAGGCTCGCTTGAATCTCTACAATACGATACGTTGAAAGAACAACAACAAGAAAATAGATTTGTCAAAGTTGTTTCTCGCAACGAAACATTAAGCTGGCTAGCTTTATTCATATCTGCAGTTTTAGGAGGATTTATGTTTGATATAGATCCAACTCTTCCTTATGTCATCACCACATTTTTTACGGTTATAGCTCTGATTGGCAGTTTCTTTTTAGTTGAACCCAAAATTGATTCTGAAGTTTTTTCTTGGAGAAAATACTTTAAACAAAACCTAGAGGGATTTAAAGAATTATTTGCTGAAAAACGTAAGCGTTCAATTTCTCTAATTTTAATAACCATTGGTTCTGGTTATATTGTCGCCTCAAAAATATTGGGAATTTCTCAGGCTAAGGAATACGGATTAAATGGCAAAGAAGTAGGATTTTTATTTGGGGCTGGTTATCTTATTGCTGCCTTAGCATCTCATTATTATCCTAAAATCCGCCAAAGATTTTCTGCGGGAAAATTAGCTATTTTTGCTTCAATAGTTTTAATCAGTTCATTTTTGGGAGCAAAATTTGTTGGAGTGGTTGGTGGTATGTTTTTAATTTTTATGCGTATTTCCAGCTCGACAACTTTTAATAACTCAAAATCTTTATTATTAAATGAGTTTATTGATTCCAAAAACAGAGCCACCGCTCTTTCTACGATGTCTTTACTATCTGATATACCATTTGTGCTTTTATCATATTTCATTGGAGATGCGATTGAAAAAACTTCACCAAATGAATTTTCTCTAGTCTTGGGAATTGCTTTAGTGGGCTTTTTATTACCACAATTATGGAAATATCAACAACTTAAAAAAGTTATTGGAAAATAGTTTATCTTTTTTTTCTTGCAGTTTCACCCATTTTTAAAACAGCTAGACCATATTTAAATGGTTCTTCATAAGTGGCAACTACGGCAGCATTTGCAAAAGCAACTGCTTTGGGATGTCTAGTATTTTTTCCAGCCCAACGAATAAAATCATGCTCATGATCCAAAATACTTAAAACATCAGCAGTAGAGAATGGGGGATTTAAATGGGGAAATAGATCTTTTTCAGTTTCGTTATTCATTTGTTTCAGGTGTTTGCTCGTCTTCTTTTTCAATGTTTTGTCTGACTTCAATTAACATTTTATTTAAGTCTCCCTCAAGAATTGTTTCTAAGCTATGCCAAGAAACATTAATCCGATGATCAGTGACTCTGTTTTGTGGATAGTTATAGGTACGGATTTTTTCAGCACGCATATTACGACCAATAACTTTACGAGCGCTACCCAAAGCTTCTTGTTTTTTCTCTTCTTCAATTTCCCAAAGCTGTGCTCTAAGTAATTCTAAAGTGATTTGACGATTTTGAACTTGTTTGCGTTCTTGGCTTGAAGTAACGACGATACCAGATGGAACGTGAGTCAAACGAACAGCGCTACTAGTTTTATTAACTGATTGACCACCAGCTCCACCAGAACGCATAAATTGCCAAATGAGGTCTTCATCACGAATTTCAATGGCATTGGCTTTGATTTCAGGTAAAACCGCCACGGAAGCGGTTGAGGTATGAATTCTGCCTTGAGCTTCAGTGGTTGGCACGCGTTGAACTCGATGAACTCCAGATTCATATTTAAATAAGTCATAGGCATAAAGTGTTTCGCCACCTATTTCTGCTCGACCTCTAATTTTGATCACTAAATCATCAATGTATTCCATTTTTAGACCAGCAGTTTCAATGAAACGTAGATACATGCGCAGAAGGTCGTTAGCCCAGATTTTAGCTTCATCACCACCAGCTCCACCACGAATTTCTAGAATAGCATTGGATTTACTAGTGTCAGTTTCTTCTTCTGTTTCTTGGGTGCTGTGGGCAAATTCTTCAGCTGCATCTTCAAGGGCTTTTTTTTGAATTTCAAGGTCAGCAATTTCTGCTTGAGCTAGTTCTCCTAACTCTGGATCAGTAATTAAAGCCTGGTTTTCGGTGATTTTCTGTTCTAGCTGTTGGATTTGATCGGTATAAGGATTGTACATACAACAAAAATCCCCTTCATTATACCCTGGATTAGCAGGGAAGGGGATCTTTCCTAGAAAACTTAGCTAATTAGCAGAGACTTCAACTTTTTTCTCAACAGGAGCTGTCTTAGCCTCTTGTTGTAAGGTTGAGCGTTGTTCACGCAAAATGTCTTGATATGATTTTGGAGTATTGTCTTTGTCTGTGGTTTTTTTGGCTTTTTTAGCACTTGCTTGTTTGGTTTGAGCAAGTTGCATTTTAGCTCTGAAACGATCTACACGACCTTGACGATCAACAAATCTCATTTCACCAGTAAAGAATGGGTGACAAGCACTACAGATATCTACTTGAATGGTTTTCAATGCTGAACCAGTAGTAAAGGTGTTACCACAACTACAAGTAACTACTGTGTCATGGTTCCAATTTGGATGAATATTTGCTTTCATGTTTTTTCCTTAAAAAATTCTTCTTCGACGAAAGGAGATTATATCACGATCTCTAGAAATCGCCAAAGTGACAATCATAATTATTAAATAGAACGGAAATTAGCTATTTTTTCCAAAGAAATTGTCGTCTGATTGCCTGTTTTCATATTTTTAATTGAAACTGTCTTATTTTTTGCTTCTTCCTCACCAACAATTAAAACGTATGGCATCTTGTTTTGATCTGCATACTTAAATTGTTTGCCTAATTTATCAGTTTCTGGATAAAGTTCTGTTTTAACTCCTAATTTTCTAAGTTGTTGAGTGGCAAGTAGGGTTTCAGTTAAAGTATTTTTATCAAAATTAGCTACTAGTACTTCAACTCCTTGATTAATTGGGATTAACTCTAGTGCAGTTGCAGCTTCAACAATGCGATCAAAGCCAAAAGCTACACCGGTTGCAGGCATATTTGGACCACCTAAGTCTCTTATTAATTGGTCATAACGACCGCCTCCGCCACAGGATCCAACTGGATATTCTGGGATGATGATTTCAAAAATCATACCAGTGTAATAATCTAAGCCACGAGCTAGGATGGGGGAGAATTCCAATGCTTCTTTTGGTATTCCAAGAGAATAAACATTTTGTTCTATATTACTTAAATTTACTGATTTTTCAGCATTTTTTATTGATGTCAAAGCCTCTTCAGCCTTAGATTTTTCCAAGCCTTTTTTAACTAATTCTGCCACTACATCTTCGGGTTTAATTTTATCTAATTTATCAATGCTTTGGATGAGAGAGAAAACATTTACTTGTTCATTGGTAAATGGCTGTAAGGTTTTTATTAGGGTTTCACGATCATTGAAGCGTAAAACAATATTTTTAAAGCCTATGGCTTTAAAAGCCTGGTAGGTGCAAGCCATAATTTCTGCATCAGATAAGGGTGAGGTGCTGCCAAAAATATCAATATCACATTGAGTAAATTCTCTAAAGCGACCTTTTTGTGGTTTATCTGCACGGAAAACATTTTGAATTTGGTAGCGACGGAAATATTTTGGTAGCTTATCTTGATATTGAGTTAAAACTCTGGCGCTTGGAACCGTCTGGTCATAGCGCAGACCTATTTTACGATCACCTCGATCTTCAAATGTATAAACTAGTTTATCTGCTTCTTCACCATATTTACCCAAAAGTAAGGAGGCGTATTCTAAGGTTGGAGTTTCAATTGGTTGAAAGCCAAATGTTTCAAAAACGGTTTTGATTTTTTGCACTACAAAATCTCGAGCTCTTTTTTCTTCTGGAAGAAAATCTCGAAAACCTTTTAATGTTTGTAATGGTTGTGTTTGTGTCATATTTCCTTTGTTATTGTACTTGTTTCTATCTGGTTTGTCTGGAGAATTTGGGTATTAAAAAACCCGCCTCAGTGCGGGTAATCTTCTCCAATCCAACCATAACCCACACTTTAGAGGAGGGTATGATGATGAACTTGAGTTGTTGCGTTAGATAACAACATAGAACAATATCCTATAAGAAAATTGGGTTTTAGTCAAGAACTAGCTAAAAAACCAGGTTAGCAATGCTACAATACTGTTATAAAGGGGCCACTAGCTCAGTTGGTAGAGCGTTGCATTCGCATTGCAGAGGTCAGGAGTTCGACTCTCCTGTGGTCCACTGATGAAAATTACCTTAAGACCAGCCAAAAATGAAGATTTGGCTATTTATACCAATCTCTTACAAGAATCTTATCAAGATAGTTATGTTTCACCTGAAATTGGTTTAACTCCAGCTTGTTTTGCAAAAGAAATTTTTCAGACAGAAGACACTCAGAAATATCTTGCTACAAACTTAGTGAATAATGAGTTGCAACAAACTTGGTTGGCTTTTAATCAAGATAATTTGCTTATAGGCAGTATTACTTTGGAGCACCAGGGAAACGAGTGTGAATTACGTGGTTTTTATGTTAAACCAGGATTTCAAGGACAGGGGATGGGTAAAAAACTTTGGCAGCAAATCTTACCTTTTTCTAGAGGAAAAGATATTATTTTGAATATATATGCTCATAATTTGAGAACTATAGATATTTATAAGAATTGGGGTTTTAAAGTTGATAAAACAAAACCAGCTTTTTTTAGGCATTGGCCAGAATGGCCAGACAATGTTCAAGCAAAATGTATTTATATGCGTTTAATCCAAAAAGATTAAGCCATAAAAAATATTTGCTACATCTTTTTTAACTTGTTCGTCGTCAATATTTATCTCTTGATTTACTAAATATAAATGTTTACTTGTAGTAAAAGCATAAAAGATTTTCTCATCAAGTTTTCCACCAGCAAAAACTATTTTTACTACGGATTTACCCCAAATACTTGTTTCTGTTGATTCAGCAATCGTCAAATTTGCTTGCTTAAGTTCTTCGTCATTATCAATTACTGTTTGAATTTTCTCTTTTAGATTATTGGAAGTTAAATTTTCTAAGTTATTGTTGCAATAAACAGCTATTTGTCCTGGTGGGTTTTCATTTGTTTCTTCTTTGCTTCTGAACGTGGTAAGAGCAACTTGATCAAAGATATTTAGAAAAGGAATAGGGAAGTCATTGCCTACCTTCAGATATGTGAATTTCCAATCTCTAATGATGTTATTTTGGTCATAGCCAGCAATATATGGAGATTTGGGAATCAATAGATTACAGTTTTCAACTTTATCAAAGCTCCAGCCCCATTGGTCATCTCCAGGCATTTTTGTAGGTTCAATACTTGGTTGTTTTGTTGGAGAGATGATTGATGGCTGAGGACTTGGTTGATTTGCAATTTGTTGTTTATTTTGCTCAAGGGTTTTTTCGATTCTTAATTGAATTTTTTGTTGAATTAAATAAACAGAAAGCAAGCCAAATGCCATGGAAGTTAAAAAGAAAATTACTGTAAAGCGAAATTGATGTGGATTCTTTCTAAATTTTTCTAAAGTTTCCTCTAGTTGTTTGTTTTGATCTTTACTAAGAAATTTATTTAAAATATTTTGCATTTAAATTTCCTTCACTAACTCTATTTCATCATCATATTCACCTTGCCATTTAACACTCTTTTCCTTGATTCCACATTGAGAAAAGCCCAGCTTTTGATAGAGCTTTTGGGCTGGCAAGTTTTTGCGATTACAAGAAATAAAAATTCTTTCTACCTCGGTTTTTTCTTTTACTTCTTTAAGTAAAAACTCAAATAATTTGGTAGCCAAACCGTTACCACGATAGCTTGGATCAACATAGAGATTGTACATAAAAGCAATGTGTTTTTGCTTTTCCATGTATGATTTTTCTAATTGGGCATAGCCAATTAATTTGAATTCATCTAGAAAAATACCATAGTAACCATAAACAGGAGATGACAAGGAGTAACGGATTTCAGAGGCAAAAGCGTCAATCGATCTTCTACTTTCAGATTCTAGAGTGGCTAAATAACTTTCAGGATTATTTTGTAAGGCTTTAAGACGAAGCTCGCGGTAAGACAAAGCGTCTGAGCCAGTCATTAATCTAATAGTTGTGTTTAATTCCATATTTTTATTATATTTTAGTTAAGACTGTAAAGCTATTTTCTGTTAAATGCACAGTGTTTTCATGGCGATAGCCGAACTCATTTTTTAAATATATTCCTGGCTCAATAGTAAAGGTTATTCCAGCTTTCAGTGCAGTGTGATTCATCCAAGAAACAGATGGTGGTTCATGGATATCTAAGCCTATTCCATGTCCTGTGGTATGAATGAATTCTTCTCCATATCCTTGTTGCTCGATATATTTTCGAGCAGCTTGATCTATGACAACTACTTCTTGACTGTTTGGTCCTAGTTTTATGGTTTCTTCTGCTTTTTTATAAGCAGTTTTAATTATTTCTTCTATCTCAAGAAATTTAGTAGTTGGTTGTTGGCCAAACCAATATGTTCTAGTCATGTCTGAGCGATAGCTGTTAAATTTTGCCCCAGCATCGATTAAAACAGGCATTTCTGATTTTAAAGTTTTATCTGTTGGTTGATGGTGGGGTAGGGCACCATTTTCTCCAAAAGCCACAATGGTTGGAAAAGCCGGGCCCTCTGCTCCAAGTTCCATCATTAGACCAATGATCTTGCCAGCTAGTTGTTTTTCAGTGATTCCATTATGAAAAAATTGAGGAATAGTTTCTAAAACATGAGCAATAATTTGTCCTGCTTTTTGTTGGTAAACCATAGCTAGCTCATCTTTTTCTAATCTATACTTCCAGAAAAAATCTGTAGAACAAGTTTCTAGTTTTCCAGTAAAATGGTTTTGTAAAAACCTGAATTCTTCCGCAGTAAGATTTTGTTCATCTAGCCAAAGAATTTTTATATTTTCTTGTTCAAGGGTTTGTTGTAATTTTTTTAAATTGGTTTGGGGTATATATGTTAATTCTGAAAAATCAGTAATAGTTGGACTAAAACTATGATGGAAAAGAAAAGCTTTTTGATTGGTAATGCAGAGCAATGCTTCACGTTCCTCAGGGACTAGTTGTGGAAAACCGGTAAAATGAGTAATATCCGTTGGTTTGACAACTAAGATCGCTTCATTAATGGCAATATTTTTTTGTATTTTTTTTAATCTTTGTCCGTAAAAATGAGTAACGGCCAACATATGATTAATTTTGAGAAAGAGGAGCCAGTGCTCTTACAGTAGTGGCATACAATCCATTTTCGTCTTGGTACCCAACAACCAAAATCTGATCTTCTTCTGTAAATTGTTTTAATTTTACTTCTTCGCCATTTGAATCTTCAAAAGTAGTTGAGCTGGTAAATGAAATTGAGGAAATATTTTCATTAGTACGAGATTGAAAATCAAATGTATTACGATTAATTTTCTTTAGTGACCCAAGTTCTACGACATGGGTTTTTGGTTTTAATGTTTTTTCGGAGAAGAAAATCTTTTTGGGGGTTATGGCATCATCTTCCCATATGCCCATCACAATAGCCCAGTCTCCGACTGAGACATTTTCTGCTTTAATTTCTTTGTTGTTTTTTAATAAAGCAACTTTTTCATCAAATGGCACAATGCGTGTGATATCGTTGACGTTAAAAGCAAAAGTGGTTTCTGATACTCTTTCAACTTGACCGATATAGCCTCTTTTTTGAGTTGAATAGTCGCCTAGAACTGCCTCAACTTTGTCTTTGCGTTGTTCAACAATTTTCTCGATTCTTTCTTTGAGTTTTTCAGTAGCGGTTGGGGTAGTCTCAGAATTATTTGTTTCTTCTGCGGCAACTGCTGAATGTGATGACAGGGTTAATTTTCCTATGACTAAAGTGAGGATTATGATTAAAAAATAAGAAGTTTTTTTTGTCATAAACTAATTGCTTTCAGACGTATTCTCTGCTGAATCTGTGGCTTCTTCTACTAATGTTTCATCGCTAACAATAACTGTTCTTTCTAATTTTATTGAACGTCCGTTTTCATCGAGAACAACTACTGTAATTACGTTGGCTCCATCTTTTAATTCTAGTTGAATAGAGAAGTTTCCAGAGGAGTCTGACGAGGTAATATTTTCTTCATTACCAATGAATACCACTACAAAACTATCTGGCAAAGTAGTGCCAGAAACACTTATAGAACTCTCTTTTTGAATAGTTTCATTTGTTGGACTATTGAGGACTAATTCTCCAGCAAATTCTTCTTCAGTAGTATTAATAGATAGGGTATTTTGATCCTTATTACTTTTGGGAGATATACCAGTTTTAGCTTGATATACCCCATAGGTAATGAAAAGCCCCAAGGACAAACCGATTAAGATAGCGATAATAATTTCTTTTTTCATCAATTTGCGCTTTGAGATGAGCGCTTGCCGTATTATAAATGATTTGTCACGAATGGTATCATCAATACACTAAATACAGAAAAAGGAAGGTTTATATTTATGATTATTACTTATCATGGTCACTCATGTTTTAAGCTCAAAGGTAAAGATAGCTCAGTAGTTATGGATCCATTTAGTGGAGTTGGTTTTACAATGCCCAACTTAAGTGCAGATATAGTAACAGTTTCTCATGATCATTATGATCATAATAATGTTGCTGGAGTGTCTGGTACAGCTCGTAGAGAAAAACCATTTGTAATTAATAATTTAGGTGAATATGAAGTAGGTGGAACTTCTGTTTTTGGCACCAGATCTTTTCATGATGACCAACAAGGAGTAGAGAAGGGTCCAAACAGAATTTTTACTGTTGTTATTGATGGAATTAGAGTTTGTCATTTGGGAGATCTTGGTCATGAACTAGATGAAGATGCAATAAATGAAATTGGTTCTATAGATGTATTGCTGGTTCCAGTGGGTGGTTTTTATACAATTAATGCCAAACAAGCAGTGGCTGTTGCCAAAGCTTTGGAGCCAAGTTACGTAGTGCCAATGCATTACAAGACAGATGCTCATGACCAAAGTAAATTCGGTGAGCTTCAGGCAGTTGAAGATTTTATGAAAGAGTTTGGCTCAGAAAAAATTGAGAGACTAGACAAACTTAAGGTTGAAAAAGAGCGTTTGCCAGAAGAAAAAGAATTGGTAATTCTAGATCGTACCTAGTTGTATTAATTAATATATTGTGACTAATTGACCCTGCCCATGGTTATGGTAGAGTGGCATAAATGAGTACAGCAACAGCAAAACTCCCTCCCAGCGATGTCGAAGCAGAGCGCTCTGTTCTTGCTGCCATCTTAATCGATCCTGATGCCATTGTGAAAGTTGCTGAATTTCTTGAACCAGAAAGTTTTTATCAACCACAGAACCAAGTAATTTTTGAGGCCATGCGTGATCTTTATGAAAAACGTGAGCCTATTGATGTAGTGACTCTAACTTCTCAATTAAAAAAGAAAAAAGAACTTACTAGAGCTGGTGGTGCAACTGAATTAATTGAATTATCTAATATTCTTTCTACTGCTGCCAATGTAGTGAACTATGCCAAGATTGTTCAAGAAAAATCCGTCAAAAGAAGATTGATTACTTTGAGTGGAGAAATGAGTGATTTGGCTTTTGATGAATCAAAAAATGCCAAAGACATTCTTGATCTTGCTGAGCAAAAGGTTTTGGCTGTTTCTCAAGCTCATTCAGCCAAAGACTTTATTCCTCTCAAAGATACGTTGGTCGAGAGTTTTGACCGTATTGATGAGTTGCAGAAAAATGGTGGTGAACTACGTGGTGTTCCAACTGGCTTCGAAGACTTGGATCGTGTTTTAGCTGGTCTTCAGCGTTCAAACTTAGTGATTTTAGCTGCTCGTCCTGGTATGGGTAAAACTGCTTTTTCTCTTAATATCGCTCAAAATGCCTCTGTTTTACATAAGAAAAAAGTCGGTGTTTTCTCTCTGGAAATGAGTAAAGAAGAGTTAGTTGATCGTTTATTAGTTTCTCAAGCTGATATTGACGCCTGGAAGCTTAAAACTGGAAGGTTAGATCAGCAAGATTTCTTAAAACTATCCGATGCTATGGGTGTTTTGGCTGATGCTCAGATTTTTATTGATGATACTCCTGGTATGAGTATCTATGAAATGCGTACCAAGGCTCGTAAACTTACTTCAGAACATAAAATTGATTTACTTTTAGTTGACTATTTGCAGTTGGCACATGGTCGTACTAAAGACAATCGTGTTCAAGAAGTGGCTGAAATTTCCCAAGGCTTAAAGAATATTGCTCGTGAACTGCGTATTCCAGTTTTAGCTCTTTCCCAGTTGTCTCGTGCAATTGAAAGTAGAGGAGAGAAGTCTCCACAACTTTCAGATTTACGTGAGTCTGGTTCTATCGAGCAGGATGCTGACGTGGTTATGTTCTTGTATCGTAAAGATGATGATATTCGTGAGCAAGTTTCACTTAAGATTGCTAAGCATCGCAATGGTGCTTTGGGAGAAATAGAATTATTCTTCCGTGGTGATCGTGTGCGTTTTTATGGTATGGAAAAGAAGTCAGTTAACGGATAGCATTTTAGGCTGCTGTAAAGCCAAAGAGCAAATAAATTAATCCTCCAGTTAAAACAGTGAAGAAAAAGAAAAAACCAAGATTTGATTTTAAGTCTTTGAGTGATTTTTCTGGATCTGGCTTATCCATGCTAACAATCACTACTAGGGCGATGCCAAGCCAAATTAGGCCTCTAGTTACAACTGACCAGATGCTATCAACAGCGAATGCTTTTTGTAGAATTTCTTGTAATAATTCCATCATCACTACTATGCAGAGATTTTGTTAAAAAAGCAAGTTAAAGTTAAAAAAAATGGTATAATTGCTTTTTCGAGTAAGCCGAGGTGGCGGAATTGGTAGACGCGTGGGTCTCAAAAACCCATGAAGGCAACTTCGTGAGGGTTCGATTCCCTCCCCCGGCACAAACTAGCACCCAAGGATGGGTGCTTTTTTTAAGCAAAATATTTTTATTTTAAGAAAAATATCACTGTCCAAAGAATTAGCTGAGGAACTATGCCTATAAAAGAGGGGATAGAGTGGTGAAATTTCTCATGAAACTTATTAGTAGGATTTAAAACTTTTGGTTCCCAATGCAAAAAATTTTTTGGTGCCTCTAAGAAATCAGGTAATAAACCAACAAAAGCTCCTAACCAAATATGAAAATTAGCTAGAGCAGGGGAGCCCCAAAAAAATTTAATCGCTAGAAAAGCAATTCCTAGGTCAATTATTCCCATAAAAATGGCTGCCAATCTAGTACGTTTACCTGTCGAGAGACCAGTGCCTACGTCCCAATGGGGAATCCAATCTTCTAAATAGTGACTAGCTAAAGCAAGAGGTCCATATAAAATTGGACTAGGTAATTGAGCGGCAATAAAAGCTCCTGTTAATCCATGCGAGAGTGAAAGCATGTTCGTATTATAATGTGGAATAGATATGTGGCCTACCATAAGTTTTTTTGGACTATTTAGTATTTCCAGTTCAGCCATTACAACAGTAATGGGTTTTTTGTTGGCTGGTTTTGTATTCTGGAGAAGAGGTAAAGAAGAACATTATTCAGAGATTCAACTAATGGATGGTTTTTTACTTTCATTTTTAGTTGGAGTTTTGGGAGCTCGTATTGGTTTTGTTATTTTTCAATGGGAGAGATTTGGACTTCATCCATTTGCTTGGCTTGATTTCTTTGGTCGTCCAGGATTACAAGGAGTCTTTTTCTTAGTTTTTGCAACCTCATTTTTAAAATCATTTGCCAAAAAAAAGAAATGGGATGTTTATGAAGTTTTAGATTTTTGGAGCTTATCTTTGGTAGCTTGGACAGCGATGACTAGTTTTGGTCAGTTTTTAACTGGTATTGGAGCAGGTAAATTTACTGATAGTAGTTTGGGAGTGGTACTTGCAGGGTCGATTCAAAAAACTCATCCAGTCCAATTATATTCAGTGGTTTTATTGTCTTTGCTTTATTGGTATCTGAGTTGGTCAGAAAGTCGCTATAGAACATTTGAGTGGTATCGTTTGGGTAAGAAAGCAGCACAAACTGGTTTTATGCTAAGCAATTTCTGGATATTTTATGCTTTAATCTCCGCTTTTCTTCTATTCTTTAGATTGCCGGAATTTATTTTATTTGGTCGAGCTTTTGATGGTTGGATCTATGGTTTCATGCTATTGGTTGGAGTAAGAACTTTGCTTGGAAGGTCAGATAAACCACTTTTGCCAGAATCTTTTAAAGCCAAGTTTTCTTTTAGAAGAAAAAAAATTGATGAACAAGAGATCTAATTATATTTCTAGTTGGATGAGAGTTATTTTTTTGCTTCTCATTGACCAGCTTTCTAAACACTATTTTTTTTCTAACAACTTAAATACTGGGATTAGCTTTGGTTGGTTAATTAATTTTTCTTTAGTATTTTGGTTAGTAATAACTGCTTTTGTTTTTATCTTGATTTGGTTGATTAAAACACCAAGCAAAACTACTTATGGTCAGTGGGCAAGAGAATTGTTTATTGCTGGAGCAGTTTCTAATTTAATTGATCGTTTTTTATTTGCTGGAGTAAGAGATTGGTTACAACTTCCATTTTGGTCAGTTAGCAACAATCTAGCTGATATCTGGATTAGTTTGGGAGTTTTAGGCATAATAGCAGAAGAAAGTTTTAGTGCAAGAAAACATCAAACAAAATAATCAAGAAATTGAATTGCAAATTCCCATTCTTTTTGAAGACGATGATATCGTGGTGATTAATAAGCCAGGAAATATTGTAACTAATGCAGCAGCTTCAGTAAAAGAACCAGCCCTTCAAGATTGGTTCCAAAAATACAATAAAAATGCTTGGCCAACAAATTGGGCTAGCTGTTTACCAGATGAATTTTCTGATGAATACGGAACTCCAGAAGAAATTTATGCCGAAAGAAAAGGCATGGTTCATCGTTTAGATAAAAATACCAGCGGTGTAATGGTTTTTGCCAAACATCCTGGCAGTTTAATAAATTTATTGACTCAATTTCGTGAAAGAAAAACACATAAAGAATATCTAGCTTTAGTCCATGGAGTATTTAGAGTTCCTCACGCCATTATTAACGCCCCTTTAGCTAGAGCTAGAGTGGATCGTAGGAAATTTGCTGTAGACATTATGGGTAGGCCGGCAGAAACAGAATATCAGGTAGAAAAAGAATTTATGGGTTTTGTCACTGAAAAAGTAACTGAATTGTCACCTGAGCTCCAAAAAGAACTTAAACAAGCAATGAGGTTATATAACCAGGGTTTTGCTTTGGTTAGATGTTGGCCAAGAACTGGTCGTACCCATCAAATTAGAGTTCATCTTGCTCATGAACAACACCCATTGGCGGGCGATGTAACTTATGTGGGCAAAAAAAGAGCTAAATTCGATTCAAAATGGTGTGAACGCCAATTTTTGCATGCAGTTTCCCTAGAGTTTTTACATCCTAGGACAAATGAGCAGCTAAGATTTGAAGCTCCACTCCCAGTAGATTTACAAAAAACACTAGATTTATTAAAAATAAGATAATAGAAAGCTAATTATGTTTGGTGATATATCTTCAGCTACTAAAATTGATGAGATCAAATTTAAGAATATTGCTTTTCCCAATGATCCAATTCACTATATTGCTCCTACTTATGATGATATGAATCACATTACTTTTCTTTTGGCCAAACAAATGAGAGCCAATGGGATAACTGCAGATAGAATTGTGACTTTGGCTAAAGGTGGCTGGCCAATGACTAGATCATTGGTTGATTTTACTAAAATTAAGGAAGTGGCAAGCATTGGAGTAAAGTTTTATCAAAAACTTAATCAGCGCTATGAAGTACCTAAGATTTATCAAGACTTACCAGTTTCAGTCAAAGGAGAAAGTGTTATTTTATTTGATGATGTGGCAGACACTGGTAAATCATTAGTTTATGTCAAAGACTATTTACTTAAGGCCGGTGTTAAACAAGTAACTACTGTTACTTTATTTTATAAGTCTCATTCAGTAATTAAGCCAGATTTTTATGGTCCAACTACTGCTGCTTGGATAGTGTTTCCCTATGAATCTAGAGAGTCATTCTCCTTTTTTCAACGTAAATGGACAAAGGAAGGCTTATCTAATGAAGAAATTGACTCTCGCATGAAACAATTTGGAGCAAGACAAGCTTGGCTGGATGAATATCGACTTTTCAGTTAGAATAGCCAAATCATGATTAAATCTCGCTTCTTTTTTCTATCCAGTCTTTCCACTTCCTAATCGCTGAAAATGCGTTAGAGTAGAAGTAGAAAGGTCCTCCATTGGATCTAGTAAAAAAGGAATTGTTTTCATGAAAAAAGACCAAATTTTTTCCTTAATTAATAAAGAATGCGTACGCCAAAAATCAATGATTGGTTTGATTCCCTCTGAGAATCATATTTCTCCAGAAGTTTCTGAAGTTTTATCTAGTTGTTTATCTAGTAAGTATGCAGAAGGATATCCTCATCGTCGATACTATGAAGGTAATCAAATCATCGATGAAATTGAGATTTTAGCCCAAGATAGAATTAAAAAACTATTTGGAGTTCCACATGTTAATGTTCAGCCATATTCTGGTTCTCCAGCAAATGGAGCAGTAGAGTTTGCCTTATTAGAACCAGGAGATACCTTACTTGGCTTGGCTTTATCAGGAGGTGGGCATTTAACTCATGGTCATCCCAAAGTTACTTTTTCAGGTAAATATTTTAATTCAATCCAATATGGTTTGAACGATCGAGCTCGTATTGATTTTGAACAAGTTAGAGAATTGGCTTTAAAACACAAACCAAAGCTAATTATTGCAGGTAATACTGCTTATCCTTTTGAATTGGATTTTGCTAAGTTTAGAGAAATTGCAGATGAAGTAGGCGCTTGGTTATTAGCTGATATTTCTCATGTTACTGGGTTGGTTGTAGCCGGAGAGCATATGTCTCCAGTGCCGTATGCTGATGTAATTATGTCAACGACTCATAAAACCTTTAGAGGTCCTAGAGGTGCGATGATTTTGGTTACCCAGCGTGGTTTGGATCGAGATCCAGATCTGGGCAGTAAAATTGATAAAGCTGTTTTTCCAGCTTTACAAGGAGGTCCGCATAACGCCACAACAGCAGCAATAGCTATTGCTGCTAGTGAAGCAGCTACTCCAGAATTCAAGAAATATGGTCAACAAATTCGTAAAAATGCTGATGTTCTGGCCAGCGCTTTAAAAAAACAAGGTTTAAAACTTGTTGGTGATGGTACAGAAACTCATCTAATGTTATTAGATCTAACTAATTATAGTGATGGAATGGGACTGCAAGTGGCTTTTGCTTTAGATGTGGCTGGTATCTATGCGAATAGAAATACTATTCCACATGAACCATGTTCACCATTTTATCCATCAGGAGTTAGGTTGGGTACGCCATTGGTAACTAGTCGAGGTATGAAGGAAAAAGAGATGGAGCAAATTGCTCAATGGATAGCTAGAGTGGTTGAAGAGGTAAAAACAGAGGTTTTGCCAAGTGATAAAAAAGAACGAGCCACTTTTATTAAAGATTTCAGAACTAGAGCTTTGAAAAATGAGCAGTTGCTGGCAATCCGCAGTGAAGTTGAAGATTTGGCAAAGAAGTTTCCATTATTTACTTGGGATTAAAGGATAAGGAGTTATGCAAACACGAAGAATAGGTGCCCATTTGTCTACTGCTGGAGGAGTGGAAAAGGCTATAGAAAGAGCTCATGCTATTGGCGCCAATGCTCTTCAGGTTTTTTCGGGAAGTCCTCGGATGTGGCAACGCACTCCATTGGATAGAGTTGATGCCAAAAAAATATCCTCAAATCAAGAAAAATATGATGTTAAACCAATCTTTACTCATGCATTATATTTAGTTAACTTGGCTTCAGACAACCCAGAGCTAGTTGATAAATCTCTCAAAGCTTTAAAGCATGATCTAGAATTTGATGCTCATATTAATGGGGCTGGGGTAGTAGTCCACTTGGGAAGTCATCAGGGCAGAGGCTTTGAGGCTGTTAAATTTGATTTGGTTAAACATATAGCTACAGTATTAGACCAAACTCCGGTAAACTCTCATTTTTTAATAGAAAATTCAGCTGGTCAAAATGGCAAGATAGCTAGTGATTTAACAGAAATTAGATGGCTTCTAGATCAAGTGAAAGGTGGAGAAAGATTGGGCTGGTGCTTTGATACTTGTCATGGTTTTGCTGCTGGCTTGAGTTTAAATAGTCAAAAGAATGGAGCTTTAGATCAGCTGGAAAATCTAGATTTATTTGATTCTTTAAGGTGTTTACATGTTAATGATAGTAGAGATGAATTCGATACTGGCCGTGATCGCCATGCAAATATTGGTGAAGGTAATATTCCAACAACTGATTTGCAACTTTTTTTAAATGATCAAAGACTAATAAATATCCCAATGATTACCGAAGCCCCAGGATTTGATGGTAATGGTCCTGATGAGGAGAATATTTCTAGACTTAAAAAAATTACGAGTGAAAATAAATAACACTCAAACCAAGTAGGTGCTAAAATATATCGATGCAAACGCAAATTTTAGATGGTTATAAACTAGCTGAACAGTTTCAAAAACAACTTAAAGTAGAAGTTGATGCTTTATCGGAACAGGGTATAAAGCCAACTGTGGCAGCAATTCTTTTTCGAGAAGATACTGGTAGCCAGCTTTACACTCAGTTAAAAAAAGAAATGGCTTTAAGCTTGGGTATCGAGTATAGAGTTTTTGAATTTTCAGTTTTAGATAAGATTGAAAATGTTCTGGCCAAAATTAAAGAATTAAATCAGCAAATAGAGATTACTGGCATCATTATTCAAAAACCATGGCGTAAGACATGGGTTGATGCCCATGATTCAGAAATAAATAAAGAGGCATTTAATTCTTGGTGGGAAGAGTTAGTGGTAACCATAGCAATTGAAAAAGACATTGATGGATTGCATCCCAGTAATTTGTTGGCCATTCAACAAGGCGAGTGGAGAGAAAAAGGTCGAGTTTTACCAGCAACTTGCCAGGCAGTACTAAGATTGTTGGAGTTGGCTTTTCAAACTGATCATTTATTTTCTAAATTACGAACAGAGCAACTTAAGACAATTATTATTGGTAAGTCAGATTTATTAGGACAACCACTGCATGCTGTAATGACCTCTAAAAATTGTATGGTAGAAATGATTGGTTCTAAGGAATTAAGTAAGAGAATTGAGGATAAAGTATTTCTTAAAGATGCTGATGTTGTAGTAACTGCAACAGGCAAATACCATTTGATAAATGGCAGTTTTTTGAAAACTGGAACGGTGGTAATAGATGTTGGTGAACCAAGGGGTGATGCAGATCAAGCCTCAGTAATGGGAATAGCAGCTGCTCTTAGCCCAGTCCCAGGCGGAGTAGGTCCTATGACGGTGATAAGTTTAATGGAAAATACTATTGAATTATTAAAATAAATATATTTGTTTTGTTTATCTCGAGTACTATGATATAATTCCCGCTAGTAAAAAAATTGCCCCGAGTCGCCTTTAAAAGTCCTGACTACGGTGATAGGGGAGAACCGAACAAATGTTCGGAGAATAAGGACAAATATGTTTATGGATTTTTCACAATATCCAGACAAAGCTCCAGATTATGATCTGAGAGACCTTCTAGAAGCAGGTATGCATTTTGGTCACAACAGTGCCAAATGGCATCCAAAGATGAAGGAATTTATTTACATGGAAAAAGATGGCGTACACATCTTTGATTTGGCTAAAACAGCCAGTCAATTGCGTTTAGCCTACAATTTCATTTATGACATGGGTGCAAAGGGTAAAAAAGTTTTATTTTTGGGTACCAAACGTCAAGCTCGCGATATTGTTCGCGAAGCCGCTCAAGGCGCCGATGCTTTATATATTGCTCAACGTTGGATGGGCGGAATGTTAACTAACTGGGAACAGATTAGTAAATCCGTCAAGCGTATGGTTGATATCGAAAAAGGCTTGGAAACTGGTCGTTTTGATGGTTATACCAAATTTGAAAAACTCCAACTTGAAAAAGAAAAAGGTCGTTTGGAACGTTTCTTTGAAGGTGTTAAAACCTTAAAAGGCAAGCCAGACTGTTTAGTCGTAGTTGATCCAAAAAGAGAAAAACTAGCTGTCATTGAAGCTCAAAAAGAAGGTATTCCAGTTGTAGCTTTAATTGACTCTAATACCGATCCTAGTACTGTTTCTTTACCAGTTCCTGGTAATGATGATGCCGTCAGCAGTATTACTTTAGCTATGAAAGAATTTGCTAAAGCTTATGCTGAAGGTAAAAAATCTAGTAAATAAAAAATTGAGGAGAAAAGATAATGGCTATTTCCATGGATGAAATTAAGAAATTAAGATTAGAGACTGGTGCTCGCGTAATGGATTGTAAGAAAGCATTAGAAGAATCTAATGGTGATTTCAAAAAAGCCATCAAAATTGTTGAGGAAAAAGGTTTAGCTAGAGCAGAAAAAACTGCTGATCGTGAAACCAAAGCTGGCTATATTGCTACTTATGTTCACAACAATGGTATGGTTGGTTCTATGGTTGAATTAGTTTGCGAAACAGACTTTGTTGCTCAAAATGATGAGTTCCGTAAATTGGGTAAAGAAATTGCTATGCATGTCACAGCAATGAATCCAACTGATGTAACTGAATTATTAGAGCAAGAATTTATTCGTGATGCTAGCTTGACCATTGCTATGATGGTGAAGAGTTTGAGTGGCAAAATTGGCGAAAAAATGGAAGTAAGAAGATTTTTGCGCTATGAGGTTGGTGTTTAACTAAGTTGTTTTGAAATAGAATTTAAGGGGTGGTTGTTTTCTTTCAAATTGAAAGATGGCAGCCGCCCCTTTACTGTATTGTTGATCTGCACTCATAATGACTGTCGTGAAGGATTTTGTTCAAAAAGTTTCAACCAAAAAAGCTAGTAGTTTGAAAACTACTACAACCAAAACAGAAGGAGTTATTTCTTCTGGAAAGATTAAGAAAAGTGGTTTTATTATCAAACTTCAACACTTGGGCTTAGTTGTTGGATTGGTATTTTTAGTAATTTTGTTGATTAGAAATTTTCAATTTGCTGATTTATTTCGTCACCAAGAAGCTGAGGCGATGCTTGTTGTTTTCCAGAAAGTTGATAAATCTGCAGCATACATTCTTGGTGCTGATTTTAAGAATTTACGCTTAGATGTTTATCCAGTAAACACAGATGTTGAAGTTTTAGTTGGAGATTATGGCTTCTATCGTTTTCAGGCTATTTATCCATTGTTATCTTCAATTGAAAAAAAACCATTTAACTTTGTCAGATCAACTTATAGTTTCTCTTTAGGTACGATTCTCGATACTGTGTGGTTGGTTAACGAACCTTTAAAAAATTGGCAAAATGGAGTTGACATTAGGCAAGAATTTTTTTCTAAAGAGTTACTCAATTTGCCATTAAATTTTTCTCATAAACTAGCTTGGTTGGCTTTAACAATTGATGCGCGTACTGAAATATTTTTTCATCCAACTTTGGAAAAATTACCACTAACTAAAAACCTTAGTGGTTTGAGCACAACCTCTTTTGTTTGTAGTGTGGCTCTGGTTAACACAACTTCTACTCAGGGATTGGCTGGTAAGATTGACGATCTCTTGCATCAGGGAAATTTTTCAGTAGTTAGAGTCACAAATAGTACTCAGGAGTTGAATCAAACCCAAATTATTATTAACACTAACTTGCAAAATAATGGTGACTGTAAGAATGTACAAGCAAAAATTGAAAAAATTGTCCCTGGAAAAATAGAATATATTGAAGATGATTCACAAACCCAGCAGTATCGAGCTGATTTGGTTGTCAAACTTGGTAACGATATTGTTAAGTAGTTTATTTACTAAACTTCTTCACCGTTATTAATTTTTTCTAAAGTGGTTTCAAAATCATTGCTTTCAACGTCACCAACTTCTTCATCATCAAGATCCATGGGAATATCTTCTTCGATCAAGAATTCTTCATCCATGGGATTAATGATTTCTGGGTTATTGTTTTGGGTGTGAATTTTTCCAACTGGGAAAGAAAGAATGTGCTTGTTTTTACTTGAAGTTTTAGTTTCTTGTAAGTGAACAGCGCAATTACTTTCTGTTAAAGTATGAATTAGACATTCATACTCATTACCTCTTTGAATTAGTTTGCATAATCTAAAAGACAAGTCGTCTGGTAAAGAACCAACATAAAGACCATCGGTTGTTTCTACAGAAATATGTTTGCCACGGATTACCAATAAACATTTTTGTCCTACTTGGAGTTTTTTAAGTGAGTCTTTTCTAGTTAAACGATGTAATTCGGTAATTTTGGTTTTACCAGGTTCTTCAATAAAGTAAGTTTGAGCTAAAGATAGACTGCCAATTTGTTTGTTTTTAATATTAGCTAAATGCTTTTTAGCAATAATATTTGATTTATCTAGCTCGACTACGTTTTGAAAAACATCCTTTGCTTTGGAAATGTCACTGAGTTGCATATAAGCAACACCCATACGATTGAGAGCGCCAATATCAGTGGTATTACGAGTTAAAATTTCTTGATTTAAGTCAACAGCCTCGCTCCAGTTTTGATTTTTAGCGGCTGCAATAGCTTCTTGGACCAAAATAGCATATTTTTTCATTTATCCAGTCCTTTTCTTAAGTTAAAAAACTTCGTGAAAGGATAATGGCAAAGCCCGATATTGTCAACCGATAATGTGTCACATACAATTCAGCTAGAAGGAATAACCTATGTCCGGACACAGCAAATGGAATAATATTAAGAAACGTAAAGGTGCAGTTGATGCTAAAAAAGGTAAAGTTTTTGGAATCCTAGCTCGCCAAATTCGTGCTGCTGTTAAAGAGGGTAAATCTGGTGATCCACAATTTAATCCTACTTTACGCACTATTTTAGATAAGGCTAGGGCGGAGAACATGCCCAAAGAAAAAGTTCAAAAAGCTATTGATGTTGGCTTGGGCAAGAGTTCTGGATTAGAGGTTAAAGAAATTGTTTATGAAGGTTTTGGAACTGGTGGGGTAGGAATTTTGGCTGTAGCTTTTACCAATAATCCCAATCGTACCGGTGGGGAAGTGAAGAATATTTTTTCTAAGGGTGGTGGTTCTTTAGGATCACCTGGCTCTGCAAAATATCTCTTTAGCAGAAATCTTGACGGAGGATATTCCACCGCTATTCCCTTTCAAGTAGAGGATCCAGAGCAACAAGAGTCATTGCAAAATCTAATGGATGATTTATTGGAGAATGAAGATGTTGAAGAAGTTTTTTGTAGTGGTGAGTGGGATACTAAAGAATAATCAATGAGAAGAAGAGAAAAATTTGTTTTAGCTGCGGCATTTTTGAGTATTGGCCTTTTAGCGGTTCAATATACTATTTTAGAATGGCGTTATTACGCCATAGTTGGTTTGATGATAATTACTTATTTTGTTTCTGCTTGGGCTCTACGTGATGATTTACAACGCCATGAATGGTTAACAGTTCTTCCTTTTCCAGTTATTTATACGGCTGCTGTGGCTTTATTTTATTTTCTATTACCTGGTGCCTTTCTTACTAGAGTAATTTTCTTGGCGCTATTTGGTGTAGGAATGTATGGTCTTTATTTGACTAGCAATATTTTTTCAGTTGCCAAAGGTCGCACCATACAACTGTTGTATGCCGCACACGCTGTAGCCTTGTTTTTCACCCTTTTTACTTCAATGCTGCTGACTAACACGATCTTCTCGTTACGTCTCCCTTTTTACAGCAATGGGGCGCTTGGTTTTTTAATTCATTTTCCATTAGTAATGATGAGTTTATGGTCTATTAAGTTAGAGTCATTTGTTGGTAAAGAAATTTTTCATAAAGCTACTTTGTTAACACTTGTGATAGCTGAGCTTATTTCTATGTTATCTCTTTTGCCTTTTCCTGCCTGGCATAGTGCTCTTTTTGTAATGGGTATTTTGTATATTGGCTTGGGTGTTTTACAAAGTCAGATTAGAGAGCGTCTTTTTCATAATACTTCCAATGAATATAGCTTGGTGGCTGTTTTCTTGGCTTTCATTTTTTTCTTACTATTGCCTTGGAAATAGGGAAGTTATAGCTTATTTTTTCATTTTTTAATCATTTTTTTAGCCTGGATACCAGGCTAGATTTTATAGTAGAGTGCGGTGGAGTACTCGAGAAATATCTCTGGTGAATAAGTATAGGGTTATTAAGCTAAAAATTACTAATTTACTCTGGTGAGCTGAAATATTTAAAGGAAAAGTATTTATTGGGTGTGGATAAGAAATAAGTTTTGTAGCCGGAAAATGGGGAAGTGATGAACAAAAAAGGGAAGTGATACCAGGCTAAACAGGGGAAAGTGATATAGTTTGATATAGTCAGATGGATTGTGGAAAACTATAGGCTTTCATGTGAAAAGTTATAGGACTTATATTTAAGATACCTCGAGTAACGGTGAGGTGTTGATCTAGTTTTATGTAGTACGCTGCTCAGATAAAGCATTAATTCTGCAAGAATAATTCCAGGCATAGCTATAAAATTGGGTACAAAATGTCTAGACAGATCTTCTCGAGTAGGGGCAATCATTTAGCCTGGTAATATCAAGTAATAAATTATTGGTAGATATGATCTTGTCGGAGAGAGGCAGAAAATAACCCGAATAGGTTTTTTTATCGATCCAAATCTGGTTTTAAAGGCATTTTTGGAAAGAGTGATAAGAAAATATTAATTAATTAACAAAGAAAAAGATAAAATACCCCAGCGGGGTGGTAGTAGCGAGAGACTTACTACTCTCACTATTTGTGTGCCAAAACTACTCAGAACTAATATGTCGCACAATATAACTTTTGCGACATAGACTATATTCAAAATCCGGAATGTGAGTTTTTCTTAAATATTAGTAATTTAGCTTATCTGATACTTATATTGATATATCAAGGTATTTATTTATTATTTCTCTTCTTCCCTCTTTTTTTGTAAATCTTTTTTTAAGTCAAATACCTGGTTTAAATGTCTTTATTTGGGTTGCCAAAATCTGTAAAAAATATCTTTGCTAAAAATAGACTTCTGATTGATATATCAAGCTATAAAGCATAGACGATACATTGGTCGTTTAAGCCAGAAAAAGCCGTTTTTGAGGCATTTAGAAGCCTCATTTTTTAGGTCTTTTGCAATGAGTTTTATTAATTGTTTTTCAAATCTTTATACTTCCACTTTCTAATCTTTGGCAAATAAACATTAGAGATTATTTTTTACTAACTAATGTTTTTGCTAACTTTTTTTGTTTTGATCAATCAGTTGATTTTAAAAAATAAAACCGTTTTTGACTGGCTGATTAATTGGCTTAAATGATGTATAAGATTTGGAGATTTTTTTGGCAGCTACTAAGTAAGTTAATTGCTAAAATAGATTTGTTCGAGAACAAGTCTATGTAAAGACATAGGAGAAGAATTTTCTTTGTTACTCAACTACTAGATAAGAACCAGATTGGTTGTCTCGAGTTGACAGCATCCTCTTTTTTATTTTTAATATATCTTGATTTGGCTTAATGTATCAAAATATAGCAGGATAGTTAGAGCTATATATCAAGACATTTTTTCTCATATGGCTATTAGCAGAATATACAATGCTCTGCTAATGACTCATAGTATATAAATTTCTTTATCGAGTAGAAAGTAGTATTTTTGAAAAAAAACAATCAAATAGTAAGTTTTAATTCTCACTTCTTAGCTTTAGAAAAGCTGAATATTTTGACTTCCCCCATTATATGTTGAGTTTAGTTATAGAGCAAATAAAAACTTTACCTCGCTGATTGATTTCATTTACGGTATAACTTAAGTATGGCTGTTTCTACAGAACCCACTAAGGCTTTAATAGAATTTCTAGAATCAATAGAAGTTGAAAAAAATTTAAGTCAACTTACTTTGAGAAACTATAGCCATTATTTAAGACGTTTTAACGAATGGTTTGCTCAGCATGGATATAAGGATTTGTCTGAGTTAAACCAAGACAACTTATTAAAATACCGAGTTTTTCTAGCTAGGTATATTGATGATCAAGGCAGAACTTTATCTAAGAAAACTCAAAGTTATCATATTATTTCTTTAAGATCTTGGTTTAAATGGTTAATAAGACATGATGCTGAAGTGCTTCATCCTGAAAAGATAGAGTTACCCAAGGCAGAGTCTACGCCGATGAAATTTGCTTCTGCTGAGAAAATAGAGATTCTCTTGAGTAAGCCAGATGTATCTGAGCCTCAAGGTTTGCGCGATCGAGCTATCTTGGAGGTTTTATTTTCAACTGGCTTACGTGTTAGCGAGCTTGTGAAGCTTAATCGAGACCAAATCGATACAAAACGTAGAGAATTTGGAGTGATTGGTAAAGGTAGGCGTCCTCGGGTGGTATTTTTGAGTGATCGGGCTGCTTCTTGGCTAGAACGTTGGTTGGCAACCAGAGAAGATGATTGGAAGCCAGTTTTTGTTCGTTTCTCTGGTAGTAAAGAAGCCAGGTTTGCTGATGGTACTGAAATGAGATTAACCACTAGAAGTGTTCAGAGATTAGTAGATCGCTATAGTCGCTTGGCTCATTTGCCTATTAAATTATCTCCTCACGGTATACGTCATAGTTTTGCCACAGACTTATTAAGCAATGGCGCTGGTTTACGTGATGTTCAAGAAATGTTGGGTCATAAAAATATCGCTACTACCCAAATTTATACTCACGTGACACGACTGCAATTACGTAAAATTCATGAAGAACATCACTCTTTGAAAAAAGCGGAATAACTGATTTTTGTTATGTTTATTTATATTAATATTCATATTTAGATATATTGTTATATTTAGTATATTTTTGTTTCATTAATACATAATAAACAATATTTTGATCGTAGTAAAAATACATTTTTTTAACTTTCATTTCAATAAAAATGTATTTGTTATTTATTACTCCCCTACTCTCTATTTTCTTTATCAATCTTATAAATTTATTTTTTTAATTAAAATAGCTACATTACTAATAATATTTTGGTGAAGTGGGCTTGTCTTTTAAATATCTAAAATAGCTTGCTATAAAAGTCCAATCATCGAGAGCATCTGGAGAAAATAGGTTATAAGTCATTAGCAGACAGATAAAATTACTGCTAATAACCTTTTTTAGCATATATAACCTATATATCAATCTATTTTATTGAATAATATAAAACGCTCTTCAATTGAATAGGCTGGTGGAATTTTATTTCAGAGATGGTACAATTCTCTACGTTCTTTAAATATCAGGGCCCGTAGCGCAGTTGGTTAGCGCGTCTGTATGGCATACAGAAGGTCAGGGGTTCGAATCCCCTCGGGTCCACCAATTAAATAAATTAAATTACGCACCGTTTTTGAGAAGCTCAGAGGTGCGTTTTTTTAAACTTAAATTACCTCATTCTCAGCAAGCATAGAAGTGATTTGATAGTTTCTTTCAGCAAGCATCAAGAGAGTTTTTTCTCTGATCAAAAATACATCTAGATCAAAATCAGCTGGTTGATTTTCAATGGTTAACCATTCAAGATTTTCACCCAAACTTTTGATTACTTGAGCGAGGTCTTGCCAATGCTGTTTGGTCATTATTTCCAATGGCAAAGAATCCCCATTGACCCCAACGGGAATATGTAAACCAGAGCCTGGCAATTGAGAAATTACTTGATAAATATTTGTTAAAACCTTCTTCCAATTTTCATCAAAAGTATGTTGGTCAAGACCATGAAGAGTTTTCAATGATTGAGTATATTCTTTAAGCGCATGAACTAGATCAATCATGATGCCAGCAGATACCTTTTCAGCTTGAAGAGCTTTAACTTGTCTTACTGTGGCTTCTAGCGACCCCACATCTAGTACATTTTCTACTAAGATATGTCCTGGGTATTCCATCGAAACAAGGGTTTGAATTCTACCAGTTCTTTTTAATTCTGGCTCATGAACTAGTAAATAGTTTCTTGATTTTCCTGCCTGGAATAATTCTGGCCTTACCTTGACTACTGGTTCTAAACCAGCCATTAATTGATCAAATACAGCTGCTTTGAATTTTTCTAACTTAGAAACAGCAGCTTCTGGACCACCAACTGGACCATGAATTCCTCTGATAGATAACAAGGGATTTGTTTTTTCTTTAGCTTGGTTAATTAAATGTTTCCAACCAAGCATCTCAATAGCAATGGTTTCTTCGCCTAGTACTGGTAGGGATTGGGCATAAATTCTAGCTAGTTGATCAAAGTTTCCCCATATACCAACTATGTCACTTGAGACTAATACTTCAGGTTTTTTCATAAAAAAGATATTTTATACCTAAGTTTTATAAAAAAAAGACTCCAATTAAACAAGTTAAAAGGAGTCTTTAATCAATCTTTTTAATTATTCTTCCGTTTGTTCTTCACCACCATCGCCATCTAATTCTCCGGTAACAGCCACTGCGACAACTGCATCTTCAGGTTTGAGTTTCATCAAAATTACGCCTTGAGTTGGTCTGGTTAGGTAAGGAATAGACTTTTTACTAATAGGCAATCTAATAGTTTGACCTTCTTTGGTACTGATTACCACATCTTTGTGAGTTTCATCAACAATTCTTGCTGAAGCTACATCACCAGTTTTTTTAGTAATTTCAGAAACCTTTACTCCCAAGCCAGATCTTTTTTGAACAGGATACTGATCTAGAGTAGTGCGTTTACCCATACCTCTTTCAGTTACGAGCAATAGGGATGTTTTTTCAATATATGATTTTTCATCTGGAAAAGCTTCTACGCCAATTACATAATCATCTTTTTTCAAGGTAATACCCTTAACACCTTTAGTATCACGTTGAGAAGATTTGACTTCTTCTTCAGTGAAGCGAATTGATTTACCCTGGTGGGTAATCAACATAATATGATCTTTGCCAGTGGTTACTCTACCCCAAACCAGCTCATCACCATCATTGAGAATAATGGCAACGATGCCGTTCTGACGAATATTATCGTAGAGTTTGACAGCAGTTTTCTTAACTAGACCATTGTGGGTAGCCAAGGTAATGAATTTTTCTTGATCTTCTTCAATATTTACCACCATTAAAGCCCTGGCGGTTTCATTTGGCTGCAAATTAACTAGGTTTACAACAGCCGTACCCTTAGCTTGTCTTGATGCCTCGGGAATTTCAAAGGCTCTCATGCGGAAAACACGACCTTGATTGGTGAATAAGAGCAAAGTGTCATGGGTGTTGCAACTTACTACGGCTTGAAGAACGTCTTCTTCTTTCATTTTGAGACCAGCGCTACCTTTTCCACCTCTAGATTGAGAGCGCAAAGCACTTGGACTCATACGTTTAATATAGCCACTTTCTGTTAAGGTAATAACAGCTATTTCATTGGCCACAAGATCTTCTTCACTGAATTCTCCAATTTTACCCTTAACTAATTTTGTACGACGCTCATCTCCATAAAGCTCAATCATTTCTTCAGTTTCTTTGACGATGACATCTAAAATGTTTTGTGGGGAGGTAAGAAGTAGTAATAAGGCATCCATCTTTTCTTTAATGGTCTTATATTCATCTTCTATTTTTTGTCTTTCAAGGGCAGCAAGTCTCTTGAGTTGCATTTCAAGAATAGCTAAGGCTTGTTTTTCACTCAAACCAAATTTTTTCATCAATGATTCTCTAGCCGTATCTGTGTCTTTTGATTTGCGAATAGTAGCAATTACTTCATCAAGGTTTTTAAGGGCAATTAATAAACCTTCTAAGATATGAGCACGATCTCGAGCTTCTGCCAATTCAAATTGAGATCTTTTGACTACTACTAATTGACGGTGAACGATATATTCTTTCAAGATCTGGCGCAAGTTCATTAGCTGAGGTGTTCCCTCACTATCGAGTGCGACCATGTTCATTGAGAATGTTGATTGTAGTTCTGAATATTTAAATAGTTTGTTCAAGACGACTTTTGGTCGAGCATCACGTTTTAATTCAATCACAACGCGCATGCCAACACGATCTGATTCATCGCGAAGGTTTTTAATGCCAATGATTTTTTTATCGCGAACTAAATCAGCGATTTTCATCAACATTCTAGCTTTATTAACTTGATAAGGAATTTCAGTAACAATAATACTGAAACCACCCTTTTTCTCTTCCTCAATTGAGGCTTTGGCGCGTACAACCACTTTTCCCCTACCAGTTCGATAGCCTTCTTTAATGGCATTAAAATCATACATAATACCAGCAGTTGGAAAATCTGGACCCTGAATATGGGTCATTAATTCCTCAAATTCTACTTCAGTCTCAAATTCTCCAGACAACTCACTTGATTTTGCAGCTAGGACGGCATCAATAGCTTCATTATTTGCTAGATCACCATTCTTTTTGATGTCTTTTTGTTCAACAACTATCTTCTCTACCGGAGATTTTCCTTTGGTAATCATGGCAATGATTGATTTGCTTACCTCAGTTAAATTGTGAGGTGGAATCTTGGTTGCCATACCAACAGCGATGCCTTCAGAGCCCATCAACAAAAGATTGGGAAGACGAGTTGGCAAGACAGATGGCTCTGTCATAGAACCATCAAAATTATCTACAAAAGGAACGGTTTCTTTATTGATATCAGCTAAGAGCTCTTGAGAAATTTTGGCTAAACGAGCTTCTGTGTAACGCATGGCAGCTGGACTATCACCATCAACAGAGCCAAAGTTACCCTGTCCATCAACTAGTGGATAGCGCATGCTAAATTCTTGAGCTAAGCGAACCATAGCTAAATAAACAGAAGAATCACCATGAGGGTGATATTTACCTAAAACATCACCTACGATACGAGCTGATTTTTTATAAGAACTATTGTGGTGAATACCACTTTTGTACATTGAAAACAGAATACGACGATGAACTGGTTTCATGCCGTCTCTAACGTCAGGTAAAGCTCTGGAAACGATAACACTCATGGCGTAATCCAGATAGGATTTTTCCATTTCGCTTACGATTGAAGTATGTTTGACTTTACCAAATCTGGTTTCTTCAATGGTGCCGATTAATGAGTCGCCATTAGAATATTCTTCAGTTACTTCTTCATTCAAAGTTGGAGTAGTTTCTTCAACTATTTCTTCGTTTAACTCTTCATTTTCTAATGGTTTATTTTCGTCAGTCATACTTTTGCTGTTTCTAATTACTTGGTTATTGTTTTAAGGCTTTTTCAATAGGTGGAGCGATTTCTTTTTTACGAGACATCTTGGCTCCAATATCAATGATTTGATCGGTGACAACTCCGCCAAAGGCTTTTTGAGCAACCTTTGCTTCTTCATCGCCAATGATTAAGATTTTGCTATTAACTTTTAAGACATCAGTAATAACAACAAATAGTAAATCAACACCTTCTTGCTCTTTTACTTGTTGCATGGCCTTTAATAGGTCTTGTTTCTTCTCCCCCACCAGTTTGTCTTGTTCAACTGTTTCTAGTTGGTCAATAAAAACTTTTTTGCCAAAATCAAAAACCTTGTAATCATTACGAATAATTTGTTCATCACTAAGACTGGAAACATCAGATTTAGCTTTGAAAATCTCTAGAGCAAAACCATCAATGTCGGTAATTCCAGCAAGCTTGGCTAATTCCATTCCCAATTCTTTATCTTTATCAGTACAAGTAGCTGATTTAAAACCAACTGTATCTGAAAGAATAGCAGCTAACATTATGCTGGCTAGGTTTTTGTCAGGGACCACGTTGTTTTGTTTCATGAGGAAATAAACAATAGTGTTGGAAGATCCCCAAGTTTTAAAAGTCATGTAAATTGGTTGAGAGAAGTTTAAATTAGCCTTGTGGTGATCAATAATCTCGACAATTTGTTGTGGATTGATGCCAGGCATGCGTTGAGATTCTTCATTGTGATCAACTAGGACGATGGAGTCATCAGTAGTAATATCAGCAGCACTGATTTGTCTAGGAGCTTTTAAGCCAAATTTATCAAACAAAAAACTTGTTTCTGGATTGAGTGGATCTGCCATAACAGCCTCAGCATTGGGATGGCAAAAGCATTTTTCTTGTTGAAATAAAAACTGCAATGCCATAGCGGCAACTACTGAATCTGTATCTGGTTTAATGTGTCCAAGGATGTATGTTTTTGCCATAAATTTCCTTTTTTTAGGTATCAATCTCTGCCATCTTGGCATGAGTCTGGATAAACTTTTTACGAGGTGGTACTTCATCACCCATAAGAATAGAGAAAGCTTTGTCTGCTTTTTCTGCATCATCAATGGTAATTTTTTTGACGATACGAGTTTCTGGGTTCATGGTGGTACTCCAGAGTTGTTCTGGATTCATCTCACCCAAACCTTTATATCTTTGCACTCCAATTTGCACCCCAGGTTTTTCTTTACGAATCTTAGCTACCAACTCGTCTTTTTCTTCATCAGAATAAACATATTGGGAGTCTTTGCCAGTGGTTAATTTATAAAGTGGAGGTAGAGCAACATAAAGATGACCAGCTTTGACTAATTCTGGTAAATGACGGAAGAATAAGGTTAAGCCTAGAGTGGTGATATGCTCGCCATCAACATCAGCATCATTCATGAGAATAATGCGATGATAGCGTAATTTTTCAATATCGAATGTTTCACCGATGCCAGCGCCTAAGGCGATGACTAGATTTTTAATTTCTTCTGAAGCAACTAATTTATCAAGACGTGCTCGTTCTGTATTTAAGATCTTGCCACGTAGTGGGAAGATTGCTTGGAATTTGCGATCTCTTCCTTGTTTGGCACTACCACCTGCACTATCACCCTCAACGATATAGATTTCTGAATCTTCTGGTTTGCGACTTTGACAATCAGCTAGTTTTCCAGGTAAAGAAGCTCCTTCTAATACTCCCTTGCGCACAACTGCATCTTTGGCAGCTCTAGCTGCGAGACGAGCGCGGGCAGAAAGCATTACCTTGCCAACAATCATTTTGCCGGCAGCTGGATTTTCTTCTAGATAAGTTTGGAAAGCTTCTTTAAAAATTTGATAAACAGCTGATTGAGCTTCACTATTATTTAATTTGGCTTTGGTTTGTGACTCAAACTGTAGGTCATTAGCAGGCATTTTGACGAATACCACGGCGGTACAGCCTTCGCGTAAGTCTTCTGCTGTAAAGGCTTCTTTTTCTTTCATTAAGCCATTTTTTTCAGCATATTCACGCACTACCCTACCAAGAGCTAAGCGCAAACCATTAACATGGGTTCCACCATCTGGAGTTCTGATAACGTTGACATAACTATCAACTTTTTCTAAATAAGTATCGTTATATTGCAAGGCAATCTCACAGCCTATCTTTTTGTGAGTAGTTTCATCTTCCCATTCTCCATTGGTATAAAAAACATCATGTAAAACTTTTTTAGCACCATTAAGATGTTCGACCAATGACTGAATGCCACCTTCAAAGTAAAAATGTTCTTCTGTCTTTTCAATTTCATCTACGAATTGGAAATAAATACCAGCCATTAAGTAGGCACGGTCTTTAATAATTTGTTTAAGAGTTTTTTTGCCAAAAAGGGTGGTAGAGAAAATAGTTGGATCTGGAACGAACTCAACTAAAGTACCAGTTTTTTGTTTCATGAACTCAATAGCTCTATCTTGGAATAATTCTTGAAGCTTCTTTGCTGGAATTTCTTGGACTGCAGTTTTGGGTACTCCGCGGTTGTATGCTTGATAGAAATAAGCATTTTCTCGTTTAACTACCACCTGCATATAGCTAGATAAAGCGTTAACAGCAGATGAACCAACACCATGCAAACCACCAGAGGCTTTATAAGCAGTTTCTTCAAATTTACCTCCAGCATGGAGTTTGGTCATAACTACTTCAAGAGCGGAAACTCCAGAGGGATGCATTTCCACTGGAATACCACGGCCATTATCAATAACAGTAATGGTTTCTGGTCCTAGTTCTTTGACCCCAAATCCGGCGTATGCTTCTGGAGTATTGGATCTATACATACGGATAATGTGACCATAGCCGGCAATAGCTTCGTCGACTGCGTTATCCAAAATTTCTTTGGCCAAATGATGAAGGCCCTTGGTATCTGTTGAACCAATATACATACCAGGTCGTTTACGAACTGGTTCAAGTCCTTCGAGAACTTTAATATCACTTGCTTGATAGGATGGAATTGCTGCTGTCATAATCGAATTTAGAGCCTTCTTTGTATCACATTCACTAACGAAAAAGAAGTAGAAGCCGTTCTAACCCCTCAAAATCGTCTTAGTGACTATGCTGCTTGATTGTAAAAAAACAATGTTCAATAACAAGCTTCACATTACCATTTTTTTGCCATGAATCAAGAGCAGTGCTTAGACTCTTGAGAGTAAAAACAGTTTTATGTTTATTTTCTAGGAGAATTTTAATTACTTTGGTAAGTTCCTTTTCCTTATTTTCAGATTTACTCCATTGTTCTGCTAAGTTAATTAGTTCTCCATAGTTTTTGCTAGCTGGATTGAGACAGAACTCCAGAGTTGTTTCTAAGTGTTCTGGTAAATTTAGATTTTCATTATTTTTTATTTTACTAAGATTAATTTCTTGGCAACGAGAAGTTATTGTAGCCAAAATATTCGAGCCCTGGGTTTTAACTAAAGCAAAACCAATGTTTGCTGGTGGTTCTTCAAGGATTTTGAGTAATGCATTTTGAGCTGGCAAGCTAGCTTTGTCTGCGGCGCAAAAAACATAAATAATGCTTTCATCTGCACCTCGACCATAACTTGCTTGTTGGATGATGGTCCTAATTAGTTCTATGGGTAGATTTTCCTCAGTTGTATTTAGGAAAATTAACTTGCTATTTGGGTATTTTTTTTGTAAATACTCACGAGCTAATGACTCATGTTCACCATTCTCTGGTACGGTAAGCAAAACTGATATAGAAAGGTCTGGTTCGAATCCTTTTTTTCTCATAGCCATTGTGTCATTATATTCTATGAATAATGACTGAGCCTGCCCAATCAACTCCACCGGCTCCTATTGCTGTTCCTCAACATTTTTTGGATATCTTGTTGCGGGACAAAAAGTTAACTGAAGATCAGGTTAATCAGCTACGCAACGAGCAGTTGCAAACAAATACATCTTACGAAGATCTTCTTCTTGAAAAAAAATGGGTTTCAGAGCTAGAGCTAACCAAGGCCAAAGCTGAGTTCAATGACATTCCTTTTACTTCTATTGCTGAAACCAGTATTTTGCCTGAGGCTTTGAATTTAGTGGGAGAAAGTGTCGCTAAGCGCTATGGAGTTTTGGCTTTTTCCTATGACAAACCAGGAAAGACTCTAAAAGTTGCCATGAAAGATCCTTTGGATATTTCGGCAATCAGTTTTATTAAGCAAAAAACTGGTTTGAATGTTGAAGTTCATGCTGCTGTTCCTTCTGAGCTAGATCAGGCTTTAGCAGAACGTTATTCTGATGATATTTCTACCGAAGTTGATCAGGCTCTTGAACAAACTGGCGGTCAATCTGACAAAGTAATTAAACAGCAAAATGCTTCTCTTCGTTCTGAAGTGATGAGAGATGCTCCAGTTAATCGTATAGTGGAGACTATTTTGGATTTTGCTTTAAAAACCAGAGCTTCTGATGTACATATTGAGCCTCAGCAAGGTAGGACCAGAATTCGTTATCGTATCGATGGTATCTTGACTGAAAAATTAGTTTTACCTCGTACAGTGCATGATGCAGTGGTATCTCGTATTAAGATTATCGCTAACTTGAAAATCGATGAAAAAAGAGTCCCTCAGGATGGTCGTTTTAATTATGTAGCAGATAGCATGGAGATTGATTTGCGTGTCTCTACTTTACCTACCATTAATGGAGAAAAAGTGGTGATGCGTTTGCTTAAGAAAAATACTACAGTACCTACTTTTGAGGAATTGGGCCTTAATGGTTTGGCTTTAAAGAATCTACGTGATGCCATGAAAATTCCTCGTGGCATTATTTTAGTAACAGGTCCTACTGGTTCTGGTAAAACAACAACTCTTTATTCGGTTTTACATGAAATAAATACTCCTAAAGTAAATATTATGACTATTGAGGATCCAGTTGAGTACCAGATGGCTGGTGTTAGTCAGGTGCAAATTAATCCTCAGGCTGGTTTGACTTTTGCCACTGGTTTGCGTTCTTTCTTACGTCAGGACCCTGACATTATCATGGTGGGAGAAATTCGTGATACAGAAACTGCGGAGCTTGCCATCCAAGCTTCGCTCACAGGTCATTTGGTGTTCTCTACCCTACATACCAATTCTGCCTCTGGCGCTATCCCCCGTTTAATTGATATGGGCATGGAGCCTTTCTTGTTGGCTTCCACAATTACTTTAGTAATGGCTCAGCGTGTAGTACGTCGTATCAATCCAGAGTATCGAGAAGAATATGTTCCAGAAGAAGCTGTGGTAGCAAATATTAAAGAGGTGTTGGGTGAAAGATATTTACAATGGTGTCAAATCAGTAAAAAAGATCCAGCCAAACCAATCCTCTATCGCCCTTCAAACAATCGACCTGCTACAGAACCAGACTACTTGGGTCGTATTGCTATTTTTGAGGTTTTTGCTGTTACAGAAGAAATTAATCGCATGATTATTGAGCGTAAAAATGATGTTGATATTGAGAGAGTTGGTTTGAAAAATGGCATGCTTTTGATGAAACAAGATGGTTATATCAAAGCGCTTGAAGGTATTACTACCATCGAAGAAGTATTAAGAGTAGCAGAGGTATAAGTTTATGAGTCAGATTACGATTCAAGAATCGACGATAAAAGCATTGCTAGATTTATTGATTACTCAGAATGGTTCTGATCTTCATTTGTTGGTAGGAGTAGTTCCTACCTTGCGTGTTAATGGTAGATTGCACCCAGTAGAGAATATGGCTCCTCTTACCAATGAAGATTCTAAGGCTCTAATATTTCCTCTTTTGACCAAGAAACAACAGGAATATGTTTTGGAGAACAAAGAACTTGATTTTGGTTACGAACATACCAATCGAGCTCGTTTTCGTATTAACGTTTATTATGAAAAAGATAATTTATCTGCAGCGATGCGCTTTATTCCTTCCAAAATTCGTTCCATTGATGAGTTGGGTTTGCCAACTATTTTTCACCAGTTTACTCAATACTCTCAAGGCTTAATTCTGATTACTGGTCCTACTGGTGAAGGTAAATCTACAACTCTGGCAGCTATGATTGATGAGGTTAATCACACTAGAGCTGAGCATATTTTAACAATCGAAGATCCTATTGAGTTTGTTTATGAACACGATAAAAGCATTATTTCTCAAAGAGAAGTTAATAGAGATACGTTTTCTTGGGAAATGTCATTGCGCTCAGCTTTACGTGAGGATCCTGATGTGGTTCTAATTGGTGAAATGCGTGATTTTGAAACTATCGCTGCGGCTATTACCATTGCAGAAACCGGTCATTTGGTTTTGGCTACTTTACATACCGCTACTGCTGCCCAAACTATTGATCGTATTATTGATGTCTTTCCTGCCCACCAACAATCTCAAATTAGAATGCAGTTGGCTGGAAGCTTACAAGCGGTAGTGTCGCAACGTTTAGTTACTAAGGTTGATGGTAGTTTAACTGCTGCTTTTGAAATTATGATGGCCAATTCAGCTGTTAGAAGTATGATTCGCGAAGAGAAAACTCATCAACTTGATGGCGTAATTCAAACTTCAGCTCAAGATGGCATGATGCTTTTTGAAAATCATTTAGCTCAGCTCATTCAACAAGGAACTATTAGTAAAGATTCCGCTCTAAGAAAAGCTTTTAGGCCAGCAGAGCTACTGAGGTTAATCGGAGAGTAAATTTAGAATATGCCAGTTTTTACATATACAGCAAAAAACGCTCATGGCGAAACTGTTAAGGGCAAGGTTGAGTCACAGAACAAAAGCTTGGCTGCTGGTATTTTAATCTCTCGTAATTTATTGGTAATCGATATTGCTGCAGCCAATGAAACTGGTTTATTTATTTCTAGTGTACTTAATAAGGTTAAGCATGAAGATTTGGTTAATTTCACTCGTCAGCTGGCGACCATGATCGATGCTGGTCTGCCCTTGGCAACTGGTCTAACAATTCTTAAAGACCAAGATAATCCTGCTATGACTGAAGTGGTAGCTTCTTTACTAAGAGAAGTTGAGGGTGGCGCTTCGTTTGCTAAAGCTTTGGAAAAACATCCTGATGTTTTTGATCGTATTTTTGTGCAGTTGGTTAAGGCTGGTGAGGTAGGTGGTGTTTTGGATAAGGTATTGGATAAATTAGCTGAAAATCTAGAGAAAGATAAAGAATTTAGGGCCAAAACCAAGGGAGCGATGATTTATCCTGTGATCGTTTTTATCGCCATGTTGGTGGTTGGGTTTGTAATGATGGTTTTTGTGATTCCCAAATTGACTGATATGTATAAAGATTTTGGAGCTGAGTTGCCATTACCAACTTTGATATTGATGTCTATCGCTAATTTTATGGCAAATTTTTGGTGGTTAATTCTTTTAATTGTTGGTGGTGGAGCTTCTGCATTGCGTAGCTGGAACAAAACAACTATTGGCCAGCGCAAGATTGATGAGATTTTATTTAAAATTCCGGTTTATGGTATTTTGCGACAAAAAATTATTTTAACAAGTTTTTCTAGAACCCTTTCTTTGCTTTTGAGTTCTGGTGTTCCTTTGCTTAATGCTTTGATGATCGTAACGGAATCTATGGATAGTATTCTTTATCGCGAAGCGATGATGACAATTACTAAGCGGGTAGAAAAAGGCGTGACTCTTTCCAAAGCTGTTTCCTACTTCACTCTTTTTCCTGGTATTTTGCATCAAATGTTGGGTGTAGGAGAAGAAACAGGCAAGCTTGATGAAGTGTTATTAAAACTTTCTAAATATTTTGAATCTGAAAGTGAGCAGGCAGTTAAAAACTTAACAGCCGCCATGGAACCTTTGATCATGGTAGTTCTTGGCGTTGGTGTAGGTGCAATGGTGATTGCTATCATTATGCCTATCTATAGTTTAACCAGTCAGTTCTAGTTACTTGAAGGCTCGCCTCTTGTGCTGCTGGTTAAAAATAGTTTATAGTAAGTAAGTGTATAAACACGAAGGGATGTATAAAATGAAAAAGATATTTTCACTCTTCAATCAGGTCAAACAGCAAGCTGGTTTTACAATGACTGAGCTGTTGATCGTGATTGGTATTTTGGGAATCTTGGCTGTTGCCGTTTTGGCTGCCATCAATCCTATTGAACAGATTAATAGAGGTCGTGACACTGGTAGTCGCTCTGATACGGAGCAGTTGATTAGTGCTATTGACCGTTACTATGCATTTAATGGTTATTATCCATGGCAAACAGGTGCTTCTGACGTAGGTAATGTCGCCCTTGCTTGGGTTCATTTTGAGGACACCACTCTAACTGATAGTGGTGGAACTTGTAAGTTGGGTGAAAAGCTTGGTACTGCTACAACTGTTGGTTGTACTGGCTCTGATGAACTCAAACAAAGCTTTATCGAAAGAGTTTCGGCCGCTACTTATAACTATATTTATATTTATAACAACGGTGCTCAGGGTAGTAGTACTTATGCCTGCTATGCTCCAAAGTCAAATGCTTTTGTGCAAGAAGTAAAAGGCAGACTAGATCCGGATAATGACGGAACTTATGATAACTACCCAGCTGACTATCCTTATAGCGATGCTATTGGTAACACTGCTCAATGTGGTGCATCTGGAAACTGTGTTTGTATTCCGTAGTCTGAAACTTAAGAAAAATATAACTCCCCTGCCTTATGGAGGGGAGTTTTTGTTGTATACTCAAGGTCATGATGTTTTTTGAAATCATTGGTTTTTTTGTTTTCCTATTTGGAGCTGCCATTGGTAGTTTTCTAAATGTTTTAGTTTATCGTTCTATGAGGGGACAAGATTGGGTTAATGAACGTTCTGTTTGTGAAAAGTGTAAGAAAAAAATTCCTTGGTATGAAAATATTCCTATTTTTTCTTATCTATTTTTGCGCGGCAGATGTTCTGGGTGTCAAACAAAAATAGATAAGATTCATCCTTTGGTTGAAACGATGACGGGGATTTTATTTTTATGGTGGTATTTTGCTGGTTATATTTTCTTTAAAATTAGTAGTGCTCCCCTACTCTATGTTCAACCTATTTTTTGGTTATTTATTAGTATTATTTTTATCGTTATTTTTCTGGTTGATCTCAAATATTACGTTATTCCAAATTGGACAATTTCATTTCTTACCTTTGGTACTTTGGTTTATCGTTTTCTCCTGCTTTTTTCTGGAGAAATGCGTTGGATAGATTTTGGTTGGAGCTTGGTTTGGACTGTTTGTTTTTTTGGTTTTTTCTTTGGTTTGAAATTAATTGCTAGTTGGTTAGCAAAAAAAGAGGCTTTTGGTGATGGAGATGTTTTGTTGGCAATTCCTTTGGGTCTGATTCTTGGTTCGTGGCAGAGGATTTTAGTAGCCTTATTCTTTTCCTTTGTAATTGGTGCAATAGTAGGGGTTATCTTGATAATATCGAATAAAAAGACTATTAAAAGTAATCTACCTTTTGGTCCTTTTCTCATCATTTCAACTCTCATCAGCTTGGTGTGGGGCTACAAAATCTTGGCTGAATATGTCAAGATAGTACTTAGATAAAGTATGCGAATTTTAAAGATTTTCTTTACTGCCATTTTCGCTTTGTTGGTCATTGGTTTCTTTGGTGGCTTGATGATGCGAGAGATTCTTTTGGTTGCGGCTCTAGGCCAAATAAAGAGCGACATTAAATATCTCAATAACCTTCCCCCGGAGGGAGATTTATTCAAACGATGTTTAGAGTATGGTGGTAGTTCATTTGTTGATGATGGCCAGCCAGTGATGAAGAATCAACTACGTTTTATTTCAGATAGAGAGTATGTTTTGGAGTCTGTTTGTCAGGTCACTAGTTCTTTACGTACTGTTATTAAGAATAAGAATCTACCTCCCTTAGTTAGAAGAGTTAAGGGTCAATCCGGATATATTCAAGGTCAAGAAAATCATGGTTTGGAAGTTTCAATTTTTGGTCGCAATGGCATTGTTTATGATGAGGTTGGTTTACTCGCTAGCTCTACTCATGTTGATGTTGATTCTAGTGTGATTGTTAATGATGGACCAGCTACTGTGTGCGGTGGTTATGGTTACCAGTGTTGTGATGATGTTTATCAGGTGGGCCAAGAATTTCAACAAACAAATGCACTTGATTGTCCTAAATCTTGCTATGCGGGATGTCAAGAAAAACCAGTTGCCTTAACTTTTAACACTGATCCCCCAGCTAATGAGGTGACTAAAACTATTTTTATTACTTCTGGGGATTATATGGATTTTATTTATACTATTAGTGATGTTGGTGGGGATGTTTTTTCTCAAGACAAACTTTTTGGGGCAGAGGCTGATAAATTGACTCTAATGGATAAGTTTTTTAAGATTTTAGATAAATATGCTGGTGCCGATCAGGCCAAGCAAAATAATTATAAAATTACTCTTTCCTTTGGAGATGGTACTAGCGAAAACATTAATGAGCTTAATGGCAAGATCCCACATACGTATACTTGCCCCGGCCCCTCTCTTTGTGTGTACAATGCAGTACTACAGGCTGAAGCTGAGGGCGGTATTAAAAGTACTTTGGGTGGTGTAGCTAAAATTCAAGTTCAAGTTAAGCCGTAGAGGGAAATATGAGAAAAATAAATTTTATTCAGAAAAAAAACTTAGCAGGCTTTAGTTTACTTGAGCTCTTAGTGGTAATCTCTATTATGGGTATTTTGATTTCTTTGGGTGTAGTGGCTTTTAGTACAGTGCAGAAAAAAGGTCGAGATGCTCGTCGCCGAACTGATATTAAGGCTATGCAAGATGCTTTTGAGCAGTACAAGGCTGAGAATACCACTTATACAACTTGTTCTGCTATGGCAGGTTATGATGGTGGTACTGGTCCAATTATGCCTGGTGGATTGCCAAGTGATCCAAAAAGTGCTGATAGTTATGTTTACAACACCGCTACTGGCTGTGATGCTACTGGTTACTGTGTTTGTGCTTTACTAGAAGGTGGCTCTGGTAATTCTAGCGCTCCCTCTGCTGCTGACTGTAACTTTGGAGCTGGTAATTATTATTGTCTAACAAATTTACAATGAAAAAAAATATTTTGAAAAAGAAAAATGGCTTCTCAATGATTGAGCTCTTGGTAGTAACAACTATCATGATTATTTTGACTACTATTGCTTTGGTTAGTTATCGACAGGCAACTCAAAATAGTCGTAATGCCAAGCGCAAGACAGACATGGAGATTGTTAGACAACAACTTATTTTGTATCGCAGTGATAATGGTTGTTATCCATCAACTGCTACTTATCTTGGTATGATCACTGAAATCGGTGAATATCTCAATGATATTCCCTATGACCCACAGGGTTCAGCCGCTAGCCCAGGATATACTTATGTTCCATCTGGTACTTGTCAGGGAACTGGTGCGTCTGGCTTTACCCTTGGTGCCACTCTTGAGCCAGATAGCACTGCTTATACAGTGCAGAATCCATAACAAAAAGAGTTATGAGCTATAAATTTAGTCAATCTAAAAAAACTGGTTTTACCCTAATTGAGTTGTTGGTATCTGTTGCTATTGGCTTAGTTTTATCTAGTTTTGCTATTGGTAGTTTTTTAGATTATCTCGATAAAAAAAATGTTAGTAATGCAGTGGATGAGCTAAAAGCATTTTTTCAAAAAGCAGAATCAGATGCTAAAGTTGGAAACTTAGGTGGTTGCAATCAATTAGCTGGTTATAGAGTTACTAGTAGTAAAACTGGCAATATTACTAGGGTAACTTCTCAAGCAGTATGTATTGTTGGCACACCAGGATTGGCAAAATCATTTGAAATTGAGCAAAATATAGATATTACTCCAAACCTTGATTTAACTTTTAAGGTTTTGCATGCTGGAGTAGATATTGCTGGTGGTTTGGCTAGTACTGATATTACCGTTGCCAATGAAAATAATACTTATGTTTTTACTGTTTTTAGAGAAGGAAGATTTAGTGAGGGCTCTTGGCAATGATTAAAGTATTAAGAGGTTCTAGTTTAATAGAGTTGATTGTGGCTACTGGTGTAATGGCTTTGGTTTTAACTGCGATTGTTGCTGGCTTAACGCTTTCTTTGAAGATTGGCGCTGATTCTGAATATCGAACTCAGGCTGTAAAAAGAGCTCAAGAAGGAATGGAGGTTTTCCGTCGAGAAAGAACGCTATTGGGTTGGGATTTATTTGTTAATTCTTTGCGAGCAAGCACTACTTATTGTTTAGCTACTCTACCCGCTCCAAAAGTAGCTTTTACGCCAGGGCTTTGTTCTTCTTCTGATGTTTTAATTATTTCTAGTCAAGAGTTTTTTCGTGAAGCTACGGTGACTATTGATGAAACCAATCCTACTGATCCTCTGGTTAAGATAACTGTTACAGTTTCTTGGGCGGCAGATGAAAAGGCTAAAGATGTGGTTTTACCTCAGACTTTTCGCAAATGGGATTAGTTGTTTCTTAGGGTGATTCCAGTCTGAAAACTTTCCAAAGCTGTATCTCTGTCACTTATGTTGGAACTGCCGATTTTGAGGTCAAAGGTGATTCCTACGTAGTAAGAATCTTCTTCCCCGCTCAAACACATAAATCTTAAATTAGACATAGCAACTTCATCTGAGGTGAGATAGTAGTAGTCGTTGACAGCGGTGGAGTACGAGGCGATGCGACCATTTTCAAGTGGATAGGTTTGTAGAGTTGTTATATATCCGTCTAGTCCTTGAACTGCGATGTTGGTCATTGGTGATTGGGCATCGTTATTGCAAATGGTTGTGCCATCTAGTCCTGCTACTAGTTTTTGTGAGTTGCGGAGGATAAATTCTATTTTGGCTAGCGCCGCTTCTCCTTCGCTGTTTACTTTCTGTTCAATGCTGGCTTTGGTAGATGAAATGATAAATGTTAGGAACATAGTAGTAACGGTCATCATGACTAATACGGTTAAAGCAGTTACTACGATTAGTTCGATTAGAGTAAAACCTGATAAGGTGTTGATGTGGGTTTTTCTCATGTTTTTATTGTAAGCTTTTTGGTTGGATTTCTCTTGCATAGAAATGAGCAGACTTCATTTTTCCAGGGATATTGACGGTTAGGTCTGGGCGGAAGATAAAGACTTCAGCTGGCTCCTGGTTGTTTACCGAGTTGTCTCCTGGTACTGCGAAGCTACGGTTGAGTTGAATGCCTTCCCAGCCTACAAAGGTGCCTGCGCCAATGAATTTTTTGTCGCTTACATCTTGTAGTCCGTCTATTCTTATAATTTTGTCGGTAATAAAAACACCCTCCACTAAAGGAGCATTAGCGGTTCTGGGATTGAAGGTGGCGTTTGTGTGACCGACGTTGGCTGAGATGTTGATGTTGCCATGAACGATAAAGGCTAAAAATCCTATGTTTCCTTTTTCTACTGTGATAATTTGTTGGTCTGTTCCGCTGGTGTCGTCAATGTTTAGGTCTCCGTTGATAAAGACAATGATTTGTTCAGAGTTTGTGACGTGCCAAGAGTTTAAGTCGTTGATAGTAAAGTTTCCTTCATGAAGGTAGATGCCTGGGTTGGTGCTTGGTACTGGTTTTTGTGAGCTGGGTAGGTTAATGGCTTCTTTTTGCATTTTTTTGTAGAAATAGTTGTATCCTTCTTCTGGTAAGTCAAAGCTCATGGCGTTAGCTTGAATAGCGTTGCTTCTGCTGGTGGTGGTATGTAAAAAAACGTTGCCTGTGGTTTGGCTGGTAGAGATTTTTCCTTGGTTGGTAAAGGCAAAACCAGGACTTTCCATGTTCATGTCGATATCACTATCTATTAGGGCAGGAACACATCCTGGTGTTGTGTTGCAGTATCCAGGTAATTCTGAATAAGGAATAAAGCTTTGAATATGGTATTTAGAATAGATGCTGCCACCCAGTACTTGCCACCAGGCGTTGTTGTTGGTGTTGGCGCGTTTAATAAAGAAGTTTAGAGAAGTATATTTTGTAGGGTCTTGATTGGTATAAACACATTGGTAGGGGTCTAGTGGATTGGCGTTACAGGCACATTGCCAGGCATTAGCTGGGTCTTCTGGTGGATATGGTAGTTGTAGAACTACTTTGTAGTCAATGTTGTTGGTGCTGGTGGTGACGGTATAGGTTTCTCCCATGAAATAGCCTACTCCTTCTTCTCCGGTTCTAATGGCTTTTGGTTTGAAGCCTGCTCCTGCTATTGGGCTAGTAATTTTGCCATCACAAGGGTTGTCGCTTGAGGTTCCAAAGCCTATGGGTATGGCGTCAGGATCTTCATAGAGTTGACCAGAAAAGCTACCTGCTTGGGCTGAGGTGGGGGTTAAGAAGTAAAAAAAAATAATAAAGATGACAACCAAAATCATAAACAATTATTAGTCTACACTAGAAGTAACTGCTTTAGAAACTAGGTTGAACTTCGCGCCAGGTCATTTGGGCTGATTTAATTGCTTTGGGAGCATTTAAAAGTAGGTCTGGGCGGAAGATAAAGGTTTCTGTGGCGGCTGTGTCATTGTTTGTTGGGTTTGTTCCATCATCAAAGTTGCGTTGGAGTTCTACGCCTGTCCAGCCTACAAAGGTGCCTGCGCCAATGAATTTTTTATCTATTGTTCCTGGGTTTCCAGCGATAGTAAAGACTCCGTCAGCAACAAAGATGCCTTCTACGTTGGCAATGTTGGCTGTGGTTGGGTTGGTGGCAATGTTGTTGTAGCCTACAGTTGCTGAGACAGTGATATTGCCACTAACTATGAACATTAGGAAGCCATCGCCACCAGTTGCTACTGAGGTTATTCTGGCTTGGCTGGCGGTGATGTCGTCAATTAATAGGTCGCCGTCAACGAAGACTATGATTTTCTCAGTATTAGTTAGGTTCCATGGGGCAGTTTCAGTGATGGTTAAGTTGCCAGTGTATTTGTAGATTTCTAGGTCAGTGCCCACGATTGGTTTGCCGGCGCTTGCTAAAGCTTGGGCTTGGTCCCCTAGTTTGTCATAGAAATAGTCATAGTTTTCAATTGGGACAGATACTCCTGTTGCTCTTGCTTGGGCGGCGTTGGTACGAGCGTCTGTTTCATGGATGTAGTTGTCTCCAGTGGCACTGGTGATAACAGAGCCTGTATTGGTTAATGGAAAGCCGGCGCTGTCTGCGGTTCCACTTGGGTCATCAGCGATTAGGGCTGGTTGACAAGTAGGAGCAGTGCAGGTGGTGGTTGGGATTAATGATTCGATGTTGTTTGAGGCCCATGAGCTTCCTCCTAGGGTTTGGAACCAGGCTGCATCTGCAACATTAGCTCTTTTTAGGAAGAAGTCAAAATTGGTGATGTTTGAAGGCATTTGGTTGGTGTAGGTACAGCGATAAGGGTCTCCTGGGTCTGCGTTACATGCACATTGCCAAGCATTAGCTGGGTCTGGAGGTGGGAAAGGTAGTTGCAGGGTTATTGTATAGTCGTTATTAGAGGTTAGAGTGGTGATGGTGTATCTGCTTAGAGATATTGCGCCTGAGCTAGATTCTCCACCGGTTCTTGTGGCTCTTACTATTGTTTCTGGCATGTCTAGTTCTATGAAGACTGGGGCTCCAGTTGAGCCTGTGCATAGGTTGTCAGTTCCACCCAAGCCAGTGGTAGTGGCAGTTGCATCTTCATAGAGGTTGCCAATTATTGCCCTAGGTCCTGCTGTGGGGACTGGGGTTGCTGTTGGTCCTGGTGGTGGACTAGTAGGGGCTGGGTCTCCTGGCCCAGGTCCAGCTGGTGGGTCTGTGGGTTGCGGAGTATCACAACAATAAACTTCTACTTCATTGGCAAAGCAGCTGTTGCCATCAGCTATGGTTTCACAACGTTGGTTGCCAATACAACCAGAATTTGTTCCATCAGAAAAACAAACTCCTCCCCAAGCATTTGGCAAGCCGCAACCTGCATTACTGGCATTAGGATCACAAGTACAATATATGTCGGTACTTGGATTGCAACTACATTGTCCAGGGCAACTACTGCTATCACATGGAACAGTGTTGCTTCCTTCGCATGTGGGATCATAACTACAAATTAAAGTTGAAGTAGTTCCACTAAAACAACCACTATAAGTCACTGTCTGTAGGCCGCAACCACTACAACTAGAACTTCCTGGGCATGAACAAGCAGAGACTTGTTGAACAAAATAGTCTGCCTTAAAAAAGGTAGTAAATAAAAACACAAGTGTAGTAATTATGATTTTATTTATTAGTTTTGAATATTTCATATATTTTTTTAGCAACCCAAAACAATCAATTTTTGAACTAAATTTTCTTGTCCAAAAACAAATGGATTTGTTAGTTGTAGAATTACAAAACTATCTTTTTGTAAAAAGACATCCAGCTGATCAATAGAGATTGATTTTTCTCCAGCCATAAACATGTCTGCACCACTTGGATTGACCATAAATTGTAAAGTTTTTACTTCAACAGCACCCTTGTTTTTATCTTCATAAATCGATGGCCAACAATAGAATTGTTTAAGATTTTTTGTGCTTGCCTCAAGTAATTGAAGAGAGTTGCTATTCATTAATTGATTTTTAACTTTAAAAATAGCAGATTTTTGATCATAAGAATCATAATAACCTTTTAGTATTTTTCCTATTGCTTCATATTTTTTTTGAGAGAAATCAAGGTCAGTGATGACAGTACCAACTGGTTCTTCTTCAACTTTAGTGATTGTTTCTGTTGTTGGTTCAACAATGAAAAAATCAGTATCAGGTCTTTCTGGTTGTTTTGTGCCAGCAGTTTTATTGGTTTTATTTAAGAAAAAGAAGATATAGGTAGCCAAGACTACTACACAAACAACAAGTGTAAAGAGAAAGAAAAACAATGCCTTTTTATTTTTTTCTTGAGTTTGAACGACAGGAGCTGGTTGATTTGTAAGATTGTCCACGAATCAATTCTAGCAATAAAATAGGCTAAGACGCAATAGAACATCTTCTATTGCTCTTTCTATTCACCAAAGATGGCAACTCTAGCTGGGTGAGAAATACACATCTTAGCTTGACCTAAGATGTCAAAGATCTCTTGTTCAGTACTAGCAGTTAAAACATCATAAATCTGAGTTACATTGCAGATACCAGCTTGATCATCTAACAACATAGCGCTTCCAGCTTCATAGTAGGAACCAAATTTATTTTGATTCTCTGACAAGACAGCAAAGGTTAGATCATCATTTTCATGGAAATTACCTCTAGAAGCAAAAGTTGCTCCACCAGAGCTTGAGATTCTAATATCCTGGGTTCCTGGCAAGTTGCCTTGTTGAACATTTAAGAAGAACATGAAGTCACCTGTTTCGGGACTGAAAACTGGAATGTAGAAACTATTAGTTGGCATTTCTCTATATATTCTATGAGCTTCTGGTAGTTCAGCGACACTAGATGTTCCTGCTCCTTGTAGAAGAGCAAAGAAATTGTTTTGTGGGCCAACAGCCCAACCTGGGAAGAATCTAGCTACATTTCTTTGGGCATCTGTTTGAGTCCAGCCTTGACCGCCAATATCTGCACCTTGATAGATTTGTAACATTAAATCGGTTATGTAATTGGCTAAATTTTGACCACCATGCTCACCTCTATATAGATCTCTAAGAGAAACTTCACCAATTCCTGGTAAGTTAACTCTTGGTAAGACTATTTGATTACCAGTAGCTGGATCAATTAAGGCAAAAGTACCATCTGGATTTTCAATACCAGGAACAGTTAGATCAGGGAAGCTCTCACCATACATATCTAGTTCAGATTCTGGAGTATTGTGAGCAGATCTCCAAGAGCCTAGTCCTAACTTGTATTCTCCAGCTGCTGTTGGACTCCAGTAAGTTGGATAGTTTTCTCCACCCTCAACATCAGGAAACACCTCTACCAACCCATCATAAGTATTAGCTCTCTCCACTAGTGCTTGTGAATATTGAAGTCTCTCTTGGTCAGTCATCTCTGCATATGGCTTAGTTACTAATTCTGGAGCTAAACCCCTCTCGCCAGCTGTCCATTGACCAGTCTGACCATCGACATAAGCAACCACCACACCATTAGCATCTAAGGCTACTGGCAAACCATCTGCCCCAATTGCAAGTTGCACCGCTCTATTCTCACATACACTATTAGCTCCATCTAGTGAAATAGTTAATGTTTCTCCTTGATGTCCAGTTACAAAAGAAATCGTAAAATGAGTACCAGCTGGGTAATCATCGGTTCTTCCCTGTTGTAAAACCTCAACAATAATATTGTTTGATGAAACATCAACTAGTTTCACTGCGCTTGGCGCAGCCAATCCCCTATTGAAAATATATTGATTCATTAAATTCCAAGAATTCTCAATAACTGGATCAATAACTGGATCAATAACATTTTCTTGACCAGCATATCTTCCGTAATCAATACTCAATTCATCAAAAGGCATTGCAGTAGCAGTTTCTATTGGATTACCACCTGCTTCAGTAGCAGGAGGAACATTAGCAGTCTCAGTAGCAACAGTAGTAGGAACAATCACATCAGGACCACCAGTTGGGCCACTAGCACAACTAGCCAAGAAGATCATCAAAAAGATCATGGTAACTAAAGTTAAAATTAATCTCTTACGTTCTGGAGCAAAACCAACAGTCTGACTATCAAAACTCTTCTTATTAAATCCACTATCTGCTCCAACTGAAGCATAAGCTAGTTGAACATCATCTGGCTTAAGTACAGCCTCTAACTTATATAGTTCAAACTGAACCTTTTGCCAGCCAGCAGTAAGAAGTGATTGGATTTCAGACAACCCTACTCCAGCTTCTCTACCAAACTCTTTTAATTTTGAATCAGCCTTATTCTTTTGAAAAGCAAAACGATCAAAACCTCTTTGTTCTGGAAAATTGTTTTTAGACATTTGTTTTGTAGTTTCTAGGTATATAACCTGTCGCTAATACAAAACTCTTTAACTATATAAAACTATATACTTCAGAGTCTAAAAGACTATTATAATCATTTTTTTCTTTAAATGCAACCCTTTGTATATCTTCTTATATATTAATATAGGATTGGTGTTAGCCATTAAAACAAAAAAATACCAACAAAACCACTATCCTCATAAGACAATATTTAGCAACTTGATTTTTTTCTCCAACTTGGTTAGAATCATCTCTTCAGTTACATTGCTATTCAAAAATAGAGAAAGAACCTATGGGAGCAGTACCAAAAAACAAAATCACCAGTGTCGAACGCGGCAAAAGACGCGCCGGCAACACACCAAGCTTAAAAAAAGACACTAAAATTAGTAAAACCCCTTTACACAAACAGGGCCTAATGGCTAGTTTCTTAAAAGCTATATCTGGCGAGAAAAAAGCTTAAGCTTTTTTAACTGGGTTTACTCAAGCAACTCCTGCTTGCATTTTATAATTTTGTCCCCTACTCTAACCAGTAGAGACTCTCATATTGAGAGAGTGTTTTTGTTTGTTAAAACAGAAAGTTAACATGACCGAACAGGCTGATCCGAGACATGAAAAAAGAGCACAGCTCATGCAAACCATTTTTGCGCTTATGTTCTCAGGAGAAGAAGGCCAAGAATTGGAAGAACTATTTTTTCTTGAAGAAGCCAGAGAAATAATAGCTTCTTCAGCTGAAATAGACACCCAAATCACTCAGCACGCCCCAGAACGTCCGTTAACCGAGATAAACCAAGTAGATTTAGCCATTATGCGCCAAATCATCTTTGAAGCCACACACAAAAACACCCCCAAAAAAGTCTTAATAAACGAAGCAGTAGAACTAGCAAAAGAATATGGCTCAGAAAGCTCACCAAAATTTGTAAATGGCGTGCTAGGAAAAGTCCTAATGGAGGAAACCAATGAATAACCAAACATTTTTAGAAATACAAGAACTCTTGGCTCTAGCAACGGGCCACAACTCACAAGAAATCATGCCAATCACCCAATTAGAGGTAGACCTAGGCATTGACATGGAAGAAGACTTTCCTCGCCTATTGGCTGTTATCAACCAAAAATTTGATATCGACCTAGAACTAGACCATGTTCTAGATGAACTAGATGAAGCCGGAGACACAGTCGAACATCTAGTTAAATTGATCTTTGAAGAAGTAGAACTAGGATAAAACAATTGACATGCTACCTAAGTTTAATAATCCAGAACTATTAACCACAGCCCTCTCACATCGAAGCTCATTGAATGAAGCTGATTCTGGCACAACAGCCAAAGAATCCTATGAAAGATTTGAGTTTTTAGGCGACGCAGTTCTAGAACTTGTAACCACCGAATTCTTATTTGCCAAATACCCCACTGACCCAGAAGGAGTTTTGACTGCATACAGAAGCGCCTTGGTCAAAACCACTACTCTAGCCTCTATAGCCAGAAAACTAGAGCTGGGCAAGATAATGTTTATGAGCAGAGGCGAAGAAGCCACTGGGGGCCGTGAAAACGAAGGCCTCTTAGCCGACGTATTCGAAGCTGTCATTGGTGGTCTATACCTCGACCAAGGCTATGAAGTAGTTAAAACATTTTTAAACGAAGAACTCTTCCCTTACTTCGAAGAAATAAAAAGTAAAAAATTATATAAAGACAGCAAAAGCGCTCTACAAGAAGCAGTTCAAGCCAGCGGCCTATCTACCCCTGAATACAAAGTGATAAACGAAGAAGGCCCAGACCACGAAAAGACATTTACCGTTGAAGTAATAGTAGCCAATAAAGTAATGGGACAAGGAACTGGCAAGAGCAAACAAATCGCTCAACAAGAAGCTGCCACTCAAGCTTTATCTGCTTTTGAAAAAAAATAATTAGTAAAATATCTTTCGTCTTGAGAATTTTGACAAAAAGATATACAATTCTCCCCTATGATCTTGCTAGCTCGTGCTCCGAGAATCAAGATTGAAGAGGCTAATTGTATAAATATTAATAAAAAAAGAGAAAAAATAACTTATGTTAAAGATCAAACTCGCTCGTTTTGGTAAAACAAAACAGCCACAATACCGCATCGTTGTTAACGAAGCCAAAGACAAAAGAGACGGCAAATATGTAGAACAAGTCGGTCGTTACGTCCCTGCTCAAATTCCAAAAATCTTAGAATTTGAAGTCGAAAAATACAACGAATGGCTCAAAAAAGGCGCTCAACCAACTGAAACAGTAGCCAGCCTTTTCACTCGTTACACTTCAGGCAACCCTTTCCCAGCTAGAAAACCTCAACTTTCTCGTAAAGCCAAGGCCAAAGCTGAAGCAGCCGCCAAAGAAGCTGAAGAAAAGAAAAATGCCCCAGTTGAAACTGTTGAAACCACTGCTGCTCCAGAAGCCCCAGTCGAAACTCCAGTTGAAACCGTTGCAGCTACCGAATAATTAAGTAAGCACAAAGGAAAAAATGAAAAACTTTGTTGAGTATCTGTTGGTACGATTAATCGATCATCCAGATGAACTTCAGGTTACTGAACAAGAAACTGCAGAAGGCTTGTTAATCCAAATCACCGTCAACCCAGAAGACATGGGACGAGTAATCGGCAAAGGTGGAAAAGTCATCAAATCAGTTCGCAAACTAGTTCAAGTCAAAGCAGCTCGTGACGGCATTCGCGTTAGAGTTGAAGTAGCTGAATAAAATAAATTTTATAATGAAAAATAAAACCCGCTCAACAAGCGGGTTTTTTATTGAGAAAAATTAACATCAGTACTAATCTGCTTTTCCAAATCACTCACTGCCAAACCCTCAATCCCAAATAAATCTGTGTTATCTCCACCAATAATCTCTGTCTGATCCTCAATCTTAGGAGGAGTAAATTTTAAAATATCCTGGAAAATAATTTTTTCCTCATCAGTAATCTTTGGCAAAGCTGAAGCCAAAGTCGCAGAAACAGGCTTAGTATAATAATAAGTATTGAGAGTAATATCTGCCCTAGTCATCTGATCTCCACTCAACACACTCTTACTTTCACGATCAATAGAAAGACTAGTAATTGTAGTAATAGGCGAAACTCTTTCAATCATCGTCATAAACTCTTTTACCTGATTCAACTCCCCCACCACACTCAACTCCAATTCAAGTTGATCATAATCAGCAGACCTCTTTTGCTTAATCGGAGCAACCTTTTTATTTGCCTCCTGATCTGCCTCAGAAACTATTTCCCCAGGATTAATCTTAAATTCTGTAATAGAAACACGTGTCTCATTGGCAACTGAATTCAAATTATTAAGCAACTCCAACAAAGGCTTATGAGAAGGCAAAATCTCACTCATCCTCTCTGCCTGAGCATATTCATCAGTGTATTTAAGCTGTTGTAATTCCTCTGTTTTCTTCTTTAATTGATCTACCTTCTTTTGAGTAGTAGCAATCTTGCTTTGAGTCTGAAAAATAGCAGTTACCTGCGAATAAGTTAGAACCAACAAAACCAAACTAGTAAAAATTAAAGCACCAGCAATTACCAACTTCCTCCTGGTACTAAGAATCAAATTGAAATTGAGATTACTCAGCTTATTTAGCGTTGGCATCAGCTGTCTCCCCCTGCTTCAATAGCTCTACTGCGATATCAATATTGTAACTGCCATTATCATCTCGACGTAGACCACTCTTATTAATTGCTGAAAACTCTTTTTTCACTGAATCAGAATCTAAAGTATCCAGAATTTTTTCTAAGGCAAAAATATTTTCACTAGTCAATCTTAATGAAAGCTGATTCTCTTCTCCGCCATAATTCATACCAGACAAAAATACTTGACTACCAAATAAATTAGAAAAATACTCAATCGACTGCTGCTTATTACTTCTATTCTGATAAAGATCTTTAACTGTCTTGAGCTTTTGCGTAAAAACCAAAAAAGTCATCTCCGTTGATTCCTCATTGAGAATACTAGAAGAATAAGCTTTTTCGCTCTCATTAGTAGCCTTCAACTTATTAGTTGAAAAAATATTGACACCCACCACTATAGCAAAAACAGCAAAAACCACACCAAAAACCCACATACTATATTTTTCATAAATAGCATCCTTTTCACCAACCTTAGTTAGGGTAATGCGGCGTTGAGATAAAAAATTAATCTCAGTCATATCATGCTAATTCCCTCATTAATAAACCAAGACAAACAGAATATGTTTGCTGGTTCTCTTGAGGAATTTCTCCTGTAGCTGAAGCAAAAGGAGCTGAGAAAAGAATTTCTGTGCCTAAGCTTTCTGACAAATACTCAACCAACCCAGGCAGTTGAGAAGTACCACCAGTAATAACAATTCTAGAAAGAGTATTTTGAGGGAATTGACTTGCAAAATACCTTTGAGCCTTTTGAATTTCATTAGTCAAAGTATTAATAACCGGGATTAACGCATTTCTAACTCTACCCTCAAATTGATTTGGATCTAAACCATAAGTTCGCTTATATTGCTCTGCTTGTTGCAAATCTAAACCTAAAGTCTGTTGTAGAGTTTTAGTTAACAAAGCACCTGCCCCAGAATGAGTAAAAACAAACTGAATCTCACCCTTAAAAATTACCACCACATCCATATTAGTCGCACCGATATTGAGAACCATAGTTGGAGGTTCATCTGCCCCAATATCAAGCGAACGTAATAAAGACAAAACATGAGTCTCTAATAAAGTTGGCTCAATACCCATAGCAATAAACATGTTGATAAAACGATCAACCAAGCTCTTACGTGTACCAATTAATAAAACCCTCATCTGCTCTTGCTTGCTTTTTTCTGGTCTATAAAGAACTTTGTATTGCAAAGACAAATCTTCTTTAGGAATTGGAATATGTTGCTCTGCTTGCCAATTAATAGCAGAAGCCAACTCAGCATCAGTCAAAGGAGGAATGCTAATAACCTTGGAAGAAACAATAGACTCTGGCAAGCTCAATCTAATATCAGCATGAGGAATTTTATTATCAAAAACAATATTATTCACTAATTCACCAACCTGCTCAATTTGAAGATCATCAATTGGCATGGCAATCCCATGTGGATTCAAAGTTTCAACCGTTCTTATAATATTGGGTTGTTTTCCAGGATCAGCTGAAATAACTTTGACGGCATAAGTACCGATGTCGATGGCTGTGGCAGGCATGATTTTTTTTATTTAGTTTTTAATAATAGAACTTCCACTGACTAAGGCATATTCCATGAACGCTGGTGCGGTAGACAATGTTCTTTTAACTTCAAAAGTACGAGCTTCTTGTCCAGCTAAAGAATTCTGCGCTTGGGAGTTGATCGTAAACTGACTAGTAGCTGGAGAGCCGACAATTTTAATATCAGTATCATTGTAGACAGGCTTTACTCTAACAAATTGATCTGTTGCAGAAGTAAAAAGTGTATATCCATACTTATACGGAGCTGGACCAACATCATTAGCTATGAAGTTATCTCCCCTTGTACCAGCACCACTACAATTACCAACGGCATAATGCTTGGCTGTGATATTCCCAGCATCATTTGAATAAACCGAAAGCAACAAAGAAGCACTATCAGCACAAGCAGCTTCTGTAGCCCAATAAAAACTAATACTACCAGCTGCTGGCACTAATAACTCAGTACTAGTACCCTGCTTTAAGTGAGTTTCCAAAATATTGCTTTTAGTAATACTGTAATTAATATTTGAATTACTTTCTGTAAGATCTAGCGAAGCTATTTCTTCAGAAATGCCAGAAACATCATTAGCTTCTTCATGTTGATAGATACTTGCCAAAGCAGCCTCTACACCAGATTCAGCAGCATTAAATACTCTAGTAGTATCTTCTTGTTGGATAGCAATTTCTGCTTGTTGAGAGGTTCTAGCAGCAAGAGAAAGTCCTAGAGATAGGATGACCACCATGATTAAGAGGATAATTAAACCTACTTGACCAGATTGTCCTTGCCACTTTGATTTGGATGGGCTTTTCATAGCCATTCCATGATACGAATAATAATCTCAAGAAACAAGACTGAATTGCAGCCCAATATTTTTTTAGTTTGGAGCTGGAAGATCAGAATTTGCTTGGAAACTAAAAATAGGCTGCCAATTAGTATTTTTGATCAATTGATAACTAGTATGAGCAGCCTGAATTAGCTCCAAGTTTGTCCAAGAAGCAAAACGCAAAGTATCAAGTCCATGTTGTTGAAAACCAAACAAATCCCCAGCTCCCCTATTTTGCAAATCTCTTTCAGCCAATTTCAAACCATTATTTTCTTGAGTAAACAACTGCAAACGATCAATAGTCTCTGAAGTCTTAGAATTGCTGAATAACAAACAATAACTTTCTTGACCAGCGCGCCCCACTCTACCCCTCAACTGATGCAAGCTTGCCAACCCAAAACGCTCTGCAGCCTCAATCATAATAATATTGGCTTGAGGCAAATCAACACCCACCTCCACAACTGGTGTTGTAACCAAAACATCAATCTTTTTGGCAAAAACACCATCAATAGCCAGTTGTTTTTCTTTTGCTGACAATTTGCCATGCAACAAACCAACTCTTAATTTAGGATTGGACTTTTGGTAAAAATCTTTAATAGTTACAAACAAATCTTTGGCTGCTGCAACATTAGAAAGAGTTTCTTGTACTGACGGCTCAATAAACGGACAGACAATCAGAGCTTGACCCTTGGTTTTTTCCAAAGTCTCACCAATCCATTGTAATGAACTAATTTTTTTCTGATCTCCAACCAACCAGGTCTTTGTAGGCAATCTTCCTTTTGGCATTTCATCAATAATACTGAGAGTCATATGTGAAAAGAGAGTCAACATCAAACTACGAGGAATAGGTGTAGCTGATAGAGTTAGGGTATGAGGAGTTCCATGGCTCATGGTAGGCAAGGAACGCTGTTTAACACCAAAGCGATGTTGCTCATCATAAGCTACTAAAACAGGATCGATTTTTTCTAACTGATTCAGCACCGCATGAGTACCAATGTATAGAGTTGGAGTTGTTCTAACCTCAAACTTTTTAGCTTCTTTAGTTGTTAAAAGAGCCACTGGCATTGTGGGAAAAAGTTTTTTGATAGTTTCAATATGCTGTTGGGCAAGAATTTGAGTTGGAGCAACGATCACTGCATTTTTTTTGTTTAACACCACAGCAACAAAACAACCAATCCCAACCACTACAGTTTTACCAGAACCAACATCTCCAATTAACAAGCGATTCATTGGTAAATCATTTTGCAAATCACCAAGAACCTCTTGCACCGATCTTTCTTGGGCCGCAGTCAAAGCAAAAGGCAATTTATTTGCCAACCACTTATGGTAATCATTACTTTTCTCAGGCAACTCCATAGGTAGGGCACTATGAGTATTTTTCCAAGCCTCTTTAATTTGATGTGAATGAAAAATTAAACTTAACAACTCTTCCAAAGCTAGTCTTTCACGAGCTAATGGCACCTGATCCGCGTCTTCAGGAAAATGTAGCACCTTCAAAGCTTTGGCCAATGGCATGAGATTATTTGGCAATAATTTATCTTGAGAATCATCTTCCAAGCGATCAATAATTTCTTTAACAATTCTTCTAAAGCTACCAACCTTAAGATGTGGACCGATTTCTGAATACATCGGCACTAGCCTACCGGTATTAATAGTTTCTGTTTGAATTTTTTCCACCACTGGTTGAACTAAAACATTACGATCAGAAAGTTTGCCTGAAAAAAACCATTCACTTCCTTTTTTTAATTGACTACCAATAAATCTATTATTAAACCAAAAAGCATTAATTCTCCCAGTTGTATCTTGAAGAGTAGCTTTAGTCATTACCTTGCGACCGCGATATGAAGTAGAAATCTGCATCACATGCGCCTGGAAAGTAATAACAACATCTTTTTGCAATTGATCTATAGTGCCGAATTGAGAACGATCCTCATAGCGAAAAGGCAGTCTAAGCAAAATATCTAGGACGGAAGAAATATTCTTTGTTTCCAAATCATTTGCCAAAGTAGGACCGATGCCCTTGACGACATGAATTGATTCTTTGAAATGATACATCTTAATAACTTATAGTTAAGAGACTTAATAGACTACCTGCTACCAAAGCGATAATAGCCAAAATGGCAAAAGTCTTAACTATTTTTTCTCGTTGTTTACGTGTCATATCAATTAAACTAATTTATAGAACCTGCGTTTACCAATTCTAATTCCAGCAACATTTTTTAAATCTGGAATTGCTTGGATATCAGCTAATTTTATCTCATCAGGAAGCAATGAAACAGCTCCTTGCTCTATCAATCTACGGGCCTGACTATTACTTTCTCTAGTAAGCAAAACTACAATTTCATTTGCATTCTTACCCACCAAATCCTCTTTCTTTGCAGTTTCCGCAGTATCAACTAAAGTTTTGTTTTGAATTGTTGCCTCAAAATGTTTCTGAGCCTCATCAGCAGCAGTTTCATCATGATATTGACGGGTAATTTCCCAAGCCAAAATCTTTTTCCACTCCATTGGATTTTTACCTTGCTCTAAATCTTTTTTAATCTTATCTATTTCATCTTGATGAATATCAGTAAGCAAAGTGAAGTATTCCACGATTAGCTCATCAGCTACTCTCATTAACTTGCCATACATATCAAGATTAGTTTCTGTTAAAGCAACAAAGTTATTAAATGACTTACTCATTTTTCTGCCATCAGTACCATTAATAATTGGGGTAGTTAAAACCCATTTCTCCTTATTGTTGTAGGTTTTTTGCAAAGTTCTGCCCATCATCATATTGAAAGTTTGATCAGTCCCACCAATTTCAAGATCGACATCCATTGCAACAGAATCATAGCCTTGCATCAGAGGATACATGATCTCATGACCATGAATAGGTAATCCCTTTTTCAATCTCTCTTGGAACATATCTCGTTCCATTAATTGTTGAACAGTCGTTTTGGCCATTAATTTAATTAATTCAGCATAATTCAATTTATCTAACCAATCACCATTGTGTTTAATGGTAATCAAATCAAAATTCAAGATTTTACTTGCTTGAGCTTTCCAATTAACAAAGTTCTTTTCAATCTCCTCATCAGTCAATACTGGTCTGGACTCATCTCTGCCGGTTGGATCGCCTATTCTTACGGTGCCATTACCAATGAGAAGAATTACTTCGTGGCCTAATTGAGCAAATTGCTGAAGCTTACGCAATACAACAGAATGTCCCAGATGCAAAAAAGAACCAGTTGGATCAATTCCCAGATATAACCTGATTTTCCCCTTTTCAAGTCTTTGCGCAAAACCATTAGTGTTGGGAAGAATTTCTGCAACCCCACGAGTCAGAACTTCTTCTATGGGAAAAGTAGTTTTTTTTAACATAATCAAGATTCCTATTTTTCTATTTTATACCACCTTCTTGATTTGGTCAGGGGTTCTTTGCAATAAAAACCTGTTACAATAGACCCGATATGGAGATTAATTTAACTCAACTTGGCGATCAAGCTCAAGCCATGTATCGTAAATTAATGCGCAAACTTAGAGTTTATAGCATTCGTTTTAGTAGAGGTAGAATGCGTCAAAGTCGAGTTTCTCCTGCTTTGCAAGAACTTCACAAGGCTCAAAGAATGCGTTTAATTGCTAGAGCATCTGTTGCAGGAGTAATTGTTGCTGTCGTTGGGTTTATTGGTATGTTTGCTTGGTACTCAAAGGACCTACCAAAGCCAGGAGAAGTAATTCGTCGAGATGGTTTTAGTACCAAACTTTATGATCGTAGTGGTGTTCTTCTCTATGATTTATTTGATACCGAGCGTCGCAATCCCATCAGCATCAACGGGGTTTCTGAGTATTTGAAGCAAGCCACTGTTGCCATTGAAGACAAGGATTTTTATAAGCATAGCGGCTTTGATTTTCTTACTATTGTTCGCATTCCATATAATGTGGTTTTTAAACAAAGAGTTGTGGGTGGATCCACTCTCACCCAACAGTTAGTTAAAAATGCCTTATTAAGCAATGAGCGCACTGTTTCTCGTAAATTCAAAGAACTAGTCCTTTCTATTCAAATAGAACGTACTTTTACTAAAGACCAAATTTTGGAAATGTATCTCAATGAAGCTCCTTATGGTGGAACAGCTTGGGGAGCTGGTACTGCAGCCGAACTTTATTTTAATAAATCAGCAGCAGATTTAACTTTGGCAGAATCTGCATTTCTGGCTGGTTTACCTCAAAGACCAAGTGTTTACTCTCCTTTTGCCGGCAAAAAAGATGACAACGGCGTTCCTTATTGGAAAATTAGAACAGAAAGCGTGTTGCGAGCCATGGAAAAAAGTGGTTACATCACTAAACTACAGATGGAAGAAACAATTTCTTCCTTAGATAGCTTAGCTTTTAATTCTACTGATACAGACATTAAAGCTCCTCACTTTGTTTTTTATGTAAGAGACAAACTTGAAGAAATGTTTGGAGCTGATTTGGTGGAACGAGGTGGTCTTAAAGTGACCACCAGCCTTGACCTAGAATTACACCAAAAAGCTCAGGCTATTGTAGCTGAGGAAGTAGCTGGAGTTGAAAGTTATCACATCACCAATGGATCGGCTGTAGTAATGAACCCCAAAACTGGTGAAATCTTAAGTATGGTTGGAAGCAAAGATTTTTTTGCCAAAGACATTGATGGACAATATAACGTTGCTGCTGATGGCTTGCGTCAACCAGGATCATCTATTAAGCCCGTAACTTATTTATCGCTATTCCGTCGTGGCTATAGCCCAGCCTCAATGATTGCTGATGTAGAAACGGTTTTTAAACCCAATGAAAATTCCGATGAATATAAGCCAAAAAACTATGACGGCAAATTCCGCGGGCCAGTTAGTTTACGCAATAGTCTTGGTAGTTCATTAAATATCCCAGCAGTCAAAGGAGTGGCAATTGTGGGGGTTAAAGAGTTTTTACAAAATGCATATGATATGGGTTTTGTAACTTTAGAACCAACTGATGACAACATGAAACGCTTTGGTTTAGCAGTTACTTTGGGAGGCGCTGAAGTACATTTGTTAGATACCACTACAGCATATAGTGCTTTTGCCAATGGTGGTTTAAAAGTCCAACCAGTATCAATTCTCAAGGTTGAAGATAAAGATGGCAGAGTCCTATTTGAACATAAACAAGTCGAGGGCAAGAGAGTGATGACAACTGGAGAAGCATTTTTAATTAATGATGTTTTATCAGACAACAACGCTCGCTTATTAGCCTTTGGTGTTAACTCTTTATTAAATACTGGCAAAGCCATTGCTGTTAAAACTGGTACCACTAATGACCAACGTGATAACTGGACCATTGGCTGGAGCCAAGAAATAATGGTTGGTGTTTGGGTTGGTAATAATGACAATACTCAAATGACTAAGGTTGCATCAGGTATTACTGGCGCCTCCCCCATTTGGCGTCGTATTATTTTTACTGCTTTAGACAAAGGCTATGGTGCTCCAGCTTGGACTGTTCCAAGTGATATTGAACAAGTAGAAGTAGATCTTGTTTCTGGCTATCCAAAACATGATGATTTTCCAGCTCGCACCGATTACTTTCTCAAAGGCACAGTACCTAGTTTGCCAGACCCAATTCACGCTAAACTACCAGTCTGTCGTGATGATGGCAGTAAGCTGGCAACGGAAGCTAAGGTAAGTTCTGGAGATTATGACACTCGTGAATTTGTAGTTCTTCAGGAAAGAGATCCATTTAGCACTGATGGAGTCAATCGATGGCAGTTGTCTATTGATGCTTGGATAAATGGCCAGGATGACTCTAGATATAAAGTACCAACTCAGTATTGTGGAGAAACTGGTGAAGTTTATGTTCATATTTCTAAACCAGAAAATGAAAAATCTTATAGTGACACAAAAATCGAGGTTCACATCGATGCTGGTAGCGATGCCGGTATTGAAAAAATTGAAATTTATTTGGACGGTAATAAAACTGAAACAGTCAATGATCGTAAATATCGTGGTTGGATTATTTTTCCAACTGGGAAACATGAACTATATGCCAAGGCATTTTCTAGGGATGGCAAAGAATCAAAGAGCAATACAATCAAACTAGGTTCAGGTGGATCTGATTGGAAAGATCCAGAACCAACTGCTACACCAGTGCCACCAAAGCCAACCGCCACGCCTATTCCAATCGTGCCCACAATAATCTTAATCTCACCTACTCCAACACCTTAAATTAGTTAGCTGTTTTTATTCTTATCACTTGGCATTAAATAAATCGTGACAATGATCATTCCACCCAACCATTGGGTTAATAAATAATGATCAAGTAAAAATAGGGGTAGAACTGAAAAAGCAATTAAACTGTGGCTGTTCCACCACTCTCTTATCTTTTTCCTTAATGAAACTAAAAACATAATTCCCAGAAAACCAGTTTCTGCTAACCAGAGCAAAAAAACATTATGAACTGGCTGAATAAACCTAGCTATCTCATCGCTAGATTGCGGTTTTATAGCATAAAGAAAGCTATTGAGTCCTGTGCCAAAAACAGGCTGATTTTGCCAAGCTAGAACGGCCTGAGCATTAAGAAATATCCTACGTTGGAGTGACAAAAGAGGAAATTCTGTGGCCAATTTAACTAAAATTAATGGTGAAAATAAGATAGCAATAATTGTTCCAAGCTTAAATAATTTAGTGCCAACTTTTGGATATAAAAAAGACCAATTTTTAAGTACAAAGTAAAAAACTAAAACACCAATAGCTCCATAGGCTTGAGTGAGAAAAATAGTTTGACAAGTAATTGCCAATAAACCAAGTAAGAGCCAAGGTTTTTTTATTTGTTTATTATTTTTAGTTTCTGTTTCAAAAACATAAACCAAACCAACAGCCAATAGTCCAGCCAAAATATTGGGGTGAGCAGTGGTTCCATATGGAAGAATTTGTAGTTTTTCAGCTAATTGAGCTCGGCTAATATTAATGAAATTTGTCAGTTGAGATTCTCCCAGAAAACGATATGGAAGAAGATTGCTCTGATAAATAAATTGTAGATTTGCTATGAAGATTTGTAGAATTAATGCAAATAAAACTCCATATTTAAAAGCATTTAGCAATCTCGATTGTTTGACAATTAAAACCGAAAAAACAATTAACTCAAAAGCCTTAATCAGCCAAAGAAAACTATTTAATGGTTTGGGTGTAAAAAACTGGAAGATGAAAAGTATTAAGAATAAAACACTTGTTAAGTTTAATTTGATTTTTATTTTATGCAGTTGTCCAACTGAAAAACTTATTATTAAAACTAAAACAAATATTTCTGCTAGCCAAAACTTAGGAATCAGGTAATCACTAAAAATGCCATTAAGATAGGCACTATTAATTTGCCATTTTAAAAATAAATTTAAGGAAGAAAAAACAACTGCAAGAATCACTAAAAGTTCTTGAATTTTTTCTTTCCAATTCATGCGTTGATTATAACTTGCCAACCAATTTGCCATTAAATTGTTTTGTTACCATTGCCACCACTTTTTCTCTCAGTGGTTTAATATTTTCATTTGCTAAGTTTTTCTTTTGATCCCAGTACTCAATGCCAAAGCTGCAGTTTTGTTGATAAACATCTTCTAGAGTAACACTTTTAATATATTGACTAAGGCCAGCTATTTCATCAATTACTGGTCCTATTTGAGTTTCAACTGGTAAGGTAAAAGTCAAACTTTCTTTTATGCTTGAAGTCTTCGGCAGTGGTTGATAGTTGGGATGTTGTTTAACCAATGGCAATAAAATGGCTAGCTCTATTTCTATACAAGTTAAATTATTTTCTAGCCAGATTCTACCAATCTTTATTGAGTCTACTAAAATCTCTCCATAACTTTCCCCATTTTTTTGTTTAACAACAGGTTTAGTTAAATAGAATTTTCTCAGTAAAGCTTCGAAATCACCTTTAACTATTGCAAGTGGTTTTTGGGATACCAAGCTCAACAACATTGTTTCATTGGGCAATTCATTTTCTTGTGGATGATAAACATTTGCTAATTCAAATACTGATAAGTTTTCTACCTGTGGATTATTAGCAATTGTTTCTTGAAGTGAAGGAGAAAGTGAGCGACGCAAATATACTTTATCTTCAGTTAAAGAGTTGGCTAATTGTAAGTGTCTGGTAATTTGAAAACCACTCTGTTGAGCAATTTTTTCACTCACCATCGAGTAGGTATAAATTTCAAACCAACCTCTATCTGCTAAAAAATGCTTGATTGTTTCTTCTGCAGAAAAGTTTAGATCTTTTGGTTTAGTCAAAGGAATTTTAGTAGGCATTAGGACACTGGGTAAATTATGGTAACCATGGATGCGAGCTATTTCTTCTACAATGTCGGCTGGTATTTGTAGGTCTTTACGGAAAGTAGGAGGAACAATGTGGAAAGTATTTCTTATTACCTCCACTTTGCACTCTAGTTTCTTTAGTATTTCTACAATTCTTTCCTTTTCAATTTCTAGACCAAGATATATATCAATTTTTTCTTTATCAAAAATAATTGGTTGTGGCTGTTCTTCTCCAGAAAAATCATCATGAATTTTACTAGCAACAGTTGCTTCACAAAGATCTTGATAAAGTTCGATAGCTCTAACAAAAGTTGGTTCAGCTAAATGTGGATCAATCCCTTTTTCAGATAATTGAGCAGCCACAGTTCTAATAGCATGAGACATTGAAGCAAATCTAATTTTGCTTGGTTCTAATGATTCAATCCAAAGCAAAATATTTTTTGTATCAGCATTAACTGAGGAGTTTGCTGTGCCCTTAATTGCTGGTAGATCAATAATTTCACCTTTGGAATTTTTGAAAACAATCTCACCTCCCACGCAGCTATGCAACTCACCATCCAAAGTTACAAAAGCCTCACCCTTCTTTGCTTCAGTAACATGAATTTCTCCACCAAGAGCCATAATTCTATCGTAATCAAAGGCATGAATAGGGTGACCAAGCTCATGAGTTACATAGTTTGTGATATCTATAGCACTGTCATGAATATTCATTTCTACTTGAGTTAAACGATCTGCCATCCATTTTGGAGTAACTGTTCTTTTAACATTTTGCAGAACTACACACAAAGTTCTTTTGCAAAATTTATGAGGATCTATGATTTTAGGTAAAGGTAATAAATTATTTTCTTTTAAATTTTTTAAGGTTAAATTTTGCTTGGCTAATTTAGCAGGAATATCAAATTGTCCTAGAATAACTGCAGCCTCGCGAGCAACACCACGAACAGACATACTATCAACGCGGTTGGTAGTAATTTCAATGTCGTAGACTTTATCATTACCTCTTTCATAAATGCGTTCAATAGAGGGTCCGCAGAGAGAAACATATTCCTGAATTTTTGTAGGGCTTAATTCAGTTTCTAGTTGTTCAAGTAACCATTTATGAGGGATTAATATATTCATGTTTGCCTTTTAGAATTGTGCTAAGAAACGAGTTTCTCCAGAATAGAAATACCTAATATCATCAATATTCAGGCCTTTGCGGAGGGTATAAGTTCTTTCCACTCCCCACCCAAAAGCAAAACCAGTGTATTCCTGAGGATCAATGCCACCAGCTTTAAGAACATTGGGGTGAACCATACCAGCACCTCCTACTTCATGCCAACCAGACTTACAGAGACCACATTTTTGTTTATCTCCATGTTCATCAGCGATAAGGCCAGTGCCATGACAAATGTGACAACTAAAATCTACTTCAAAAGATGGCTCTGTAAATTGGAAATGAAATGGACGAATACGACTTTTTGTTCCTGGTCCATAGAATTCTTGAGCAAAATAATCTAAAGTGCCTTTTAAATGTTGAATATTAATTCCTTTATCTACAACTAAACCTTCAAATTGATGAAACATTTGAGTATGAGTAACGTCTTGTTGGCGACGATAACAACGAGCAATATTTATCATTCTAATTGGCGGTTGATGTTTGAGTCTTTCCATTTCTCTTACCTGACCATTAGAGGTATGTGGAGTAAGAACTACCTTGCCCATTTTTTTATTTGGCGGTACTTTGACAAAGAATGTTTCCCATTCATCTCTAGCTGGGTGATCGGCCGGCATATTCAAGGCTTCAAAAGCATAGTGATCCCAGTCAACTTCAGGATAGCGCACTCGTGTAAAGCCAATTTTTTGAAAAATCCCAGAAATTTCTTCTATAGCTTGAGAAATAGGATGTACATGACCAGATTCTTGGTCTTTACCTGGAATAGTTAAATCAACCCATTTGTTTTTATGATCAACAGAGGAATTTGTTTCCAAACGATTTTGTAGATATGTTTTGAGCTCATTGAGTAATTGTCCAGCAACTTTTTTGTTTTCATTAGAAACATTTTTTATTTCTTTTGAAAGTTCATTGAACAATCCTTTTTTTCCAAGGTAGATAAGTTTTTTATCTGCATTGATTTGTTGATTTTGATCAAAATCTTTTTTAAGTTTTTCGATCTGAATCTTTAAATTGGATAAAGTATCGGCTGACATAATTTCTTTATTGTACCAGGCTAGGGAGAATTATTAAAAGGTGGTTCTCCATTATTCTGATTCCTCTTCTTGATTATCGGTTGATTGAATAGGAAGTTTTGAGCGCAAGTTGATGACTTTTTCGAGTCTCCCAGCTTGTTTCCAATCCTCAGCTGCTTCATAACGATCGAAGCTGTGCTGTTTAGCTAAGTGTGAGAAATAGAACATCCTTTCTCGCATTCTTCCTTTCCGAAAAACCAAAAACCCCGCTCTTTTGGAGCGGGGTTGTTTTTCTTTTATTACTTCTTCAAGTTCTACAACACCACTCCACTAGCCTTTTGGATAAACAAAAAGGAGCAAATTGAATGGTTGGTACGAACACGAAGACTATTCATGATATCTATAGTTTTAACAGATTTATTAAGCTTTAGCAACTTTTTCTACGACTGCTTTAAAGGCAGCCATATTTTCTGCAGCAAATTTTGCTAGGATCTTACGATCCAAAGCAATATTAGCTTTTTTCAAACCATTGATGAAGCGAGAGTATTTTAAACCATCGCCAACTTGAGTAAGGGCTGCAGTAATACGAACGATCCAAAGTTTGCGCATATCTCTTTTGCGAAGTTTACGACCTACGAAGGCGTATTGACCAGCATGAAGATTGGCTTCTATAGCTCTTTTAATTAAACGACGATTTGTGCCACGGAAACCCTTGTTCATTTTTAGGATTTTTTTGTGTGCTTTGCGTCTGACAATTCCAGTTTTAACTCTAGACATATTTTTCCTCTATTTATATTTTCTATTAGGCTAAGCCAAGCATTTTCTTAACTTTAGTAGCCCATTTTCCTTTTACTTGAACCAAGATGCGGTAATTTCTCTTAGCCTTCTTGCTTTTGTTGCGAAGCAGATGACGTTGATTTTGTACTCTGTGCATTACTTTGCCAGTGCCGGTGATTTTAAATCGACGAGCAGCACCTTTGCGGGTTTTTTGTTTGATTTTTTTCATGGCTTTGCCTTATTTACTTTATTTCTTTTTTCTTATCAGGTGAGAGCTGGGCAATTAGTTTTTTTCCTAATAATTTTGCTTCAATCTCAACTTTTGATATTGTTTGGGTGCGCTCTATTACTCGATTAAAGACTTCGAAACCTTGGTCTTTATTAGCAATAGTGCGACCTTTAAACATCAAACTTAAACGAACTTTATGACCCTTTTCCAAGAATCCAGTTACTTTTCTCAAGCGTGTTTCAAAGTCACCTTCTCCAATAAATGGAGAAAAACGAACTTCTTTTAGTTCTTGAACCTTAGCACTTTTTCGTTGATCAGCCTGTTTTTGTTGTAGCTGATATTTGTATTTACTCAGCTCAATAATTTTGACTACAGGTGGATCAGCTTTTTCAGTGACTACAACCAAGTCTTTTTCAACTTCCCTAGCTTTTTCCAAAGCTTCCTGAGAACTCATTATTCCCAAGGATTCCCCTCTTTCTGCCAGAACTCTGACTTGAGGGAAGCGAATGTGGTGGTTTGCCTGAATGAAATCTGCTTTTCTTCTGTTGTATCTATCTTGTTGGTTGTATGGTTTGTTGATCACTCGTTTTTTAAGTTACTTATTACTATGTTTTCCCGAGAAAAAGTCCCGGAACAACGAACGTTGATTATATCATTTTCTTTGTGATTGTGTATTAGAGTTTCATTGGGTATAATTCCCACCATTACTCGGTGAGAGCCCGTAGCTCAGTTGGTTAGAGCGCTTCATTGACATTGAAGAGGTCAGAGGTTCGAGTCCTCTCGGGCTCACCCAGATAAAAACACTCCCAATTTGGGAGTTTTTTTATGCCAGTATTTCCTTTGTTTCTTTTAAATTTTCAGTTGAATCAGCCCATTTTTTATAAGCTTGGTCTATTATCTCATCCAAAATGGGACCGAACTTCGCAATAATATTCTCTATACTAGCCTCTTCCCTACCCAGCCCAAGAAAAAGCTTATGGATATAGTCAAAATGGTTTTGACCTTGAGTAACTATTCCCTCAGTGACAAAAATCGACTTAGTTTTTCTCTTATTTTCTGGAGGATTCCAACTTACTTTTTTATAATGTTCTAGCACTGCCAAAACTTTCTCTCTTGTTGGAATAAAACCAATGCTAACTAAATATGGATATTTACTCTTAAACTCTTCTAATTTACTTTGTTTTTTAGAGTCCTTATTTATTTCTCCAGGATTATCATTAAGATGAACTCTTTTTTCTTTAATAGCTACTAAAAATTCTTCTGCACCTTTTTTTGCTCCATCTTCCGGATCATGATTATGAATACCTCTGTTTTGAATTATTGATATCTTCCCTTCTTTGCCACTTTCTAGTTCTAGAGTTGAAACCCTTGTCATTTTTCCATCCACTATTTTTCTAATAGAAACTATATGGTGAGTTCCTTTGCTGCATTTATCTGAATAACCTCCCTTACCCACACAATGTGACATGGCGCTACCCTCATCAACTAATTGTTGAGAGCTTGTGAGTGGAACAAAAAAGTATGTTGTTTTCCCCCATTCAAATCTATATTCTGGGTCGGAGAACAATGGTTTCCATTCCCTAGTATCTACGAGATCTTTAATATTTTCTGGAAAATTATGCTGAGGCAAGTGTTCAGTTTGAGCAAACAAAGCCAGCTCACTAAAAGTTAAAGGTAAACCAAGTTGATTTAATCTCTGGTCATTGTTTAAAAACAAAAAATCCTCAGCAATAGTTTTTGCTAGTTCCAACTGCAGTTTACCAAGATCTTTGTCCATGAACACTTCTGTTTTAAGCAATAACAATGGAGCAATAAAACTTCTACTGAATCCTTCTATCGAGTCTTTAATTAGATCAAATTTGTCGATGTCAATTTTTTCTAATTTTTCCCATAATTTTTCAAAAAAAACCTCATCTGCGTAATCACTTCCAACTTCATTATTCATTTTATTGAAAATGATTGAAAGGTTGTGTTCAGAAAAATCAATTTTTAGAGCAGAAAGAATTCCAGCAATTTTTTCTAAACAAGCTAGGGCAACCTCAATTTGTTCGGCAGAATAATTATTAAAAAGATCATAAACTTCAACCGTTCTGCATAGTAACTCGCTAAAAAATTCATTATTTGAAAATTTTCTAATAGCCTCGACTTCTGCTTCTTTATTATTTTTTCCTTCCAATCCTTGCAAAATAATTGTTTCAGAGGTAATCGAAGACCCAGATTTATAATCGAAGACTTTTTTACCAGTCAGAGGGTGTACTTGATTTACAATTTCCTTCCAATCATCTATTGAGAAGCTAGCTCTAATTTCAGCAAGAGCTTCTTTTTCTGGAAAACCAAACTTATCATAACTAAGTAGTAATAACTGAATTATCCATGATGTCAGTGCTATTTCATTCTCTATGTCATCTGGAACTGGAAAATCTTGATTTTTGTATAAATATGTTAAAAAGGGTTTCCAATTTACAAATTTGTAGTTTTTATTGAGAGTATATCGATATATTTTTTGGATATTTTGCATTCTGCTTTCAGCAAAAGTCCAAACGTCAAGTCTTTCTGGTAAGGTTTTATTATTTTTTAGAAACCAATTCATTAATTTGTCATGGGTTTTTATTTCAAAAAAACTAAGATTTGATAGCAACCACTCAGTTTTTTTTGAATCTGGTCTATCAATATAGATATCTAAAACACTTTGGGGGAATTTTCTTATTGTAGTTAAGTTTAGCTCTTTTATTTCTTCATCATCCCAGGTACTAAAGATTTTTCTTAATATTTGATTTTTATTTATTCCTTTGACAATGGCAAATGCTTCAGCAAATTGTTTTCTTCTTTCTGAATTAGGGTTTTTTGATAATAGTTTCCAGATATATTTTCCATTTATTTCTGGAGGAAAAGCGTGTTGTGCAGAGAAAATAAAGTCCAATCTATCATTTTCAAATAAAAAATCAGCAGTTTCTTTTGTTAAACCATGAAACTTTGGAATTACGTCTTTTAATACAAACCATGGAAAATCATTATTCTCAACCATTTTTTGGATTAGAAAATTATGATCAAGGGTTGGATATAAATCTAGATTTTTTAAAATTGCCCAGGCTTTTTCTTTATCAGTCAATAAATTTATTAGATCATTATGAGAGAGATCTGGAAATTTTTCTGGATGTTTTGCCATTAGAAAAGGATTTTCCTTAACCATTTCGATCGGAAAATTTGCTGAATCTGTTGCAAACCAATCCCAATAGAGTTCAAAAACATGAGGATAAGAAGACATTACTGAGACTGCTTCTTCATCGCTAAAATATGGAGGGTTTTTTGGAATTTCCTCTGACTTGGTTTTCTTTACAAATTTGGCAATTACTTCTATATCAACTTGAGAAAAACTTTCTTTATATTCAGAATTTACAAATTTATCAAATGTTAAAGGATTTTTTTCTGCTAAAACCAACAAATACCTTTTTGACAAGGCAGTTTTATTGTTTTTTAAATAGACCTCCAGTAGATCTGCTGTTGCATCGGCTGGACTAGTTTCCCAAGCTCCAGACGGATCAGCTGCTTGATAAATCGTATTATGTTTATCTGAAATTTCATAAAGCAGTTCTTCAGAGATGAGCTCTGGTTCTGTGGTGGCAAGTGATTTTGCTCTAACAATAGCACTCTCTTGACCAGAATCTATGGCTGTCAAAATGTATTGAATTTTTATCTCTGATGGAAAGGCTTTTACTTGCTCATCATAGTCTTTTGGTTTGTCATACCAATTACGGATTAACTCATCGAGTTGATCCATTTTTCTTTTATGAGAATTATCCAAGGTAGTTGCTATATTTTCTTGCATGAAATGACATGCTCAAGGCTAGCAGAAAACTAATTGAAAAGGAACAATTATTAATATTTAACTACCACTAAAAGCAGTGGATTTTTCATGGTGCATAGTGTCTTGGACAAACTTAGTTTCTTGACTATCAACTACCATTCCCCCGCCTCGACGTTGAGACATTTTCTTTTTTCTAGAATTCATTTGTTTGGCCCAGGTACGAGCGCTTTTAACTTTTTGTCTCAATAACATGATAAAACTACGAAGTTTGGCAAAGAAGTTTTTATAGTAACTACCCTCTTGCCCTGGTTGAGTAATTTGAGTCATTAATGTAACTTCTGCTTCTTTTTGCAAAGAACCAAGGTCTGACATTAGTAATGCAATTTCTTTTTTAAGTTGGTTAATTTCTTTTAGCTCCCTCTCTTGGCGAGCGGCATAAATCTCATGGTTATCAACTGGGTTGATTTGATCATGAAGTTTTTTACGCAAAGCATCTCGTTCAGCTTGTTTTTTTAACTCAGCTTGTTGTTGGGCTAATAGATCATTTTGACTGGAATTTTTGCCTTTAGGCTCAAGATTGCCACCGGTTTTAGCTAGAGCCTCACTAAAAAGTTGGCTTTCATTTTTACCAGTTTCTTGTCTGGCTTGATGAGCGTGAGATTCAGTTTCCACCAAAGCTTGAGCAAACGGATTAATTCCGGATTGCTTTGCAGCTGGTTTTTTTGTTTGCCCAAGAGTTTGCATATATAATAGCTTTAATTATAGGACTATACCAGGCTATTGTCAAGAAATTTCTTATTAGGCAGAGCTAGGCTCATTAATGATGATTCTACGCAAGACTGAGCAAATGGTCTACTACCTTCTGCTTGAGAAGATTGGTTTCCAAATGACCAAGATAATGCTTGTCCTTTTTGACTTGCTCTCTCACCTTGAGGTCGGTGATGGTTTCAAAATATTTATCTTTATCTTGATCAGTAACTGCTAGTTTTTGATCTTTAGCGATAGCACCAAGTAATAAATCTAGTTGAAGTCTACTGAGAGTAGAAACAGCTAATTCTTGAGAAAGAGTATCCATAGTCATATTGCGACGGGTTAGATAATCATCAACTGTCATATTGAGCTGTTTGAGCTGATCAACAATGTGTTCAAACTCATGCTGAGTTTCATGTTTGAGTAATAACTCAGGTACTCCTGGCTTAAGTTGACCAACTAATTCGCGGAAAATATGTTGAAGCTTAGTTTCTTTTTCTTGTTCTGCAGTTGGAGCTGACACTTCTTTAGTATCTTTATCTTTGTTTTCATTAGCTTTTTTCTTAGCTTCAGCCAATGCTTTCTCAGCATTTTTAGCACCTGCCTTAACATGTTTTTCATAACCCTTAACAGTAACTTCTGGCAATTCAGCAAAATGTGCTTTAATTACCCAATCTTTGCCAATCTCAGTACTGGTGATAGAGAATTCTGGATGAGTAATTGGTTTTTTCTTGGCAGCTTCCATGGTTTCTTGATAAGCTGCTGGAACCAATTCGTCTAAAACACGTTCAACTATTTGATTTTGACCAAGTTGTTCTTCTGCTACTTTGGCTGGAACATTGCCTTTTCTAAAGCCTGGAACAGAGACTTTTTTAGCTAAAGAAGCCAAAATACTTGAATATTTTTTGTTAACATCATCTTTTTTTAAGGTAATTGTAATAGTGCTATTTGGCAATAAAAGTGAGGTTCCTTCTTCTTTTTTAGGAGCAGTAGTAGCCTTAGTAACCTTTTTTTGTTCTTGAGTAGTTTTTTTTGTCATGGTGCGATTATATCGTAGTTTGCAAGATTCACCAGGCTTGGTAGAATATAACTCTCATTAATATAAATTTTTTTCATTAAAAAAAAGAAAGACATTCATATGCCTCAAGAAAAAAAACTTTTACATGTCGTTTGTGATTATAAAGCTGGTGGTTTGGAGTTTGGAGAAATAAACACTAGAATTTTTGAAACTTTGGAAAATCCTACTGAAGTTCTAGTTCATACCACAGAAGTTCCTCCATTGGACACTGCTGCTTTGGGATTTGTTACAGCACAATACGCTTTAGCTCCTTTTACTGGTAAAAGAGTGATTTATGGCAATGCTGCTCCACGTAGAGACAAGAACACTGCTCTCAAAGACAATGTTGGTGATGGAATTAAGTATGCCAGATTAAAAAATGGCACCGAAGTAATTAATGTTGATTCTGAATATGCCTTTGGTTTTATTAAAGATGAAATTGTTGAATTTCGTGATATTGACTGTCCAGCTGGTGGCTCACAATTTCGTTCTAGAGATTTTTTTCCAGAGAGAGTGGCAAAAATAATGAATGGCGATCATTCTGTTTTGACAACTGAACTAGACATTGCTTCTATTCCTGAAATTCCAGCCAACAGAGTTGCTTGGACAGATGGCTTTGGCAATATTAAAACTACTACTAGAGCTTCTCATCTCAAGGCTTTGGGCTTAAAACCTGGAGAGAAAGTACAAGTCACTCTTAATTCAATTAGTATGGTTGGTGTTGTAGCTATTGGTGGTTTTGGTGTTGATCGAGGTGTTTTGGCAATTAACTTTGGCTCTTCTGGTTATGCAGATCCTTTTGTCGAGTTATTCTTGCGTGTTCATCACATGAGTGAACAAACTGCTTCTGTGCGTTTTGGTTTTCCAGCCGGTGGAACAGAGTTGACAATCAAACCTTTGTAGTTTGAGAAATAGAACTTTAGAATTAAAAACCCCCCGCAATGCGGGGGTTTATGTTTTTATAAAAATTAATTGTTATTAAAGCAAGTTTATGCTTTCAATTAAGCGGTGAGAATAACCCCACTCATTATCATACCAACTAATCACCTTAACCATATTGCCGCCAACAACTTGGGTTAAAAGTAAATCTACAATTGAAGATTCACTGCGGCCCACAATATCTGAGGAAACAATTGGGTCGTTGGTAACAGCTAAAATTCCTTGCCATTCTGGTTTTTGAGAGGCTTCAGTTAAAACCTTATTAACCTCTTCTACAGTAGTTTCTTTTTTAGTGATAAAAGTGATATCAGACAAAGAACCAGTTGCAGTTGGTACGCGGATGGCTAAGCCATCAAAGATGCCAATAAATTCTGGTACAACTTTACCAACAGCCTTAGCTGCTCCAGTTGATGTAGGAACAATGTTCTCGGCAGCACCACGAGCTCGACGCAAATCTTTGTGTGAGTTATCCTGCAGATTTTGATCATCAGTGTAAGCATGAATGGTGGTTAACATGGCTTTTTCCACTCCAAAATGCTGAGAGATAATCTTGGCTACTGGTGCAGTACAGTTGGTAGTGCAGGAAGCATTGGAGTGAATAATTTCAGGTTTGTCTGTTCCTCCTACTCCAATAACTCCAGTGCTAATTCCCTCACCTTTCCCTGGTGCTGAAAGTAAAACTTTTTTGGCTCCGCCCTGAAGATGGAGACTAGCTTTTTCTTTAGTGTTAAAAACTCCAGTTGATTCCACCACAACTTCTACACCATTTTTACCCCAAGGAATTTTATCTGGGCTACGTTGAGCAGTGATTAAGATTTCATATTGAGCAATTTTTAAAGTGCCCAAAACTGGATCTTCATCTGTTACCTTATCTCTTGTTTGATGCTCGGTATAGGTAAGTTCTTCTGAGAACATTCCATAATGAGAATCATATTTGAGCAAATGTACCCAACCAGCAATGTCCATTGATCCTGAGGTATTAATGACTTTTAATTCAAGAGTATCGCGATGAGCTTGCCACCACACCCTAAAAGCGTTTCTACCTATACGACCAAAACCATTAATACCAAAGACTTTTTTAGTCATGGGAGTAACCTTTCTTTGTTGTCGCCAATTATTAAACCAATTTTGTAGTGACATCGTTACTGACATAGGTGCCGATGTTTTCACCATCAACAGCTTTTTCTAGATTATCACCTTCGAAGAGTTTGAAGATCATAACTGCCAAATTGTTTTCTTGACTCATGGCTAAAGCTGAGGTGTCCATTACTTGAACATCATCCATAGAAATTGCATCTTTTAAAGAAAGAGTTTGGTAGCGCTTGGCATCTGGGAATTTCATTGGATCTTTTTCATATACACCATTAACTTTGGTGGCTTTCATGAATACATCACAATTGAGTTCTAAGGCGTGGAGTGATGCACCAGTGTCAGTGGTTACGTAAGGTACGCCTGTTCCTGCACTAAGAATAACAACATGACCTTTTTCCATATGGCGAATTGCTTTGCGACGAATAAAAGTTTCAGCAACTGAAGGCATATCAAGGGCTGACTGTAAGCGGGTGGAAACATTTACTTTTTCCAAAGCATCTTGAAGAGCCAAACCATTCATAATGGTTGCTAACATTCCCATATAGTCTGCTGTAGCACGATCAATTCCATTTTTACTTCCAGCAATACCGCGGAAAATGTTGCCACCACCAATTACAACTGCAATTTGTACTCCTTTATCATGAATAGATTTTATTTTTTGAGCAACCTCTAGAGCGGCTTGTGGATCAATGCCATATTCTCTGTTGCCAATCATAGATTCTCCACCTACCTTGAGGAGAATGCGTTTGAAGCGTGGGTTTTTCATAAAACAGCTTTCTTTTTTTATATTCCTACTTTTTTACGTAAACGGAGGAACTTCCAACGAAGTTCTTCTATAACTCTATATAGTGAGTACATTGTTGAGTCTAGCACAAGGTCATAAGTACCAATAAATTCTTTAAGTTGGCCACCATAGCCCTTTTTAAAACGATGAAAACCAAACCATGGATTTTTAGGATCTGGCTCTGGTCCTAATGATCCCCACATATCAAAAGTTTTGCAACCCAGTTGTTTGCCTAAACGAATCATTTCCCACATCATTAAATTGCTAGCCATTACATCTCTATATTCTCTACTAGATGCTCCATACGGATAATACAAAACGTTATCGAAAACAAACATAATCCAAGAAACTAAGACTTTTCCTTCATAAACAGCATTGAAGATTCTCATCATGCCGCTATTACCCAATTCTTGCCACATAGTACGAAAATACTCTGGGGAATGAGCATAAAAACCCTGTCTATCAGTAGTTTCTTTTAAGACGTTGAGATAAATTTCCATACCTTCAGCAGTGGAGTTTTCAAAAACCTTAACTCCTTTTTTATCTGCAACTCTAACGTTATAGCGAGTTTTATTGGAGAGTTGAGCAAATAGCTCTTCTTCAGTTTTATTTAAATCTAATTCAAAAGTGTATTGGGTAAAGAGAGGTCTCCCTGGTTTGCAGTCATGAGTTTTTAAAAATTTTCTAATGGCAGAGTGAGCTGAAGTTGCAGTTTCTGCAGCTTGAGAAACATTGGGTTCTAATTTGATAAATAGAGCATTGTGGGCTTCTCCCAATTTTTTTAATGCTGCCAATTGATTTTCATCTGGCATGAAACCTTTGGGAAAGTAACCTGCTGTTTTACCAATGAAAGGTAGGGGATGAAAACTGACTTGAAGACTTTGAGTGATTTTTCCATTTTCGAAAAATCCCAGTCTTTCTATTTCTACTCCAGTTTTTTTACGGAATTCACCCCACTCCCAAGTTTGTAAAGGATGGTGAGCGCCTAAGTTATATAGTGCTTGTTCTTCGTTTCTAAGGGCCCTAATCAGCATAGCGGTACTCAATTATATGTTTTTTTTAATTTATTGTCAGGAAGAAAATCTCAACTATCCAAAAACTCTTTAATATTCATCTCTCCATCTAGTAATGCATCCAGGGTATCGTCATCTATAATTTTTCTTCCAGTATATGTTGCAGTGTACCCTACTTTAACATTGCCATTAGGATGAGAAACGCCAATTTCTTCCAATAAGTGTTTTTTAATATCAGATAAAAATCTACTACGGGTGCTGTGGGTTATTTTGCCAAAATTCCAACGTCTTTGGGCGTAAGTACAAAAAAGTTTTTCTTTGGCTCTAGTAATTCCTACATAGCAAAGTCTACGTTCTTCTTCTAGTTCCTCCTTATCCCAAAGTGATTGTTGATGTGGCAACAAGCCTTCTTCCATACCAACCAAAAAGACTACTGGAAACTCTAGTCCTTTGGCAGAATGTAGACTCATCAAAGTAACACCTGGTTTAGCATTACTACCATCAACATCATGGAAAAAACCGTCTTGAACTAGAGCTACATTTTCTAAAAATACAGTTGTGTCTTCAAATTGGGCGGCGGTATTTAATAGTTCTTGAATATTTTCGATTCTTGCAGAGTCCTGCGGGTCCTTCTCATCAAAGGTACTAAGATATTCGGTTTTTTTAATTACTGACTCCAGTAGTTCCAGCGGACTTAGAGTTTTTATTTTTTCTTCTTCTGTTGTTTGCCATTGTAATAGTTTGTTTAGTCTACGTTTGCCGTTTTTTTGGGCTCTTTCCATGCTAACTAAATCTTGTGGATTGAGTAGTAGTCTGAGATATGAAATCAAATCTTTAATTTCTTTACGATCGTAAAAACGTACTCCGCCTACGATGCGATATGGAATTTTTTCTTTAACAAAAACCTCTTCAAAAGCTCTTGATTGAGCATTAGTGCGATAAAGAATGGCAAAGTCTTGGTATGAATACCCTACTTGTTGCCTAATGCATTGAGCAACTTTCATTGCCTCTGTAGTTTCATCAGCATTTTCAATCACGGTAATTGGTTCTGATTGAGTGTTTTCTGTCCATAAGCCCAAAACTGGGTGGGAAGTGTTTTGTGATATTACTTGGGTAGCAGCATCGAGAATTGTTTGAGTAGAGCGATAGTTTTGTTCCAATTTGTATTCTTTAATTTTTTCGAAATCTTGGCCAAGGCGCATTAAGTTGCGATAGTCTGCCCCTCTCCAAGCATAAATGCTTTGAGAAAAATCACCTACTACATATAAATTGTCGTGTGGGTGAGCGAAAAATTTGGTTAAAAAATATTGAGCTTTATTTGTATCTTGATATTCATCTACTAAAACATGTTCAACTTGATCTTGGTAATATCCTAAAATTTCTTTATCATTTTGGAGTAAATTTACTGTTTCTAAGAGCAAATCATCAAAATCAAAAGCATTTAGTTCACGTAGTTTATATTGATAGATTTGATAAACTTTGGCTGCAAATTCTTGAGCATCATCATGAGCCAGAGCCTTATATTCTTCTGGAACAAGCATTTCATTTTTTGCTTGAGAAATTAATGATTTAACAAATTGAGGAGTGTATTTTTTTGGATCAAAACTACGGTCTTTATAGATATGCTTTATCAAAGACAATTGGTCATTGCTGTCATAAATTGTAAAATCATGGCTACGATTGGTTTTATCAGCATGAATTCTCAAGATTTTGGTACATAAACTGTGGAAAGTTCCAGAAAATCTCAATTGTCTGCCAGTTAATTCAAAAACTCTTTTATTCATTTCGCCAGCTGCTTTATTGGTAAAAGTAACTAATAAAATAGAATCTGGATTTACTTTTTTTTCAGCAATTAAATAAGCAACTCTGGTGGTAAGAACTTTAGTTTTGCCGCTACCAGCTCCAGCTAGAACAATAGCTGGTCCTTCTGGATGTAGGACGGCTGCTCTTTGTTGTTCATTGAGTTGGTCCAAGGAGTACGGCATGTTAGTCATACTACCATGATCAGCAGACTTGTACAGGTTATGACTTCTGCCCCAGTGAAGTGGTAAGATGCTGTTATGAGAAAAATTATTTTTGGTAATTGGAAAGCTAATAAATCCTTAACTCAAGCCAGAGAATGGCTTGAGATTTTTAATCAAGAATTAGCTGAAGATGCTCAGTTAGAAGTTGAAGGAGTAATAGCTCCTGCTTTTCCACTCTTATCTGAAGTAAAAGAAAATTTGCCTAAGCAAATTAGTTTGGGTTTGCAAGATATTAGCGCTTATCCAGCTGGTTCATATACTGGTGGTGTTTCGGTGCAAAATATTGCCGGTTTTGGGGTGAAATATGCTTTAATTGCTCATTCAGAACGTCGCAAATACTTTACTGAAACATCCACCACCGCTGCTCAAAAAGTCACCCAATTACTTTCTATTGGTATTACTCCAATTGTTTGTGTTGAAAGAGAAACCATTGATGAGCAGATTGCTAGAATTTCTGTGGAAGAATTATCTAAATGTATTATTGCTTATGAGCCTTCTGCCTCAATTGGATCTGGAAATAATGCTTCATTAAGTGATGTAACTGATTTTAAAGAAAAGGTTAAAAGACTTTGTGGAGATGTGCCATATCTTTATGGTGGAAGTGTTAATGAGCAATCAATTGCTGAGTATCTTTTTGTCACTGATGGAGTTATTATTGGCACTGCCTCACTTGAGGCAAAACAATTTGTATCAGTTTTACGAGCTGCCCAAGGGAAAACACCTATTGGCTCATGAAACGATTATTTGAGATACCTTATAGCTTTTCACTATTAGCGATTCTGTTTTTTTCCTTGTTGGTAAGATTTTTTCAACTTGGTCAACCTGCAGATTATGTTTTTGATGAGCGTTATCATCTTCCAGCTGTCAGATTGATTGCTGAAAATGACCCTAGAGCTTTTGAGTGGTGGCATCCTCCAATTTATGGTGTTTCAAACCATGATTGGCTTCATCCTCCTTTGGCTAAATATATTCAAGCCACTGTTTATAAATTAGGTCATGGCTCAGTAGAGAGCTGGCGTTTGGGATCAGTTATTTTTGGTCTAGGGGGAATAGTTTTAACCTATGTATTAGGTAGTTTGGTTTTTAATAACAGATTGGTAGGAATTTTATCTGCTTTAATTTTGAGTTTAGATGGTTTGTGGCTAGTTCAATCTAGAGTGGGAATGAATGATGTTTTTGTTACTGTTTGGTTGCTACTGGCTGCTATTGTTTATGTAAAGCTGAAGAAAAAAACCAATAGTTCTTTGTTGCTGTTGGTCGGAATTTTTCTTGGTATTGGGATAGCTACCAAGTGGACAGCCATGTTTTGGTTGGTGGGAATTCTTAGCTATGAACTAGTTAATGTTTGGAGAAAAAAAACTTGGCGCTTGATTCCTTGGCAAGTTTTTTGTTTATTAGCTGTGCCTATTTTTATCTACTTATTAAGTTATTTGCCTATGTTTATTCAGGGTAAAGATTTTAGTTATTTTTTAGAATTACATAAAAATATTTGGTGGTATCAGACTCATCGTGAATCCTTGCATTTGTTTCAATCTATTCCAGCCCAATGGATAAATAATACTGGTGTTGTTTGGTATTGGCACGGCTCTAATTATGAAAATATTTATGCTTTTAATAATCCATTATTGGTTGTTCTAGAAAACATTGCTTTGTTGGTAACCATTTATGCAATTGCAAGAAAAAATGTTAATCATCAATATTTGTCTTTGCTATTGTTTTTTTACGCCATGAGTTTTGTGCTATGGGTTTTTAGTCCACGGATACTTTTTTATTATCACTACACTCCAGCTCTGCCATTTTTGGCAATAATTTTGGGATATTGGTTGAAGAAAATTTATTTTTCGAATGTTGAAGTTAAAAAATCTTTATTATTCTTATTTACAATTGTTTGCCTGGTTTTTGTTTTCTGGCTTTATTATCCAGCTTGGATTGGATTTCCAGTTTCCAAAGATTTACAAGACACAGTATACTATTTCCTGCCTGGACAGATATAAAATGAAAAAACTATCTTCTCTATCTATTTTTTTTCCTTGTTTTAATGAAGAAAGAAATATTCCTTTTTTTATTGATGAAGCGCTTAATTTTCTTCCCAAAATTGCTGATAAGTTTGAGATTATTATCATAAATGATGGGAGTGTGGATGATACAAGATTAGTTACTGACAAACTAACCAAGGAAAATCCACTTATTAAGGTAATTCATCATTCAGAAAACTTGGGCTATGGTGCTGCTTTGAGAACTGGTTTTTCAGTAGCCAAATATGAGTGGGTGTTTTTTACCGATGGTGATTTGCAATTTAAATTGTCTCAACTTAAAAAATTTATTCCTTATACTGATAAAAACCACGTGATAATTGGTTATCGCAAAAACAGAGCGGATGGCAAAGCTAGGGTTTTTAATGCTTGGTTATTTAAGCTTTATATTGATTTGCTTTTTAGAGTTGGGGTTAAAGATATTGACTGTGCATTTAAGTTATTTCATAGGAAAACTTTGCAATCTTTGCATTTAGAATCTACTGGAGCTTTTACTAGCTCTGAGGTTCTTTATAAGTTAAAGAAAAAAGGTGAAGTTTTTGTTCAGCTGCCAGTTGATCATAAAAAAAGAAAATATGGTTCTCCAACTGGAAATAATTTGAAGGTAATTATTAAAGCTGGAATTGAGGCTTTGAGTTTATATTTAAAAATTAAGCTTGGAAGTTTAGTTCAAAAATGAAAAAAATAGCAATTATCGGAGCTGGTTTTGCAGGTTTGGCTGCAGCATGGGAAGCTGTTAAATCAGGTTACAAAGTTGATATTTTTGAAGCTGAAAAACTACCAGGTGGATTGGCTTCTGGATTAAAAAATGATAAATGGTTGTGGTCTTTGGAGCATCATTATCATCATATTTTTCAAACAGATAAAGATATTCTCAATTTATTGTCAGAAATGAATTTGAATAAAAAAATATTTTTTAAGACAGTAAACACTAGATCATATTTTGATAAAAGAGCTTGGTCAGTTGATAGTCCCATTAATTTGCTTCGCTTCTCTCCCCTATCATTTTTTGATCGTTTACGAGTTGGTTTTGTTATTGCGTTTTTAAAATTTTTACCCAATGGTCGTTGGTTAGAAAAATACTCTGCTAAAGATTTTTTAATTAAGACTATGGGGAAAGCTGGTTGGGAAATTTTATGGCAACCCTTATTTGATGGCAAATTTGGCAAGCAAGCTGGAAAGATAAACATGGCTTGGTTTTGGGCTAGAATCAGTTCTCGCTCACAGCAATTGGGATATTATCAGGGTGGATTTTTATGTTTAGCAGAAGATATGGTTGAAGTTTTAAAATCAAAAGGTGTTAAGTTTCATTTTTCTGCTCCAGTATTAAAAATAAAAAGCAGTAACAAAAAAATAAATGTAATTTTGGAAAAAAATAAAAGTCTTCCTTTTGATAATGTTTTAATAACCCTTCCATCTCCAGTGGCTAGCAAGTTGGTTGATTTACCAAAGAATAATTTAAAAGGATTATCAGCAAGAACTTTAGTATTAGAGTTAGATAAAGAATTTTTTATTGATCAGACATATTGGCTGAGTATTCATGAGAAAAACTGGCCTTTTTTGGCTGTGGTTGAGCATACCAATCTTACTAACAAAAAAAATTATGGTAACAAAACTATTATTTATGTTGGTAAGTATTTAGATAAAAAAGAATCTTTTTATAAACTTAGTAAAGAAGAGATTCTTAAAATATATCAGCCATTTTTAGAAAAACTTTCTCCTGGATTTAATAAATATCTAAAGCGTAGCTGGATTTTTGATGCAGACTTTGCCCAACCATTGGTTTTTACCAACCATTCTAAAGAGGTGCCATTAATTAAAACTGATATGAATGGAGTTTATTGGGTCAGCATGCAACATGTTTACCCTTGGGATCGTGGCATAAATTATGCGGTTAAATTTGGTTTAGAAGCTGTTAAATATTTTAATGATTAAATATATGAAAAAAATATTTCAAAATTTGATTAATTTTTTTCAGCAAAAAAGCTCTAAAAAATATTTTGTAATTTTTGGAATTTTTTTTCTAATATGTTTTATTTTTTTTCAATCAACATTTTCTTATCATGAACAAAAATTTTTTATTAAAGCAAAATTGTGGAGCGATTTTGCTGCCCACCTTCCACTCATTAGGTCTTTTAGTCTTGGAGATAATTGGCCAGTGGAATATCCTTTTTTTGCTGGACTTAAGATTAACTATCATTTTCTGTTTTATGCAGTCGTTGGTGGTTTGGAAAGAATTGGTTTTAGAATTGATTACGCACTAAATTTTCTAAGTGCTTTGGGTGGCGCTGGTTTATTGACTAGTATTGTTTGGCTTGGTGAGTACTATTTTAGTTTTAGCGCTGGTTTATTGGCAGTTTTTTTATTTTTATTTAATGGTTCGTTAGTTTTTATTCAATTTTTTAAAGAAAATATTTTTACTAATTTTGAAAATTTTTATCAAACTTTAGTTACTCAAAGAACATTTGTTAGTTTTGGTCCTTGGAATGGAGATTTAATAAGTGCATTTTGGAATTTAAATATTTTTACCAATCAACGTCATTTGGGCTTGGGTATTAGTATTTTATTGTTTTTAATTGGTTGGTTTGAATTATTTTTTAAAGAGAAAAATAAGATTTATCAGAGAGATTATTTATTAATAGCTTTTTTAATAGTTTTACTGCCCCTATTTCATCAGGCCTCTTTTGCTGTTTTAGTAATTTATTTATTAATTGGTTTTTTCTCTAATCCAAAATTTTATTTAAAAAAACATTTATTATTTTTTATTATTACGGGATTTATTTCTTTTAAATCATATTTAATGTTTAAAAATGGTTTTATACCTATTTTAGACATTGGTTTTTTGGCTTTAGAAAAAAACTTACCAAGTATTTTTAATTATTGTTTACAAAACTTTGGACTTTACCTATTTTTTATTCCGCTATTTTTATTTTTAGTATTTTTCAAAAAAGATTATTTTAAATTTCGTAAGATTTATTTAACTGGTTTATTTATTTTTATTATTTCTTTTATTTTTCGTTTTTCTACAGACATGATTAATAATCATAAATTTATTACTATTTTTCTGATTATTATGAATTTAGGCGTTGCTGGCTTATTAGTTAAAACTTATCAAACACAAGTTTTTTTGAAGCAAATTGGTGTTTCTTTAATAGTCTTTTTCTTAACCTTTTCTGGCTTAATAGACTTATTTCCAATTCTCAATGATGGCTTGTATGTGCAAAAAGATTATCAGCGATCTGAGTTTGGTAGATGGGTAGTCACAATTGATCCACATTCGGTTTTTTTGGTAAATGAATATTTATATAATCCAATTTCTTTAGCTGGTAGAAAACTCTATCTAGATTATGGTTATTTTTCTTGGTCAATGGGTTATCCAGATCATGATCGTCGAAAAAAACAGGACCAGATTTTTAGTAAAGATATTGCTAAAGATGACTGGTGCAACCTACTAAGCTCTGAGGGTATTGATTATTTGGCATTAGACCAAAATCAAGGTGATTTTATGAGTAAGTACAGAGTTGATCAGTCTAGTTTTATTTATTTTTCTAAACCATTGATTTTTGATAAAGCAGAAAATCAATCGAGCACATATGTTTATGATGTAAAGGAAATATGTCAATAAAAAAACCAATCAGAGTTGGTTTTGATTTGGATGGAGTTTTACTTTACAACCCAGTGAGAATTGTTCGTCCTATTATTTCTTTATTAAAAAAGAAAAAAATTATTCAGCGCAAGGAAATGCAATTTTTTGTTCCCACTAGGAAATGGGAAATGATTTTTTGGCGGCTATTTCATAAGACAAGTCTGTTTGTTTCTCCTGGAATTAAGGAAATTGAGAGGCTTGTTAAAGCTGGTGAAATTGAGGCCTATGTTGTAACTGCTAGATTTAAGTATCTTCAGCCAGATACTCAGTATTGGTTTAATAAGTTTGCCAAAAAGAAGATTTTTAAAACCTGTTATTTGAATGAAAAAAATGAGCAACCGCACTTATTTAAAGCAAGGAAAATTGATGAATTAAAGTTAGATTATTTTGTTGAAGACAATTGGGATATTGTTCAGTTTTTAAATAAAAAATTTGGTCAAAAGAAAAAGATTTTTTGGATTACCAATTTAGTTGATAATAAAAAGAATTATGAATATAAATTTTTGAGTTTGCAAAAAATATTTAAATCATTGCCAAATTACAAACCAAAGCTTTTATTTTTTTCACCATACTTCTACCCGCATAAGTCTGGTATTACTCAGTATTCACTAAAGATGCTTTCGGAAATTGCTAATAAATATAGTATTACTGTATTAAGCTTTAAATTTTCAGCAAGATTAAAAAACTTTGAGTATTTCAACGGTTTAAAAATTATTAGAATGCCATTTTTATTTTATTTTAAAAAAGGATTTATTTCTTTTCAATCAATTATTTATTTTTTTAAAAATTTAATTAACACAGATTTGGTTGTCGTTGACTATCCTAATCTAGAAGGTTTGCCATTAATTATTTTTGCCAAACTAATGAGAAAAAAAATAGTTACAGCTTTTCATTGTAAAATTCAATTTGAAACTGGATTAATTAATTATTTGATAAAAAAATTATTGGAATTTTCAGCCTTAGTTCATTTGGATCTTAGTGATAAAGTTGCCGTATTAGCAGATGACTATTTTTATCAATTCTCAAGCTATCAAAAATATTCACCAAAGATAAAAGAAATTCATCCACATTTTGGATCAGAAAAAAAAGATCAATTATTTTTCAAGAAAATTAAGCAGCAGAAGAAAAAAAATATTTGGCTTGGATTTGTTGGAAGAATAGCTTCTGAAAAAGGCATAGAAACACTTTTAAAAGCTTTGCAAAAATTACCAGCAAACCATCAATTAATTATTGCTGGTCCATCTTTAGTTACTGGAGAAAATGAATATCGAAAGAAAGTTCTAAAAATTGTTGAGAACCAATCGGCTAGGATTATTTTTTTTAATGACTTAAATAATAATAAATTAGTTAGTTTATTTTCATTATTAGATGTTTTAATTCTTCCTTCAGAAAAACATACTGAGGCTTTCGGAATTGTACAACTTGAAGCAATGGAACAAGGTATTCCAGTTGTGGCTTCAAATCTTCCTGGTATTAGAGTTCCAGTGTTAAAAACTGGTTTGGGAATGTTATTTAAACCAAAAGATGAATTTAGTTTATACAAAGCAATTAAGCAAACTTTGGATAAACGACAACTCAAGGATAAGACAAAAAATATTAAAAAATTTAATCAGATATTTTCTAGCAAAGAAACAGTTAATCAGTTTTTAGATTTATTGCGAAAAATATAAACCGTAGGGTGATCATAGACAGTAAATGCTTCCTCTGCCCATTGATCATCAATCGTGACTGGAATACCTAGCCATTCTAATGATGGACTAGTCTGAAAAACTTTTTCCATTTGATAGTTAGTTTCGCCACCAAACAAGTTTTGATAAAAAATGCTTGTTTGAGGATATCTATTTGGAATTCTAGAAATACTGGCCCAAGCTCTATTTGAGGACAGAATATAATAATCTGCATTTGCTAGTTCATAATTAATAGTTTCCCATTTTTGAGTTGAGTCTTGGTCAAATACTGAAATTGCTTTGGCTTGATAATTATTGATTTTTCCAGGGACATAAGCCAATGGCAAAGAATCATCCCAGTACTCATAGAGAATCATTGAGTTGTTGGGAACATTTTGATAAATCCATCTAGTGGCTTCTGCCCTAGTAAATGGTTTGACAAAAATATTTGTAAACATCAAAGGCCAAAACATAATTATGATGATGAGTACGATGGCAGTGGTAAAAGGCTTCTTATTGCCAATAGTTTGTTGGATTCTAGCTGCTCCTAGTCCACCAAAAAAGGCAAAGAATGGGTAAAGCATGGCGAAGTAGCGTAGGTTTTGTGTGAATTGTGATCCCTGCCAACAAATAAATAGTATTATCCAGATTGAAAGTATTGATAAAAATGTTTTTGGTCTTTTAATAGTTAGCCAAAGCCAACCAATTAAAATTAACAAGCTTTGCCAAATGCCTATGCCAAAAAAGACCATGTTTTTTAGACTGAATAGAATTGGGGTTCTATCTAGCCATTGCATGGATGGTGGAAACCAAGTATCTGGTTTTGACCATGATTGGAGTGTTTGTAAGTTTTTTATAAAGGCTGGAGAAATTTGAGGATCTAGCCATGAATTATTGAAAAAATAATCTGGATTTAAAATTCTTAGGGTTACGTAACTAACTAAGCCAAAAAATAGTCCATTTCTTAATAACAACCAGATTGATTGCCATAGTTTTTTTTTATTTAAAACTGTTTGCCAAATAAAAACTGCAGCAAGTAAGGGTGCGTAATAAATGGCTGATGATTTGCTGGCTAGTGCCATGCCCCAAAAAATTCCAGCTAGTTGAATAAAAAATATTTCAATAAAGATGTTATTTGATTTTTTAATAGCTGCAAAAATGCTTAACAAACTAGCTAAGCAAAAAAAAGTAACAAAAGGATCAACTGTAAAGAAGTGAGAGAGTTGAATAGGTAGAACCATTAAGGCATAGATGAGAGTTGCCCAGAGAGAGGTTTTTTTTGGTAAATTAAATTTTTGAGTAAAATAGCGAGCCAACAAAAAGACAAGAACAATGGTGCCTGTTTCCAAGATAATATTTATTGTTCTGCCAAGCAAAACAAATGGTAAAAAGGCATCCTTTGTGTGAGTGAGTTGGGCGATCACTTTAATAACAGTTAATGGAAAACTGCCATAGACATAAAATTGATAGGAAGTATTTTTAACTCTCAGGGGTGAGTCTGAAGAGAAATATTCGTTTAGATTTTTGGGAATTTTTAGTTCTTGAGCAACCATGACCAAAAATCTTTCATCTGGATGCATGAAAGTGCCTTGATCCCAGTAAATTCCTAAAACTCTTATAAAAAAGCCTAGTAAGACCAAGGTGACTAGAGAAAGAAATGCTTTCACGTATTTCATTATAACGGAGTCTTTTTTTCCTAGTTACTGGGTTTTCAATCTCTCTTTTTACCTGATATTTTGGTATATTCGAGCGTATGTTTTTAAATGGTATTTACTTATTATTTTTAGCCACTTCTACATTACTTTTTCAAATTCTTGGTTTTGCTTTGCTAAATTTATTTTTGCCTAAAAAAAGAATGACAGCTGAAGTATGGGCTTGGGGGAGAATTGTCGGTTGGTTAGTTATTGGTTTGTTTATGTGGTTTTTGGGTCATTTGTTACCTTTTAATACTGATTTGGGTTTTTGGTTGATTTTTATATTTACGTATTTTGTTGTATTTATTAAAAATAAAGAGTTGAAGAGTGAATTAAAACAATTTGTTGCAAAGTTTAAAAAAGAAATAATTTTATTTGAACTAATATTTTTATTTGGTTTTATATTTCTTGGTTTGATGAGAACTTATAATCCTCAGGTTTTAGATTTAGAAAAATTTATGGATGGTGGTTTAATGCAGCGCTATTTAGTTTCCCCTACCCTTCCTATTCAGGATATGTGGCTGGCTGGTGAAAAAATTAATTATTATACTTTTGGTCATTTTTTAGGAAGCTTGATGCTGCGGTTTTGGAAGTTGCCAATGGAATGGGGCTACAATATTTTATTAGCTTATATTCTTGGCTTGATGTGTATAGAGTCTTTTGCTTTTGGCAGAATTTTATTAAAGCCTTTCATTGCTCAGGCTCCAAAAAAACATCTCAAAAGAAATGCTTTTTTACTAACTTTTATTGGTTTACTTTCAATGCTTTTGGTAAATTTTGCTGGCAATACCCACCCACTTTGGTATCTTATTAAGAATGGGAGTTTTGACAAATATTGGTATCCAGACGCAACTAGATTCATTGAAAGAACTATCCACGAATTTCCAGCTTATAGTTATATAGTTAGCGATTTGCATGCTCATGTTTGGGCAATGCCAATCGTTATTTTGATGCTGTTTATTGCTTGGGAATGGAAATTGAGTTTGGCTGAAGAAAAGAAATATCTTTCATTTCGTTCGAAACTTGGCGATTTTAAATCTTTAAAAATTGGTAGTTTATTAAATCAGTCATATTTTCGTGAATCTTTGGCTATGGGTGCTATTTTGGGAATTTTAGCAATGACTAGTACCTGGGATACCATGATCTATGGTTTGTTTTTAGCTGTACTTGGTGTGTTTTTGCTGTTGGAATTTACTGAAAAATTTTGGTTATTTGTTTTTTCTGCTATAGCAGTTGGTTTGGCAGCTATTGTTAGTGTTAGTTTATGGATGTTAAATTTTACCTCCATTTCTCAGGGAGTATTTTTGGCTTATGAGCATTCACCATTTTGGCAATTAATTGCTTTATGGGGAGGACATTTTTTATTTAGTTTATTGAGTTTAATATTTGTAGCAATGATTAAGTTTTCCCCAAAATTAAAACCTAGTTATATATTTTTATTGAGTATGGGTATTACAGCTTTTATTTTATTAGTTTTACCAGAATTGATTTATTTTAAAGATATATACCCCAATCATCCTAGGGCTAACACGATGTTTAAGTTTACTTTTCAAGCTTTTATTTTGATGAGTTTCTTAATCAGTTGGGGTTTTGGTATGTTGCTGCAAAAATCTACTAAATCTTTAATTTCTTTATTATTAAAAATCTTAGTTTTAATTTTTGTAGGAGGTTTTTTTCTTGTTGCTTTGTGTTTTCCTTTTTTGGGTTATCCGAGTTACTATGGTCACTTTAAAACTAATGATGGTTGGGATGGCTTGAGTTGGATGAAACGTGAAACTCCAGCCGATTATCAAGCTATTTTATGGTTAAGAAAAAATGTAGATCCTAATGCAATTATTTTGGAGGCTGTAGGAGAGAGTTATAGTAAAAAAGCTAGAGTATCTGTTTTTACTGGTATGCCTACAGTGCTTGGTTGGAGGGTTCATGAATGGTTATGGAGAGGTGGATTTGCAATACCTGGTCAAAGAACTACTGAGGTAGCCAAAATTTTTGAACAGCCAAATTCTGTGGAGGCTTCAAATCTATTAAATCAATATAAAGTGAAATATATTTTTGTAGGTTCTCAAGAAAAAATAGTTTATAAATTAAATCATGATTTGTTAGTTGATTTGGGTAAAGTGATTTATTCTAAGGATGGAGTTTATATTATTGAAAGATAATTATGTTGATTGTTTTTACACTCATTCCAGTTTTAGCAATTTTGGCAGCATTATTTGTTTATAGGCACAATGGTAAAAAAGAGATTTTACGTTTTGATATGGTGCAGTTTTTTTATGCTTTTATCTTGATGCCCACTGTTTATGTGTGGTTTAAAGGTTTTTTATATTTATTATTAAAAACTGAATTAAATCAAAAAATTTCTCAACAAGAATTGTTTTTTTACGATACTGCTTATTCTATTTTTTTCCTTTTTATCTTTGCTTTTGCTGTTATTCATTCTTTAACAAAAAGCTTTGAGCTAAAAATAAAAAAAGATCCTCTTTATGATTTGTTTGAGCATTCTGAGTACTATCATCTTTGGTTGTCTCACACCATTTTTTTTGTTGGTTCAATGATTCTATCTACTTCATTGGCTATTTTTAATATTTGGTTTGATTTGCCAATTGTATTTCCTAAAGCTATTTTCTATTTTATTCTTCTAACTACTCCATTTGTTGCTATGGCTGTTTTTAAAGTATTTAAAATTTCAGATTTTGGTGATTTTCGTTTTTTAAAATTAATGAAACTTTTTAATGGATTATTCTTTTTAATTCATGGAGTTTTGTTTATTGTTTTTGAGCCTGTTTTTATGAGTGAAAAACTTATGTATTGGTATTTGACTAATGTTTTTGGCTTCCTATCTTTGATCTCTATTTTTCATTCTCCAGAGCCAAAGCCAGATTCTTTGCGTAAGAGAATAGCTTATAAGGCTAAGGTTGTAGTTGGAAAATTAATTCATTCTAAAAAATAAAAAAAAGAGGGCAACCAATGGTTACCCTCTTTACATATTTTCTTCTATATTTTTAACGACTTATTTCGTAAATAACGGTCACTGTTTTACTTAGTTCTTGTGAACCTGGCTCAACACCAATACTTTCTGCTAGATCCATACCACCTCCAGCCATTGGTAGAGCTGATTTATACATTATTGGATAAGTGCTGCCCATATATCCTTCACTAACTTGCAAGACTCTGCGGATTTTTTGCTTGGATCCTTCAAGTAGTAAATTAGCTTTTTCTTCGGCATTTGACATAGCTTTGGCTAATAATTCTCTTTCAAGTCCGTCAGTGTCGCCTGCTTGAAAATTTGGGCCATAAACATCAGTTGCTCCAGAATCCATTAGTAAAGTAGCAAAGTCAGATGCTTTGCTGATATCAGTAATAGTTACTACTACTGTATTTGAAGCTCGCCATTTCTTCTCTGTTTTAGTTGGTCTCCCTGGATACATCATATCTATTTCTTGAGTATAAATAGGCTCCTCATACTCATAGACACTTAGATTTTGAGTTTTAATATCTTTTGCTTCTATTCCAAAATTTTTAATTTGTTCAATTAAGCTATTGGTTTTTTCTGTTAATTCCTTAACAGCTACTGTTTTATCTACATTTTCAGCAGTAACAGTGGCATTAAAACTAGCTTTTTGGTTTAGTTGTGAGCCATCTGCTGTGCCAGTAACAGTAATGGTTGAAGGACTGGCTAATTGTAGCGTTCCCCATTCGAAACCTTGGTATTGAGTCCACCAGAAGGTAAGACCAATGATAGCTAATACAAATAGGGTTTTAGGAAACCCATGAGAACAGTTTGGCATTTGCATATGCATCTACTATACCTAAATTAATAGGAAAATGCATGATGCCTATTTAAGGGGAGATTTTTTGACTATATTGATTAGCAATCCAGCCTATTTGACCATCAAAATCTATGGCGAACCATTCGCCACTTTGCTCTCGATAAGGGTAGCTTTGGCCAACTTTAGCAAAACCTATTTCTGTTCCAGCTGAGCTAGGAGAATTTCTAACTCTAAGAACTTCTTGGCCCTCAACAAAAAAACCAGTGCTTAGGATTTGCACTTTTGCATCGCTATTTCCAAGCAAGCTACTAGTATTTGGTTTGGCAGAGTCTGTTGCAATACCTGTTTCAGTGGCTTCTGGATTTGTTTCTGCTGGAATATTGGGAATTATTTCTTGCGGTGGGACTATTGGAGTGAGCTCTTTGCCCAGAATGATTGTGAGTTTAATTGAGTGGTTTTTAATGACATTAACCGCTCGTTGCTGAGTTTGATATGAAGGTAAGCTTACTTCAAAAGTATGATTGCCTTCAGATACATCCATGGTCAATGGACTGAATTGTTTAGTGCCTTCATCAACAGTTATGATGGCATTATTAGGGATGCTTTCAAATTCTAATGTAGTTTGACCATTTTTTGATTTATCCATCTCAAAAACTACACCACCAGTGGTTTCTAGGCTGCTAGATGGATTCCAATCAACAACGGTAATCATGCCCTTGCGTAAGACTACTGGGATATCATATGGAACCAAACTTTTATCATCTGGTTGGATGCGTAAATTATAGTTTCCAGGTTTAATTTTTTTATTGATAAAAGGTGTTTTATCCAAATATTGATCGTCAAGGAAAAGACTAGCTGGGATTTCATTGGTTATGACTTGTAATCCAGCTTGTTGTTTAAATTCCAATGGATTGCAGCCAGCTAAAAAAATACTTGTAAAGACAGCAAAAAAAAGAAATAGAATTTTTCTCATCTGTTGATAGTGTACCAGACTTTTAAAGTGGTTTAACAAGAGCAATTTTGAGTACTTCTTCGATCATAGCTACTGGTTTAAAAGTAATAACTTTTTTAACTGAATCTGGAATTTTTTCCAAATCTCTCTTGTTTTCAGCTGGAATGATAATAGTTGTAATGCCAGCTCGGTGAGCTGCAATGCTTTTCTCTTTTAGACCACCAATTCTTAAAACTTTTCCTCTTAAAGTAATTTCTCCGGTCATAGCAACTGTGCGTTTAACTGGGATTTTTGTTAAAGCAGATACTAAGGCTGTGGTTAGGGTTACACCGGCAGAAGGTCCATCTTTTGGTACTGCTCCCTCTGGAACATGGATGTGGATATCTGTTTCTTCTATTTTCTTTTGAGTTATTTTTAATTCTTTGAGATGGGATTTGACAAAAGTTAAAGCTGCTTGAGCAGATTCTTTCATTACATCTCCTAATTGGCCAGTGAGCTGAATTTTTCCTTTACCAGGAGAAAGAGCTACTTCGATAAAAAGAATATCTCCCCCCACTGGTGTCCATGCTAATCCTGTGGCTGCACCAGTTAAGTTTTTCTTTTCAGCTAGTCCCTCATCGTAGTCTTTTGGTCCTAAGAATTTTTTTAAATCCTTGGTTTCAATGGCAATCTTCTTTTTACGTGGTTTGAGCACTAATTCTTTGGCAACTTTTCTGGCTAAATTATGGATGGTTCTTTCCAGACTGCGAACACCAGCTTCTCTGGTATAACCAGAAATAATGGCTTCAATGGTGGCTGTAGGAATAACAACATTTTCCATACTTAGGCCATTACTGGTTACTACTTTTTCCAATAAGTGTTTTTCAGCAATTTGTAGTTTTTCTTCAGGAGTGTAGCCAGAATATCTAATTATTTCCAAACGATCTCTTAGAGCTGGAGGAATAGTATCAAGAGTGTTTGCAGTGGTAATAAAAATAGTTTGTGAGAGATCAAATGGTAAATCTAAATAGTGATCCACAAATTCTTTGTTTTGTTCTGGATCTAGAACTTCTAGTAAGGCAGACGCAGGATCACCCCTGAAGTCATTACCGATTTTGTCTATTTCATCTAGCATAAAGACTGGATTCATAGATTGAGCTTGTTTGATGCCAGCAATAATTTTTCCAGTCATAGCACCAACATAAGTTTTGCGATGGCCTCTTATTTCGGCTTCATCTCTAATGCCACCAAGAGAAACTTTAACAAATTTTCGATTTAAAGCTTCTGCGATAGAACGACCGATGCTGGTTTTACCAACTCCGGGTGGTCCAACAAAACATAAGATTGTAGGAGTTTGTTGTTTATTGTTTTTGATATTTTTTTGCTGTAGTTGTAATACAGCGATATATTCAAGAACTCTATCTTTTACTTCTTGTAGGCCATGATGGTGGAGATCAAGAATTTTTGCTGATTCTTTTAAATCAACTTTGTTATTAGTAGTTTTTCCCCAAGGTAAATCAAAAACTATGTCCAACCAAGATCTAATATATCCACTTTCTGGATTATTAGGAGACATTTGTCTTAAGCGTTTAACTTCTTTTTTTATTTTTTGTTTAGTTTCGGCATCAACTTTTAGTTTTTTAAGTTTAGCCAAATACGCATCAGCTGCCTCATCTTCATCATCTATTTCGCCTAGTTCTTTTTGAATAGTTCTTAGGCGTTCGCGCAAAATTGTTTCACGCATATGTTTATCAAATTGTTCTTGAGTTTTGAAAACAACGTCTTTTTCTATTTCTAAAACTTTGATTTCTCTAGTTAAATGATGAGTTACGATTTTTAGTCTCTCTTTAACATCGATGGTTTCCAAGATTGATTGTTTGATTGTGGTATCAATGCTTAGAGTGCTAGCAATTTGGTCTGCTAATTCTCCAGCCTTGACTCCACCAAGGAGTTTCATGAAGTTTAAAAATTCGACTTGCTTGCCCATTTGAACAGTTTTACGGAATGATTTTTGTAGATTGTTGGCTAGGGCTTTAGTTTCATCATCACTATTTTCTATGTCATTAATTCTGATAACCTGAGCCTCTAGATATGGACTTGATTGAGTGAAATGTTGAATTTTAACTCTGCCAATTCCTCTAACTAAGGCGTTGACAATGTTTTCTGTTTTAATTGTTCTTTCAACTATGGCCAATGTTCCTACTTCATATAGGTCGCTTGGTTTTGGTAAAGCTGTGGTTGATTTTTTTTGTGCGACTAAAACAACTAGTTTTTGGGGGTTTTTTGCTGCTGCTTTTATTCCAGATAAAGAAATATCTCGACCAAAAGTTAGAACAGATTCAGTCACAGGAAATAGGATTCCCTCTTTAAGTGGGACTATTGGTAAAAGAAGTTGGCTAGTAAGGCTTTGCGAAGTTTTTTCAGTCATAACTGACTTTCTTTGCCAGGGTTAGTATATAGAGTATTTAGATACTCCCCTTCTAGTGGGTTAGCATTCTATATTTTCGTCTGCTAGATGGCAAGGTTCAAAACTTTAGAAAGCCGTTCTTAAGATTTTGTTCGAAACCACTTGGTTGGTTTTCCCATAATTAGGCTAGTTAAATCCAAATGAGCAATGTGGATCCACCATTCTATAAACATTTTGCTGACAAATACTATGCTGAAAACTGTGGTTACACCCCAAAGATTAAATGATTGGGGAAAGCCAACTACTACTAAGAAAACTGGTTCAAAGAGATTGGGCAGAACAAATAATAACCATTCTTTGTTAAATTTGGCAAAAGCTAAAATGCCTACTAGTCTCATGGTGAACAATCCCATGAGCAATAAATAATAAGGTGAGGTTTGTAAAAATTGATAAGTATAAAAAGCCATAGCAATGTAAAACCATAAATCAAGCCACTTATCATATACTTCATAAGTATCTCGTTGAATGCCAAATGATTCAAACATGTGGCCATCTACAGCATCAATTAAAATATTGAGCACTGCTCCCCAAAAGGGATTCCAAATCCATAATGTAATTACAGCTATTAAACGAAGAAGAGTCCAGAAACTTATGAAGAAAGAGAATTTTATTTTATTCTTTTTTTGCTTGCGCATTTAAACAATAGTGTAACTATAATATGCTCCATGTTTCAACCATGGGTTTTATTAGTTTTGGGTGCATCCATAACTGGAGCTATCGCCAGAATTTTGCAAAAAAAAGTGATGATGAATCCAAAGCATGATTCAATGGCACTGAGTTTTTTATTTCAGTTTATGGCTGCTGTTATTTTTTTTATTTACAGTAAAGCAACTAATACTTTTGAAATTCCCAATTTATGGACTGTTTGGCCACATGTCATTGCTATGATTTTTCTTTATGCTGCTGGTAATATTCTTTCTTTTTTAGCTTTTGAACATGCCGAAGCTTCGGAGGCAAGTATTCTATTTCCTACTAGTACGATTTGGGCAGTCTTAACGGCTGTTATTTTTCTTGGAGAACAGCTTAGTGTTTGGCAAATCGTGGGAATTGCGGTCGTAATTTTGGGTATTATATTTACCTATTTTGAGAAATCGAGTTGGAGGTTTAATAAAGGTCATGTTTTTGCTTTATTGAGTTCTTTTTTATACGGAATTGCTTTTACCAATGATGTTTATATTTTGAAATTATTCCAATCAGTTTCTTCTTATATGTTTATGATTTTTCTTTTACCCTCTTTGGTAATTTTATTTTTTAAGCCAAAGCTAACCAAATCTTTGGCTTCATATTTTTCTTCAATAAAAATTTCAAATATGCTTATTAGTGCAGTAGTGCTTTATTGTTTTTCTTCTATTGCCTATTTTACTGCTTATAAGGTTGGCGGTCAGGCTTCATTAATTTCTCCAATATTTCAAACGAGCGTTATTCTTACGGTTTTCTTAAGTGTCTTTTTCTTGGGTGAACGCAAACATCTTTTGCAGAAGGCCATTGGTTCTTTAGTAACTATTGCTGGGGTAATTCTTTTAATAACAACATAAAGTTACTGTGAAAAAAACCTTATTGCAACGTCTTAGCATCGAATGGAGTCATTACCAAAGCATGGGTATTAACCTTCAAAGATTAATGCTTTCCTATATTTTTTATTTAATGGCTCGTCCCCTACTAGATGTTTTTATGAGTGCTTTTTTATGGCGTCAAGCTAATGGAGCTATCTTGGTGATTATGTATTATTTGGGTTGGGTATTGGGTTTACCAGTTGGTTTTTTGATTAATGGTTTTCTTCTAAAGAAAATTCATGTTAAAAATCTTTATTTTTTCGGGGTTGTTTTTCAAGGAGCCGGTGCTGCTTTGGCCGTTTTTTCAACAGTATTTTCTCCTTTTTCAATATTAAGTTATGGTTTTCTCTTTGGTCTGACGGCCTCATTTTTTTGGGCTAATAAGAATTCTTTAAGTTATCTATTGAGCAAGGGTAAAGATCGAATGTATTACAATTCCATAGAATCATCCTTAAGATTGGTGGTTGGAGTTGTAGTTCCAGTAATTGTTGGTTGGTTTCTGGCTTTGGGAGAAACAATTTCTTTTTATTCAGTGGCTAGTGCTTATAAAATTATGATCGTTATCGCTTTATTTTTATTATTTGTTAGTGGGCTGTTGATGAAGTTTTCCGCTTTTGAAGATATTGGCTCAGCTCAATTATGGGTTACAAAGAAAAGTAAGAATTGGTCTATGGCTAGAGCGATCAATTTTATTTATAGCTGTTTAATGGGTATTAATCTTTTTTATCCAGCATTATTGATTTTAAATTTTGGGGCTAAGGAAGGGTTGCTGGGTACTTTGCAGTCTGTGATGCAGTTGTTGGCTGCTGGCAGTTTATATATTGCTGGCCGTAAAATGAAGGATGGCCATGTGCTTCGCTTTATGAATGTTGCTCATTTGCTCTATTTGATAACTATGAGCTTGCTTCTTTGGCAGTTTTCTTGGTTATTTGGTTTAGTTTATTTAATGACTCAGATTATTTTAGAATCAGTTAGATGGACCAATAGTTATACTTTAGTGATGAGTGCAATGGATGAGGAGCTCAAGGGTCAGAATGAACATGCTGGTTATGCCTACGTTTTTGATAATGAGATATTTTTTAATTTAGGAAGAGCTGTGGGGATTTTGAGCTTTTTATCTGTGATGGCATTCTCAAATCTTGAGTTTGCTATGCGTTGGGCTCCCCCAATCTTTATTTTGCTTCAATTCTTTTTGTATTGGCCAATGAAATATTTGTTGGAGCGTAAGGCAAAACGAATCTAGTTTTCAGGGAATAAAAAGTGGGTGTACTACGAATCGAACGTAGGACCTCTGTCTTATCAGGACAGCGCTCTAACCATCTGAGCTATACACCCAAAATAATAACCAGTATTGTAACATGCTCGGATATTTTTGCTATCTGAAATTTTCTTTTTTCTATTGTAAAACCTTGAGGTTGTTTTAGAAATAAACTTTGTATTGTTGTTAGATTTTTTTATTAAAAATTATTAAAAAATTTTCAATAAAAAACTATCCTCTTTCCTATGAAAAATATAACCCTATCTATCAAATAATATCAAAGTATATCATATAAAAAATAATGATATATCAATATATATTTTATAAACTAGCAATTAGCAGAGTTTGCCATTGTCTGCTAATGACCTATATTGTATTGACTATTTTAGTGATGAATCAGGATATTATTTAATAATAGAGTAATTAAATACAAAAAAACCCTCAGTACTGAGGGTTGGTTTTGTCATCTGCTCTTTTTAAGGGCAGTGAGACAGATGTTAACATCAGAATAAATTCTGAGCTAAACACGGTGGTGAAAAATGGCCTAGATATGGTGATCATAGGACTTGTTATTTCGAGAACATTACTGTTCTCGGGAGAAAGGAGGTCGTGATATCTCCTACCCGTTCTCCTTAGAAAGGAGGTGATCCATCCGCACCTTCCAGTACGGATACCTTGTTACGACTTAGTCCTCATCGCCAACCTCGCCGTAGAAGGGCCGCTCTCCTAAGAGTTACGGTCACCCGCTTCGGGCGTTGCTGACTTTGCTGGCTTGACGGGCAGTGTGTACAAGGAGCGAGAACGTATTCACCGCAACCTGCTGATTTGCGATTACTACCGATTCCGGCTTCATGAGGGCGAATTGCAGCCCTCAATCTGAACTGAGGAGCCGTTTTTAGGATTGGCTCAGGGTTACCCCTTTGCGACCCGTTGTCGGCTCCATTGTAGGATGTGTGTAGCCCCAGATGTAAGGGACATGCTGACTTGACGTCGTCCTCTCCTTCCTCCCCGCCAGAGGCGGGGCAGTCCTGTCAGACACTTGTAACTGACAGCAAGGGTTGCGCTCGTTACCACACTTAAGTGGACGTCTCACGACACGAGCTGACGACAGCCATGCATCACCTGTGTACCACTCTCGAAGAAGTTCTGGTTTCCCAAAACGTGCAGGTACATGTCAAATCTGGGTAAGGTTTTTCGCTTTGTATCGAATTAAACCACATGCTCCACCGGTTGTGCGCTCCCCCGTCAATTCCTTTGAGTTTTAACCTTGCGGTCGTACTCCCCAGGCGGTTCGCTTAACGGGTTACCTTACGTCACCCACTTTTCCCTGCATACTCTTTAACTTGCATTAAAAATATGCAAAGAAAAGCAGGCAACTAGCGAACAGTGTTTACGGCTTGGACTACAGGGGTCTCTAATCCCTTTTGCTACCCAAGCTTTCGTCCCTGAGCGTCAGTGCTGTTTTAGAAGCCCGCCTTCGCGACTGGTATTCCTCTTGATATCTACGGATTTCACCCCTCCACCAAGAATTCTAGCTTCTCCAAACAGACTCAATCCTTATAGTTTTGCTTGCTGGTCTGAGGTTGAGCCACAGGATTAAACAAGCAACTTATAAAGACGCCGACGGAACTCTTTACGCCCAGTAAATCCGGATAACGCTTGCACCCTACGTATTACCGAGGCTTCTGGCACGTAGTTAGCAGGTGCTTTCTAGCGAGGTACAGTCATACTTCTTCCCTCGCCACAGTAGTTTACATTCCGAAGAACTTCTTCCCACACGCGGTGTCGCTGCGTCAGGCTTTCGCCCATTGCGCAAAATTCCCGGTTGCTGCCATCCGTAGATGTAGGTCCCGTGTCTCAGTGACCTTGTGGCCGGTCGTGCTCTCACACCGGCTACCCGTCATAGGTTTGGTAGGCCATTACCCCACCAACTGCCTGATAGGACGCAGACTCCTCTTATAGCGGCCGAAGCCTTTACCCCTGAGGGAACTATATGGTATTACCCCACCTTTCGATGAGCTATTCCTTACTATAAGGTAGATATCTACGCGTTACTCACCCGTCTGCCACTCTCATTACACCCGAAGGTGTAAATCCCGTCCGACTTGCATGCCTAAGGCACACCGCCAGCGTTCATCCTGAGCCAGGATCAAACTCTCAAATAAAAATTTATTTTTAAGTTTGAAACTGATCTTTTTTTCTTCGTTATCTAAAAGATTTATTGTTTCTGGTTGATAATTTACCCCTGCTGGGATAAATCATCGATTTGGAATTAACGGATTCTTTTTTTAAAAAAAATCCATCAATGTAACATATTTCACCACCATGTTCATATCAGAATATGAATCCATGGTGTAAATTCTGTCTTAAGTCTATTAATTTGTTAATGTTCAACTTCTTTTTCACCGAAAAAAAGAAACAATCCCCGCTGGGGGCCGTCTCTTCTTTCCCGCGATTTGTGAATTCTATGTCATGTGACACGAATTGTGAAGTGGGAGATATTGTATCAAGTAATCATGAGATGTCAAAGGATGATTCCACCACCACCACAGATTATCTGATTTTGAGTATCTAAATAGAAAACAGCTGATTGCCCACTGGCTATTCCATGGGTTTTTTTTGTTAATTTTACCCTGAAATGTCCGTCTTTTTTTTCAATTACTCCACTTATTCTTTCACCAGTATGGCGAATTCTAATAGTAAGCTTTTTATTAGCTAAAAGCTCATCTTCGCTTATTCCCAAGACATGCAATTTTTCCAAAGCAAAAGAATTTTTTAGTACTTGAAGGTGAGGACCAACTACTAATTGATTAATTTTTGGTTTTTTATCAATCACATAGAGAGCTGGTAATTCACCCTTTGATAGTTCTGGATTAAGTTTTGCATATTTTTTCTTATCATAGGTAAAACCATGTCTTTGGCCTATGGTATGAAACCATAAACCATGATGTTTTCCTAAGATATTTCCAGCTTCATCAACTATTTCACCTGGTTTTTCGCCCAAATTATCTTTGAGGAATTTGGGTACATTTATATCGCCCACAAAACAAATACCAACAGAATCTTTTTTATTGGCGACTGACAACTGATTTTTTATAGCTATTTCGCGAACTTCATCTTTATTTAGCTCTTGCAAGGGAAAAACAATATGAGGTAACTGCTCGCTTTTTATTTCATAAAGAAAATATGTTTGATCTTTATGTTTATCTTTTGGTATGAGTAATTGTTTGCCGTTTGTACCAGCATAATGACCAGTAGCAACGGCTTCATAGCCGTTTTTTATTGCCCATTCATAAAATAAACCAAATTTAATAATCTTATTACACATCACATCAGGATTGGGAGTTCGACCAGCTTGATATTCACTTAAAAAATATCCCATGACTTTTTCTTTATATTCTTTTTTGAAATCTAAAACTTGAAAAGGAAGGTTGAGTTGTAAAGCAACCTTGAGTGCGTCTTTACGATCACCTTCAGCTCTACAGCCTGGTTCGTTCCAGCACTCAATATAGGCAGTATGCACATCATAACCAGCATCTCTAAGAAGCAGAGCGCTAACGGCGGAATCAACACCACCAGAGAGGCCTAAGACTATTTTTTTACTATCGGGTACTAACATAAGTGGTCAGTATTATAGCTCAATGACTAGACTAAGAAATTTTCTTTGGCAATCTCAGCAACTTTTCTTTTATAAGCATCTGGATCTTTAGTGTAAAAACGAGGCAAAATCGGCTGAAACTTGGGATTTAAAACAACTGCTTTTGTAATATCCTGCCAAGATATTTTTCCATAATAGAGTTCTTTTAAAGGAAAATTATTTTCTACCATAAACTTGGTAGTTTCCACAAAACCCTCAAAATAAACATAATCCTTAGTAAAACCTCCTGGCCTGCTAGTATCAGTGAGTCCTCTTTTCTTTTTGAAGGTTAAAGTAAAAGCTCGTTCTGCATCGCCTAGATAGTGATTTAAATATTGCCATACTTCTAAAAATGATTCTTCCTGAGCTTTAATTGTGGCTAAAAAGTTTAGGGCAGCCATGTAGGTTAACTGCATTTTTTGTGGATACATAGCATGTAAGACAGCTAAACCTTCTTCAGTTTTTAGGTATGGAGCAAAACCGTAGTTCTTTTTTTTCTTAAACCAAGGTTGTTGTTCATAATTAATTCGACGTAGGGCATGAGTTCCAATTTCGTGGTAAAGCAAACTATCTAGGTCTTCTTTATAAATTGAACAAGGGAGTCTTAGTTTAATTTCGTTGGCATTGATAGCTGCTCTACTGACGAACTCTGCCGACCAAATAATCTCAAATTTTCTTTCCAATCCATGAAGTTTGAGAAAATTTCTAATTTCACGAGAAACAATTTCTTCATTCAAAAGTTCGCCTCGTTGAGACTGAAGCTCTTCAATAGAAAATTTGGTAAAAGTAGTTTCAATAATTTTTTCAGCTAAATCAATATATTTTGTATTGGGTAAACCATTTTGCACTAAATCTTCAGTAGCGAAAAAACGATAATAATTAAATTGAGGATTAAAGTTGGGACTAGCTAGAAAACGTTGTTTCTCTGCTAAAAAATTAGTTGGTTGTAGATCTGCAACGAGTCCCATGTTTTTAACTTAGCTTTTTAAGCAGGTCTAATAACAAATCCTGCCAAATCATTCCTACCTATTTCAATTTTTTGAGTGCCTTTATTGAGTTTTTTGGAAACAACTGCTGAAGTAGTAATTACTTTATCTTTGAGTTTGAATTTCAATTCCACTACAGGGCGCTTACCTTCTCCAGCTACTTGTTGATACCACAAGAGATCATCGACATCTATTAAGCCTAGTTCTTTTGCTAGTTCACTAGAAATAATGGTGCGAAAACGACCAGTGTTAATAAGGGCTTTTTCATCGATTTTTTGTTTATCGTCACCATAGATAGTAACTGTTTCTTCAATTTCAATAATTGGAATTTCGCCGTCTTCCTTGATTTTACTGGCAAAATTTTCAGCAAACAGAGCTTGGGCAATTCTAACCCCATGTTCTGTGCTTAGAACATTGAGATCTCTAACTCTTTCCAAGCGTCTTCTGAGTCCCGCTTTATTTGCTACTTGAATAGATAAGCCAGGATAAGCATTGAGCTCTACTACCATAGGACCTTTTTCTTGATGGATAAAAATATCAACTCCGGTAAAAACTAGGCCAGCTGCTCTTGCCGCTCCTACCGCAGTCAAAAGAATTTCTTTCCAAAATGGAACGCGAATGCCATTGAGCTTAATTTTTGTATCGGGCATGTATTGAATTAATTGATTTTTATGAGCAGCTGCGTGAGTAGTAATGCCGGTAGCTATATCAACACCTACTCCCAAAGCTCCCTGGCTTTGATTGGCGCGTCCACCAGATTCTTCAGTTGGCAAACGTAAAAGAGCCATAACCGGAACGCTATTAAAGACGACCACTCTAACATCAGGAGTGCCTTTATAGCTATATTTTAGTAGTTTGGGGTGAATTGGAATACGTTCTTCAACAATGATGTTGTGATTTGAACCATGAGTACTATATTCTCCAGACAAAATGTCACCACAATGCAATTTAATATCATCGAGACTCCAAACGTGACCTATAGCATCAGTCCAATGTTCTTTATCAGCATGTTGATTGCGGAAAGCAACTACTCCCTTACCAGCATGGCCATTAGTAGGTTTGATCACGAAGTCTTTTTCTAGTTTTTTCCAGTCAAATTCTTCAATGTCTTCTGAGGTTGCCAAGATACCATAAACTTGAGCGGTGGGAATATTTTGGCTTTGTAATAATAATTTAGTAGCGTATTTTGAAATACAAAAAGATCGAGCTTTGCGAGAGTTGAGTGGGACATAAAGCTGGTTGCGAGCATTCATGCCCAGGATGTCATTGGCGAGTACCATAAGCTTATTCCTCTTCTTCAATGATTGAAGTAAAGCGCACTCTCTCCAAGAGACGCAAACCGGTATATCTACCAATTAAAATATTTAGGCCAGCAACAGCTAATAAACTGAATTCTGGATAAAGTAAGACGAATTTTTGAATTGACTCTAGATTGATTAATAGTGCACAAAGAATAGCAACTAGAAGAGTTTCAAAAGTAATACTCAGGGCTTCTTTTTGACTACTGAATAGTTGAGTACTCATAAAGTTTTCTGTTAAGAGCATGATAATTAAAAGTGGAAAAATACTAATGCTTAGGAGTGAGCTAACATTAATCCAGGAAGCAAGTATTAGTAAACTGAGGATTAAGAAAGTTACTACCCAAAGCAACATGGCAGTTCTGGGTAGCAATGGTAGCTTGAAGTGTTTTACAGCGCTACGAGCAATGGTTGCGGCTGCTAAGACTGCTACAAATACTAAGACACCAGTTATGATTCCGGTTGAAACAAAAGCCACAGATAAGACGGCTGGAATGTAGACACCAAAGCCTTTTAGACCCACAACATGACGGGAAACAGCAATTAATGAGGCAATTAATGGAAATAATAACATCAACACAATAATATTGGCTGGTAAGCCATTGGCAATGGCTCTACGAATGGCGTGTTGTAAAGGATTGTGCCAAGACAATCCTCCGATGGGATGTTCGTCTAAGTAGGCAGCTAATTTGCTTTTTTGCTTACCACCAGTTTCTGTAATGTCTTGATCTTTTTTTTCTTGAATTTTTTGGTCTAGTTCAGCCGATGAAGATGCTAGATTTCCAGCATCGCTAGCTTCGATGGGGCTGGTTGCTTCTAATACCTGTTTTAGTGGTTCTACTGTTAAGGCTTTGGCTGGAAAGACAGCGATAAGTCCGAATAGTAGAACAAATAGAAGGGTTAATCCGAGCTTTTTCATATTGTTATTATACCAGGATTGATTGGTCAGTGCATTTTTTTACACAACCAAACTTAGATTACTAATGTGACAAAACCTTGAACAAAACCGATTAAAATTGAAGCAAAGAGAATCGAGCCAAATCGACTCAAGTGATAGCCAAAAACGATCATGTTGGAAATTTCGAAACCAGGTACTAAATAGGTAACTAACCACAACATTGCTACGTTGATTACGACGGAAAACAGACCAAAAGTAACAACATTGATAGGTAAAAATAGAAATTTAATAATTGGTTTAATGATTTTTTGTACAAAGACCATGACTAGACTGGCAATGAGCATAGTGGTCCAGTCTGAAAAACTAATGGTGGGAAGAAAATAAGAGAGAATCCAAAAAGTAACGCTGGTGTTGAGAAAAAGTCTAAGCATTAATTGTTTATGTATATTTTCTTATTTCTTCAGCTGCTTTACTTGCAACTTCTTTTATTAATTCATCACCTTCTAAGTTAAACAATTCCAAGATAAGTTTAGTTGCTTCTGGATCATTTTTCAAAAGTTCAATAAATTTATCCATTTCTTCACCGGTTGGCAAAATTGGTAAAACTTTTTCCCATAACAGAAATCCATGCTCAGTCATTCCAGAAGGAGTCCAATCAATACTAGCATCTGCAACCCGAACAGTTTTATAAGTTATTTCTCTGCCATTGGGAAGTGTATTTTGTAAATGAGTTAGTTGTTTTTGAGAGGTAATAGAAGTTTGATCATCTTGGAAAACAACAATTTTATGTTTTAATTTTTTATCAGCAAAAAATCTAGACAAAATTCCATATAATTTATCTGCTAAAACATCACCTTCAAAACCTTCTTTAAAACTTGTTCTTATTTCAACTAATTCGCTATGTTGCGGGTTAGATTCTTTTTCTTGGGCGGCATCAAACTCTTCAAAAGCTGATTCTAGCCCTGCCAATAGATTATTTTCTTCATTCATAGTTACATTTTACACACTTTTTAACTATTTATTCAACAAAGCTCTAGTGTGTCTTTTACTCCATTGTTTTTTGGCAAAGCGATGAGCTTCGTTTCTTAATTGTTGAATTAGTTTCAATGCTGGATGATCAGGTCCAAGATTAAGAATTTGATATTTTTCTTGTTTTTCTACTGGTAGTGGGATAACTAATCTATCTGGATTTTTAGCAATACCTATTACTGGTATTTGCCATTGCCAAATTTGTAAAACTGCTTTGACTTGGCCTTTGCCACCATCTATAACCACCAAGTCTGGCTTCCCCCACTCTGGATGATTTTGGCGACGAACCAAAGCTTCTTTCATCATATGATAATCATTAGGAGTATCAAGAGAATAGATATTAAATAACTTATATTCACTTGGATTTGCTATTCCATTTTCTGTTACCACCATCGAAACAGCGGCATTTTTACCTTGAACATTGCTTACGTCATAACCTTCAATTCTGGATAATTTTTTAGTTTTTGGAAATCTAGTATAAGTTGAAAGAATTTTTTTTAATTCAATAATACCTAATTCTTGTTGATTGAGGCCAAAGCCAGGTAAAACTAAATCCGGTTTAAGTTGATAGTTTTTTTGTGTAACTTCTTGGATGTATTGAATGCGTTGCTTAATTATCTGTGCCTGTTCATATTCTTGAGTCTCAGAAAATTGACGCATTTGTAGGGTTAGGTTTTTAAGTACTTCTCTCTTTTTGCCTTTAAGAAAAAGTTTTAAATTATTGATATTTTCTGCGTAGTTTTCTGGAGAAATTAAGTCAAGACAAACCCCTGGACATTGATCTAAATGGTAGTAAAAACAAGCCTTTTTTTGATCAGTAATTGGTTGATTGCACCAAGGAAATATTTTTCGAGCAATTTTTAAAACTTCATTAACCTTATAACTACTTTGGAATGGCCCAAGAATAGTTCCTTTGGGATTTTCGGTAATCAAATCTGTTTTACGCTTTTTTAAGACTTTAGGAAACTTTTCATTAGTAATTAATAAGTAGATGGGAGATTTGTCGTCTTTGAGCCTGATATTAAAAAAGGGTTGATGGGTATGAATTAGTTCTGCTTCAATTAATAGAGCCTCTAACTCACTATCTAAAACTTGATATCTTACTTCAGTTGCAGTTGTGACGAGTTTTTTAATTCGTGAAGAAAGCTGTGAATATTGAGTGTAACTAGTGAGGCGATTTTTTAGATTTTTGGCTTTACCAACGTAAAGAATCTTAGCGTTTTTGTCTAAGAACGAGTACACTCCCGGTTCCAAGGGCCAAGAGGATCGCTGCTCCGCCCAAGGCAAAGATGGTGTAAGGATGGGCAATGGTTTGGACGAAGTTCGGTGCATTGGTGATAGCAAAGTCTTTTGTTACGACACTTTCACCATTCATGTTGAAAGTGAAATGGAGAGTGTCCTTGGTCGGCAGTGCTCCATGTGTATTATAAACAAAGAGTTGCAAACTTAAGGTTTCAAAAGGTAGTAGAGCTTTTATGGCTGTGTCACCAAAAACTCTAACTCCAGAATTATTTGAAGCTAAATCAAAATTTAGGTTATACCAAGCAGCTCCTGATTTGTTTTTAATTTTAAGATCATAAAAACCAGGCATTCCAATCCAGGTGTTTTTTTGTGGTTCCAAAGTAACTTCAAAATTTGGTTCTTGTTCTGGAAAGCTTTTGCCAAAGTTTACTTCTAGGGTTTTTTCTTTTTGCTGTTTGTCTGTTTTATATGATCCAGCTGGGTATGGCAAAGTACTTGATTCTCCATTAATGGCTAGAACAATATGATTAAGATCAAAGTGATTAAAATAATCAACGCCACCAGTAGTATTTTCCCAGGTGGGGTCAATTGGTTGCCAGTTTTGTTTTTCCTCATTCCAGTATTCTGGCCAGGCATGCAAAATATCATTGCCTAAACTTAGTGGTCGCAAACGACTGTTTTCTGCATAGCCATAACCAGTAATTACTCTAGCAGGGATTTTGTTTATTCTAGCTAGGGTTACAAATAAATCGGAGAATTCTTGACAGGCCGCTTGATCTGGTTTTTCTAAAGCCTTAATTGCTCCTTTGCGCTCCAAATTATCAATAGAATCTATTTGTGCATATTCCAATTGACTAGTAACAAAGTCATAAACTTCTTTTGGACTAGGGTGTTCAGCGGCAATTTTCTGTAAGTCAGCATTGTCTGTTTCCCAAAATGGTTGTTTGGCCAAATTAAAAGCTTGGGGATAAGCAATGGGAACCAAAGGATTTTGCTCTAAAGTTAAAAGTGCTTGAGCTTTAACTTTAACCGCTTGAGCAGTGTTGCCTTGCATATAAAAAGTAGCGATCCAGTTACCATCTTTATCTAGTTTCATTTCGGTTGGCTCTGGTTCAATGGATGAATAATTCATTCTTTGGAAAGGAGTATCTGGTGGTAAAGCTGTTTGCAATAGAATGGGCTGAGAATTATTGTTTTCTAAAAAGTAAGTAAAGTTCAAATCATAAATTTGTTCATAACCAAAAAGAGCAGAGACTCCTTGGTCACCCAAATCTCCGAACACCATTTGAACGCCTTTTTCAGTTAATTTTTGCACATAGTTAGTAGCTGGAGTTACTCTAGTTGCTGAACCAAAGCGAATTGGTGTATTGAGCACAACTTCAATATGTGCATATTTATGAGGATCAGCTTGTTTGGGAACTGCTACTTCCAAAACACTGCCGTTGGCTTGAGCAAGATCTGGGTTGGTGTAACTAATGGTAAAAGTTCTTGTTTTGCCTTCACCAACCAATTTATCTGGAAAAGTAATACCAATGTTAGTTTGGTTGTCTACCTGAGTAACTTCTGGATCAAGATTTTTGCCATTTTCCATTACTCTCACACCAGAAATACTAGTAGAGCTAGTGCGTAGGCCATGCTTAGTAATGTAATAGGTTGGGGTAAGGTTTTTGATGGTAAATGTATGCTCAACGTAAGTAGAGCCATTTTCTTGGACGTTGTAAGTACTTTTTAGGGAGTTTTCAAAAGCTTGCTCTGCTTCTATTTGCTCTTGTTGAGCAAGGACTACAGAATTAAAGCCAAAAAGGCTGATTATGCTAAAAAATAATCCAAGTAATAACTTACGCATCATACTAAGGCTATATTAGCCAATAAATTTAGTTAATGCTAGATAAGGTTTATTTTTTTTGAGCGGCGAACTCTGATTTGAGATATTGGCCAGTAAAAGAATTTGTAATTTGAGCTAGTTCTTGTGGTGAACCAGTTGCAATGATTTCACCACCATATTCCCCACCCTCTGGTCCCAAATCAATGATCCAGTCGGCATTTTTAATAACATCGAGATTGTGTTCGATTAAAACAACTGTATTATTTTGAGAAACCAATTGATGTAAAACAAAAAGTAACTTTTGTACGTCAGCAAAATGTAGACCGGTGGTTGGCTCATCTAATAAGTAAACTACGTGGTCATTGGTGCGTAAACTTAATTCACGAGCTAATTTAACACGTTGGGCTTCTCCACCACTCAAAGTTGGAGCTGGTTGTCCTAGTTCCAAATATCCCAAACCGACTTCGACTAGGGTTTGGAGTTTTTGCTTTAAGTTGCTATTGGTTTTGAAAAATTCTAAAGCATCTTCAATGCTTAATTTAAGAATTTCAGCAATGTTTTTGCCCTTGTATAAAACTTGTAGTGTTTCTTCATTATATCGTTGGCCATTGCAGACATCACAAGTAACATAAACATCTGGTAAAAACTGCATTTCAATCTTAATTTGTCCATCTCCTTGGCAGGTTTCACAGCGTCCACCTTTGACGTTAAAACTAAACCTACCGGGATTATAACCACGAATATGAGCTTCTTGGGTATTGGCAAAAATTTTACGAATGTAATCAAAAATCTTGGTATAAGTAGCTGGATTGGAGCGAGGTGTTTTGCCAATAGGACTCTGATCAATTAATGAGACTCTACGGACAACATCTGGAATCATAACTTGCTGTACTGAGCCAGCATAATTTTCAGTTTTACGTTCCAAGTGTTTCATTAGTTGGTGATAGAGAGTGTCGTGAAGCAAAGTAGATTTGCCGCTGCCAGAGAGGCCAGTAATACAGTTTAAAGAATTAAGTGGAAAGTCTACGTCAATGTTTTTAAGATTATGATGAGTTGCACCACGAAGCTGAATAGCTCCAGAGTGACCTTTAACTTTAGCAGTTTCATCTGGGTCAATGATTTTTCTTGTTACTTCTTTTTCTCTAGTTACGTCTTTTTTACGAGATAAGTATTTACCAGTTATAGAGCTGGGTAATTTCATTATCTCTTCTGGAGTGCCTTCGGCAATGATTGAACCTCCATGTTTGCCAGCTCCAGGTCCAAAGTCAAAAATGTAATCAGAAGACAACATTACATCGCGGTCATGTTCAACTACGATAACGGTGTTACCTTGATTTTTGAGGTTTTGTAAAGTTTCAACTAAACGATCATTGTCTCTAGGATGCAAGCCAATAGTTGGTTCATCTAAAATATATAAAACCCCAGTTAGGCCGGTACCAATTTGTGAGGCTAGGCGAATACGCTGAGCTTCTCCTCCAGCTAGAGTTGAGGCTTCACGACTGAGTGATAAATAATTCAAACCAACTGAAGTTAAGAAACGAAGACGAGCCACAATTTCTTTTAAGATTGGTTTACTAATTTCTATTTCTTTATTAGAAAGTTTCTTTTCTAGTTGTAAGGCATCTGACCAATCTAGTGCGCGCTGAATTGTCATTCCAGTTACATCAGCAATATTTTTTTGATCGATTTTAACTGCTAGCGAAGCTGGTTTGAGACGAAGGCCTTTACAATCTGGACAAGTTTCTTTGTGCATGAATTGTTCAATTTCCTTGCGGATATAGTCACTGTCTGTTTCTTGATAGCGTCTTTCTAGGTTGGTGATAAAGCCTTCAAATTTTTCTTGGATTAAAGTTTCCTTGCCAAAACGGTTTTCACCAGTAACGGTATAAATTTTAGGCGAGCCGTAAAGTAAAGTTTTTTGGAATTCTTCACTCATTTCTTCATAGGTGGTTTTGCGGAAGTCATAGCCATTTTCAATTACTACTGTTTGGACAAGTCTGGCCCACCAAGTGTCATTGCTCATAGTGCGAGCAAAGGGAATAATGGCTCCTTCGCTAAGAGTTAAACTTGGGGCAATGATTTTTTCAGAGTTAACTCTTAAAAGAGATCCAAGTCCATTACAAGTAGCACAGGCTCCTTCTGGTGCGTTGAAAGAAAATATTCTTGGCTCAAGTTCTTTAATAGAAATCCCGCAATGACTACAAGCTAGTTTTTCACTAAAAAGATAATCTTCCATGTTTTTTGGTTTGTCTGGAAAATTAAGTGAGTCATCATTAATGAAACTAGCTACAACTAGACCGGCAGAAAGTTTTAAGGCTTCTTCTATGGTTTGTGATAAACGTGATTTTAGAGTTTTCATTTCTTGTTTGTCGCGGAGTTGTTTTTTGGAAAAACTCAAGCGATCAAGAATTGCTTCAATAGTGTGTTTATTGGTTTTTAGTAAAGAAATATTTTCATTTAAATCAAAGACTTCTCCATCAATACGCACTCTGCTATATCCTTGCTTTTGCAAGTTATTAAACATTGAGGAGAACTCACCTTTGCGATTTTGAATAACTGGAGAAAGGATCATGAATCGAGTTGGTTGAGCATCAGCTTTTTCTTCCAATTTATTTACGATTTGACCAATAATTTGGTCGATGCTTTGAGTGCTAACTTCACGACCACATTCTGGACAATGAGGATGACCAATGCGAGCAAAAAGTAAGCGTAAATAATCATAGATTTCTGTGATGGTGCCAACTGTAGAACGAGGGTTGTGTGAAGTAGTTTTTTGGTCAATAGAAATAGCTGGAGATAATCCTTGGATTTGGTCAACATCAGGTTTCTGCATGATGCCCAAAAACTGTCTGGCATAAGAACTCAATGATTCCACGTATCGACGTTGGCCCTCCGCGTAGAGAGTGTCGAAGGCTAAGGATGTTTTGCCACTGCCAGAAAGGCCGGTAAAAACTACTAGCTGATTTTTAGGAATTGAGAGCGAGACATTTTTTAAGTTGTGTTCACGAGCTCCAGAGATAATGATGTGGTCCAAAGAAGTTTTAAGCATAATTTTTTTGTCTTAAAAACGAGGAGCTATTATACCTCAGATTCGGTTATATTTCGAGTATGGGAGTAGTAAAAAAGATTACTGTTTTAAATCTTGGATTATGTCTCTTAATTCAGCAGCTAATTCAAAATCAAGATCAACGGCTGCGCGACGCATTTTTAAATCAAGTTTTTTAATATATTGCTCTTTTTCATCAGGGGTTAAGGAGTCTGGTTTGAGATCTTGTAGATTAACAAACTCATTTTTTTTGAGTTGGATTACTCTACCCTTTCTTTTATGGGCAGCTATTTCTGTACCTTCCTCATCTTCTTCTTTTAGTAATAGTTTTTCACGAATTGGTTTTTGAATTCCAGTTGGGGTGATGTTGTATTGTAAGTTGTAAGCGACTTGAACTTCTCGGCGTCTTTGTGTTTCTTCAATAGATTTTCTCATTGAGTTGGTCATGTTGTCTGCAAAAAGAATGGTTCTACCATTTTCGTGGCGTGCAGCTCGTCCCATGGTTTGGATCAGAGCAGTGGCAGAACGCAGAAACCCTTCTTTGTCGGCATCGAGAATAGCAACTAGGCTTACTTCTGGTAGATCTAGGCCTTCACGCAATAGGTTGATACCAACTAGAACATCATATTTTCCGCTACGTAGATCATCCAAAATATCCGATCTTTCTAAAGTCTCAATATCTGAATGTAGATACGCAACCTTAGGATATTCTTTTAAAGGATCTTTTGGTAATGGTGCTAAATGAGCATAAAAATCTGGTGCTAATTTACCGATTTCTATTTGTTCAATGGGGATAAATTCTGTTTCTTGTTGATATGGTGTTTCTGGATCTGGTGTTTCGGCTGCACGAGTTTGAAAATCTTTAACTAAAGCATTAATTTTTTCTGGAGTATTGAGATATTCGGTTAGGGCTTCGGCCATCTTTTTAGTTAAAGTTGTAACTAAAACTCTTTGTCCTTGGAGTTTGCGGCGAATTACTTCAATTACCAAATCTTCAATTTGGTGTTCAGTGGGTCTGAGTTCAATAACTGGGTCAACTAGGCCAGTTGGTCGAATTAATTGTTCAGCAATATTTTCTCCAGAATGTTGCATTTCCCATTCATTGGGAGTGGCAGAAACATAAAGGTTTTGTGGGGTTCTTTCTAAAAATTCGTGGAATTGCAATGGTCTGTTGTCTAAGGCACTGGGCAAACGGAAGCCATAGTTAATCAAAGTTTCTTTGCGAGAGCGATCACCATGGAACATGCCTCTAACTTGAGGTAATGACATGTGACTTTCGTCGACAATGGTTAAAAATGATTTTTGATTGAAGATTTTGGTGTTTTCTTTGAAATAGTCTAATAGAGTAAAAGGTGGATCTCCAGGGTTTCTACCATCAAAATATCTAGAATAGTTTTCGATACCATTTACAAAGCCAAATTCACGGATCATGTCTAGGTCATATTGAACTTTTTGTTTGAGTCTGTAGCTTTCGATGGTTTTACCATTTTTTTCAAGATCAATTATTTGTTGAGCTAGTTCTTTTTCGATAGCAGCAATACCAGCTTCTCTGGTGTCTGGGTTCATGGTGTAGTGTTTAGCTGGCCAAAGGGTGTAGCGTTGAGTTTGTGGATCTCGATGCATTGGGGGTAGTACTTCCCCACTGATTGGGTCGATTTCTTGGATTTTGGTAATAGTGTTTTCTAGGGTTTCAATTTTTAAAGCTGAATCTTGATAAGCTGGCCAGACTTGAATGGTATCGCCACGTACTCTGAATGAACCACGTTTTAAGTCTGTGGTAGAGCGATCATATTGGAGTTGGGCTAGGCGCAATAGAAAACTATGTTGGGAAATTACTTCTCCCTCAATGAATTTAAAGATGTTTTGACCATATTCCACAGGAGAACCAAGGTTGTAGATGCATGAGACGGAAGCGACTACGATGACGTCCTTGCGAGTTAATAAGTTGGTGGTGGCAGCCAAACGTAGTTTGTCGATTTCATCGTTAATATCAGCTTCTTTTTCAATGTAGGTGTCGGTTGTGGGAATGTATGCTTCTGGTTGGTAATAGTCGTAGTATGAAACGAAGTAGCTAACAGCATTTTCTGGGAAGTAGTCACGAAATTCTTGGTAAAGTTGAGCGGCTAGGGTTTTGTTGTGAGCCAAGACTAAGGTTGGTTTTTGAGTGTTGGCAATAACATTTGCCATGGTAAAGGTTTTGCCAGAGCCAGTTACGCCAAGAAGTGTTTGGTGCGGATTACCCGCTTCAACACTGGCCGTGAGCTTTTTAATTGCTGTTGGCTGATCTCCAGTTGGCTGGTATGGAGTGTGTAGCTTGAAATCCATGTGGAGGTATTATAATTGAGATCGTTAAGATCTGGAGAGCTATTCCTCGATAAGTCTGGTAAAATCAGTGTTTGTTTGAGAAAATACGTTTCTTAGTTCTTTAAACCATTTTTTTGTGTATGCGCCAATAGCTCAGCTGGATAGAGCGACTGCCTTCTAAGCCGTAGGTCGCAGGTTCGAGTCCTGCTTGGCGCACATGGTGGCTGTAGCTCAGTTGGTTAGAGTGCCGCTCTGTGAAAGCGGAGGTCGCGGGTTCAAGTCTCGTCAGCCACCCATTTTTTTGTTGTTATGAAAAATAACTTGTTAGTTAGTGTCATCATCCCAACTTTTAACGAAAAACAAAATATTTCCCTGCTTATTACTAAGTTAGAAAAACAATTACAAAAAATTTCTCATGAAATTATTGTCGTTGATGATCATAGTAGTGATGGTACTATCACTGATTTAACGAAATTGTCACGCTCTAACCAAAATATTTCTTTTTACTTAAATCCCCCTCCTGTTGGATTATCAAAGTCAATTTTATTGGGAATTACTAAGGCTAAGGGAAAAGTTATTGTTGGTATGGATGCTGATTTTAATCATGACCCGGCTGTTATTAATAACCTAATTAAATCAGTTGTAAGTGATGATTTTGATTTGGTGGTTGCTTCAAGATTTATGGCTGGTGGAGGAATGGATGATAAGTTGCGTTTTTATACCACTAAATTTTTTAATTATCTTTTGCGCAAAATATTTTTATTTCCTATTACTGACAACACCAGTGGTTATTATGCTATTCAAGCCAAGGTATTAAAGAAAATGTCACTGAAAAAGATTTATCAAGGTTATGGAGAATACCATTTGAGATTGGTTTATACCGCAAAACGGATGGGTCTTAGAATTAAAGAGATTCCTGTTTATTACCAGGAAAGAAAATATGGTGTAAGTAAATCCAAATTGTTTGAGATGCTAAAAAATTATTTTATTTTAGCTTTTAAACTGCGTTTTAATCTTCAATAAATGAGTGATGATTTAGTCAAACAAAAAAGTGTTTACAGGTTTTTTATTAAATATATTCTATGTTTGGAGAGTTATTTAATTACAACCCTAGGAGCAAGACCTTTTTCAGCAACAACATAATATTTATTCAACTTAAGATCATAAAGCCAAATTTTTGAGTTATCACTTTGTTCTTCAACAGTATTTTTATCTGGTGAAAGTTGGCTCAAATCAGTGACTTGGTAAGTTAAAAATCTACCGTCATTAGACAGTGAAAGCTGTGATTTGGCAGCAATACTAGTTCCATCATTAGTAAGACGTTTAAGAGTCTCGCCATTCTTTGAAACCAAATAAAGATCACTCTCTGAACCATTCCAAGTATATTTTGATCCATCTCGACTATTACGCAGATAATAGATATTGTCTTTATCAACCGTTAGATCACTAGGAACATCACTGGTGATAAAGCGTCTTTCACCATTTTCTGTTTGTTCAAAAATACCGTTATTTGTGCGACGGTTACCAACAATTTCTGGCCATTCATAGTGAAAACCATAGGCAACGCCATCAATAATTGCTTCAACATTATCAGTAGTTCCCATAGTTGATTCTCCATAGCCAGTACAATCTTCGGGGAACTTTTTAGTTGTAGTTACATTAATTTTACAAAAAGAAACTCCTTCGTATCCCCTACCAGCAGTGAAATTTTCATCATCTAGCCAATTACCCAAAACAATAGAAAAGAAACCACTTTCTTCAGTTAGGATTTTTTCAGCTTCCCCTGCCCCATCCCAAAAATATAGTTCTTGGAAAAAAGGTTCTGGACCATCTGAGATTTTTTTATCAGGATCATGTTTGTTAACAACATAAGCCAAACTTTTACCCGATGGAGAAACTGTAAAGGAAATGACAGAACCCAAATCTTCAGCGACAGTTAAAAGTTCTTTCTTATTTTCCAAATCATAAACAACTAAAGCAAATTGAACTTGCTCTAATTCATCAATTTTAGTCATATCACGATAAACCAACCAATTATGATCTGTTCCCATAATTTCAAATTTAGGACTAAAATAATAGCCTTTTTCTTGGTTAAAAGTAGTTTCAACGATTTTTTCAGGTTCTGAGTTTTCTGAGGTTACACGATAAATTCCGTCAGTACGATAAAAATAAACCGTTGCTTGTTCTGCTGTTTCAGTATTGGGAGTTTCATTTCCAATTGTTTCTTGGGTTCTGTAGTTATCAGCTACTCTCCAGCCAGCAAAGGTAGCAACAGCAATGAGAAATAACGCAGCCAAGCTAGCTAAAATTATTGTTCCTGTTTTTTTCATTTTGTAAGCTCCCCAACTAATCTTTGTGGATACATATCTTGGATAGTAATAACATCAGTCATATTGTCCAAGTTTTCACCATTGACTGTAAATTTTTTGACTGTGGCACAGTCTTTTTGTTTACCACACTCAGTAAAAGCATCAACAAACATAAAGCTACCATCGCCAACATAGGCAACATTGGTGTCATTAATTCTTTTTGGATCTGAGTTTTTAAAGTATCCTTTTAAATCAACATTTAGAATTTTGGTGTTTTCCTTATTATTGAAATCAAGAATTTTAACTGCTCCAGTTTCATAATTTGTTAACCACATATATTTGCCGTCATAGGCAAGGTTGCTGATATTCATTTTTTCAAATTCTGTGTCACCTAGTTTTTCTAATTTATCTGTTGGTAAATCATAGATATAGATACCATCACTAAAAACGCTTACTTCGCATGGCTCTGAACCACTACAGGTTTTTTCTTGAGACACTGGTCCTTTGATAATTAACCTGTCATAGCTGATGTAGCCACCAGCAAAAGTCCAAGCGGTAACAATGGGTAGCTTTTTGACAGTCAAAGTACTGCCGTCACATGACAAAGTGTAGATACGCCAATCCTCGCCAGTTGCTTTGCCATAGATAACTGCATGGGTCTCATTTTGGAAGCGAGCAGCAATAGGATCATATGGGTAAGAAACGCTATAAAGTTCAATTGGTTTGTTGTCGTAACGTACTAATTGTCTACCACAAGCAGAGTCAGGTGTTTGGAAAAAAGCGCCATCATGACCACCATAAACTATGGCTGTGCCTTGTGGAGAGATGACATAGTAACTATCGTCTGGCGCAGTGACTTGATCATAAACTTTTTCAGAATAACCGTTATAACTTACAAATGGGTCGTATTTATATAAGGCTCCACTTTTGACATAAAAAAGTTTGTTGTCACGAATCTCAAATTTCTTGGGAAAACTTGCGTCATCCCAAATATTACTACCAGTAAAACGAATGTTTTCAGCTGGATCATAGAGAACCAGTTGCCTATTTTGAATTCCCACCAACTTTTTTGGTTTATACTCTCTGAGTCCCATGGTTACAGTAGTGCCCTCTGGGGAGACCTTTAGTTCTTTGAAGGTGGTAGGAAACAAACCTGTGACTCCATTAGATGATTCAAAGATTTGGTAATATTTTTGACCAAAAAAGTGTTGGTCAGCTGTTGGGCCATACTCATTATTGTAAGGACTCAGATAATAGGCTACTTCATAATCGCCTTTGTCCAAGCCACTAAGCATAATTACTCCCTCGCCATCAGTTTCTAAGCTGATAAAGGGAAGTGTTTCTCCTTTGCGGCGAACATTGATGCCTACTCCATCCTGGCCTTTTTCCCATTGTTCTTGTTTGCCATTGTCATTTAGATCAAACCAAAACTGGAATTTAACCATGCCAGCCGAAACTTTTTCTTCTGTACCAAACTTAGCAAAAAGCGTTTCTCCAATATCTGGCAAAGCCTGAGTTTGTTCTGGAGTTGGAGTTTTTTTCCAGGATGCTTTGGCATAAAAACCAACAGAGAAGAAGAATAATGCTATTAGAAAAGCACCAAAAATCCACATGGCAATTTTGATCATGCGTTTTCTTGCTATTTTTTTATCAGCATCATCGTTGAAAGATTTTAGAATTGAAGTACCACCAGGATTTGTTTGTTCAGTTTTTGTTTCTTCTGGTTGTTCCAACCTAATTTTTGGAGTTGGAGAAACTTGGTTACTAGAGAAGGGTGAGCGTTGGAAAGAATCCATGTGTCTTATTATACGCACAATTTAATAATAAAAGAACAAATGGAGTTTTTTCAAAAAACTTGGTAATTATTAATATTTGTTAATTATAGATAGAAGAGCTCTGTAAACGTGAAAACAGGGTGGCTTTTGGCCACCCTGTTTGTTTCTCACAAAGCACACAGGTGGGATTAATCTTGCTTTCGGGCTACGGCAGCTGACAGCGCTGTAACCTTTGCAACTTTGCTTTTCTTGCGGCTCAGCGCGTTGCGTTCGCGAGTCATTTCCCGGATATTTTTCTGTAACTGATCGGTTTCCCGTTCAGCCATCTGCTCAACTTGTTCCGGAGTTTGTTGAAGCAGAACCAGGAGCTCTCTGGCTCCTTCGGTCACGTCCTTGACTTCTTTGCGAGCGGTTCGCAGATCCTTGCGCAGAACCTTGTTTTTCTTTTTTTCCTCTTCGAGCGCAGCCTGAGCTGCGTCTCCGAGTTCAACTCTTTCGAGGAGTCTGGCATTTTCAGCCATAAGAGCCTCGTATTCGTCGAGAGAAACAAGATCATCGAAGGTTGCCGCCAAGCGTCCGAAGACTTGCTTGTTGCCAGCCCATTGGGCGACTGATTTGGCGGTATTGCGAATTTTCCACTCGGTCCAGAAAGCGAAGAACTCAGAAAGCCAATGGCTAACTTTGTTCTGGCTCAGAACGATTTGTTCGAACTTCTTGACTTGGATGGGTTCGTCCATAGATCACCTCATGATTCTTGAATTAATCCTGTGTGTTGTGAAGGTGCGTCTTTGCGCGCTTGACTCCCATACGGGAATTGTTGCAGGCATCGACACATCTGTAATTATAGCACAATAAGCCTATAATATCAATAGTAGAGATGTATTGGTTGAGTTTGAAAAAGAACGAAATTTATATATTTTGGCTGTAAACGTGAAAACAGGGTGGCTTTTGGCCACCCTGTTTTGGGGTATTACACTTGCACGGAGGAGAGAGGATCCAGCGCTATTCGATTGTAGCCGAGAGCCGCAGGTTACGCGCTGAGTTTTGAAGTCAGGGCGCGGACCTTGCGAGCCGAGGAGGTTGCCGAGCGGGACTGGCGGATGGTCTGGTTCACGAACGTCATGGAGACGGTCGCTTCCTTCTCAGCCTGTTCCATCCACTTGTCAACCTGATCGGGACTGATCTTGGCGAGTGTCAAGACCGTCTCGAACGCTTCTTGCTGTTCGCCGGCGAGGGCTTCAGCGCGTTCAGCGCGGGTCTTCATCGCGGGATATTTGTCCGCCACGGCTTTGGCGCCGGCGAGAGCCTTGTTCAGGCGCTCGATTTCCTTGTTCGCGGTGCTGAGTTGGGACTCGAGACTGCGGACTTCGGAAATGTGGGCAAGGTGCTTCGGGAAGGAAGCGGCGATGCGACCGAATGAATCGGCATCGTGCAGGTCGGTCAGAGCGCCGAAGGCGGTCTGCAGATTGCTGGCTTCCTGGCGGGCTGCCAGGTTGGCGCGCATGGAGGCAAAGTTATCGGACAAGCCGAAAACGCCGGACGCGGGGACGATGGGTTCAAAAGTTTTGGTCATGGGTAGTACTCCTTGAGTTTTTTTTGGCTATTTAAAGCCGAATATGCAGTTTCACCTTTTTCTGAGTGCAGCGCACTCAGTATTTGGATTACGCAGTCAAAAACCTAAAAATAAGTTTCTCACTGCGCAATCCAATTTGGATCACAAGCAAAAAAATCAAAGAAGTAAAAACCTCTTTTCTATGTGCAATGTAAATGTGCGGTTGTTAGTGCCTTAGTGCATCGTAGTGATGCGTTAGGCGACTGACAACGAGGGGAAGTATAGCAAAATGAGCCTATAGTGTCAATAGTTAAAATTATATCTGGTAGTGTATTAGCAGTTTACCAGACTAAATATATATTTTATATTGTTATTATATATTTGTTATAAGACTGTTATTTCTATTACTATAACTATATATAAGTAGTCTTTGCTGACTAATTTGTGTTACTATATATTTGTAGTAAGCCAGTTGATTATCATTTTTCTTGTTTTTTATTGTGTGTCGTAATATTCACTTTTAAACAAAAAGCGAATGGGCTTAACTACCTAAAATGGATGAAAAAATGTTATGAACACTCACGAATTTGTTGAATTTATTCTTTTTATTGGTATTTTTTTTACGGTTGCATCTCTATTGCAAGTGTTTGTAGAGAAAGTTAAATTCCCCTACACCGTTGCACTATTGATTTTGGGATTTTTTGTTCAATACCTCTCAAGAGTTTTTCATATCCCAATCCATGCAGAGCTAACTCCGGATTTTATTTTTTTCTTTCTTCTTCCCATTCTTTTGTTTGGGGCAGCAATGCATATTCGTTTACATCAATTCAAACTCCAATTTAAAACAATAGCTTTTGCCGCTACCTTTGGTTTACTGTTATCAATTTTAATTGTGGGATTGGGAACAACTTGGTTATTGGGCTTACCCATAGAAGGAGCTTTTCTTTTTGGAGCTCTAATTTCTGCCACAGACCCAATTGCTGTTTTAGCAATTTTTAAAACTTTAGGCGCTCCCAAACGTTTATCTTTATTAGCAGACGGTGAAAGTATGTTCAATGATGCTACAGCCGTTATTTTATTTAGAATCTTAATTACCATAGTTTCTGGTGCGACTGTTTTTTCTAGTTATACTTTAGTTGAAGGTGTTGAAGAATTTTTTTATGTTTTCTTTGGTAGTATTGCTGCTGGACTAATCTTAGGCTATGGAGTGAGTTGGTTGGTTTCAAAAATCAATAACTATGCTGTAGAAATGACTCTAACCATTGGTGCAGCTCTAATTGCCTTTACTGGTGCTGAATATTTTTTTCATCTATCTGGGGTTATTACTAGTGTAATAGCTGGATTAGTAGTAGGAAACATGGGCAGATCTCGTTTTTCACCAAGTGTTGCCCATTTTATTAGCGAGCTATGGGAATATCTGGGTTACTTGGCTGTATCTGTGGTATTTTTCTTTGCTACTTTTTCACTTGATACAACTCAATTTTTATATAATCCGACTCGTTGGATGTTAGCCATAGGAATTGTGATTGTTGCCAGATCAATTTCTACTTATTTAACCTATGCCATTAGCAATGTTTTACCACTATTCAAAGATGAACCAACTGTGCCACTTAATTGGCAACATGTTCTCAATTGGGGTGGATTGAGAGGAGTTATTCCACTGGTATTGGTTTTTTCTATTCCAGACTCTGTTTGGTATAAAGAGGATTTAACAATCTTTACTTTTGCAGTTTTATTATTTTCACTTTTTGTTAATGGCTTAACAATCAAATATTTATTAAAGTTTCTTGGTTTAAACATAACTAAAAAAGAAGTTCAGATTGCACAAATAGAAAAAGATATTTTTCGAATAGAAAAAGCTAAAAACATTCTCGCCTCTTTACCTAGTGGTGAATTTAATATTACCAATCTTAATGAAATGGATATTTTATTAAAAAATGAAGAAGCTTTGTATAAAAAACAATTAGACTCATTAGTAACAGTTGAGAGCTTAGAAAAGAGTTTGAGACTTGAGTTCATTTCTTTGCAACGTGAACATCTTGAAAGTTTATTTTGGCAGGGTTACGTAAGTGAAAATGTTATGTTGGAATTTGATGCGCGACTTGATTTATTGGAGGATGCTTTGGAATATCCAGAGGTATATAACAAAGAAAATTTTCGTTCAAAAAGCAGAATTACCGAGCGTGAATTATTTCGTAAACAATTATCTAGAGTGCGTCGAATCATGAGACGTTTGCCGTTTATTAAGAGACTTTTATTTAATGAAAACCAGCATTTGGTCACTGAACGCTTCTATTTACTCAAAGCCAGAATTATCACTAGCCGTGAAGTGCTCAAACAAATTGAAAGACTAGTTCCTTTATTTGCCAAAGAAGAAGCTGTGAAAGTATTGAAGAGTTTACAAGAAGAACATGAGATTTATATTGTCGATAATACCTTAGAAATTAAAGAATTAAGACGTAAATATGGTAAATGGATTGATGAGTGTCAACAAAAATTATTAAGAAAGCTAATTCATCCCATTAACCCAAGTTTTATTGATTGAGTAGTTTTTGTCTTTGTAAATTCCAATATTTACCACGACGACACAAATATTTTTCATCTTCTGGATTTGCCAGAAGTTTTTCTACGGCAATTTCAAGTAGAAGAGTATTTTGCGAAGCTTTGACCAAGGCACAGTCATTTGGTTGAATTTTTGGTAATAGAAAATCAGCTGCTTTATGGGCATTGGAAAACCAATAAACAGGTGGTTTGCCATTTAGTTGTTCAAGATAAGGAAGAGCATATTCTTTCATCAATGGTCCAATTAAAATAATTAAATCAGCAATTTGACTGGCTTTTTTTGCTATTTGCAGATGAGCTTGCTTGGCCTCGTCCCCCATCTCTCTCATATCACCAAGAACTGCAATTTTTCTTTTTGCTTGTAATTTATCAAGCAGTTCCAATAGCATTTCCATTGGTTTAACCGAGGCATTATAGGTACTGTCAAGAATATAGGAATTATTTTTTCCCTGAAAAAGACTAGATCTTCCTGGTGGATTAACTAGATTTTTTTCTAAAGCACTAACTGCTTCTTTTTGAGTAATGCCTAGAATTTTGGCTAAATTAAATACTGCTGCTAGGCTCAATCCAAATTGTTCTGGTAGTACATGTTGAGGAAAGTTTAAAGAAAATTCTTTTAAGTCTTGTTTAAAAATAAACTTAGTTCCTTCAAAGGAAGTCTGCCAATTAATGAGAAATGCTCCCTCATCTTCTTTATTTTTTTGGCCGAAAAATAATACTTGAGCTTTGGTTTTGTTAGAGAAGACTGAAACCTCACTATCATCTCTATTTAAAATTGCAAAACCATTTTTGGGTAATGAAGTAATTAATTTCCCCTTTTCTTGAGCAATGGCGTGAACAACTGCTTGTTTCTTTTTATTTTGATCAATCTCTTTAACTAAAGAATCAAATGCCTCGCTGTGAACAGCTTCAGCATTTAAAAATATTCCAATTTGAGGTTTTAAGAAACTCAATAAATAACTCATATTTTTGGGTGCAAAAGGACTATCAACTCCCATTTCTGCGACATAAATATCCACTGGTTGCCAATTAACTAGTAGTTGCCAAATTGCTTTAAAAGCAATCTTTGACCAGGCTGCAATACTGAAATCTTGAGTTGTAATTCCGAGAATGTGGAGAGGCAGTCCTAGCTCTGAATTTGCCTTATGACTTACACTTATTTTTTTATTAGGCAAGGCTTTTAACACTGCTTCTATGGCATTTAGAACGCTGGTTTTACCGCTAGAACCAGTGATGCCAATAATTAGTGGTTTGGTTTTTCTAAGCTGTAACTTGGCTAAATTTTTGATGTACCAAAGAAATAGTTTTAATAAAATATTTTTTACCATACACCAGATTGTAGCTTATCCATTGGCTTGTAAAAACCTTAAGAATTTGCCATACTCAATCTATCAATAGAATATATTTTTATTTAAAAAGGAAAAAAATGAAAAAAACTGCATTAAAATTTGGCTTGGCTACCTTTGTTTTTATAGCCTTAACATCTCCAGCTTTGGCTTTTGAAGTAGAAGTCGATCAAGCTGGTAATATGAAAATGTATGAGGGCTATGTTTTGGGTAGATCTACCGATGGTAGACCAGCTATTCGACAAGCGATGCCATCAAGAGCTCCATCTAGAATAGTGCCTGTTTCTTCTAATAAAGATATGGTGGTAACCATGGAAGCTGATGGGGCAAAAATTGAACTTAAAGATGATTTAGAGCAAACAGTTGTTGACGAGAAAGATGTTGTTAAAACCGAGAATTTAGAAGTGCGTTTTCCATCAAAAACTAAAAATATGACTGATGAGCAAAAGCAAAAGCTTAGTGAATATCAGGAAAAAATTCGTACTGCTAGACAAGAGCGTATTCAAGAAATGACTGAACTTCGTGAGCGTAAAAATGCTGATAGCAAAGCTTTGGAATTAAAGTCTAGGAATGTCAAAGCTCATATGAACGGTGCAGAGTTTGTTTATGATCCAACTACTGGTGATGTTGCTCTTACAACCCCATCTGGCCAAACTCATGTTTTAACTCATTTGCCAGACCAAGCTTTGGCTAGAATGCAAGAAGCTGGATTAATTTCTGGCTTTGATTCAGAGAATCAGCAATTGGATGCTGTTGCCAATGATGATGGAGTTGAATATTCGTTAACTGTGGCAGAGAAGAAAAAATTCTTAAGCTTTTTCCCAAGAACAGTTGAACGTAAAGTTACTCTTGATGATGCTACTGGTGAGGTGAGTCAAGACTATACTTCTACTAGTTTCTTCACTCGTTTAATGGATAGATTGTCTTACTAAAAGAAAAAAGTAATTAGATGGCCAGCCTCTTCATAAGGAGGCTGGTTTTTGTTTAATAACTATTTCATTTTTAAAAATTCAAGTCGAATGTCTTCTGGAAATTTTTCAATGGTATAGCGCAGCATTGTTCTTGGCATTTTAGTAGCATTGAGATAAAGAAAGTCTTTGAGAATTTGTTCGTTTCTTTTACCTACTTCTCTCAACATCCAACCACTGGCTTTGTGGATTAAATCATGTCGGTCATTTAATACTTGTTTACCAATCTTTAGAATTTGTTTGAAATCATTGTTTTTAATAAATGGGAAGCAGGCAAGAATAGAAATTCTTCTTTCCCATAAATTATTTGAGCTAATTAAATTAAATATTTCTTTTTGTCTTTCAGGATTATTTAAAATGTAATCCCCGATTATGTTTGGTGTTGTAACATCAACTAAATCCCAATTATTAATGTATTTACGTTGAGAAAAATATAAATTAAAGATTATTCCTTTTTGTTTTTCAGTCGCTTTTTTATATGCATAGACCATAGATAAAAGGCTAGTCAGTCTAATTTCATGGATTGGACTGGCAATGAGATTTTTTAAATCTGGCAAATTAGTTAAAATCTTTGGAGCAAATTTTTGGGCGACTTTTCTTTGTTGTGGCACAGTAATTCCCCAAAAAATATCGCCTTCAGCATACTGACCTTTTCCAGTTTTAAAAAATCTCTGCAAAACTTTTGCTTTTTCTAGATTTTTAAGCTTTTCGAGGTCTTTAATGAGAGAGCTAGTCATTGTCATTGATTAACTTTAACACAACTATCAAGAACTGATATTTAAACATCAAGGGATACGAGATATAATTAAAATACTCCCTTTAGGGTAGTTGTTTTGTTTATTAAATTATTAAAGGAAATTTCATGCAGAAAATGCTCAAAAGAACCAAGATTGTAGCTACTATTGGTCCAGCCACAGAAACAGAAGAAGTTATTGGTCAATTGATTGATGCTGGTATGAACGTAGCTCGTTTTAATACCAAACACGGTACTCCAGAATGGCATCGTGAGCGGGTTCAAAGAGTTCGTAAAGTTGCTGCTGAAAAAGGTTTGCCAGTAGCAGTATTACTTGATTTACAGGGTCCAGAAATTCGCGTAGATTTACGCGATGGTCAAGCTTTTTCAGTTCGTGATGGTGAAGAGGTATTTTTTACTTTTAACAAGCAATCAACTGAAGAAAAAGTAATTTTTATTCCTGAAAACGTAGTAGATACTTTGCAAATTGGCAACTTTGTTCTTTTGGATGATGGTGCTTGTGAATTTGAAATAGTAAAAAAAGAAGATGATTTTTTAATGGCAAAAGCTCTAGGTGATTTTGAAGTAAAAACTAGAAAAACTATGAATACTCCTGGTATTGTTATTGATATGCCCTCATTGATCGATCCAGATCGTGTACAACTTGATGGGGCTGTAGAGACTGGAGTTGATTTTGTTGGTCTATCATTTGTAAGGGACAAAGAAGATATTAAAATTTTACGCGATGAGCTAGACAAGCGTGGTCTTAAGGACACCAGTATTGTTGCCAAAATTGAGAATCAATCAGCCTTGGACAATCTTGATGAAATCATCAATGCCAGTGATGCTGTTATGGTGGCTCGTGGCGATTTGGCTGTAGAAGTACCTTTTGAGCAATTGGCTTTTTGGCAAAAACTCATTATTACCAAATGTCGTTTGGCTGGTAAACCAGTAATTACTGCCACTCAAATGTTGAAATCAATGGTTGAGAGCCCACGTCCCACTCGTGCTGAAGTAAGTGATGTTGCCAACGCTGTTTACGATAGTACAGATGCAGTCATGCTTTCTGAAGAAACAACTATTGGTAAGTTTCCAGTTAAAGCAGTTGAGACTCAAGCAAAAATTGCAGCTTTCAATGAAGAATATGAAACATCATATTTGGATGAATGGGAAGATGAAACTGATCCAAGTTTAGTTGCTCACGCAGCAGTTTATTTAATGCAAAATGAGGAGAATTCTATTGATAGTGTTGTGTGTTTGACTGAGACTGGTAATACTGTTAACTTATTAACTCGCTTTAGACCAAAAGTAGATGTTCATGCTTTGACTAGTAATGAACTTACTTATCGTAAATTAGCTCTTAATTATGGTGTAATTCCTCATATTGTGGAGTTTGCTGGCGGCAAGATTGAAGAGCCAAATGCTATGGTAGAAATTCTAAAAGAAAAAGGAATTGTAAAATCCGGAGAAACTGTTTTGGTGATTTATGGCACTATTTGGAAGACACCAGGATTAACCAATAGCTTGTCAATTGTTCATGTTAAATGATCTCTTGACAACCACATTCTTTTTACTAGAGAATGAATACATCACAAAGTAGACATGAGGGATGTACTTATGGCAAAAAGAAAAGGTGGCTTGCTTGCTTTAATTGCTGGTTTAGCAGTTGGCGCAACAGCTTTATTTCTTTCTAAAAAAGAGAACAGAGCAAAAGTAGTTAAGACTGCAAAAAGAGCAGCTTCAGTTGCTAAAAAAGAAGGCAAAAAAGTTGCAGTTACTGCTAAGAAGGTAGTAGCTAAGGGAAAAGCAGCAGCTAAAAAAGTTAGCAAGAAAGTTGCTAAGAAAAAGTAATTTTTTTTGAAAATAAAAAGCCCCATTTAATATGGGGCTTTTTTTATTTAACTATATTTTGTAATTTTGCCAGCCACTGTTGTAATGCCTCCAAATTACTTTCCATTTGTGGAAAGCCATCTATTTTTAAACTGTCCATAATTTTTTCAGCATTTTTACTTAACCAAAATTCTTCAATTTTATCGACAGCAAAACAAAAGTGTTCATAACTACTATCACCACAGCCAAAGGCTATGAATTTTTTGCCAGTAAAATCCATATTTTGTACTTCTTGGAAAAAAGCATCAAAATCATATTGAAGCAAACCATCATCCCAAGTTGATGAACCCAAGATTAATAGATCATAATTTTGAATTTCATTTGGAGAAAATTCATTGGCATTAATTAGGTCATGTGTAACGCCAGATTGAGTTAGAAACTCAGAAATTTGCTCAGCTACATATTGGGTGTTGCCGGTTAAAGAACCGTATAAAAGAAGAGTTTTCATAGCAAAATTGTATCATTTTTATCTAATTCTATTGACCTAAGTCTACTCTAACCCTACAATTGCCCCATGATGAAGTGGAACTGGAAAATCGCTGGTCAGGCTGGCGAAGGTGTAATGGTTGTTTCAAGAATGGTGGCTCAATTGGCTAAAAGGCATGGTCTTTATGCTTTTAACTATCTTGAATATCCATCACTAATTAAGGGTGGTCATCAAACTGGACAAGTTTTATTTTCTGATAAACCAGTTTTTTCTCAACAAAGAGAACTAGATGTTTTAATTGCTTTTGGTAAAGCTGCTTTCAAAGAGCATGTCAAAGAAATTACTAAAAAAACTATTGTAATTTACAATCAAAATGCTGGTGATTTAACCGCAGAAGATACAAATGATTGTCAGGGAAAAATTATTAATTTACCATTGAATGAATTTGCACGTAGAGCAACCAAAACAAAATTAGCAACTAATACAGTTGCCTTTGGTATTACTACTGCTATTTTTGGTTTTGATAAAAAAGTTTCACTATCTTTGGTAAGCGAAGCATTTGTTGGTAAGGGAGAAGAAGTAATTAAAACTAACCATGCAGCTTTTATGTTGGGTTACGAGGCAATTTTAGCTGAGCTCTCTCCTCTTCATGAATTTAAAGTTGCAACTGATAATCAAGTTATTACTACTGGTAACGAAGCAGTTGGACTTGGGGCATTGGCTGGTGGTGTTCAGTTCTATAGCGCTTATCCTATGACTCCAGCTTCGGCTGCAATGCATTTCTTGGCTGATCAACAAAAAAATTATCCTTTAATTGTTAAACATGTAGAAGATGAAATAGCAGCTATTAACCAAGCTATTGGTGCCTCCTATGCTGGAGTAAGATCTATGACTGGGTCTTCTGGCGGCGGTTTTGCTTTAATGGTTGAGGGTTTGTCTTTGGCTGGTATTACGGAAACCCCACTGGTTATTCTTTATGGTCAGAGACCAGGTCCAGCTACCGGTTTACCAACTTGGACTTCGCAAGCTGATCTACAATTTATTCTTAGAGCAGGTCATGGAGAGTTTCAAAGAGTGGTTTTGACGCCAGGCACTATTGCCGAACACTATGAATTAACTAAACTGGCCTTTGATCTCGCTGAGAAGTACCATATTCCGGTTTTTATTGTGAGTGATAAGTATGCCCTTGAATCACACCAAACTTGGCAACAACCACCCACAGAAGTCGAAGTGAAAAAGCTTAGTTATATGGCAGATAAAGATTTGTCTGCAGATGATAGTTACTTAAGATATTCGCTAGAAGCAGAAGATGGTATTTCTCCTCGCTCAGTTCCTGGTCAACCACATGGTTTGTATATTAGTAATTCTTATGAACATGATCCTTCTGGTTATGCAACAGAAGATGCTGATATGACTCGTCAGCAAACCGAGAAAAGAGCTGAAAAATATAATGGTTTGATTAAAGAAATTCCCCAGCCAGAACTAATTGGTCCCAAGGATGCTCCCACTACTTTTGTATGTTGGGGTTCAACTGTTAATGTTTTGAAAGATTTGGTTGCTATGACTGATAAAGTAAATGTAATTCATTTGCCTTGTGTCTGGCCATTTCCTTCTAATGCCTTTATTGAATTAGCAGCAAAAGCTCAAAGATTAGTGATGGTTGAGGGTAACCATACCGGACAAGGAGAACAGTTAATTCGTCAAGAAACTGGTATTACTTTTAAAGAAAATTTGCGTCGTTTTGATGGTCGTCCTTTTTATGCAGAAGATATTTTGAATTGGTTGGAGCAATAAATATGTCAAATATAACGCAACAAAGTATTCAATCACCTATTACTCCAACTTGGTGTCCTGGTTGCGGTAATTTTGGGATTTTAGGAGCTATTAAACAAGCCTTTGTGCAAATGGCTATGCCAGAAGAAAATTTGGTGGTAGTTTATGGTGTAGGTTGTAGTGGTAATATGGCGGATTTTAATCGGGTTTATGGTTTTCATTCACTTCATGGTCGAGCTATTTCAAATGCTATGGGTATTAAGATGGCAAATCATAAGCTTAAGGTGATTGTAGTTGCTGGCGAAGGAGATACTTATGGTGAGGGTCTCAATCATTTGATTTCTGCTGCTCGTGGTAATCATGACATTACTGTTTTGGTTCATAATAACCAGACTTACAGTTTAACTACTGGCCAAAGTTCTCCTACTACTTTTAAGGGGACTGCAACCAAATCAACTCCAGACGGTCTAATCGAAGAACCAATGAATCCTTTGACTATGGCTTTGGCTGCTCATGCTGGTTATGTTGCTAGAGCCTATGCTGGTAATATGGCTCAACTGATTAACTTGGTTAAAGCGGCTTTAAATCATGAGGGTTTTGCTTTGGTTGATGTCTTACAGCCTTGTCCAACTTTTAATAAGGTAAATACTTATCAATGGTTTCAACAAAAAGTTTATGATTTGGATAAAGAAGGTTATCAACCATACGACCAGAGATTGGCTTGGGAAAAAGCTATGGAGACTGAAAAGATTCCTGTTGGTTTGTTTTATCATGATCCTAGTTTATTGGCTTATCATAAACATTTAAGTCAGTTGGAGAAACAATCTTTACTTGAACAAAGAGCGGAAAAAATTTCTCTTGAAAAACCTTTTCAAGCGTTTGTTTAAAAAAAGTTCAAATACTAAATAAGCCAGCTTTCGCTGGCTTATTCTATTTTTTAAGCTTTTTGTAATTATTCGGCTTTGATAGTTATTGATTGAACAGTTATTGGTTCAACTGGGCTAGATTTTTCTCCACCCAAACTTGTTTTTACTGGTGCAGTAGCAATTTTATCTACTGTTTCAATACCGCTAATGACTTTGCCAAAAATGACATAGTTCTGTGGTAATGGATAGTCTTGATGCATGATAAAAAATTGGCTGCCATTGGTGTTTGGTCCAGCATTGGCCATAGCGATGGTACCGCGAGTGTATTCACCAGAGAACTTTTCATCGGCAAAGCGATATCCTGGTCCACCCATGCCAGTTCCTTCTGGGTCACCTCCTTGGATCATAAAACCTTTGATAGTGCGGTGAAAAATTGTGTTGTCATAAAATTTTTCATTAGCTAAGAACACAAAGTTGTTGACAGTGTTAGGTACTTGGTCTGCATATAATTCAACTACGATTTCACCGGCTGAAGTAGTAAAAGTGGCCTGATATTTTTTATTTGCATCAATGGCCATTGTTGGAGCAGAATCATATTGTTTTTTCATGTTTTCCTTTTTATTAATATTAATTGCTAAAGTTGGAACTGCGGTTGGTTTTGGTGTAACTACTGGAACTTGGGTGTTCTGGTTGAGATAGGCCTCATTTTTTAATGAGTTGTTTTTGTTCATTAATAAAGCGAATCCACCTAAAGTTACAAAGATAGCAATGATGATTATAATTGTTTCTTTTTTCATAAGAATGCTGGAATGGTATCACCGTAGGTAGTCAAATTACAAGGTTGTTTTTCTGTTGTCGGGTGAATGATTTTTACTGGTTTTACGACTCTTAGATATATGGATATTGTGAGGCATTGGCGCTTAAGAAAACAGAGATATAGCTTGGAGGGAATTGATAAGGTTGATCAAGCCAATGGTGTTGGTTTGGCTCACATGAGTTCTTCATTGGAAACCATAGCTCAGGTGAAAAAGAATTTTAATGCATTGAAGCAAATACAAGAACAGCAAGACCTTGAGGACCTTGCTGTTCTTAGAAAAGCATTTGAAAATATTAAATAAAGGTTAGAGCGATGCCTGTTTTATTGGCTCTACCTGTACGACCAATGCGATGGATGTAGTCTTCGTAAGATCCTGGTAGGTCATAGTTAATAACGTGAGTTACATCATCAATATCAAGTCCACGAGCTACAACGTCAGTTGCAATTAAGGCTTGTAGCTGATTTGCTTTAAATTGTTTTAAAGCTTTTTGTCTTTGGCTTTGAGTTTTATTGCCATGAATGGCATTGACTTTAAAGCCATTATCTTGAAGTTGTCTAGATAAGGTTTCAGCCCCTCTTTTGGTACGACCAAAGACTAGGACTTTTTCAAAGTTTTCTGAAACTAATAGTTCTTTAAGAACTTCAATTTTTGGTCTACCTTGAACTTTAATAATTTTTTGTTCAATGTTCTCTGAAGATTGCTGAGTTTTGATCGTAACAGAAACTGGATTGGTTAAAAAACCTCCCATGATTTCTTCTACTTTAGTTGACATGGTGGCTGAGAAAAACAATGATTGTCTTTTTTCAGCTAAGCCATCGATAATCATTTTGACATCTTTGACAAATCCCATATCCAACATACGATCCACCTCATCTAAGATAATGTTGGTGAATTGATCAAAATTTAATTTTCTTCTTTGATTTAAATCTTTAATTCTTCCAGGAGTGCCAATAACAAAGTGTTGTCCCATTCTCAATGAATCAACTTGTCTTTGAATTGAAGAACCGCCGATACAAACAGTGGAATAGATTCTTAAGCCAAAAGCAAAAGAAGCTAGTTCATCACGTACTTGAATAGCAAGTTCTCTGGTAGGAACAACGATTAAAACTTTTTCTTCAGAGTTATTAAGAACTTTATTAATCATAGGAACTAAAAAGGCAGCAGTTTTTCCTGTACCAGTTTTAGCAACGCCAACTACGTCTCTACCAGCCAAGACATGAGGGATCACTTGATCCTGAATTGGGGTAGGAGTTAGATATTTTTTGTGAATAATGTTCTTTTTTAGTTCTTCAGCAATGTCAAAATCAATAAATTGATTTACTGGCACGAAGTTTTCTTGGGTTTGTTTTGGTTTTCTAACACCAGATTGCATGATTAGTGAGGTTGGGTCAAAGATGGTTTGTTTCATGCCACCCTTTTTACCACCACGACTTCTGCTACTGTAGTTACCACCAAAGCTTCTGCCGCCTCCATTTTTGGAACGACGATCGTATCCCCCGCTATTGCGGTTGCCGAAACTAGAAGATGAGCGTTTGTTAAATTGACGCATAATATATTTCTTTCTTTAACTATTATTAGGTTAAAGACAAGAAACAAATGTAATTAAGGGAAAAAATTCTTCTTAAAGCCAATTGTGAGCTTAACCTGGTTGATTGCATTAAAGAACAATCAATGAACCGGAAGTTTAGCATTATTATTAACTAATGTCAAACTATAGGATAAATTATTTATTTTACTTGATGTAATTTAGTAATATCTTTGCTAAGTTTTTCTAGACTGGCTCTAATTTCTTCGATTGAAACTACTATTTTATCTTCATCTTCATCGTCTTCAATGTAGTCATCCGAAATTTCTTTTACATCGTCGGTAAGATCCTCAACGTTTTCTTGGATGTCGTCAATGTCTTTTTCTACTCCAGCTAGGCTTTCTCGGTTTTTATTAATGGTCATTTGAATAAAAATGGCAAGATAAATGGCCTCCAGGGAGACTGCGGTGGTTAAAATTAACAAGATGTCATCATTGCTAACTCCAATGAATCTAAGTGAGAAGATACTGATAAATAAAATAGTATGAGTAACTATCGAGGCTGGGGTGCCTACCCAAACAGTGAGTTTTTCTGATAGTTTTTCTAGATTTTTCATTAGATCCTTTCCAATTGTTTCTAATAATAGAAACAATAAGCCTATGTTGGTCTTAATTTTTTTTCTTGTCAACCAAATGTTTGTTTTTGAAAATTAATCTTCTTTTTCAGTTTCAATTCTTACAGTGCATTCAGTTAGTAGTACGAAGATGGCGGTGATAATAGTTATTGGTGGGAAGATTAAGGTTATAAATGTGGCGATAGTGACGGAGATGATAATTAGTGATTTTTCATCTTTGTCTTCAATTATTATTTTTCTAATATTTCCCTGATGGATTAGTTCTTTTATTTTTTTAAGTAGGTTTTCTCCATTAACTTCGAAGGATTTTGTTTTTGTATTTTTTGTTGTCATCTCGTTATTATATAGCTTTTTGGTTATTAATGTTTTTTTGTAAATGAGAGGATGTTGGTTGATAAATTGGTGATAAACATAAAAATTCGCTCTTTTAAAGTTGGTTTTGGCATGAATAAATCAAAAAGTACCATGGTATAGGCAACTGAAAGAATGGTCATAATCCACCAGAATCCAGCAACAAAGCCTGCTATTACATCTGAAAAATAATGTACTCCTAGATATATTCTGCTGAAACTAATTATTCCAACCATGGAGATTGAGAATATTCCTACTAATGAAGTGAGTTTTTTGTTTTTTGATAAATGATAGGTTAGATAGGTTAAGAGAATATAAAAAATAAAGTTGTTCATTGCGTGAGCTGATGGAAAGCTATAGGTAGATTCGTATGCTAGGGCATTAAATTGTGGCCTAGGTCGATCAAACATTGTTTTTAATGTGGAGTTAATTACTACTCCCATGATCATGCTGATTAAAAATAAAGCTGTTTCTTTTCTATGCTTTTTGAGTAGTAGTAAAGAAATTATTAGAGTGGCTAGGCTTAAGATTACGGCACCACCCAAATGAGTGAAGAAGAACATTGTTTGGGTTAAAAGGGGTGTTCTAATGGTGTTTACCCAACTAATAAATTGGTTGTCAAGGTTGACTAGGTTTTTGTTAGTAGCAAAGTCTGCCAGATCATTGAAAGAGACGATGGAGACGATGCTGAAAATTAATCCAACCATTATTTCCATGGAGATGATGAGAACTTTTTTTGATTTGCTGAGAGCTTGAAAATAATAATGTCTTATTTTCATAGAATTAGATTAAATAGGGTAAGAAGATTATTAGTCCTGCAACGAGCGCTGCTATGGAAACAATTAGAACTGCTCCAGCCGAGAGATCTTTTGGCAGTCCCATGGCTTTATAGGTTTCTGGGTTGGTTTTAGTGATGTTGTTGATTGTTTTTTCAATGGCTGTATTTAAGAGTTCGACTGAAATAACTAGTGATATTGCAAATGTAATGAGTAGCCATTCAGCTTTGGTGATGTGAAGAGCAGATCCCATTGTTATGGCAGCAATCGCAGCTAAAACATGAATTTTCATGTTTTTTTCAGATTTAAAGCCCTCAATGATTCCCATAATGGCATATTTAAATGAGTTAATTAATTTCATATGAATAGATCAAGTATACATTATTTATTTATGTTATTAATGTATGTTAACTTAAATTTATCTTTCTCAAGAACAAATTTTCAGTTATAATACTGCATCTAATGTCTCCCAAAAACACCAACATAAGCGCTGAAAAAGTAGTTACAGTATCTTTTTTAGTTGATGTCAGCGATGTTTTAATAAATGTATTTTTAACTATTATTTCTGGTAGCGCTATTATGCTCTCCCAAGCCTTGCAAGGAGGAGCTGGTTTGTTAGCTTCTGGATTGCTAGTTGTTGGAGCAAACAAATCAAAAAGAGCTCCTGATAAAAAACATCCATTTGGCTATGGTAGGGAAATATATTTTTGGACTTTCATTTCAGCATTGGTCACTTTCACAATCACAGCTGGCATGTCATTTTTTTTGGGTTTACAAAGATTTTTAAATCCAGAGTCTGTTAAAAATGTTAATTACGTAATTATTGTTTTGCTAATCTCTATTTTTACTAATGGCTATGCAATGTCCTTAAGCTTTAGAAGATTGCTGGGTAAAAATGTTTATACAAAAATATTTGAAATATTTTTACACTCATCATTTATCACAACCAAAACAGCTTTTGTCTTAGATTTAATGGGCACGGTTGCCTCAATCATTGGTTTGATTTCAATCACAATTTATAAATTAACAGGCAACCAAAGATTTGATGGTGCTGGATCTATGGTGATTGGTGTCATCCTGGCTGTTTTAACAATTTATATTTTAAAGAGCGCCAAAGACCTTTTGGTTGGTCAAAGCGCCTCAGTAAAAATAGAAAATAGAATTAGAACTTCTGTTAAAGACCTTAAAGAAGTAAAAGAAATAATTATGCTCAGAACCCTACATATGGGAACTGGTACTTTATTGGTTGATATCGAGGTTAATTTAGAAAATAATTTAACAACAGATGAAATAGAACTTTTAGTTGATAAAATTCAACACAGCATTACCACTGATGTACCACAAGCAAAAGAAGTCAGAGTATCTTTGGAAACTCCAAGTAAATAAATTTATATGGAAAAAAATCAATCAACTATTGGAGATTTGTGGAAAATAAGTGATCAGAAAAATCTAGAAATATTAGAAAATCCTCTTAAAGATCCATTACATTTTTTAAGGTTAGTTCTTTTTTACGGGATGACCAAAAAAGATTTTCAAAAAGAATAACTCAGTTTAATTGTGATGCCCGGCATGGATTCGAACCATGATTGAAGGCTTCAAAGGCCTCTGTCCTGCCATTAGACGACCGGGCATTATGTTATAGAACTTTGATATTCTAAGCTCTAACAGCTATTTTCTCAAGGCTTACTCAGAATTTGGTAATTATTCAGATTTCCAGATTTTCCATCAGCCGTATACTCTTTTTTTAATACCAAACTAGTTTGTTCAATTAATTTTTTTGCTTCCCCCTCATTGGTATAATGACAATAACGATAGGCAGTCAAACCCCTTTGCCAATCCAAAATATAATCATTTTCCTCGATTTCATCTGGATCAATTTTAGCTAAAGTAGGATGAATTTGTTTTTTCTCAAAACGCTTCTCATTCAAAAATCTCCACGCTGTAAAAACTAAAAGACCACCATCGGTAAGACGTTCAGCCAGAGCATTAAAAAGCTTTTTTCTCAAAGCAAAAGAAGGAATGTGATGCAAAACTCCAAACAAAGTAATAACATGATATTTTTTTAACGGCAAAATATTCGTTAAATTATCATTGATCAAAGCATCAATTAGATCAATATAAAAAAGATTTTTTTCAAAAGACTGCTTTTCCAACCTGCTTTGAGCAAAAGCCAAAAGCTCTTTGCTATTATCTCCACCATGATAAACAAGTTTTTTATGAACCCCCTCTTTTTGCAAAAATTCTGCAAACCTACCATTGCCACAACCCAAGTCTAAAACCTTTAATTGAGAATGACTCTTCCCCAACTCAGTCAAAGGACCAACCAATTCTTTCCAACCTTGCCAATAAAAACTGCGAGTCTTACTAAACTCCTCAGCTGTAATTTGATAAAAACGCTGATTTAAACGATTAAGCTGGAGGACGGTTTCCTGTTTCATTGATACAATACACTTCCTAAATGAAGAAACATCTTAATTATACCGATCATCTAGCACAAGTGGTAGCCATTTTGAAAGAAATAGAAAATTCACCACGCATTAGTGCCAAAAAACTAAGTCAGCTCACCAAAAAACATCCTTTGACTGATGGCGATCTATTATCTAAAACCCAATTAATTGAAGCATATGCAGAGCTAGCTGGAAAACATGGTTTGGCAGATTTCAACGAATCGGTGATCAAAAGAATCATGATGAAGCCAGTTAGAACGCTCTCTGGCGTAGCTCCAGTCACTGTTCTGACTAAGCCATTTCCCTGTCCAGGAAAATGCATTTTTTGTCCCAGTGATGTACGCATGCCCAAAAGCTATTTAAGCGACGAGCCAGGAGCTCAAAGAGCTGAACGCAACTATTTTGATCCATATCTCCAAACCTATAACAGACTCACTGCCCTACATGCAATGGGACATACGGTTGATAAAGTTGAGCTAATAATTTTAGGTGGAACCTGGTCATATTATCCAGAAAATTATCAAATTTGGTTTATTAAAGAATGCTTTAGAGCTTTAAACAATTTTGAAGTCAAAGACGACAGAAAAATAATTCGTGAGCAATACAAAAAAATACAACAGGATTTAGAAAAAAATAATCAACACGTAAGAAGCGATAGTCCTGAAGAAAACAGAGAACGTTTTTCCGATGCCTTAATCTCTGGTGCTGATCTTATAAAACCATACAACCAAACCGTAGCTGATTTCTATATTGCTCCAGAAAAAAAACTTGGCATCGACAAATTACAAACCGCTACTTGGGAAGAATTAGCTAAAGAACAAAAACAAAATGAAACTGCTAGTATTCGCAACGTAGGCCTAGTAATCGAAACCAGACCAGACAATATTTCTGAAAAAGAAGTCTTAAGAATTCGCAAATTAGGTTGTACTAAAACACAAATTGGTTTGCAAAGCACCAACGATGAAGTCTTAGAAAAAAACCATCGAGGACATAATGTCGATGCCACTCGTAGAGCCTTCAAGCTACTGCGCCAAGCAGGCTTCAAAATTCATGCTCATTGGATGGCAAATCTCTATGGCTCAAATCCAGCAGCAGATAAAAAAGATTTTGATCACTTATTTACTGGTAAAGATTTCTATCCAGACGAACTCAAAGTTTACCCTTGCTCATTGATTGATAGTGCTGAACTAATGCAATACTACCAAAAAGGCTTATGGCAACCATATTCTCACGAAGAACTTTTGGGAGTATTAGAACATGTGTTAGAAACTACTCCATCCTATTGTCGTTTAACTAGAATTATTCGCGACATACCATCACAAGACATTGTGGTAGGAAACAAAAAAAGCAATTTTAGACAAATAGCTGAACAAGGAATTAAAGACAAGGGAATTATCTCTCATGACATCAGATCTCGTGAAGTTAGAGGTGAAGTATTTGACCCAACTAAAGCAGAGCTAAAAACTGAAAAATACAGCACCTCAATTAGCGATGAAGAATTTTTACAGTTCATAGTACCCACTGAAAATGGTGAAAAACTTCTTGCTTTCTTAAGACTTAGTTTTCCCAAAGAAAACTTTATTCCAGAATTAAAAACTAGCGCCATCATTCGTGAGATACACGTTTATGGTCGAGCTTTGCAAATTGGTAAAAAAGGTTTAAAACATGCCCAACATTTTGGTTTTGGTACACGCCTAATAGAAGAAGCAGTTTTACGAGCGAAAGACCAAGGCTATCAGGATTTAGCAGTTATTTCTGCGATAGGCACTAAAGAATATTATCGTAAAAAAGGCTTTACTGATGGAGAGCTTTATCAACATCGAGAATTAAAATAATTTTCCTCTATTATTTTTAGGTTTTTTTCGCTACTGTGAAAGAGTGAAAATATCTTTAAAAAGCAAAAGTTTTTATTCCCTACTTTCACTAGTATTTATTGCCATTTATTCCCTATTTCAACTTTTTCAGGAACACTTTGTCCTAGGTGATGCAACTCAAAAACCATTAAACGACGAAGTACTAGTTACCAGAGTAGTTGATGGAGATACTTTTGAAATTGAAAGCGGTGAAAAAGTTAGATTAATCGGCATTGATGCTCCAGAAACAGTCCACCCACAGCAACCAGTTGAGTGCTATGGGAAAGTTTCTAGTGAAACACTGAAGAAATTAATCGAGGGTAAACAAGTAACTATGGAGAAAGATGTGAGTGAAACTGATCGCTATGGTCGACTACTACGCTATGTCTATATCGATGGCCAGAGTATCAATGAGTTCTTAGTTCAAGAGGGTTTTGCCTATGCTAGCTCATATCCACCTGATGTAGCAGAACAAACAAAGCTCAAAGATTTGCAGCAACAAGCAATGGTATCTGGTAAAGGTTTGTGGGGTACTTGTGAAGTAAATAACTCACAAGAAATAAATGATTTTTTAAAACAAAAATCTTTTTAATCGTTCATTCCAAAACGGTCGCGAGTAAATTTGAGTTTTTTACGCATCACCTGTTCAACATCAATATCTAATTCATTAGCCAATAGGATAAGTGAACCCAAAACATCAGCAAACTCATCTTCCATGTTTTCACGACTAAAAGCTGCAATTTTTGTATCACGAGCAAGGTTCATACTAGTTAGAATTTCATCAGCCAATTCACCTAGTTCTTCAACCACCTTCATGGTTCTAGCAAAAATTTGTTGATTCTTATCTTTCAAAGGCCAGCGAGTGTTTAAAAATTCACCAACCTCTTTATATTCTTCAACCAATTTATTAATAGTTAAATCATTATTATTCATGAGACATATATTTTAGCACATTTTCCCCTACTCCCAGATAGTGCTGAAGATTACTTGACTGATTAACATAATCAAAGATTATTTTTTGTTGTTCAACTGTTGTATTAATATATTTATTATGTTTAATTTTTTGACGGATTTTTTGTTTAATTAACTCGCAACTTGGACTGCAATATTCACAAGCCGCACAAGAAAAATTAGTATAAGTTTTTTCACCAAAAAAACTAAGGATCTTTTGATGATGACATTTTTTAGTTGCAAAATATTCAATCATTACGTCTAAAGCCTGATTATTTTTATTAAGTTTTTGTTGAACAACAATATCGCTAGGATGAATAAGTAATTCACAAAAAGACAGTTTTCTATCTCTACCAGCCCTACCTATTTCTTGCACATAATGTTCCAAACAAGCTGGTAATTGAGCATGAATAACAAATCTCACATCACTTTTATCTATGCCCATGCCAAAGGCATTGGTAGTGACCAACAGTTTAATTTTCCCACTTAAAAATTTATTCTGTACAACTTGTTTTTCTTCAGGTTTTCTTCCAGCATGAAAGTAATCTATTTTTAATTGCTTCTCAAAATCAAATTTTTTTAGAGCCTGAAAAATTACCTCTGTTTCTTTTCTGGTAATGCAATAAATAATTCCATTTTGTTGTGTATATTTCTTTAATACTAAATAACAAAGATAGAGAAAGCGTTGGTGACGTAATGAAAAATTAGTAATCTTAATAAAGAGGTTTTTTCGTAAAAAACTACCTGCAAAAGTATTTGTTTTTAAAATGCCAAAAGCTTGCTGTAAATCGTCTATTACTCTTTGAGAGGCAGTTGCAGTCAGCAAAATTAATTTAACTGATTTGTCCAGTGATTCAATGAAATTTGGCAATTGTCTGTAGGCAGGTCTAAAGTCATGTCCCCAAAGAGAAAAACAATGGGCTTCATCTATAGCAATTAAAGCTGGAGGATTTTCTTTAATTATTTGATTGAATTTTTTTGAAAGCAATTTTTCAGGAGAAATATAGATAAATTTATCTTTAATGTTGGCGAAAGTTTTTGAATCAAAAGGATTTAGGCTATGAATTGCTCTAGCTGAAATATTATTTTGTTTTAAATGTAAAACTTGGTCGTCCATTAGCGCAATTAATGGTGAAATAACTAAGGTATAGTCGTTTAGGTATAGACCTGGAATTTGGTAACAAATTGATTTGCCATAGCCAGTTGGCAAAAGGGCAAGGGTTTTTTTGTTTTCTAGAACAGTTTTAATGATTTGGTCTTGAGGTTTGCGAAATTCTTTAAGTTTAAAAAACGTATTTAAGATGTTAAGTATTTTTTGGTTTTCCATATTGGCAAAATTGTATGAAATCTTCCTTGCAAGAAACCAGATCATGATGAATAATAGGAAACATGAAAGATTCAATTAACTTGCTAGAAAAATATAAAAACTGGGTTATGGGCTTGGCAATTTTTGGCGTTGGCTTGGCTTCTTATCTTTTTTATGAATATCTAATCCAAGATACAGCTGGAATTTGTAATATTAATGCTGTTTTTAATTGTGCTCCTATTACCACTGGTTCTTTAGCAGAGCTTTGGGGAATTCCTGTGGCCTTAATAGGTTTGGTTGGTTATGTGGTAATCTTTTTAACTGCTAAATTCAAGAGCTTTAAATGGGCGTATTACATGGCTGTTTTTGGAATGGTTTTTTGTTTAAGATTAACTATTCTTGAGATTTTTGTAGAGCATGTTTTATGTCCAATCTGTATGGCATGCCAGGCAGTAATGTTAGTTGAGTTTATTTTAACTTATCAATTAGCTTTTCCTGAAAAGGTAGGGTTAAAATCCTCCCAAGAAAAGAAAACTAAGTGATATAATCTCTAAGTCTTTCGGAGAGTAGCTCAGATGGCTAGAGTGCACGCTTTGGGAGCGTGAGGTCGCAGGTTCGAGCCCTGTCTCTCCGACATTAACATCTCTTGTGTGAAGTGCCGCGATGGCGGAATTGGTAGACGCGCGAGACTTAAAATCTCGTTCTAGCAATAGAGTGTGGGTTCGATTCCCACCCGCGGCACAAATTTTAATCTAAAATAGGTAAATTATCAGGATCATCTTCTTTTTTAACCAAACAAACAGCAATATAAGTATCTTTATCTGTGTCTTCTGTATTTTCTATCGAATAAGTTATGCTCACATTTTTACTTCTTACAATCTTATACCAGGCAAGAAATTCTTTTTTTAGAAAAAAAGGAATTTGTAGTAAAGCCATACTCCCATTTTTATTCATTTTCGCCCAAATATTATTAATTAAGAAATACAAAGAATCTAAGCTATCTGGTAAATCATAAAGAGCTCCTCTAGGCATGGCTAGCACCAGATCTAAGTTATTTTGAATTTGAGACCAGGTTTCTTTATCCAGCAAGTCTCGTTCAATAGTTTCAAATCTTGAATCTTTTTTCTTTTTCAATTGAACAGCTTGACCTTCATCTAGATTTAGGTCTTCTAGAATTGTTGTTCCACCAAATAAGTTTATGCCTTTAGTAGTCCCTTCTTTTGTTTAATTACATCAACCACATCAGCAATACTTTTGCCTTTTAATATATTTCTAAAAAAATTATCAAAGGCAATCAAGTTTTCATTATCAAAAGTCCAGACATCATTTTTTTCTAATAGACGATCTCTAATAGCTCTTTTTGCTTCTAATAAAGCTAGGAAATTGGATTCAAACCTAGATGACTCATTAGGCATATGACAACGATGTATTAAAGTTTTTCGTACACTTCATAAATATCACCTGCTCCAACAGTAAGAAAAACATCTCCTGGTTGTAGAGTGGAGTTAAAAAAGTCAGCTAATTTTTCAATAGAACCAAGATTTTTTGCTTTAATCATTGGGTACTTATTAACGATTGCCTCACATAAAAGTGTACTAGAAATTGTTGAGTCATCCTTTTCTCTAGCAGAAGAAAAAATATCAATCATAACCACTTCTTTTGCCTGCTCAAAAGCATCAACAAAATCTGGAAATAATTGTTTAGTTCTAGAGTAAGTATGAGACTGAAAAGCAATTACTTTACGAGCATTGGGATACCATTCATTAAGAGCTTGAATGGCAGCTTTAACTTCTTGTGGATGGTGAGCATAGTCATCAAAACAATGAACTCCTTTGATAGAGCCTTTATTTTCAAAACGACGAGCTGTAGATCGAAACTTATTTAAGCCATTATTAGTCAGTACTTCTGGATATAAGGGGGCCACTACGGTAATTGCAGCTAGAGCATTTAGAAAGTTGTATTTACCTGGAATTTGTAACTCAAGATCATAGGTTTCTTCTAGATAAGTGAATTTTCCGTAAGTTCTTCCCAACTCTGATTTGTATTCAATTAATCTAATGTCCGCTTTTTCGTTTTCACCAAAACTGATTTTTTTAATTTCCAAATTTTCTACTAATTCCATTAAATTTTGATCATCAGCATTAACGACGAGATAACCACTTGGATTTATCTGTTGAAAGAAAGCTTTATAAACAGATTTAGTGTGGTTAAAATCAACATAAACATCTGGATGGTCATAACGTAAATTAGTACAAACTGTCGCGTATGGTTTGAGGAAAGAAAAACGAGGAGTAATTAACTCTCCCCTTTGTGGGGCAGAAGGATCAATAACATATTCATCAGCTTCGGCTACACAATATTCAGATTTATTTTTCCAAGCTCCAGTTTTTTCTAGACCAGGAATATTACCTACTCCAACTGAAAAAGACGGTTCTTGTTTTAGATATTCTAAAATCCAAGTGATCATGGCGGAGACAGTTGATTTGCCCCCTACTCCACAGACAGCAATGCCTTTTTTTTGATTAAATAAAGAAGCAATAGCTTCTGCTTGTGAAAAAACTGGTAAATTATTTTCTATTGCCCACTGAACTTGAGGATTATTTATGCCTTGATGAGCAGCGGTATAGACAACGCAATCAATTTCACTAGGTAGTGGTAAAACAAAATTATCAATTTTAATTTGCAAATCTTGGAGAATTTTTTCAGTAACAAACTTTTGAGTTACATCGCTACCAACAACTGTTTTTCCAGCGTCAATTAACATTTGAGCTAGAGAAGTCATGGCGACTCCTTTAATACCAACGAAATAAAAATTAGAAAATTCTAATATGTTCATTTTCTTTCAAGAGCTTGTTTGACTACTGCTTCTTCATCCCATGGGTATTCGACTGTGCCATAGCACATGCTTTTTTCTGGGCCTTTGCCAAAAATACCAATTAAATCACCTTTTTTTGCTAGTTTGTTAATAACAAAATCAATAGCTTCTTTGCGATCCGCAATAGAAATTATTCTGTTGTGACCAGTTTCTAGCTGTTCTTTCATTTGTCTAATAATTGACCAAACATCTTCTGTGCGAGGATCTTCCGCAGTGAAGACTACCAAGTCAGCATATTGAAGCCCAACTTGTCCCATCATGGGTCTTTTTAAGGCATCTCTGAGTCCGGCACAGCCATATATGGCGATTAGTTTGCCAGTAATTTTATTTACCTTCATGTATTTTTTGAGTGACTTTAATGCTTCTTCAAGAGCGTTGGGGGTGTGGGCAAAATCAATAGCGATGTTTAGTCCTCTTTTGTTTTTTACAAACTGCATTCTTCCTTCTACGCCAGGGAAAGATTTTATTCCCTGAGCTATTTCATCTTGTGCCAAACCCAATTGTAATGAAATTTTTGTTACAAGACGAGAGTTCATTTGGTTGTATGGTTCTAGAAAACGTTGGTCAACTATTTCTCTGATTTTTTTTGGCAAAGGTTCTTCTTGGCTATAGGATACGACTTTGTTTTTTTCAGTTAAATATTTTCTAATTTTATGAAAAGAACCATCGTCTTGATTTAAAACAACTAGAGGAGCTTTTTTAATAATAAGTGATTTGGCTTCGATGTAGTTTTGATAATTTAGATGATAATCAAAATGGTCTTGAGTAATGTTGGTGACACCTACAATTGTTGGTTTAATTCCCCAAAGTCTATTTTGATAAGCTCCATGAGAGGTAAATTCTAAAACTAAAAATTCCATATCTTTTTTAACCATTTTAGCTAAAAACTTTTGTAGTGAATTAGCGTCTGGAGAGGTGACATGAAAACCAGTATCAATTTTTTCATCACCAATGTAGGCAGCAACTGTGGAGAGTAGAGCTACTTTTTTTCCAGCATTTTTAAGAACGTGATAAAGCAAGGTTGAAGAAGTAGTTTTGCCATCAGTGCCAGTAATAGCAATGATTTTTAATTTTCTGGCTGGATTGCGATATTTTAAGGAAGCGATAGCTCCTTTTATTAGGCCGGTTTTGAAAAAATGATACCAGTATTTTAAACGGTATAAGATTTGTTGCATGAATTTATTCATTATATCAGTAAAATGTCCTCTGATCTGGAATAATTTATTGTTTAATTTGGTTTATTAGGTTAGTTGCGAAAATATCACGATTAGTCCGAGTGCTAAACAATAAATTCCAAACACTGTAAATTGTGATTTATTAATAAGTTTTTTAAATACAGTTAAACTGGCTAAGCTTGCAAATAAAGTGCTAATGCCTCCTATTACAAATAGTGACCAATGGGGCATGGTAGCTCCATCTCTTATGATATCTATTCCTTGAAGTAATAGCGCGCCCATGATGGCTGGAATAGCCAACAAGAAAGTGAAGGTGAAAGCTTGTTTTTTTCCCAGTTTTTGTCCTAAACTAGCTAAGAGGGTTGTACCAGACCTAGATATTCCAGGGATTAAAGCCAAAGATTGAAATAGTCCAATGATTAAAGCTTTTTGGGGAGTAATTTCAGTTTCTTCTTTAGGTGATTTCTGTAGTAGTCGATGAGAAAAAAGGTTGTCGATACCGGTAATTAACAGAGCAACTCCAATTAGTAGAGGTACTTGCAGAGCTAATTCCAAAGTATCTTTAAAAAGAAGTCCAACTATTACTGCTGGGATAGTGGCAATACCGATGAGAAAATATTGTTTGAAGTTGAGTTGGCGAATTTCTTGAAAGAAAAATACTAAAATGGCAATTAAGCTCATGCCATGAAGAAAGACGTCAAATGATAAAAGTGGTTCTTGGATACCAAACCAGTTTTGGGCTAAAGCTAAGTGTCCAGAGCTTGAGACTGGAAGAAACTCAGTTACTCCCTGAAGCAATCCTAGAATAAGGGCTTGCCATGTGTTCATCATAATAATTATTTTTTCTTGGGTTTATCTTCTATATTATTAGTGACATTTTTCTCATAAAGATCATTCAAGATTTTTTCCACGAGAGTTTTACCACCAAGTCCAATGGCTAGGCCAAAGCCTAGTGAAAGCATGGCTACAAAACCAATAAAGACGATGGTAAGAAATTCTGCCGCAATGCCAAGTTCAGAAAAAGCTGTCATTGCTGTTAGGGTAATCACGAAATATCCAGAAACTTTACCCAGTAAACGACCGGTTTTTGGATCAATGGTTCTAATAGCGCCTTTAACCAAGCTTTCTACCCAACCAGCAACCAAAACACCAAAGAGCAGGATAAACATGGCTGAGATTACATTGGGGATGTAACCTAGGATTTTTTCTAAAACAATAGATATTGAGCCCAAGCCTAGGATGGAGACAATGGTATGAATAATTACTAGCATTGTTAACCAGTAAAAAAGATTGGAGATGGTGAAAACAATTCGATCGCCAAGATTTTCTTGTTCAAAAGCTAGTTGTAATGGAGTTTTGTTTACAAAGCCAGCAAAATTTATGGCTTTAAGAACTTTTTTAACAATGCTTCTAACCATTTTTGCTAGGATGACTCCAACTACTAAGGCAGTAAGAGCACCTAGTATTTTTGGTAGTAAAAGTGAGAGGCTTTGGGTGGTCTGTAAGGCCAGATATTGGAAGGAATTTTGTAGGGCTTCATTTGTCATAATGATCCCATTATATACACAAAAGCGTACAACCCGTAAGCCGGATTCTGTTTTAGGCGAGATTTGTCTAATGCCGAAAGCTTGATGACCCGGCTTTGTTGCCAAAGCACCAGGAGTAGGTCTAATAAGGTCAAGGTCGTTCGTTGCAGCCGGGAGGATTGCCCCATTCCCGAAGGAATAGATCCAGTAGCTTGATCGTTTCACTCGGCGCCACCCGATTCGTCACTGTTGCTCTAACTGTCAAAGCCTCCATTTTCATGGAGCACCGTCTACTCTGCTGTCCGGACTTTCCTCCCCTTTTGCATAAAGCAAAAGAGGCCGCGCCCGGTTGTACGCAACCTATATTATACCTTAATTAATTTTCGAGTATTTTATTGATAATTAATTCTATAGAAAATTCTTCTGCAGTTTGCCAAGTTATTTGGGTTTGTTTTTTCCACCAAGTCATTTGTCGTCTGGCATATTGGATTTCACTTGTAGTCCAAAGCTCGATCATTTTTTCTTGATCTATTTCATTTTTTAGGTATTGATTAATTTCTTGGTAACCCAGTGAAGCTTTGGCAATTAAGTTTTCTGTGGAATAGTTTTTTTCAAAGTTTTTTATTTCTTCAATTACTTGTTGTTCGATTCTTTTTTTTACTCTTAGAGCTATCTTTTCCTCTAAGTTTTCTGTGGTTAATCCTATTTGAATAGTTGGAATGATTTTTTTAATGTTATTATTTTTTGGATTATCTTTAGGAGATAAACTGATTTCTATTGCTCTAATTAAACGACGTGGATTGTTTAAATCTGAGTTGTTCATGGCAATTAATTTATTTGGATCACTTTCAATTAGTTGATTTTGAAGTTCTTCTAGGGTTTTGGTTTCTAGTTCGGTTCTTAGTTTTTCATTTGGTTGCTGATGAAGAGTTGCTGCTGGTTGATAAATCTGTTGATGGTAAAGACCAGTGCCTCCTACAATAATAAAAATTGTTTCTGTTAAATTAGCTACTAAATTAATAACTAAGTTATGGAAATGGCCAACTGACCATTCTTTGTCACCAGTTAAAATGCTGGTGCCATGCAAGGTTATCGGTAGTTTTTGGTGAGCAAAATATTGATAAGTTAGTGAGTCGTTTTTCTTTTTCAACCAGTTTTTTGGAATATCTGCTCCAGTGAGAATAGCGAGCTCTGAGAATACTTGTTTTGAGTCTGCGGAGATTAAAGCTATTTTGTAGTTAGGAAATTGTTGATGGAGTTTGTTGGCAAGGCTAAGGGCTTTTTCAGTTTTACCTGTAGCTGTTTGACCGACTAAAGAAATAAATAAAGGTGTGTTACGATTAATCACATAGTTATTATAACTAAATAAAGGAAATACCTATGTCAAGAATAATAGTTCACGATCAACAGGGTCCAGTTAAAGTTGGTGATAAGTTTGTTTGTCAGTGTGGGTTGAGTAAAAACAAGCCATTTTGTGATAAATCTCATCTAAAAACTCTGGATGAAAAGGAAGACACTCTTTATAGCTATGATGAAAATGGCAATCGTGAGGAGGTCGAAGAAATGATGGATGATTGTTGTTGTGGTGATTGTGATGATGAAAAATGTGAAAGTTGTTGTAGCGAGGAGCAATGTAAAGAATGTTGTGATGATGGTTGTAAAGAATGTGGAGATGAGAAGTGTGGTTGTGGCGACTGTAAAGATTGCAAAGCTGATAAAAAAGATGATAAATGTGGTTGCGAATGCGAAGATTGCTCTGATGATGAATGCGGTAGCTGTGACTGTAAAAAATGTGGTTGCGGCAAAGGCTGTTGTAGCTAAACGATTTTTGGTCGGTTGTTTAAATTGTCTTTATTAATGATTTGATCGAGTATTTCCCAACGCTTTTTTCTAATTGGGTATGGGATCTCGTCGTGATATAGGCGATGTGCTGCTGTTCCAGGTCTTGGGGAATACATAGCGACAAAGCCTACTTTCCAGTTCATTTTTTTAGCAAATTCTACTGTTTCATTAAATTCTTCATCTGTTTCTCCAGGGAAACCTACGATAATATCTGTGCCTAATACTATTTCTGGGTCTCCTGCTCTTAGTTTTTCAACTACTTTAGCATAGTCTGCGGTGGTATAACCTCGATTCATTCTATCCAAAACAGTGTTGCTTCCAGATTGAACTGGTAGATGGACATAGCGATCAATTTTTTTGTTTTTAACTATCTCTGCCACTAGTTCATCATGGAAGTCCCAAGGGTTGCTGCTTAAAAAGCGAATTATTTTTATTTCTGGGAAAGCTGAAATTTTTTGTAATAATTCCACAAAAGGTGGAGTTCCCTCAGGTTTTAGGTATTGGGATTGGTTATTTGGAATCATTTCTCTAGTGAATTTTTCATCGCTCATTAACATTTTTCTAAGGCTAATGCCCATTTTTTCCAGTCCCCAGGAATTGACGTTTTGGCCAAGTAAAGTAATTTCGCTATAGCCTTTTTTTACTAAATCTTCAACTTCTATAATGATTTCCTCCATGCTTCTGGATTGTTCTCTGCCTCTAGAATATGGGACTATGCAGTAGGTACAAAAAGAGTTGCAGCCAGCAGAAATTGGTACCCAAGCATGTTTTTTATCTCTACGAACAGCGCTTTGATTGAAGCCAACCTCATTGACAGGCAAAATTTCATCAATGGCTGTGACCATTTCCATGATTTTGTTTTTGCCATGATGTAGCATGCAGCCAGTAAAGATTATTTTTGGTTTTGGTAAATTGCGATCAGCATATGACTTAACTACTTTAAGGACAAAAGCTCTTGCTCTGTCCTCGGCGCTTTTGCGGATGGCACAGGTATTTACCACTAGTTCATCAGTGTTATCCCAAGATTTGGCTGGTTCATATCCTCTGGCCTCGTAATCACCAGCGATTCTTTCTGAATCACTTTTGTTTGATTGGCAGCCAAAGGTGTGAATGAAATATGTTTTTTTCATAATAAATAGGACTTGAGGCACGAGCGGGATTCGAACCCGCGAACGAAGGTTTTGCAGACCTCGCCATTAGGCCACTCTGGTATCGTGCCGTTTCTCACCGGTAAGCAGTACGGGTGCGATTATACTGGTTGAATCATTAAAATTCGAGGTGCTTTTTATTTTTTTTAGGCTGTTTGTTGTTTTGCCTGTAGTTCACCTAAGATTTGTTGGGTTTTGACTAAGTTTTCTGCTACGTGCGGCAGTATTTCTTGGGCGGCTGCAGTGTAATAGCCGTAGGTTGTTGGTTGGTTTTCTTTGGTTCTAGCGCTTTCTCTTTTTAGGAAGCCAGTTAAGATTGTTTCTTGGCTTTTATAGAATTTTATCCATTCTTCATCGGTGTATGGTTCTTCATGACTTGGTAAGATTCCTAGTTCTCTGCAGATTTTTATTGCTCCATTTAGATAAGTATTCCATTCGCTACCCATGCCACATAAATCGGCATCGGCCATGATTTTTTTTAATTTTAAAATACCAATGCTGTCCTTGGTATTTAAATTTGCATCCCAGGTTGTAACTTCTTCTCCCCCACCAAGAGTAGGAACAATTGTATTTTTTCTTTTGCCTAGTAAGTTGTTTATTTTTTGGGCGATTGCTCCATTGGTATCCATATACCATTGTGTTGCCAAGATTGTTTCTATTACTTTGCGGATTTGTATTGGAGGAAAATTTAATTCTGCCATTCTTTTCATTACAGTCGTCGCAGTTTTAATTTCATCAATGCCAGATTCTTGGTTGCTGTCTATATCGTGCCAAGCAACAGCAATTCTTAGAAGAATGGTATCTTCTTTGGGTAATCCCATTTTTTGTGCAATTTTTTCTGCTACTGCCATTACGGTATTGATGTGTTCTGGATTATGATAGATTCTTGGTTCTTTACCTTTTGTTCCATATTTTTCATTCATTAAAAAATATGCTTCAGCAATGAGTTGTTCTGCTTTTGCTTCTAGTTCTTTGTCTTTGAGGGAAGTTTTTTCTGGGATGTTCCAGAATTGTGTATTTAGTTCATGTGACAAGTCTTCTTGCATCAAAATAATGATACGTTGACTTGAGGATAAGCACAAGCTAGCAGATTCTTATTCTGTTTCTGGTATTTCAGCTAAAACTGGAATTAGAATTGAGGCATAGAGGTTTAGGGCTTCATTGTCTGCAATCAGTGTTTCTTGATCGTTAAATATTTCGTCACTTGCTAATGATTCTCTGGCTACAACAATTATTGGAATTGTTGGTACTGAGATTTGTTTGTCTAGTAATGCTTTGGAGATGAGTTTTTTTAGAGAGTTAATGGTTGCTCCAGAGCTGTAGACGTCATCGACAAAGGCAATATTTTTTCCTTGTTGAATTAGGTTGATTATTTTTTCTAGAGTTTCTTCGTTAATAGCAAAGAATTTTGATGGATCGTTTGGTCCTAGGGTGATTGGTCTACATTCTTCTATCCAATATGTTTCTCCGTTGGGGCTAGCTAGTTTTACTACTTCGTCTTTGGTGTAGATGTGTTTTTGTCCGTTTTCTTGAGTTGATCCGCCAAGAATAATAATTGGTTGATTTTCAAGTTCGGCTTTAATATTTGCTTCTTGGATCATTTGTTCTGATTTTGAAGATGGTGCAGTGATGATTAAATCAATTTTTAGTTTCTTTAAGAATTCAGCCAAAACATTGGCTCCTGCGATGCCTAGTTCTGGAGATCTTGGGTCTAGAATGGCAATGTATTCTGGGTGTTCTGTGGTTCCAACATTAATGATTGGAAGGTGAAATTTTTGGTTGTCTAAGGTTATTTCTAAGGAAAAAGTATCGTTACTTTCTTTTTTAATATTTTTAGCAGTGTAGATTTCGATCTCTTTTGAATGACTCATTTAAAAATAATATAGCACAAGTTTTATTTAATAAATAATTTTATATTTTGGATGTATTATGTTTGTATATGTCAACTGAATTTGCTCAAAAGGTTTATGAAGCTTTGAAAAAAGTTCCTAGGGGGAAAGTAATCAGTTATAAGCGATTAGCTGAGATGATTGGCTCAAAAGCCTATAGGGCTGTTGGTTCTGTTTTGGCAAAAAATCCTTACGCTCCAGTAGTTCCTTGTCATCGGGTGGTTGCCAGCGACGGATCTCTTGGTGGTTTTATGGGTAGTAAATCCAAGAATAATTTAATTAAAAAACAATTACTTCTTAATTCTGAGGGGGTTATAATAAAAGATGGAAAAATAGTAGATTTTGAGGTAATAAGTTTTTAATTGAAATGGAAGAAAAAGAAAAGCAATCAGGGTATAAATTGCCAGAGCGAGGTCCTAATATCATTAGGAATTGGTGGGATTTTTTAGTGTTAACCGTTATGTTGGGTAAGCCAATTTCTTGGAATAAGAGTCTTGGAGATTTTATTGAGACTAGGGGTATTTCTAGAAAATATATTATTGATTTGTATGGTAGATACGACAGGAAAAGTATTGAAAAATATATAAATGCTTTAGCTGATATTAGGGGCAATAGTTATGATGAAATTCTTGGAAAGAAGATATGATATTTTTCCCAGTAAGTAATAGTAAATGATTCAGATATTTAGTCTCATATTGACATATTATAGGATATAAAGTATAATTATTGGTGTTCTTTACCAATTTAGTTATCCAAGATGTTGGAGACACTGCGTCTCAAGGCTAAATGCCAAAAATATCTTGTTTTACTAATTCATACGCCACACTGATATATTCTCTATTTTCTAGGGGAAAATTATGTTTATTTTGTAAATATAGTTTTCCCCTAGATTCTAAACCCTGACTCGGGAAAGAACCACAGAATGAGTCATTTATGGAGAAGTATCATGTTTAACCATCTTAATATTCTATTTGCTATCCTTTGGGCAATTTCGCAAACCCTGTTGGGCGTTGCTATTGCTTTTGCCATTGCCAAGCTTCGCAAGAACTGGTATGGCGCTGGTCGCTGGGGCGCTGGTCTTTCGACCGCGATGGCTTTGTTGCTGTTTGCTCATGTTTATGAAAGCAATCCAGTCACTTTCGCTGTGGGAATTTTCATTGGCTTAGTTATCTCTGCCATTGTTGATGCCCTCTTTTCCCCAAAGACTGAGCAGGATGTAGATGATATGTATTAATAGTTTGAGAAGGTGGGATGTCGTTAGTTGACATCCCACCTTTGAAGATAAGATTTTTATTTAGGAGTGGATAAATATTTTTTTATCAGTGTGGCAAACACAAATTAGCAATAAACATAATAAGAGCTCCTCTAAGGGAGCTTTTTTTGTTTAATATTAATGAAAATAATTGTTATTATTTCTTTTTTTAATTTAATTTTGCCTTTTTGCATAATTCAAGCAAAACAGTCTTTTTTTCTAACGAAATATTTTTTGATTCCCAAGCTCTTAAAGCAATTTTTTCTGGATGAAATCTATTATGGTGAGTATAGATTCTATCTGGCTTAAACTGTTCAATAGGAATGGCATCAACATCGTTGCTTGAAGCTACAACTAAGACATTTTTTTCAATTAAGTAACATGGAGCGGTATTGTTTTTAACAGCCCAAAAATAGACATTGTCCAACTGTTTAATTCCTTCAAGGGTTTTTTCATCACGATTGTTTGCTTGAAATTGAACTAGACTAGGATCTATTTGGTTGTACCAAGAAAAGAAAATATATGGTTGTGTGTCGGTATTTGTAAAATAAATTTTGTCGTAATTATGTCTGTTATTCCAGATTTCTGTACTAGCTTCTTTATAAAAACCATGCCAATAAGGCTCAGACATTTCTGGAAAATATATTAACCAATCATGAAAATATAAACCAAAGTTTAAGCCTAAGATTAATATAATACCTATTTTATAAAATAATGTGAAAGTATAGCTCTTGGTTTTTATTTTAATCCAACTAATACTATCAATGATTCCTTTTGCAGCGAAGAAACAGAGGGCTGGAATCATAATGAGCGATCTATTTGGGTTGGTGTCACCACTTGTAAGAGTTGATGGGATTGGAGAGATGAGAAGCCATGATATGAAGAACCAATACATGTTGTTTCTGTTTTTTGTTGAAAAGATACCAATTATTAAGAATGGCACTAAAAATAAATAAAAGTTTCCATGTATGCTAAACGAAAAAGCAGCAGTTTGGTTGTTTGAGGGCAATAAATACTCTGGTGAAAAATGTGATGTATATTTTTTTCCCAACTGATTTATTACATACCAGCCTTTATTATTAAAGATTCTCACAAATGGGTAATTTAGGATTCTATTTCTATAAATCCCTTCTTCCGTTGCACTTGTTATTTCTGTGCTATTCCAAAAAAAGACAGTTTTAGCGCGTTCTCCTCCAAAAGAAAAAATAGCGTTGTATAGTATTAAAATACTTCCAATTACTAGTATCATCCATGGAGTTTTTTGTTTTAAAATTTGTTTCCAAAATTCTTTTTTATAAAAAATTATTTGATAAATAAATATTAGAACTGGAACAAATAGTCTGGCTGAATGATAAACATACATGGACATTAATAATAAAATAGCGCCAAGTATATTTAGTTTTTTATTTTTTACAGTCCAAAACCAGAGTCCCATTAGCATTAATCCAAGTGATGGCATTGGTTCAAAGGCAATTCTTGAGTAATGAAGAAACCATGGGTTTGTAACAAGTATTAATCCTGTAACTAAAGATAATTTATCTGCTTTTGGTTGGATAAATTTAATTAGCCCTAAAACTCCTATTATTGCAAGAATTACACTGGGTAATCTGGCCATAGTTTCATTTACTCCACCTATAATAAAAAAAGGAATAATGGCATATGATAAAAATGCAGATTTGTAGTCGCCAAATGATTTAATAAATAATGGCCAGTTTATCCCCCATTCGTCTTTTCCAGATTTTAATATGCTATAGGCACTGTATCCATTTGCTGATTCATCCCAATGAAAACCGTTTGGAACAGAGCCTAAGTTGAATGAGGTTAAAAATATTCCAAGCAGAATAATTAAAATTAGATACAGATTAAATTTTTGAGTTAAAAACTTATACACAACTCACAAGATTTTAATGATTTAATGAAAAATTAGCAATCTTAATAAAAAATAATTTTTTTGAAAACTGGTGAGCAACCGTTTGGCTGGTTCAAACTTTTTATCTGATGTTGTCCATGCGTTGGAAGACTTTAAAGCCTTCATCGCGAGCATGGGCGAGGCATTTTTACCAACCCCTGCACTTGCATATTAGCCCACCCACGGTGTGGCCTACACCCCCTGCGTGGGAATTACCCTTAAAGGGGCGACATATACTAATGGTATAGCTTGGTTTATAGGTTAAATAATACCTATATTGAAATATTCATATTTCAATAAACATTACTCAGAAATTGGTTCTGTCGGTGATTCTGTTTGAACAGGTGGCGAAATTTCTGTCATTATTTCCTCAACTACTTTTGCTAATTTCTCGAGATTCTTTTTTGAAGTGTTATCTAATTCATTCAATGTAATAGTACCGTCCTCCACTGCGTTAAAGAAACGAACTGCAAGTAACCCCTTTGATTCTTTCTTTGTCGGGTGTTTCATATACGTAGAATTCTCTTTAGAAATATCCTTGATATCAATCTGAGCAATCAATTTGGCAAAATTGTCTTTGCTGAAAACATCTTCTATGCCTTTGCAACCAGGAATTACACGTAAGATTTTGTCTAGTCTTTCTTTTAGTACGTCTCCCGGATATACCTCTTTTCGAACTTTTTCTAGAGTTTTTCTCCCACTGTCTTCATCATCAACTAATACGCCATATGTAATGCCCCAACCAAATAAAAGGCGCGCAAGTTGAGGTATTGTTGTTGTGCCATTGGCTGGAAGCAAATGAACATTTTTAATATTTTTGAGCTTGAAAAGTGCTTGTAGATAATAGCAAACACTTACTTCTTCAACAATTATATTGTTCGTTTTATCAATAACATTTTGATTAGCAAAACTGCTACCCATGCAATCAAAAATTGGAGTCAATGTATCAGATGATAATGCCCCTAATTGATGTGCACTGAAAACACGCGTGTTGGCCAAACTATAGTCGTCTCCTTCAATGGTTTCTCTTTGAGCCGCAATTATCCTGTAAAGTCTAGTTAGGTCAAGCAAGTGGTGAGTATGTGTTGTATAGATGACTTGAATATTTTTTTTAAGTGTTTCAAAAACTCTTAGTACATCTTCTTGTGCTTTAGCGTGAAGACTACCAGCAGGCTCATCAATTAGGAGTATTAAATCTTTTTTAACACCATCGCTGTCCTCACTTTGTTTTTCACTTCTAACTGAACAAGCTTTTAATTGCAAATAAAACGACAAGAACCAGAGCAATCCTTTGCTTCTTTGTCTTGGGGAGAACTGCACCCCATTCTCAGCTATCCAAAAACTCAAATATGATTCTCCAACAAGCTCTGGTTCATCTTTACCATGTCTTTGGAAAACAACCTGAATTTCTAGCTCGTCACGATTGCCAATTTTTTGTGACCAAAATTGCCTAAAGTCAGCTGTGAACGAGCGGTATTTTTTTCCTAATTGGTTGTTTCTCAATCTATCACTAAGTAGTTCAAGCTCATCAACTTTAATGTCTAAAATTTCCAATAGATTCAAAACACCATGTAGTCCTTCAGTTTTGGGATTTTTTTTGATGACATCTTTAATGTCAATTTTATCTGGAAGTAAGCTTTCAAAATCTACAAATTTTTGAAATTCAGGTAGAGATGAAACAACTCGGTCAGTAAACTCTTTAGCCGTTAGTTGTTTCACTGTTGGTTCTGGAGGAGCTGTTGGAGTCTCTGTTTTAGTTTCTCCCACAGTTTGTTTTTCAGCTGGTTGCGGTTCTGATTCTGGAGGAGCTATTGGAGCAAAAAGTGTTTCTAAATCAAGAAAGTTGATTTTTACTTCGTTCTTTGTCAGTGTCGACCAATTTCTAGTTAATGAAATCCTGTTTTCTGCTTCTTTAATTTTTGCCTTCAATCCTCTTGGCAGTTCTCCCTCTTCAAAATTTTCATCAAACCAAGCTTTTTGAATCCTAAAAACACAAGTAATCTCTGGAAAGCCGTCTTCTCGTAAAGCATCTGGATTAAGTTTTCCCGTTGAAAATGTTTCAAGCGCCTCGAGTATCGAAGTTTTGCCAGACTCATTTTGTCCGATAATTGCTGAAATATTGTCTGCTGGAAAATTAAAAAAACCAGTATTCTGAATCGACTTAAAATTTGAAATTTTGCATGAAATCAACTGAGTTCTCATAGCTAGTGCCTCTACTATTCAATATTACGATGTTTTGGGCAGGTTACCATGAGATAATGGTTTAGCATTCACTATAGCACTTTTCTTGTGCTGCAAAAGAGCAAATTAATTTATATCCAATAATTCTGTGTCAAGTTCACCTGAACACTTAAAATGAAAACGAAATTTCGGCTCCATTTTTTTTTAGTTTCATAAATCCTGGCAAGCCATGTGTTTCACCAAAATCATCAGTATAAATATCATCACCGCCAAATCTATCAATTTTGAAACCCAAATTCTTGAATTTATCATCGTCCATATCAAGTCGATGTAGCGGATAATCAAATAAGATTTTGAAGTCTTCATCTTCGAAAGTACCCTCCTTGTACTTAAGGCATGGACTAAGAACCCATGCTCTGTTTCCATCAGCAAACTTAATCAGGCGTTCATACACAGAAAATTCTAAGTTAGGCTCAAACCCATCTTCATCACCAGCCACAATTGAAGAATACAACAAGTTGGTTGTGCCGTCTCTTTTCACGAGACCACTAAGGTTGGAACCGTTGTTATTGGTCGAAACAAAGTAGACATTCTCACCCACCAAATAGTGAAAGTGAACATAAGCTCTATTGCCAAGTTTCTCTCTGTATTTTTTGTGCCATAGTTCGTTATCTGCTTTACTCCAATCCTTATAGGGTTTGCCTGCACTCTTAATTCCAGTGAGTTCTCCAAACTTTGGATGACTCATTATTGCCTCCATAACATTCACATTGAAGCTTGTTGAGAATCCAGGGCCTCGCTCATCCTCTATTTTTTCAAATCTTTTACTTATAGAGGAGGAAATGCTGTATAAAGAGAATCCGACAACGGCGGTAAAAATGTATGACCACATGATGATTATTTTACATCAAACGATTTAATCTTGCCAGATGAACAGCACTCTCAAATGATATAATTACCTCATGGATAATTATATTGACCAGTGGGAAAAATCCCAGCTGGATGACTATGAGCTTAGGAGTTCTCAAGAGGCACTTTCTTTAGCAGCCAAGCAGAACCAAGACCTTGCAAACCAGAGTCGGGGACAGTTTGATATTTTTTATGACAAGATTCTTCTATATTCAGCTGGTGCTTTTTCTTTTAGTGTTGCCCTGGTAGGGCTAGTCGTTGGCGACAGAATCAACGCTCTTGCAAAAGCAGGCTTTCTATATCCAAATATCTATTGGCTCTACTTAAGCCTCGGTGGTTATCTCATCACATGTGCTATGGTTCTATTATCTAGACGTTTCGATGCTTTGTACCTTGGTCACTTCGGCATGGCCAACTACTGCAAACGAAAGAGAGAACAACAGGAAGCTATACATCAGAAACTCCAAAATAGCCAAAGCAATGAAATTCTGGTGACAAAAGGGGGAACTCGAGAATCTGAAATAGAGATTTGTAAAAGTAACATCCAAAAGTTGAGAAATGCGGAAAATAAGAATGCAAACGCTAGGGATAGAGAACAATTCTTAAAAAGGCTTTGTCACCAGATTGCTGAATTAATAGTGGTCGTGGCGACTATACTTTTACTATTTTTTACCATTCAGCTAACCCAAGCAATGATTTGGGGTTGATGTTTACTCTGGAATAACTACTTTTAATTCTTTAATTGCTTTACTAAGGGCAGGTTTTAGCCTATGTGAAATACTTGTGAGCTGTCCACCATGATTCCTTTGTATTTCTTGATTATGTGTGTAAAGGTTTATTTCTTCGTTGTATAGAGCAACTTCGTTATAAAGACTAATCAAGGATTTTTGTTCTTCAGGTTTCCACCAATATAAATACATTTTCGTTGATTCCCATGCCGAATCCGGAAATCTCCTATTCCTTGGTAGGTCCTTAACCATATCACTCATCTGCATAATCTCAGCGTGAATCCAATTCTTGGCTTGTTCAACTCTTTCCATTTTTTCTCTTTCGTCTTTAGCTCTCTCTTTTTTTGCCCTTTCTAACTCTGTTTTTTGAGACTGTTCTACCGTGGCATCAATGCTTTTCCTTGTAGCCCAGATAGTTGCAAGGGCACCTGCAGCAGAGCCAATTACACCACTTCCTAATGAGAGAAACACTTGAAACCAGTCAATCATATTAATGTTCATTTATATTCCTCCGGCAACTCAATCCCAAACCTCTCACAAAGTGCTTTAACATCATGGAAGTCGCTCGCTCTCAGCTTATATCCTGTATGAAATTTGACCATCCACTCTGGAGAAATACACTTCACCTCTATATTGTCAACACAACCTTTGCCGCTAAGTGCATCTTTATGATAGGAATTGCCGTTTTCTACTGGGCCATAAATACCATTGCCATTTTCATCTAAATTAATAACATGAAAATCAACGAATCGAGCATTTTTGTCACCCATGATAAAATTCCAGTCGGTTTCATCACCTCTTTTTACTCGATTAAAACCTCTTACTTTAAGTAGATTAACTACGGAAGTCACGTCCTTTTGTTGAAGAACTAAATCAAGGTCACCATGAGCTCTAGTTTGCTTCTCCAATAGAGCATCAACGCCCCAGCCACCATCAAGCCAAAATTCAATATTTTTATCTTTGAATTCTTTTATAAGTTCCAACACATACTCCTCTGTCATTGCATCACCCGCGATATGATGCAAAAGAAAAGGAAACTGTCTATATGCTTCGCCAAATGTGCCAACGCTAAAATGCTTTTGTCCTGGCAAAACAATTAAATCGCCACCAATTTTTTCATATAGGTATTCAGCGTGCTCGAGAGGGCAATAGGGGTCATTATCTGAGTGGATGAAGTACCATGTCAGAGACTTTGAATTAATTTTCTTAAAGTCAAATGGTGTGATGAAAAGGTCTTTAAGAGAATCCCATCCCAAATCATCTTTGAATGAACCCACTAAGTAGCAGGCTTTGACAACAACACCCTCTGGCAATGCTTGCAAAAGACCGAGAGTAGCTACAGCCCCTGATGAGTGACCAATGATTGTGGTCTCCTCATCAAACTTCCAGTTTTTGTTGCTCAAAATGAATTCGTTATATCTCTGAATATTGGGTTTATCAGCTCCAGGCAAGTTAGGTGTCCAAACCTCGTAACCTCGTGACTTTAATTCAGTCTCAAGCCAAGGAAACCAATTTTCTTGGGAATTGCCGTTTGTGCCGTGGAGGATGAGCGCTTTTTTCATAAATCAATTAAAGGCTCATCACCTTCCTCCCATACTTCTTCATTAAAAAATTTCATTTTCTTTGGTGTGATTTTGTACATCCTCCCTTTTATCAGTTTCTTCATCATGCCTTCGTACGTATAGGCATCACTCTTAACATTCAGTGTATTCCTCCAAAGTTTGAGAGCATGAACAATTTTGTTTTTGCTGGTAATCTGCTCTGCTAGTCCAAAAATCTGAATCCCCATTTTCTTGCTTGCAGGATTTTGTGGTGAATCGGCAATAGCTACCGCCACTTGTGGGTTAGCGGTAATGTGCTTACAGTGAATCGTTTCTGGGTTGCTTAAGAAATACAAATTCAAGTCATCGTCAAATGAGTAATAAACAGTAGCAATCCAAGGATGTTCTCCCTGAGTTGCTATAACCATTTGTACTCTTTCAGTTATGTATTTTCTAGCTAGGTCAAATGCTTTTTTATCACTCATAGACTTCAATCTTCTCAACGTCAACCATTTTGCCGTCAGCCATCTCAAACAGTATGCCTACATTAACCTCTGATTGGTTAACAACGGCATGTGGTAAATATGAAGGCACTTCAATTAGTAAAATTTGCCCATCTGGGTGCATATGTTCTTCATACTTTGCGCCATTTTCATCTAGCCACACAAACAGTAAGTCACCAATACCAATGAACCATTCTGTTCTTGGATGTTTGTGATTGCCACCAATACTCAAAGGTGCTAAGTGAACTATCTGTTGGTCTTTGATTTTTTCCTTACCAACAGGAATGTCATCTGTGTTGAGTACCCAGACATCGGTATCAGGTTTTTTGTAGGTGTAATTTAGTTTGGTGATGATAGGTGTCATGTTATTTAATTTACCTGTGTGAGATATTCTCCATTACATGCGTTAACTATTGCTTCAACCCACTGCTCAGCATTTTTTCTCATTGAATCTTCAGTGCACCATGCAAGTTCGGGGCCTGCCCAAACATTTCCTTCGAAGTTTTCCATCTTAGCCTTACCATCTTCAAATGCATAACCATATAAGTTACCATTCTTAACCATTTCTAGTAGTAAATCGTGGTTATAAACGGCATGAACATCACTTACAAACATTGCAGTTTTCTTCATTGATTTAAGCATGTCGTCAGTCAGCATTCCTTGCGTTTCATCATTTTGGGCAACACAAGGGATGATTACATCAGATGTTTTCAATAACTCTTCAAGTTCTACACGCTTAAAACGGTCATCCTTTGAACTTTTTGACCAATACTGAACATTCATACCAAGCCCATGACAGTTTTCTGCTACAGCCGTGCCTATATTACCTATTCCTATGACTCCTGCAGTTTTGCCTCGTAACTCAATACCTTGATGGGCAATATAATCCTGCTTCCAGCTATCTTTGATAATGATAGGTAGTTTACGTGCCAAAGCTAGCATCATCATTGTTGCCCACTCTGCGACAGCAATGCTAGAAAAGCCGCGGAGATTCATCACAGGAATGCCTTTTTTTTCTGCGAAGTCTACATCAATCCAGCTAAAAGAAGTTGTTTGCAAAACTATAGCTTTCAGTTGTGGTATTTTGTCGATTATCTTGTTCGGCACTTTCCAATCACAAAAATCAGGGTCAATAGCAAGAATTCTCTCTTCATTTCCTTCAAGTAAGCCAGGTATTTGTTCAAACGGTGTAATGTCAGAATGAAGGATTACTTCACTGACATCATTAAGCTGAGACATCTGCTTTTCAGAAAGTAGTGCTTTAATATTTGGGCTAATGAGAAAGAGTTTCATATAAGCTTCATTTTAACTCAAAAAAGCTCTACACCAAAACCAATATTGCAAAGTATGCAAAAATTCACAACATAAATAATCGCTAGTTGAGGTATAATATCCCCATAACAAAGAGATGACCTAAACTTGGTTTTTCGAAATCAGGCATGGTCAAAAAACTCACAACGGTTAAAGCCCCTCGCTGGGGAATTCGTTGTGAGTCGTACAGGGAAACTTGTGCGGGTGGAGACACCTAAACCGGCGGGGGACTTTTGCGTCTTCCGGCCGAAAAGGCCGCAATGAAAAAACTACGACAACTAATTACATCAATTCTTCCAGCAGTTTTATTATTGCTTTTAATTGGTACTGGTGTAGCCTTTGCACATTACCGCGAGCAACAAATCACTCAACGTGTTCAACTTGTGGTTTCACCAACCCCAACATTAAAACCAACCTCAAATCAGTTTCCAAGGGCAACCCCATTACCAAACACTGTACAACCAACCACCAAAAAAGCTTTTGACAATATTACTTGTACAGGGCCTGACGGTAAGCAGTTCCAAACTACTCAGAAAGAATGTGAAAACTTCAACGCCGCCTGGGGCAACACCTCTAAAACTCAACTAGCACCTGCTGATTTACCAAGTCAACAAAAATACACTGAAACCCAAAATGGACAAAAACAGCCACCTTGTACCGTTGGTGGTTATACCTATTATTACACTGACCCCACTACTTGTGCCCGTTGGCAACAAGAACAAAAAGAATTTGAAGAATCACTAAACAATATACAGTACGTTTTTACTCCACCAGATACCACGACTATTCAACCAGATAATACCGTAGCGAAAGAAGCTTGCAAGTCCGCCGCACAATCCGAATATAACTCAGCAGTAGCCGCTGCTCAAACCTATGGCGGCAATGTGCAGACTGCAGCATTAGAGATTACTCGCAATGACCTTAATTATAAACTTGGAAAATGTGAAGGCTTATAAAATGGAAATAAAGATATTAAAACCAATCAATATCATACTTATCTATGGCGTAATTGTGTCTGTCTTGTTTACTACTATGGCACTCTATACTTGGCCCCAATTGACCTCGGACGGCACGAGATTCGGTTATGAAACTTGTATTGAGACAAGTCGTGAAATGGGTAAAGACATTTGTGATGCTTGGACAGATGACCCCTCATATTACCGCCCAGCTGGTGGCGAACTCTACGCAATACTAACAAGAGTTGCTATTCTGGTGGGAATTATATGGTTTCCAACTAGTGTGTATCAATGGAATAAGCTAAGAACAAAAGAAGCAAAGTAGTATGCAAAACTCACTTCGGAGTGTCTAGTCTGATAGTCTTTTCTTCAAGCCTCTATCTCAATTGATTTCGGCAAATATTATCATGAGCTCCAGCAAAAGGGTGGTTGAAGCCACACCGCAAATTTCCATTTCTAGCGTTAAAGATTTTGTCAGTCAACGAAATTCAGTCGTTCAACTGAGCCTCACTAATAGCATTGGCAACCAATCACCTTATTTCGCAAAAACCACAACCACGAAATGCTATTTTGGTGGCACTAGACCTTGGTTTGAGTGTAATTTATGTAGTAAAAGAGCAGGAAATTTATATCTCAATGAGAACGGCACAGACTTGTTTTGCAGAGTGTGTTCTAATCTTCGCTACCGTTCTCAAGGGTTCAGTGGTAGCTCACGTTTACTGATGATGGCCTTTGATGCTGATGAAAGAGCCGAAGCCGTTTTTAAGGGGCCACAGAGGGTCAAATTTCTCTATAAAGGTAGACCAACCAAGAGATTTAAGCGATTTTTGAAATATCGACAGAAAGCCGAGCGATTAAGTCGTATATTCACCAATTAAATTTGCTATTGCAGAACAATCACTAAGAATTTAAAATGTGACTCACTAGACTTCCCTGGATTCTACGCAGAATCCCTTTTAGTTCTAGTTACAAGCAATCCTATTAATAACGGCTGGCGAGCCGAAGGATTTTTGTAGCTATGAACATTTCATTTTCCCTTCCCAAAGATAGAGTAAAAATGTTGTTTGACCCCAAGATAGCTAAATCGGTGGGAACTGACTCGGCCATTATTCTACAAAATATTGAATACTGGGTAACTCGTAAAGAAGAAGAAAGCTCAGATTCGAATTTTCATGGTGGGCACTACTGGACTTACAACAGCTCCAGAAGATTCGCCGAGATATTTGACTGGATGCATGAACGAAAGATTGCCCGATGCCTTCAAAAACTTGAAGTAAAAGGTTATCTTATCTCTGGTAATTACAACAGGCATCAGTATGACCGCACAAAATGGTATTCACTCAAATGCAACCGACAAGATTGCACACTTTGCAATGGTATCAACCAAAAACGTCTAAAAGATTCACCTGCCAGTTCTGATGCTGGTGACAACAATGTCCAACCTATACCAGATACTAAACACAGAGTAAATAAACCACCTATTAATCATTATTCTGGTTTGGAGCAAACCAGTGTACATGTAGAGGTAGATGACACCAACTTTCTTTCTCTTGGTTCTGAGCGAAGCTCGAGCGAGCGGTCTAAAGGCGATAGCCGTAGCGTAAAAAACCGCCCAATGAGTAAGCGATTAGCCAACAAGGCTCGAACACTTAGAGAAAGATTAAGCCTTGTTCATGGCTACAACATTCATTTCTATGAAGCTTGGGAAGAGAAATTTAGGAAGCCCTATCCATGGTCAGAAGATTACGAAAGCGAAGAAGTGTGGGAAAAAATGAAGGAATTAGAGCAAGAATGGGGAGAAGAATTTGAAGTATTGATAGAGCTTTACTTGCTTCAAGAGTTCAGAGGAAAGACAAATTCTAGGATACATCACTTTCTATCTGACCGAATTCAAAACAACCTTCAAAATAAGATTATTACCTCAAGTATGAAAAATGAACATAGAGAAAAAATACGCGGATGTTAACTTGCTTGAAATGAAAATTACTATGAGCCTCTTCAACTATAACTGCAACTACAAGCCCTCACAAGAGATTTTTAAAAGTCAAGAATGTCTTTTTTTCACACTCAGTGTTATAAACACCTCACAAGCATTTATCTTTTATAAATAACTGCATAATCTAGGCACGCCTTTGAGTTTCAAATTTTGAGCTCCACCTGTGTGACTTGATGAAGCGCGGAAGCACTCATCATGTCCAAAAGGCATTCTAGCGGTCGACAAGCGACGACTGGCTTACCAAACCCCCAAAACAGTCCTGCCCAACAGTACAAATTTTCGAGTGATGAACTCGATAACCTTGTCGATTCTTTTATCGACTTGATTATTGACGACTTCATTGTGAAGTATCGCTCGGGCCAGCTTGATGTGTCTGTGTTGAAAAAGAAGGGAGTAAGTATGTTTGAAAAGTAGGCCTGTAAAAAGACCAAGGTTGAAATTATAATAAGTAAATGAAAGTATGAGTTTATGAAAAATAAAAAAGAAACAATCAATATAAATAGAGCCTGTCTATATCTAAGGTTTAGCGATGATAAGCAAATTGGTGGAACATCAATTGCAGTTCAAAACAAATCATGTCGTGACTACTGCGCAATACATGAATGGAAAGTAGTAATAGTTGAGAAAAACGAAGCAGTCACAGCTAAAACCTCAAATATCCGTAGAGTTGCAGAATTACTAGAATTTTGCAAAAGAAATAAGGGTAAATTTGAGGTACTCGTGGTCTTCAAGCTTAATAGATTTGCTCGAGACCAAGCAATGCACCATTATCTGAGGTCAGAACTTCTAAAATTAGGTATTTTATTACGTTCTGCCACTGAACCAATAGATGAAACTCCAATGGGTAAGTTAACTGAAGGAATATTAGCTGCTTTAGCTGAGTTTGATAATGGTGTTAAGTCTGAAATGGTTAAAGCAGCTCTTTGGCGCAGAGTTGAGGAAGGCATGTGGCCATGGCATCCGCCACTTGGCTATATGTCAATTCGTCAAAAGGATGAGAAAGTGAAAGCTCACGTACCAGACCCAGGGCTTGAGCAAGCAATTATTGACCTTTTCACCAGTTTCTCAACGGGCACTGTCTCTCAATTCGATTTGTCAAAAGAGTATGCAGCCAAGAAATTAACAGACTATAAAGGGAGAACAATTAAATTTTCACCCCAGTCGGTCAATAATATTCTTAACAACCGCTACTATATGGGAATCTTGGTTCATGAAGATGGCAGGCATATCCAAGGAAAGCATAAAGCTATTATTAAGCCAAGTTTGTTTGAGAAATGCCAGTATATCTTGCACAAAAAGTCTAATGGCACCGCTGGAAGTCAACGACTGCACGATAACCCAGAATTTCCCTTGAAACCAACCTTGCGCTGTGCAAGTTGCAAGGAGTTATTGACGGCTCAGTTTTCCAACTCTGCAAGAGGTACTAAGCATCCTCATTACTTTTGCAGAAATAATAAGTGCAATTTATTTCGTAAAACGTACAAGCGGTCAAAATTAGAGAATGAGTTTGGCATCTATTTGCGACAAATTAAACCAACTAAAGAGTTTGTAAAGCGGTTCCAGGAGAGATTCCTGGACCGCTACAAAACCCGTGAGCTAGACCTAAAAGGTGAGTATTTGCGAAAGCTTGGAGATGTGCAAAAACTCGAGAAAGACCTTAAGTTTGTTATTGACCAAGGTAAGAAGGGAGTTTTGAAAAATGACACTTTCAAGAATGCTATTGAGGAAGTTGAATCAAAGCTTAGTTTAGCAAAAATGTCACTGCGAGAAACTCATGGAGAAGAGATTGACGTTCAGCTTTTGATGGCTTATGCGGAGAGCTTTATTCAAACCATTGAAAAAGTCTGGTATGACGCTCCATTTGAGATTAAGAAGAAAATTCAGAATTTTGTTCTGCCTGGTGGCGTTTACTTAACTAAGACCAGAGAAGGCTATTTTTTTTCGAACCCTCAATTAGGTGGATTGTTCCAACTAATTCAGGATTTTGGTGCTGATGATTCAACTGTTGTGACCCCATAGGGAGTCGAACCCTACTTACCAGGATGAAAACCTGGTGTCCTAACCGATAGACGATGGGGCCTTTTAAAAAGGCTATCAGTCACCCAACATTTCAAAGTGCTAGCAATGATAGCAAATTAATAACTATCTCGTAAATAACTCAATATTATTCAGCTTTAGTAAAAGCACTCTTCTCTTTAATACGAGAAGCAGCCTTACCAATCTTTTCGCGTAAATAATATAATTTACTACGGCGAACAGCACCTTTGCGTTTCACTTCGATATTTTTAATTGAACCAAGCATAACTGGGAAGATTTTCTCTACTCCAATACCATTGGCACCAATCTTTCTTACAGTAAAAGATTTACCAGAAGCGACGTTTTTAATAGCAATAACAATACCCTCAAAAATCTGGATACGCTTCTTACTACCTTCTACAATCTCCTGATGAACACGAACGGTATCACCGATAGAGACATTGTTGTTGTTATATTCAAAATATTGAGCCATTATTTTTCCCTTTCTCAAAGTCTGAGAGATGTTCTTGTTTGCTGTCGGAATATCGCTCACGACAGACGGATATTTTACTCTGGAATGCTAGTTATCGCAAGTCCGGTATTTTAGTTATTATACAGTTTCTGAAATTTTTTCTGCTTTACTAGTAGTTCCCTGGTCATGCTTAGCATCATAATCGAGAACAGCCTTAACATACTCAATAAAAATTGGATGTGGTTTCAAAGGCTGAGACTTGTATTCTGGATGAGCCTGAGTAGCGATAAAGAATGGATGCTCACTAATTGGCAACTCAATCATCTCGACAAAAAAATCATCTGGACTGGTACCTGAAATTACAAAACCCTTATCTTCCAAAACCTTGCGATAAGCATTATTAAATTCAAAACGATGACGATGACGTTCAGAAATCAAATTCTTACCCTTATCTTTGAAAGCATTATGTTTGGAATAGATCTGGTGGGCAAGAGTCTTTGGTTTTAACACACAATCATAGCCACCAAGTCTCATGCTAGCCCCTACTCCTTTAATTTGCTGGTATTTAGCCTCAAAAGGAATATCATGAATAATTGGATTGGTTGTATTTGGATTAACCTCTTTTGTATTAGCATCTTCCAAACCAACAACATTACGAGCAAATTCTACTGAAGCCAACTGCATACCATAACAAAGACCCAAATATGGAACCTTATTTTCTCTAGCATATTTAATAGCTGCTATCTTACCCTCAACACCTCTGGATCCCCAACCGATTGGCACAATAACTCCATCAGCCCGATGAAGATTTTCTAGTGCTTTTTCATCATTCTTTTCCAAAAGCTCTGCTTTAATGAAAATAATTTCTAAGTCAGTATCGTTGTACCAACTAGAATGATCGAGTGACTCTAATAAAGAAGTATATGAATCTTTTAACTCATAATCACCAGTGGCAATATATTTAGCAATAATTGCAATGGAAATTTTTCTTTTCTTCTTTGATAAAATCTTAGTGACCAAATTCTCCCACTCCTTCAACTTAACTGGTTTATATGGCAATTTTAATTTAGCCATCAACTGTTTATCGACAGTTTGCTTGTGAAAAGTTAAAGGAATTTCATAGATACTCTTTGCATCTGGATTAGAAATAACATCTTCCTTTTGCATATTACAAAAGTAAGCTACTTTTTCTTTGCGCTTATCATCAATAACCGCCTCTGCTCTACCAACAATTAAATCTGGTTGAATACCCATGGCATGCAAATTTTTAACAGAAAGCTGAGTTGGTTTTGATTTAAGCTCATTAATATGATGAGGAGTTGGGAAGTATGTAACATGAACCAATACCACATCGTCTGGTAGACTTTGTTTCATGATGCGATAGGCTTCGTAGTAGATGATATTCTGGTATTCCCCAGCAGTGCCACCCAATTCAATCATAACCACGTCATAGCCCTCTGCAGCTTCTCTAATGCGTCTAATCACCTCTTCTGGAACATAGGGAATGGCATCAACAGTAGCACCTTCATATTCAAGGTTTTTGGCTTTTTCAATAACAGTTGAATAAATCTGGCCCATGGTAGTGAAGTTTTTATATCCCACTTCTTTACCAATGAAGCGCTCATAGGTACCAAGGTCAAGATCTGCCTCGAGTCCATCTTCACATAAGAAAACATCCCCATGTTCAATGGGATTAATATTGCCTGAGTCAATGTTTAAATAATTTTCACACTTCAAATTAGTGACGGAAAAACCATGTTGCTTGAATAAAACTCCAATAGATGCGGCTGTAGCGCCCTTTCCTAGACCAGAAAGAACACCTCCAGAAACGAAGATGTATTTCTTTGGTTTTTTGCTAGAAAAATTAAGTAACCCGTCTAATCTCACGGGATTGAATTGTACCGACAAACGTCAATAACGAAAAGGACTAATTTGAATAAGTAACCACAACCTGTGGTATCTCATCTGGATAAATTGGTGCCACTGCTAGTATTTGGCAAAATAATATTTTAATTAATTGATTTGCAAGTTCAGTGTACAATCACTAGTGAAATGTTAAATGTCACAACCAAAACTGGTGATGCAGGTGAAACCTCGCTTGCCAATGGCAAAAGATTGTCTAAAGCAGATGCTACTTTTGCTGTTATCGGCACTTTAGACGAATTAAATTCTCATTTGGGTGTAGTTAATAGTTTATTTTTGAAATTAAATTCTGAGTTAAAAAAAACCAAAGAAAAAAAGACCTTATCTGATCAGCAATATCTCATTAAACAAATTCAAAAACAACTTTTTGTTTTGGGTGGTTATGTTGCCAAAGCAAACATAAAACTATCTTTGGAATTTCTTGAAAATTTAGAGCAAAACTCTATCTTACTTCAGGAGAAAATGGCAGCTGATTGGCACAATCGCTTTGTTTTGCCAGGAGGACATATATTAGCGGCTCACTTAGATGTTGCCAGATCAGTTTGCCGAAGATTAGAACGAGAGTGTGTTATTTATCAAATAGATAACAAAGTAGATGAACTATTGCTTAAAACAATCAATCGTCTTTCTGACTATCTTTATGTTTTGCGTTGTTTCATTAATGAAGAACTTGGTGTTGAAGAACACTACGTTTAATAACGAAATTTGCGAATTAAACCGACCACTCTACCCTGGATCTGCACATTAGTGGCATAAATTGGACTCATGGTGGCATTTGCTGGTTCAAGTCTAACGCGAGTTACTTCTTTATAGAAACGTTTGAGGGTGGCAAGGCCATTGTCTAGAAGAGCAACTACAATGTCACCATTATTTACTTCAGCAGTTTCTTCAATGACTACATAATCGCCATCATCAATATGGTCTTCAATCATTGATTGACCTTTAACCTGAAGAATATAGGCACGTTTTTTACCAGAAATCATTTCTGGGGAGACTTTAAAGGTTGCATCAGTATCGGTATATGGTTCAATCGGAGAACCAGCTGCGATGAAGCCTAAAATTGGCAAATCAATACTTTCTGTAACATGAAGAAAAGTGCGATCAAATAGTTCAATACCCCTAACAGTGCCTTCATGTTTTTTAATAACATTTTTTCTTTCCAAAGCTTGAAGATGTTCATGAACTGTAGCTAAAGATGAAACTTGAATAGAGCCAGCGATTTCTTTTAAGGTTGGAGAAAAGCCATTTTTCTGGATATATTGAGCAATATAGTCCACAATTTGTCTTTGTCTTTTATAAAGAGTAACAGCCATAAATTCTCCTTTTTAATGTTTATATATACCAAAACTATCCCAAACAATACCCAGAGTATATGCAAGTAAAGACCGAACATCAACAGCAACTTTAAGTATCTAAACATATCTTTTTCGATAAATTAACAAATACATGATTCGGGTTTGTGATAGGTTAGGCTTTTCAAATCAAGTTTTTCTCTTTATACTCTTCTCTATCTTTAATCAGATGAATTAATAAATAAAAGGAACAGATATGGAATTTATCTCTGGAATAATTAGTTTTATTTTACACATTGATACGCACTTAACTGACTTGACCTCTACTTATGGTGCTTTAACGTATGGAATTTTGTTTTTAATTGTTTTTGCTGAAACAGGATTTGTGGTAACTCCATTTTTACCAGGAGACTCACTTTTATTTGCGGCAGGTGCCTTAGCAGCCCTGGGAACTATGAATATTTGGATGATTGTGGGAATTTTATTGGCAGCTGCTATCTTGGGGGATGCAGTCAATTATTGGATTGGCCATTTTTTTGGGCAAAAAATCATTGAAAGCAAAAAATTTCCTTTGATTAAAAAAGAACATATTGATGAGGCACAAAAGTTTTACAATAAATATGGTGGTAAAGCCATTATGTTATCTAGATTCGTACCAATCGTCCGTACTTTTGCACCTTTTATTGCTGGTATTGGAAAAATGAACTACGCTCAATTTTTAATGTATAACGTTCTTGGAGGTACAGTTTGGATTTTGCTATTTTCTTTTGCTGGCTTTTTCTTTGGTAATATCCCCAGTGTCAAACATAATTTTACTTTAGTAATCTTAGGCATTATTGCTATTTCTGTTGTTCCAATTATTTTTGAGACACTAAAAGCAAAGAAAAATAAAAATAAATAATCAATAAAATGATTGCTAAATTACAAAATTGGGATTCTTCATTTTGGCAAGAGTGGTTGTCTAAAGCTCCTGTGCTTTGCGTTGATGCTGTTATTTTTAATCAAAAAAATGAAGTTCTTTTAGTTAAGCGCAACACTCAACCATCTGAAGGTCTTTGGCATTTGCCAGGCGGTGTAGTGAGAAAAAATGAGTTATTGGAAAATACTGTGAAGAGAGTTGTTGCTACTGAGGTTGGTAGTATTGATTTTGAGATAATTGAAATGTTAGGAGTTTTTGATGATCCAAAAAGAGATCCTAGGGGTCATTTTGTAACTTGCGCTTTTAGATTAAAAACTAGTTCAGAGGTAGGTCCTTTCAATTCTCAGGGTGAAGCAATTAAATATTTTAATAATTTGCCAGCTATTCTTGGCTTTGATGCAAAAAAAATCATCGCTAAAGCAAAAGCTAAAGCGATGATTTAATTATTTTTTCTACTTTAAACTTCAGGTTCTGTCTTTGGCAGTTCATCAGTTGAGTCTACAGTTGGAGCAGTTGGTGTTGCTACTTTGCCAATTTCAGCCAAGGTAGTATCAATGGCTTCCTGGGCATTAGTAGCAACCTCTACAACCTTTTCTGTTGGGTCGGTTGTCTCTACTGTAGGAACATTTTCTTGAGTTGCTGTTGGTTCGGCATTTTCAATGGGTGTAGTAGGAATTACTGGGGAGGGTGGAATGTTCATTGGAGGCTGACTATCAGCGACGAAAGGATTTGGGGCAACCATAGTTGGTGCAGTAGTCACTGCTGCTGCTCCCATGGAGAGAGGCTCATTAACTGTTTCTACTGGAGTAACTTGAGTTTCTGTTATTGCTACTGGAGTTGGAATAGTTGGAGGTGTTGCTGCTGCTGGAGTTGGAACAACTGGAGGCATAGTAGGTTCTACCACTGGAGTAGGAGCAACTGGAGCTGCTACTTCTTGAGTTGCTACCGCATCAGCAGGAGCAAATGGGTTTGGAGCTTGGGTAGCAACTGGTGTAGCTACTGTTTGTGTTGGTGCAGTGACATCAGTCACTGGATTTGTTGGTTGAGAATTCATATCTGAACTTTCTCCTTGATTATTTGTTACTTGGACAGGAGTTGGATTCGTGTTTATTTGGTCTTGGGCAATAGTTTGATTGATAACTTCACCTTCAATATTTTGTTGTTCAATTGCAATATAAATATCGGCTAGACGGTTGTATTTTTCTACGGCTTCTCCACGATTTGTTGGTCCAAATTTTACAAAATCTGCCCCAACACCAACAGCAAAATCAGCTAAAAAATTATCATTAGTTTCTCCACCCCTTTGTGAAACTACAATATTCCAACCAGCATTTTTAGCAGTTTTAACTGCTTGAATTGCCTCTGTGATAGTGCCGGTTTGACTAGGCTTAATAATAACTGTGTTAGCATATTTTTGATTAACAGCTTCTTGAATTTTTGCTTGGTCAGTAACAGTGAAAGCATCTGTGGCTATTCTAGTTGTGTTGCCAAGATCAGAAGTAAAGTTTTTCCATGTTTCAAGATCTTGAGTAGTAAAAGGATCTTCAAAATATGTAATGTTGTATTGTTCTTTGAGATTTTTGTAATAATCTAGAATGTCTTTACTACTATAAACAGCTGTCTTATCTCGAAGGATATATTTTCCTCTATCGACTAAATTTTCTGCACCAGAATCAAGGCCAAAGAAAAAATCTCTCGATAAAATGTATTCAGTCTTATGTGCTGCTTCAATAATAAAATCAAAAACATCAGTATTTTTTTGTAAAGCAGGAGTAAATCCTCCTAAAATTCCAGTTGAATAACCAGCTTTTCTTCCTTTTAAAATATTTAGCAAACTTTCTCTAATAGCACTCTCAATCTCCAGTGCCACCCTATAATCAACATGGCTAGCGGGTAGAATTAAAAATTCCTGTAAATCTAAATTTCCAGACCCATATTTACCACCATTTACTAAGCCAAAAATACAATTTGGTATTTCTAGTTCATTGGTTAAATGGTATTGCTCAAACAAATATTGATAAACAGCTGTGCCATTAATAGCAGCACCAGCCTTGCAAATAGCTTGAGAAATTACAGCTAATGAATTTGCTCCGAATTGTTTTTTTTGTTCTAAAGGATTTTGTCCTAAAAGAATTTTATCTAAAGCTTCTTGTTGGGTAGGATCTTGTCCAATTAGTAGTGGAGCTAAATTTTTATTTATTAAAGAAATAGCTTTTTGAACTCCCCTACCACTACGATGATCCGGATCATTGTCAACTAAAACTGGAGCCTCATTGGCTAGATGCTGAGAGCTATTGGGAATGCTGCTTTCAACATAGAAACCATCGTCAGTCCACAAAGAAACCTGTATGGTTGGAATACCTTGGGAATCTAATATTTCTTTAGCAACAATGGCACGAATGGCAGACATAATTCCACTATACCGAATTTTACTAGACTAGACCAGCAGCTATTCTTTATTTTTTGAGTTCTTCTTTGAACATATCAACATAAGGAATGGGACTTGGGTCTATTCCTTCTAAAATACTGAGATAGAAACCAGAGTAACTCATTAGGGTAATTAGTTCAAAAACTTGAGTTAGTTTTGTTTCAGCAGTCAAATGAATTGCCATGCTTTCAATTTCATTATGCTCAACAATGGTTTGGGTGATTTTCATTCTCTTCTGATTTCTTTCATCATATAGATTAGAGTTGAAGAATAAAAAGAAATGATTTAAAGCATTGCTTTTTGGAAACTTCAGACCTTCAAGTAAATGATGATTCATCTCTGGTATTGCCTTGAAATCAGCAAAAATCTTGGCATTTTCATTCCACTGATTGGCAGCAACATGAGCAGCTCCTTTTAAGAATTGGCTAGCTACAAACACAGGTCTTCGTTCAACACTAGAAAATGCTAAAAGCTTGGCTTGATTTTCTTCTTGTGGTACTTCTACTCTAAGTTTTTCAGAAGTACTAATAATAGTTGTAATTACCTCATCGATTTCTTCTTGAAGAATATTTGTTACTCCAGCGGCATTCATTAGGCCAAATAGACCAACTAAAGCATAACCCAAAGCCATTCTCGGTTGGTTGGAAGGATTGTGAACGGGATTGATTACATAGGCTGGATAATTTTCTTTTTTAGCTAGCTCAACCAAATCTCCTCCAGCTGCAATTATTGCTACCTGAGTTTTTCTTTCTTTAACTTGTTCAATACAGTTAAGTACTTCTTCAGTTGTTCCAGAATAGCTAGATAGGATGACTAAAGTTTTTTCATTAACATAGGCTGGTAAAAAATAGTCGTTATAGATCTCAAAAGGAACCATTAACTGATCGGCAAAAAGATGTTTAAAAACATCTGCTCCTAATCCTGAGCCACCCATACCAACGACCACTACTTGCTCAATTTTTTCTTTTTTAGCAAATATAATTTTTTGAGTATCATCCCAAGCATGTTTGACTTGGTCGGCCAAAGCATCAATAGAACCCATCATGTTTGAGAGGTCTAATTTGGCAATTGAATCTCTAGAATTTAAAATAGCTGTTGAATTATTATTTGTCATAACTTTTTAAGATCTTTCTTAGTCTTTTAAATATTTTTTTACTTTTTCAATAATTATTTCTACATTACGAAATGCTAATTTTTGAGGAATTTCTTTTAATGAGAACCATTGCAAATCTGCTACATCATCTTGAGCAATTGGTTTTTGTTCAGGATCTTTTGCCTCAACTAAATACAAAAAAGGAATAGAAGGTCGTTCATTATAGATATCCCAGACAGAACCTAAAAATTCTTTAATCTCAACATCTAAACCAGTTTCCTCTTTCATTTCTCTAATTACCGCTTCCTCGCAAGACTCCCCTGCTTCAATAAAACCACCAAGAATATCCCATTCTCCGAATTTTGGTTCAATTCCTCTTTTTGCTAACAATATCTTTCCATCTTTAATTAAAGCAATAGAAGTAGAGGCAGCTGGATTGTCATACCAGGAATTACCACATTTATTGCACTGCACACTATTTTTATCAATATCACCATGTTCCAATTCATTGCCACATTGAGGACAGAATTGGTAGAGCTGATGAAATTTAGTGTGCAGTGACATATCTTTCTTATTAATCTAAAGCGTGAGTATTGACGCCTGATTTCCAATCGATTTCTGGATATTTTTTAAGTACTTCTCTTAGAGTTTTTTTCATAGCATCATAGTCTGCTTGAGTTTTACCTTCGAATTTAACAGTAATATATGGACCATTTTGTGAAGCTCTGACGATAGCCATTTCTTTGTCGGTGTCCATACGAATACCATCAATATCAATATAATCAGCTTTTGGCCATAAAGATTTGAATTCTTGACGAATTTTAGTGTCAATAAATTGGAATTTAATCTCGTCTGCTAGGCCAAACTTAATTTCTGGACTACTAACATAAATAGTTAATTCTCCGACTGCTTCACTAAGCTTCATGTTTTTTCTCTCCAAATATTGAAGTAGACGCAAACTGGCATAAGCACCATCATCGTGACCATAGAAATTATCCATGAAGAAGATGTGGCCAGATAATTCACCCCCAAATGGAGAGCGAGCTTCTTTAACCTTAGCTTTAATAAATGAGTGACCGGTCATCCACATTACTGGTTTGCCACCAGCCGCCTCAATGGCTTCAGTTACTTGTCTAGAACAAAGAGTGTTATAGACAATTGGAGCACCGGGAATGAAGTCTAAAACATCTTTAGCAAATAAAGCGACAATAGTGTCCATCCAAAGCACTTTGCCATTTTCATCTACCACTGCCATACGATCACCATCTGTATCGTAGGCAAAGCCGATATCTGCTCCAGCTTTTTTAACGCCAGCAGAAAGTCTTTCTAGCACTTCTACTTCAGTGGGATCTGGAACGCCTAATGGGAAGTTGCCATCTAACTCGCAGTTTTGTTCAATAATTTCACAACCTGCTTGACGAAGAAGCTCTGGATAAAATTTGCCAGAACCAGTGTTGCAACCCTCAACTACAACCTTCCACTTTTTTTGGAGGTTAAAGTATTTGTTGATTTCATCGCGATAAATTGGAAACAAATCAAATTCTCTATTTTTACCTTTGCCTTCAGAGTATTTGCCTTTTTCAACCAATTCTTTCATGTACAGAATTTCTTCTGCAATCATAGTGTCTGAATAGCCCACTCCCAATTTTAAGCCATTAAAGTCTTTGGGGTTGTGAGAGGCAGTAATCATGGCGCCACCCTTAGTTTTAAATTCATAACTAGAAAAATAGACTATTTGACTTAAGCTTAAGCCAATATAGATAGTGTCTATTCCTCCATCGTTAAGGCCTTGGATGAAAGCTTTACTAAACTCCACACTGGTTAAACGGTTATCATGTCCAACAGCAGATTCTTTAATTCTGCGTTCGGCTAAAAAAGTGGCATAAGCACGACCCATGGTGTAGTAGACATCGGCATTAAGTTGTTTACCAACTACGCCGCGAATGTCGTAGCCACGAAAAATGGTGGGATCGATTTTTTTCACTATTGAATACATAAATTCCTTTCTCTATTGATGTTTATCACTGTATAAATTTACTACTAAGAGATCAAGTCTCTGTTGCAATGAAGAAAAGCCTTTTGAAGACTTTAAATCCATGTCTATTTTGAATAAATCCTCATGGATTTGTAATAGGGTTGGCAAAGAAAAATAGTTAGCTTGTTTTTTTATTTTCTGGATCATAAAGGGAGCTCCTGGGGGAATTATTCCTTCCTTAATTTGAATTAATAAGCGAACTTGTCTCATGAGCATGACAAAGCACATGTGGTCAGTATTTGCCTCAATTGCTTTGTGGAGTGATTCTAGGTTTTTTTGAATTTGGGTTTCTGAATGAAATAGATCTAGCCAGCTAAATAAGGCGCTAGATAATTTAAACATTTCTATATTTGCATTGGGAAACTTTGCCAACATTGGTTTGGTTAAATCTCTTTTTTCCCACAAAATCACATCTTTGTTGGCAGCAGCAACTAAGTTTATTAATTGGTCTTTTCTTTTTGATTTTAATAATGAGTGCAATTCCTCAATTACTACTGTTTCTGTGGCACCAAATAAATCAGTTTGAATTAAGGCAGCTTCTAGTTCTGGAAGATTGAGTTTGTTTGCCTCCAAACGAACTATTTTTATTCCTTTTGCTTGTAAGTCAGTTAGCAAAGAAACTAGTTTTTCTCGAGATTTGATAGTGTTTTCTCCATGGAGAATTTTTATCATACAAAGATCATATCATTTCTATAGACGCTGTGAAGTACTTCATAATTTTTATTATTCCAGTTGTCCACCTTGTCTTTTTAGCCAACCTCTATTAAGCCGATACTCTGGGTCATATTTTTCCACTAATTCCCAAAATTTATTGGAATGATTCATATGAGTAAGGTGAGCTAGCTCATGGATAATTACATAATCAATTATTTTTGGTTCAAAATGAACTAGCCTCCAATTGAAGTTGAGGTTTTTTTGTGAGCTGCAACTTCCCCAGCGAGTTTTTTGGGCTCTGAAATGGATATCGTTGTATTTGGTATTCATAACTTTTGCCAATTCAGCTGTGCGTTTTAAAAGATAGTGTTGAGCAGTGTTTTTAAGGAATCTAACAAAAAAAGCCGGAGGGTCTATTGGGTTAAATATTGGGATTTTGGCGTCGATATTATTCTGATGAAAGGCAATGATTAGTCTATCATTTTGTAAGTTTACTTGAGAGGCTTTTAATGTATTAATTTTATCCAAAAGATATTTTTTACCAAAAAGGCTAATAGAGTTTTCTGCAAAAAATTGGTTTTGTTGTGATAATTTTTGTTGCCTAGCTTTATTTATCCAGGCCTGTTGTTGTTCAACGAAGCGTTTAATAAAAAACTTTGGAACGAGTGGTGGCACTGTGACTAGTGGAATACCATCTTTGCCAATCCGCAGAGTAATGCGTCTCGACTTAGGATTAACTTTAATCGTGTATTCCATATGTTTAAACTAATTAAATAGGACTTCTAGTATTACTTGGGTTGGAGAAAACGCAAGAGTAAGTCACCGAGGATTTTGCTGGAGTTTTGGCTGTTTAAGAATTGGATTATTTCTGAGTTAGTAAAAAAGATGATCATACCAATAACTGTATTTAGTCTTTTAGCAAATTCTGATTTTATACCAGAGAGTTTGACAGCAAAAACCATACTGATTAAGGCTGAGAACGCCATGATGATTATTCTACTAGTAAGGGCATTAACGTCTTCTTGACCAATTAAACCGTTTTTGAGAGCTAGGCTCTGAGTAGGAATTTCCACCAAAACAAATACTCCTGATTTATAGATTGCTTGTAAGCCTTGAAAAGTTAATCCCCAAACTACTAATTTATGTACCCAATGTCCATATTTGGTTATTAAGCGGTCGGCTAGTGGGGTTTCTAGCTTTTCTATAATATTTAGTTCTGGCGCTGGTTCTGGAGAAGTAGGGATTGTGTTTGTTGTCTGAATTTGGTTTCCCTGCAAAGGAAGATTATTAGTTTGAATGGTTTGTAATGGAGTTTCTTGAGGGTTTTTATTGATGGTAGGCACCGAATTCATATTTTTAATATTACTCTACTCTCGTCTTGAAAAGCAACCCAATTTTAGCAAAAAAAGGTATAATGTGACCTTATGCCCAGGTGGCGGAATTGGTATACGCGTACGGCTTAGAACCGTATGGAGCAATCCTTGGAGGTTCAAGTCCTCTCCTGGGCACACTTAAATTGAATCTTATAAACGATTACTAACTGAATTCACAAGCTCAATAAGTTCTTTATCTCTGCCAGAGTGACTTTTGGTATAGGACACATATTGGTCCCAAACAGCTGAGTGTTTACGTGCTTCAATAACAATTTCATTAAACAATTGAGGTAGATTTCTAGAAGAAAGAAATTTTGCTCTGCGATAGTGTCCGATTTTGGCATTTACCAAGTTAATGCAGAGTTCTAAAGGTGACAATGGTGATAATTCTTCTTGCATAATATGTAGTTATAATCAATAATTATGGGATAATTATACTACATGAACCAAAAATGGTTCTTCGCACATAACTTGAATTTTTTTCTTTTGGCAATATACTACTTGGCGTGCACGAAAGATTTTCTACTTTTGAACTAACTCCTGGAAGAATTAGTATTCCAGTTTCTTCACATGGAATTAATACTCATTCTGAATTAAAAGATGTTGTGGAACGTACTAGGTTGATTAATTCTGAGGAGTGGTTGGAGAATATTTATGAAAATGAAGCCTGTGGTTCTTATATTTCTCCAACCGGCACACGCTTTGGTTTTATTAGGCCAGTGGCACCCTATGCTGATTGGGATTTAATGCCAATGGTTTTTCCAAAAAAGGTTGAAAGCACTTTAAAGACAGAAGAAATTTATGATTATTCAGCAGTTGACCAGCTGATTTATTGGCAGATTTTAACAACTGGTCTTAGTGAAGCAACTAAAGTAATGGCTCAACAAGAGCCACAGCGTCCTCATCGTGTTTTTGCCACCCAGAACTCTAATCATTTTTTAAGTAATGAAAATCATCGTGGAGCAAGGTCAATTCATTTGATTCACGCTCGAATTTTAGGTTTTTATTTAGACAATATTGTTGCTGCTGGTGAAACAAATGCCAATGGCCAACCATTGCCTTTTGGAATACCAGAGCATTTATGGCAGGAATGGGGCTTATTGCGTGGAGCAGAAACTAGAATTGTTGAAGGTATTAAAAAAAGAATGAATCCAGATTTTTTACGTCACTGTTCTTTTGCAGTGCGAGAAGCTCCCCCATTTGGTCACAGCCTAATTATCGCTGGACCAAAAAATGGAGATTATAGTCAGTTTGATTGGTTGCAAAGAGTACAGTTGATTGCAGCTGATCATTATCAGGCTTATACAAAGTTTTGTGAGAGTGGTGATTTGGCAAAGACTTTAGGTGCAGATAATATTAAGTTTCCCCAACCATCTTTTCGTCTTTATGTTTCATTGCAAAACAATACATTAGAGTTAATTCATTCGCCTATTGTTTTGTCTCATGCTGGTCCAATTGAAGCTGCTGGTATTATTTTGCATCGTAATGAAGAAGTTCTTGAACCAGAGAGATTGGCAGAGAAAACTGCTCATGAAAATTTACTTTATGAAGCAATTATGGCAAAGTTATAAAATTAAAGAATGTTAGCAAAGTTATATAAATTAGTTTGATTTAGTTGTATAAATGAGAATAATAGCTAGGAGCTAAAAAGAAGATGTTAAACAATATTTCTCAAAGAGCCAGTGAATTTCCAGATAATCCAATTAGGGGTTTAGAGCCTTTAGCAAATCAAGCTAGGGCTGCTGGAATAAACATTATTCCTTTGAACATTGGAGCTCCAGATACTTTTTCTCCCAAACAAAGCATTGAGAGTGCGGTTCAATTTTTACAGAATACTCCAGCCTTAAAATATGGTCCTAGTGCAGGTAATCTAGACTTAATCGCCCAACTTACTCGTTTTTATACTAAAAAATGTGGTTTTACTGGTATTTCCCCAGAAAACTTAATGGTTACTCAGGGTGCTAGCGAGGCACTAGATTTAGTGTTTTATGCTGTTGCTGATCAAGAAGATACAATTGCCACTCCAGATCCTACTTATCCCAACTATTTGACTATTGCGAATAAAAATTCGCTTAAAATGTATGCGCTTCCAACCAGTATCCAGGCTGGCTTTCATCTAAGCAAGGAGAGTCTGGAAAATCTTCCTGAAGATTTAAAAGCTATTATTTGGAGTTCTCCAAACAATCCAACAGGTGCTGTTTATCAAGAAGAAGAACTGCAAATGTTGCTGGAAATTTCTCGTCAGCGCAAGATTTGGTTGATTGCAGATGAAGTTTATCGTTCATTGGTTTTTGAACAGGATAAGCCTGGTTTTTATCGTGCTCCGTCAATTCTTGATTATGCTACCAAAGAAGATTTAGAGCGAATTATTGTTTTGGACAGCATGTCTAAATTACTTGGTCTTTGTGGAGCTAGAATCGGTTCCATTACAGCTCCTAGTGAGTTAATCAAGACAATGGTAAAGATTGCTTCAACCAGAGGTTGTCCCAGCACAATTTCTCAGGCTGCTATCACTTCTATTAATGAGATTCCAGATTCTTTTTTTGTAGATAACCGAGCTGTTTTTCAGCAACGCAGAGATTTGCTTTATACCAAATTGGCTGAATTAGCAGATCTTGGAGTTGTGGTCCCCCCTCAGCCTCCAGAGGGTGCTTTTTATCTGGTTGTTGAGTTGACTGGAATTAACGGTGCTGATTTTGCCAAATGGTTATTGACTGAATATCCTGCTTTAGCCAAGACAAAAGAGACTTTGTTTATTACTCCGATGTTAACTAATTCTGGTGGTTTCTACCTGGATCGTTCTAGGGGAAAATCTCAAATTCGTTTGGCTTATGTGATTAGTGAAGAATTATTAGTTAAGGCAGTTGAGATTCTTAAAAAAGCAATTTCTTTGTATTTGAGCACAAGAAAGTGAGTTTATGGTAGAAAAAGCACGTCACGAAGTAACATCATCCAATGACGGTTCTATATTGAGGTTATTGGCTATGGCAATAAATTTGATGCCTATTGGTAATCATCGAATTGAGGTTGATAAATCGGGTAAAAATGGCAAAAATAGACTTAGAATTAAGCCAACCATTACTCTTCAACCCGGAGAGCGTAAGCCAAATGGTTTAAGAAAATATTAATTTTTTCTTGATTAAATTAGGCACAAAAAAACCCCAAAAAAATGGGGCTCTTTTGTCTCAGAACGTACTTCCCGGTGAGAGAAAACCTCCTGAGGTAATATTAACTATATCATAAGAGATCAAAAAGTCAATAAAAGAAGTATTCTCTCTTATACTTATCAAAAATGCAATATCACTTTACTTGAGGTTATTGGGACTCTTCTCCCCTAGCAAATTCCAAAACATTAGTCTCTTTTTTCATTGTAATGCCTAGTTTTCTGTCATCAAATCTTAATTCAGCCATAAACTGATCAACACCTTCTGCCCAGGTATCACTTGCAGAGTATTTTTGACCCACTTCTTCGGTTGTGGTTCTTCCTTGGTTGATATAGTAAGCTCTGAGTTCTTTAGCTGCTCGTTCAAAACCAGCTTCATAGCTATCAAAATCTAAGGCTAGATCTCCATAAATACCAAATCCCAAACAGTTGTGAGGAGCTCTTGAATGAGTGTCTTTACATAATTGACTTTCTCTCATGGCAATAGCTGGTAATAGCCTAAAATCAAGATTGTATTTATCGGCTATTTCCACTAGTTTTTGACCATAATAGTCGTATGGCATCATAGGAGAGTTGTGTCTCTCCAGAAATTTAGCAATTAGTTCTGCTCGGCTATCTTCTGTTTCGATTATTGTTTGTACGCCTTTAACTTCAGGTTTGTTGAGATCTGATAGGGTTGTTTGACTAGAATCACTTATTTGGGTATTAGCTAGTTTGTTTTTTTGAGTTAAATAGTAAAAGTGAACACCAGCTAAACTGATTAAAACAGCTCCTGTTGTAGCCAAAATCCAGGCATAAGCCACGAAGATGGTTTTGAAAGATGGCTGCTTAATACTTCTCATATCTCCACAGTATACCAGCTCTAGAAAAAACCGCCAAAACATGCTATCCTATAACCGTGATAACTCGAGAAAAGAATGAAGAAAATTATTACTCTTTTACTACTATTTTTCCTATTGATTTCTCCTGTTTCTGCTTACGCTAAAACAGATGTTCTTGGTGTGCATATTTTGAATCCCAGTGAAATTGTTCAGGCTAGAGATTTGTTTACTGAAAAATCTGGAGATGAATTGCAGTGGCAATATTTGACTGTTCCTTTGAGTTTGGCAGATTTGAATAAAACCGAGGAATGGCGTCAATTTTTTCAGCAAGCAAGGGAACTACATTTTATTCCTATTGTTCGTTTAGTCACTAGATTTGAGGATGGTGCTTGGCAAATACCAGATCGTAAAGAAATTACTTCATATTTTCAATTTTTAAATCAGTTTGAGTGGCCAACGGTCGAGCGCTATATCATTGTTTTTAATGAAGTAAACCATGCTCAAGAATGGGGTAATTCTCTTGATCCAGCTGGTTATGCTGAGATCTTAAGTTTCACTACAGATTGGGCTCATTCTGAAGGTAAAAACTATATGGTTTTACCAGCAGCAATGGATTTGGCTGCGCCCAATGGTCGTAATACGATGGAAGCATTTAATTTTTTAGAGCAGATGAATAGGGCTAATGATAAGGTTTTGGCTAAGGTAGACTATTGGAATTCTCATTCTTACCCTAATCCTGATTTTAGTTCTTCCCCCACTAGAACTGCCCAAAATTCAATTAGAGGTTTTGAGCATGAATTGTCTTTTGTTAAACACAAGACTAATAGGGATTTTCAGGTTTTCATTACAGAAACTGGTTGGAGAAATACTAGATTTACTGAAAGATGGCTTGGCTCTTACTATACTTATGCTTTACAACATGTTTGGTCGAAGCCAGAGGTAAAGGGTGTTACATTTTTTATTCTCAAGGGTGATCCTGGTCCTTTTGCTGAGTTTGGTTTTTTTGATCGAGATAACAAGCCTACAACTCAATTTTTTGCAATTAGACAAGCGATAGATTCTGTTACAGAAAAGTTATAAAGAGACAAAATTCTGGTTGATTAACCCGAGAGATGTGATAAAGTTGGAGTATTCTTTAACAGCGGGTGTAGCTCAACGGTCAGAGCTCCAGTTTTCCAAACTGGTGACGAGGGTTCGATTCCCTTCACCCGCTCCATATGAGAATGAACAGGCGGGAAAGACTGATTATCCCATGTTATCAAGCCATTTTTGGGTTCGAGCCAATCAATTTCACCATTCTGTGATTTTTCGACCTGTTTGAAGAATACAAATAGTTTTTTGGCGGTAATTCGGACTTTTTTGTCTTTCAACTCAAGGTTCGAGCCAAGTATCTTTAAGATCATTCTTCTTGCGATTGGGTCCTCTTTTGCAGTCTCAAATAGTAGTGTAAGTTTTGATGCAAACGCTAAGGCTTCCTCCATAGTTTTGGTCCATACGCCAATACCATCCGAAACAATACCTCCTTTTATTTGCGTCTCCTCATTTATCAATCTCTTTTTTTCGTTTTGATATTCTTCCTCACTTATTAAGCCTTCGATTTTCATGCCATATACGTTTTTCTTCTCTGTGAGAATAGCGTCAAGTCGTCTGGTAAGTTTTCCCTTCTGGACTCTCTCAAACTCAAACTCTTTTTCATTTCTTCTTTTCAGGTTTTCTCTAATCCAATCGACTAATCCTTGTGATATCTCAAGCCCCGCAACGTACTCTACCACCTGTTTTTCAAGCTTTTCTGCGTTGAGATAAGGCTGAGAGCAATTCCCACTTTTCTTAGTACATCTGGCATACACAAACGTTTGGAAGGTTCCGTTTTTGTACCGCTTGCTATGCTGTTCACAAGTTATTGAGGAGCCACACTCTCCACATTTCAGAAGCTTCATGAAATAAAAGTTATTGCTATTTTGAATTACTTTTTTCCTGCCATCGATGATTTCTTGAACCCTGTTATACTCGGCAATAGTGATCATCGGTTTATGCTTACCCTGATATCTTTCTCCCTTATAGTCAAACAGCCCAGTATAAAATATTCTTCTAAAGAATCTAAACGCCTCAGCATGACTAATTGGCTTACCTGTTCGAGTGCTACGTAATCCCATGGCTGTTATTTTCTCCAAAGAGCTCAGAACAGATTCTTTTCCAGAAATCATTAGCTCCCACCATTTTCGACAGAGATCAAATCTGTCAGGATCAGGCAGTACTTCTTTTTGACCTTTGGGTTTTATGGGATCATTCAAATAGCCAATGGGTGCTTTCCCAGGTTTCCAGCCCATTTGTAACTTAGTGTTCATTCCTCTTTTAACGTTGTCAGAGAGATCTTTACTAAACTTAGTTGCCATTCCAAACTCAATAAACAAAAATGTTGAATTATTTCTGTCATAGTCCATCGTGGGAGTAACGATCTTTAGGCCCTCATAATCAACTTTATCAATCAAACCGCCACCCTCTTTGGCGTTGCGACATAGCCTGTCTGCTTTCCAGCAAACGACACGATTTGCTTCTCCATTGGCAATTCTGGAAATCAAGGCCTTGAATTCAGGTCTTTTGTCTGGACGTTTGGCTGATTTACTCTCTTTGTAGACACCAAGGACAATTAAACCCTTATCTTTTGCCAACTCTGAGCATGTGTTTTCTTGATCGTTTAGAGAGAGGATTTGACGTTCTTTATCCTCTGATGATTTTCTACAATATATAAAGCATGTATCCATAAGTTTATTATTCGCAATCCTTGACTATTAATAGTTATAGGTTGTTGTTGATGTTAACTCTTTCGCGTTTTAATTCAAGTCGAGAGTCGATTAGATAATCAAAAAGACTCAAAAGAGCAGTTGCTTGCTCAATGGCCTGCTTATCTGAAAGCTCGACACCATAATCCTGCTTCACAATCAACTTAAATTTATCGAGTTCTTCCCGGGTAACCAAGGAGTTGGTCAGTATTAGGTTGTTTCCATCATTTGATGATTTTTTTGTGGTAGTTTCTGTCATCTTTAATACCCAAAGTACAGAAACTGGTGATTTAGCTCAATAAACTTAGTGTCTAGTTTTGTTCACTTATGTAAATTAGTAGGTTATTAATGTAAACAAGTGGCGACAAAAAGCCAGGAATTTTGCTATGATCAATGTATGTCAAAGTTTTTTTACCAAGAAAAAAGGCAGCCATTCACATATTCAGCAATAGAGACACGAAGAAGTAAACCTAGTTACTTTGGCTGGATTATAGGAGGTGTTTTACTTGCAGGTTTGTTACTTGGGGCATATCTAATTTTCGCCTAAGGATATTCACTCGTAAGAAACGACTTTGCAATCAATCTATTGAAACTAAACAATGATAAGCATTGCACTAGGCATTCCAATGGAATATTTAGTAAAATACGAGGTATGAACAATTCTAACTCACATGATCAGCGTATCGCAAAAATAATCTTTGCTTCGGTTTATCCCATGTATCTCGAAAAAGTGGAAAAGAAAGGCAGAACAAAAAAAGAATTGAGTCAAGTCATAGAGTGGTTAACGGGCTTTGACAACAAGAAGCTCACGGAACTAATAAAAGAAAAAGCAACTTTTGAGACATTTTTCAAAAAAGCAAAACTAAATCCCAATGCTCACCTCATCACCGGGGTAATCTGCGGATATCGTGTGGAAGAGATCGAGAATCCTCTGACCCAGAAAGCCCGATATTTGGATAAGTTGGTGGATGAGTTGGCGAAGGGCAGGAAAATGGAGAAAATTTTAAGAAAATAATATTCAATATCAAAAATATGAACATGTTTAAACCAGTCAAAGCAAATTCCGTCAAAGAATATTTTGATAGCTTGCCTAAAGAGAGACGTGAGCCAGTGGAATTTCTGCACAAATTCATTCAAAAAGCCGCACCCAAACTCAAGCCAAATTTTCTCTACAATATGCCGGGCTACGGCAGTTTCGAATATAAGAACTATAAGAAGGAGACTGTTGACTGGCCGGTAATCGCTCTTGCTAGTCAGAAAAATTACATCAGTGTATATGTCTGTGCAGTTGATTCCGGCGAATATATAGCCGAGAAGTATAAAAGCGAGCTTGGGAAGGTGAGCGTTGGCAAGAGTTGCATCCGATTCAAAAAGCTTGAAGACCTGAGTCTGAAGACTTTAGCGAAGGTGATAAAACTTGCCGCAAAATCCCCCGGTCTTGTTGGAGCTGGAGAACACAGCCAAAGAAAAAAATAAATAGATATGAGTATGGAAAATCAAAAAGATATCACACTGCAATTTAACGAGGCGATAACTAATCAGGATATCGACGGGCTTGCAGTTCTCATGACAGATGATCATGTGTTCATTGACTCTGCAAACACGGAATTTCGGGGCAAAGATAAGGCACTCCAAGCGTGGCAAGGTTTTTTTGAAGCATTTCCTGAATACAAGAACGTTTTCGATCAGGTGGAGGCGAAAACCGATACAGTGGTCATACTCGGTCACTCCATTTGTCCGAGCAACAAAGAGTTAGATGGGCCTGCTATTTGGACAGCGAAAGTAGAAGGTGACAAATTGGCCGAATGGCGTGTGTATGAGGATACATCGGAAAATCGAAAGAAACTGGGCATCGCCGGTTAGAAACGAGAGTCGGGGCATCAAGTGACCTTGACTTAGAGGGTATATCTTGGTATATTTCAAGTACCGAATGACCTTTGTGGTGAAGGTACCTTACTTTTAGGGAACTGTTGACACTAGCAATAGTGATTCAACTTAGCCACAGAGGCCGCTTTTTTTAGTAGGGTTTCCATAAATCTTCCTCTCTTCTTTTGATAAGCTTGTAGAATTTATCGTCTTTTTTGTTGTATTTTCTGTAAATAGCACCACACACCATATCGGCCAGCTGCAACAAGTTGTTACTTTTAGAATCCTTGTGCCTCACCTCACCAATAAGCTTCCTCATGTCTGTATTCAATTTTCGCTTTAAGTAGGTATTAAATTTTTGAATGAACCGCTTGGACTGTGCTGTGCGATCAACAAACAAAGAAGCATTTTGGATTCTGTCCTGAGCTCTAAGAAATAGTTGATCAGTGACGAGCGTATACAGACTATCCTCTGGATTTTTAGGATCTATTTTGGAAAGCTTTTGTTTGTCGATCACTATCGATCTATACCTGAATGTATGGCGAGCTAATTTTTGCAAAAACGCTATTTTAAACTTATTCGATGTGCCGGTGCTGAATTTAAACTCTTTTTCAATGGGAAACTTCAATTCAGTGTGCAAGTCCTTAATTGCTTGGTTAGCTTTTTCGGCTGCGTCCAGATTATCAAAGATAACGATAGTTAACACAAAATAACGACTGGAAGCGGTCTTTAGCTTGAATCCGATATCTCCAGATTCGTCCATAAAAATGAGCATGGCTAGTGGCATAAGCCCCCCTTTAAAACAACATCCATTCCAAACTGAGTAAAATCCTCTGGCACTGAAAAAAAGCTAGCGATCTCTTTGGTCGTTAGATGTTTAACTTTTTTTAATTCTGCTCTTGGTAAAAGTAGTTCTGCAGCAAAGCACTGCGCCTCATGCTCCTGCTTGAAAGTTGTGAACTGATCATGTCTTTCAAAATATAGATGGTTGCCTGTATGCAAAAAGTGATGACCTAGTGCGTGAGCTATCAATTCGCGCTTTTTTTTTGGATCCTCATTTCGATCGACCCCTATGCTGTCTCCAAGATAGACCTCCTTCACCCTTCCGTGGAATGACCATTCATCGAGAATTAACTCTTCGCCATCGATAATTATTTTTAAATCAGTTGGGGCAGTAGTCAGGTTGTACTTTCGCAAAACCTGTCTAGCCCTTTTTTGGGCCTTTGTCATATTTTTTATTTCTTCTGGACTTTACATATTCGATGTAATCCAGAACTGTCTGTCTTTCCCGAACTGTCATGTCCTGAACTTCTTTCAACATCAGAGTAAACGTTGCGTCCTCCTTCACTTTTTTACTTGTTTTATCCAAATATCCTGCCTTGTTTAGAAGTAATTCGTAAGGAATGTTGTAAGCAACGGCCAACCCTTTGAGTTTAAAGGGTGATGGGTGGGTGTATTTATCTGATTCGAGACTGGAAAGATATCCTCTCGAAATAGCTGACTGACTTTCCAGTTTATTGTTTTTCATCAGTCGTTTAATTTCATCAACCACCGCACTCATAGTGAGTCCTTTGGATTCTCTTAAACTGCTGAGGTACTGGCCTACAGTGGCAAAGTCGTCTGGTCCCTGAAACTTGGTTTGAGGATTTTGTTTAGTATTCATAGTTCTTTAAAAATCTATCTACTTTTTATTGTAACAAATTCTGTATGAAATGTAAGAGATTTCTTACTATAATGACATTAGTTTACAGAAATGAACATAAATCATCATAAAGTTTATTGAGCTAAATTACAACAATCTGTACTTTGTTATTAAAGATGACAACAACTGCCCAGAAAAAAACAATCTACATCAATAAAGACAAAAGAGTTAATAGTGAGCTCTTTGATGAAATTCGACTTACCAAAGGACTCTCTAGATTTAAGTTGGCCATAGACGTTGAGCTCTCTCCCCAAACAGTCAGGCGGGTATTAGTTATTGGCGGCGACCCGCGACCTTCGACTGTCAAAAAGGTAGGCGATTACTTAGGCATTCCAGCTGAGAAGTGGTACATCGACAGAGAACCACTGGATACAACCGATATTCCTGAAAAGAATGCCAGCTATCTAAAATAGTAACGCTTATGAACAAATGTCGAATCAAATATCAAGATGAACAAAGTAGTCCGCATCAACTACACGATTATAAATCACGAGGCCAGAGTGCGGCTTGGTCTGACTATCAACGAGTATTGCGTGTTTGATCTAATTCATAACCTAGCTAGTAATCCTAAAAACGCACAGATGGGTTGGTGTTATGCCAGGAAAGAAACACTAGCCGGCTACCTTGATTTAGGCAGAGCAACTGTATTTAGGGCAATCAAGAAGGGTTTGAATTTGAGGCTGCTCGAGAAGCATTCGGACCAGCCGGCTTTGCTCAAAGCAACTAGTGAGTGGTTCGACAATGTGATGATTAAAACCGAATCTCAATATGAGACTGACAGTCTCAAAACGAGACACCAAGCATCTCAAAGTGAGACAAATCAGAGTATCAAAATGAGAGTAAACAAAGATATAGACAAAGAAATAAACAACGAAAGGGATCGTCAAAAAAATTCAAGAAAAAGCAATGGATTATCAACCATCAGTGAAGTTCTAAACCAGTATGAGCTTCCAAGTCAGATAAACGGACAAATTGAATACGAATGGCAGGCTGAAGCAATCAGACTTTGGCAGGAACTAGGATTAAACGGAAATCCAAGCCAAGAATTTGCAAAGCATATAAAAAGTGCCTTTAAGAAAAAACAACAAGGAAAACTGTCAGTTGCTCTCTCCTACTGCAAGGATGCAATCGGAGTCCGTGACATAGAAAAGTTGTTTTACTGGCGGTATGCCAACGAAGCTATATGAGAAAAATACTATTAATACCACTAGCCGTAGTTGCAATATTTCTCGGAAATATGTTTTCGGGGATATTGTTTGAGAAACAGGAAAGCGAATTAATATCTCCTATTCCTGAGCAGACTCCTGCTACTAGTTCCGCACCTGCCGTAAATTATGTCAAGGACTTTAGGTTAAAAGCTGTTACAGAGTTATTGAGAGATGTCGATAGTCCGCTCCAAAGCGAGGTTATGGTGGGTTGTGCCGATAAGAATCAGGTAGACCCTTATGTTTTGGTAGGTATTAGTCGTATAGAAAGCACCTTTGGTAAGCGCGCCTGTGAAGGCAATCCATTCGGTTGGAGCAGTTGTCGAATACGCTTTACTACACTAGAAGAATCCTGCCAGGCAGTGGCAAGTGGTATTTCTAACTTGAGTTATTACGAAAAGTATCAAAGCTCTGGCAATGTCCAGGATTTAGGTGAAGTCTATTGCCCGCCCTCATCTGGATGTAACACCAAGCATTGGATCGATACGGTCATCAGCACTAAAGACGAGCTTCAGGAGCGCGAGCTGGTCCTCTCAATAGAGGAATTGGCAACCTTAACTCCTTCGAGGAAATCACCCAAAGAATTGGAAGTAAACACCCTAGCGCTTCGAAGTCACTCAGAAACATCTTCAGGCATAACAAAAGAAGTAATCGAAATATTAATCAAGGCAAACGAAAAGGCCTTAGCAAAAGCAGAACATGACTTATGAAATTTATCGATTTATTTGCTGGTATAGGAGGCTTTAGATATGGACTCGAAAAAGCCAGCTCAAAGTTTAAATGCGAATACTCAAACGAGTGGGATAAATATGCAAACCAAATTTACAAAAAACACTATAAAGAATGCGACATCCGGGACATCAGAACCGTCAACACAAGAGACATTCCCGACCACGATCTCCTCTGTGCTGGCTTTCCCTGTCAATCATTTAGCATTGCAGGAAAAAGATTGGGATTTGAAGACACCAGAGGGACGATGTTTTTTGAAATCGCTCGGATTATCAGAGACAAAAGACCCCGATATTTTCTCCTTGAAAATGTTAAAGGGTTACTTAGTCATAACCAAGGAAAAACTTTCCAGACAATACTTGGGGTTCTCTCCGATCTGGGGTATGAGTATCAATGGCAAGTTCTTAACAGCAAGAATTTCGGAGTTCCCCAGAACAGGGAAAGAGTGTTCATTATCGGACATCTTAGAGAAACAAGTCGACCGGAAATATTTCCTATCGGAGAAAGCTACACAGTTCTTAGTAAGGAGAAGTCAGCAAAACAAAGAATCGGGGCGCGGATTTCGAGCACGATTGATGCCCGTTATGGGTCCCTGCGAAATTCAGGAGAAACCTACCTCCATTACATAGGAGGAGTTATTGGAAAAAGAGATATGTGGATCAAAGACAATAAACAAAACAGTAGAAATTTCAGCCAGGGCCAGAGGGTTTACTCATCCGATGGTATAGCTTCAACTATAGCCGGGAATGCCGGTGGACTTGGTGGCAAAACTGGACTGTACGCGATTCCTGTTTTGACTCCTGACAGAAAAAAGAAGCGTCAAAATGGTCGGAGGTTTAAAACCAACGGCGAGCCAGCCTTTACTCTTACCAGTCAGGATCGACATGGAGTCTTCGATGGTTTGAAGATAAGACGGCTTACCCCAATAGAATGTGAGCGTCTGCAGGGCTTCCCAGATGATTGGACACAAGACCTAAGCGATACCCAACGATACAAGTGTTTGGGCAACGCAGTCACAACAACAGTAATAACAGAAATAGGCAAGCTGCTTATTCAAGCAAAGGAGGTGAATCAACTATGAAACCAGGATCTAAAGGATCAACGCCTAAAAAGCCAAAGTATCACTTTGAAGGCACAAAAAACGATCAAAACGGAAGCAAAGTTTATATGGTCGTTGAACTAAAAACAGGAAACATCCTCGAATGGAGTGAAAAAACCTTTAAGAAAAATGAATCTCAAGTTGAGTACTAAAAATATGATCAAAACTAAATCAGAACTACTAGACGAAATTTATAACACTGTGCATGAAGAAATCATCCGCATGGAAATTGCAATGGCTACATTGGCTGATGTTCCGGACGACAAAGTTATCGAAACAGTAGTCAAAAAATCACCCTTAGGTGCCAGAGAGGAAAACTTAACAAAAAAAGATATTCTAGCCAGATACTCTGAGGACATCAAAAAGCGAGAAAAGGTGTTGAAGATTATCAAAAGCATGTTGAATAAAGAATTATGACAAAAACTAGTATTTCAGAGAAACGCATGAAAAGAGTCTATGCAAACCCATTTTATGTGATTCAAATACACCAATTATTTAGAACACAGGAATGTCCAAAACTCATAAGCAAAAAGAAGTGGGTATCAACCAACGAAAGAATGATTAGCGAAATTGGAGTAAAGGCTTGGTTGTTGCTTTTACTTGAGTCATTGGAAGGTAAATACCTAAGTAAATGATTATGAAAAATGTGATTTATCCATTACTAAAAGAAGGACATGTCTCAAGAAAATTGCAGGAAGAAACGCGCAGACGATTGATCCCATTACTGCCAGTAGATGGTCCCGTGATACCTATTTATTCTCGCTTAATTCTAAAAATAAAGTTGCTTATTAAAAAGGTATTAAAACAATTATGACCGACAAAACATATCCTACTATTACCATCACATCACTAAGATTTGCCGAGTATAACCCACGGAAAGTCTCCAGAAGCGTGATTGAGCAACTCAAGAGATCGCTCACTGAGTTTGGGTGTCCGGTCCCTGTTGTAATCAATACTCACGAAGATAGAAAAAACGTCGTTGTTGGAGGAGAAAAACGGGTGCGGGCAGCAAC
>MNZB01000001.1 GCA_001873435.1 Candidatus Pacebacteria bacterium CG2_30_36_39
ATATTTCCTACAATTAAGAATTGTCTTTAATTAAGGTAATAAGTATTATACAATATATCAGAAGCACCTTGTAGGCTAATGACACTAATTGACAGTAACAACCTTGTACAAACAGCTCTTTGAGAAGTAAAATATGGAAAGCGGGTTAGTTAAAGGTAGCAAAAGAATCAATTTTCAAATGCTCTTTAAGAAGGTTCAACTGCAAAACTAGATCTGGTTTGATATAGTCATCCAGGCTAAATAGGTTCGAGCACCGTATCGTTACCCGCTCCAAATGAAGTTCTCCATTCTCAAGGTAGATGAATACAACAAGTTTATTTTTTTTAGGACTTTTTGAAATATTTGGATAACAAACTCCCGTTTATTATCAACGTTAACCAGGTAATCGAAATAGATAATACTTCAAACCGATACTCTCGTTGTAGTCCGTAGTAGACTGATATGCCTATAAAAGATAGTAGAACAAAAATTCCATTGAATTGAAAAACTATTCTTAATGCTTTTTCAAGACGATTGGAACCAAAAACACTCCCGGTAAATATAAATGCAAGTGCTAATAGAATATATGCCAGTTCCTCAAATATGATAAATAGTCCATGGGGATTAAACTGGGTGAGGAGACTTATTCCATCGGTTTCTCCTAGTAGTAGTGATGGCTGTACGACTGAAATTTGTACAAAATAATTCATTAATAAAACGCTCGAAGAAATAATCACAAATATCAAGGCAGTTAAACTAAAAACTTTCTTTTCTTTGGAAGCTTCCAAATGTAGACAGATAAATAAAATCATTGTCACAATAGATAGCGCCATCGCCGGATACATCCAGAAATAATCTCTAGGAAATCGAGAAATGATCTCAGTATATGGGTAGGCAAAACAATCCACTTGGCAAAATGGGCCTGACAACGGCGGAGTGACTATCGCAATACCAAAGGTAATGATTGTTAGTAATACAGTAAGAAGTGAAAATATAAATCCAAATCGTTTTGTGTTTTGTTCCATAATCATTAGTTTATACCCCGCATCATTTTAAAGGAATTATAAGTGGCGATGAGTGTAATTGTTGGGATAATAAAAACTGCAGGAATGACATTCACACCCGTATTGGCCATAAATAATATTTTGGCACATAAGGCTGTCATAAGTATGGTTAGAGTCATAGTGTAAATGAGAGTAAAGTATGCTCCTACCTGGTGCTTTTTAAGGCAAAGATATCCGGCGATGAAAGACAGGGGTAATAAGAGCGCAAGATCAATGCCTTGTACTATGAGTGTCGTATAATGTGCAACGGCCAATGGTATTATTGATCCGTCTAGTAGGGGTGGCACCACTACTGACAACCATAATAGAGCAATTAAAGTAGCGTTGATTATAAGGAAATTTCCAGACCACTTAAACATTGGAGCGTGTTTGGAATTAAAATTTAAAGATTTATCATGATCTTGAATAAGCAGCGAAAGTAGTAAGAAAAAAGATGAGCCAAGTATTATGGTGTAGACAAGAAATAGAGTGTTATACATTGCCATATTAAGATACATTAAATAGGTAATAAAAATATAACCTACAATTGAGGTTAAAACATATTTCCATTTACTATTTCCACGTAGAGTAAAGAAAAATGATACGAGAAGTAATGGAATAGTCAAATATAAAGTAACATAATCCTGAGCAATACCCTGAATTGCAACGTCCGTGGACATGTCTTTGTAAATACCCTTGCCATAGATCGCAATTTCCTGACCTCGGATAGAGGTGTAATAATATTGACCAGATCCACCCGTTGAATAGATACCAAAGTAGGTTGCAATAGTGGTCAATAGAGATACGATAACAATTAATATTTTTTGAAATTTAAACATAGCTTAACTACCCCAATTGGTAAAAATTCCAACAGCTAATTCAGCCCAAAGCCAAAAAAATGCAAGTAGTAGTCCCATGGCTACCAATATTCGATGAGATGTTCGTTGGATCTTTTTTGCAATAACCACAAATAAGTTTGCAGTAACAAATATTAATACTCCCATTACTAGGAAATCAAAGAAATCCCAATTAATTATTTTAAACTTATTCTCAGGATCATAGAGTGGTACTAGAAATTGCATAAATAGAAATGGGATAAAAAGAAGCAAAATAGAGCCAAAAAAGATCCATCCCAAAATTATATTATTCTTAATTAAATTAAATCTCATAACCCCAACTATTATATAACTTTTCCTTTTGCTAAAATGAGCAAGTACTTTAATGACGAGCGGTTCAAATAGAAGTTCGTTATCAGCTCCAGTTATGTTTAACTTAATTTTAAGTTTTTTATTGGTTCTTATTGTTATTTTTACTATTCCATTTATTATTTATGGATCATTAGCCTCCTTTTTAGATTTAAAAACTCCAGCAGAATTATCACCAATAGCATTTTTATTAAATGTACTTATCTCAAAAATTGGGACAGCTGCAACTTTTGTTCTAATCTTCAATTTTACAAATAACTCATTGAATGGCCATTGGCTTTTGTATGCCATTATTTGGCTTCCCCTATTTATTTTTGGTGAAATTTCTCAAACAATTGAACAAAATTATTCTTGGAAAGAAGCAGTAGTTGGAATTATTTCAGAAATAATATATCTACCCATTTCTGCTTATATTGTTGACTTGTTAATAAAAACATAAACTTTGAGTGTATTCATTTTTCAAAGATATATAATCTATTGCACTACATGCATGAAAAAGTTCAAGACACTCCAGAAATAATTGGAGAAAATACCGAAGTACACTCTCCGTACTACCATGGTGCTCTAGATTTGTTGAATGCAGAACTACAAAATCACCCATCATCAGAAAAAAACCAAGAAACAGCCAAAGACATTCTAGATAACATTGACCAACAAGGCATTGAAAATTTTAGTGTCTTTAAATCTAAAGAATTTCCTGGTGTAAATCTGCCCTATGTAAAAATATCTTTAGAAACCTTAATTGATGAGATAGCCCCTACTCTTGAACAAGAAGAGCCTACTGAAAAAAACGATCTCAGCAATGAAAAAGCCATCTATGTCATATCCTCTGGCTTTGCCTATCCACCAGCTGGACACCCCTTTACCCCTTGGGACATTGCCTATGACAGGGTAATGGACCTACTTCCCAAAGCCATTAAAGCTCGCAAAAAAGGACAACCAATTCCAGACTTATATGTTCTTGGCTCTCCCAATTCTCTTTGGGGAAAAGTAACTCCAGAGTGGATAGAAAAATTAAAAACAGAAGGCTTCTCTGCTTACGGCAAATTATGTGCAGAGCTACTAGGACCAATTTTTGATCAAGAAAAACACCATGACACAGCACCGAGGGTGGTTCTACATGGTATGTCTTTGGGTACTGCCGTAGTTGCTGAAACTAGAAAACAACTTCCCACTGATATTCAAGATCGCACTCAACTACTTTTAGACAACCCTGTTTTAAGTAACAACATTCTTCAAGTACCAATAGGATTTTTACTAGAATCTGTTTTGAGATTAGTTTTTGATCCAAAAATTAAAAAATCAATGTCTCATGAACCTGAATTTTATAAACAAAGCGAACGAGCCCTTAGAACCTTGGGTATTGAGCCAGCTGATAGCCTCGAAGATGTTAGTTTAAAAAAACAGGCTGCGATGGTTGATGTAAAAAATTTGATGAAAACAAAAACCTTTGCAGAAGGAAATAAAACATATATTAGACTTGGTCTATTTGACCCAGTCTCATTTAGCTTGGTGAGAATATTAGAGAGACTCAGAAAATATAAAAGATATACTACTCATGGTTTAGCAGCTACTGACAATATTTATCCTATCAATACTAGTCATTTTATTGATAGGTATCGAGTGAAAAAATGGGCCAAGAACATTATTGGTTTGGATTTATAGTTTTTTTTGACAAGTCAGTCATTTCTCTCCATAATGGAAGTATGATTAAAAAATCTTCCCTAAAAAAGAAAAGTTCTAAAAAGAAAAATGGTTGGCTTTTTTTAATCAAAGACCTAAATATAGTTGTTAAGATTTCAGCATTCCTATCTTTGGTTTTAATACTTTGGGCTTTATATTCTGTATATATAGTTAAAGCTGATGACAGCTTTAACCCAATAACCTATTTTCAAGGTTTTGAAGAACCAGCCATTGCAGTTAATGGACCAGATGGTGAAACATTAAATACTTATTCTTGGTTTCCTAATAACTTAACATCTCCAACAAACCCAGTAGTTATACAAACTACCGCTATTAAACAAGCGGCTAGTGGCTTTAATGGTATTCTGGCAAGCTCTGGAAATTTTTATGGCATCGTTAGCAAACAATCAAGTTATTCAAAATTTAGTGATAAATGTGAGGTAGGAGAGCCAGCTGAACGCTGGTTAACAGAAATCGACGTATATTTAGATACCAATTGGAAATTGGGAAAAGGTTTTGATTATTCTATTGAAACCAAAGAGATAACTCCAGATTTAAGTGGTAAAAAAAGAAACTTCGTTTTTCACGTTACCAAAGATACTTCTACCAAAAAACTTTTAATTGGAGCATCAACTGACACAACAACCATTCCAAAAGAAGATTTGGAAAATAGTTCATTTTATGAAGTTAAAAAAACTGGTTGGTACACACTTAGATCAAAGCTAGACTCTGTTGGTACCATTTTGGTTGTTGATATGGTGGTGCTTGATAGCAGTAAAAAAGTTGTTTGGCAAAACTCCATATCCAAAAATGACATGTCTTATGACGTAGCATCACTTTCATGGAATTGTCTGGCCGAATTTCCAGCTCTCTCTGATGGAAACACCTTAACCAACCCAGATGGAACAGTAAAAATGAATGGTTTTGATTTACCAATCGACAATCATAAATTGATTTTATATAAAAACATTACTACCATTGGTCCTCCAACCAGCAAAGACCAATGCTACAACGATGGCTGGAAAATATTTGATTGGCAAACATTCACAGAGCCTACTTTTAAGAATCAAGGGGATTGCGTAAGTTTTGTTGAAAACAATAACTAGCCTTATTTTTACAAAAACTTGTACTTGGTTTTACCTAGTGTTTTCTGCTTAAATAGTAAGTGGGATGAATCAAATAATATTTTTCATGTTGGGCCTAATAGGCCTATTGGCTGGAGCAGAGTTAATTACTCGCGCGTCCCTAGGACTTTCCCATCGCTTTCGCCTTAGTGAAGGCTTTATTGGTTTGGTGGTCTTATCGCTCGGCACTTCCTTACCAGAAATCGTTGTTACCATAGCCGGAGCTTTAGAAAAGAGAGCCGGCATTGATACTTCTGGAATCATTATTGGTAACATAATAGGCTCTAGTATGGGCAACATGGCCCTAATCTTGGGAATTACCGGTTTATTAGGTGGAACTATCGCAGTTTACAAACGAGAAATTTGGATTCAGGGCATCTCACTAGTTTCTTCTACTCTAGCCTTTTTGGTATTTGCTCAGGATGGCAGGATCACCAGGCAGGAGGGATTAATATTAATGGCTGGCTATGTTCTTTACTTTATTTTTGCTCAAAAACTCAATAAATCGGTTTCAGCTACCAAAGCAAAAAAAAGAAAAGGCTTGGGCAAATTATTGTTCCAACTTATGTTTGGTTTAATCATCATTGCTCAATCTTCAGAATGGGTTATTACATCTGGAATTGGCTTGGCTATCCAGTTAGGTATTAATCAAGTTGTGATCGGTGCAATCCTAGTGGGTATTGGCACAAGTTTGCCAGAGCTAGTTGTTTCAATTAATGCTTTTGTCAAAGGCGCAAAAGAGCTATCAGTTGGCAATTTATTGGGCAGCAATGTAGTCAATGTACTCTTAGCATTAGGAGGTGGAGCTGTAATATCTGAATGGGAAATTGATCGCAGAGTAGCAACATTTGATTTGCCATTTTTACTTTTTAGCATGGTAGTTGTAATCCTATTTATGTTGTCTCGTAAAAAATTTGAACGAAAAGAATCTTTTTTAATGGTTTGTTTATTTGTCGTTTATGTTTCTTTAAAGCTCATGGGATGGTAAGATCGCAAGCATGAAAAATTGGCAACGCATATCTCAAGATTCAGTTTTAAAAAATAAATTATTAACTCGTGAAAAAGTATTTGACGGTCTTCGTAATTTCTTCAAAACCCAAGGTTTCCATGAAGTTGAAACTCCTCTTTTAGTGAAACACCCCGGAACAGAGCCATATTTAGAAGTTTTCAAAACAGAACTTGTTACTCCAGAAAAAACTCAAAACGCTTTCTTACTCACTAGTCCAGAATATGCCATGAAAAAACTTATTGCTGGTGGTATGGGAGATTTATTTCAAATTTGTAAAAGCTTTCGAAATCATGAGGGTTTGAGTGAGCGCCATAACCCAGAATTTACTATTCTAGAATGGTATCGAGTTAATGCCGATTACACCAAAATCATGAATGATTTTGAGCAATTACTCTTGTCTTTGGTAGAAAAAATTCAAAATAGAACGGATGGCAAGATTACTTATCAAGGCAAGGAATATGATATCTCTGCTCCATATACGAGAATTTCTGTGGCAGAAGCTTTTGAAAAATATGTGGGTGTTACGACTGATGAACTTTTATCTGTTGCAGCCCTAAAAAAAGTAGCTGGCTCTAGAGGTTATCAGGTGGATGAAGAAACCACTTGGGAAGGAGTTTATAACCAACTTTTTCTTAATGAAATTGAACCCCAATTAATAGATCAAAACAAGCCAGTCATTATTTATGATTATCCAGCTTCTCAGGCTGCTCTATCTAAGAAAAAAGATAGTGATCCAAGATTTGCAGAAAGATTTGAGATTTATTTAGGAGGATTGGAACTTGGCAATGCTTTTACGGAGCTCACTGATGCTGTTGAACAAAAAGCTCGTTTTGAAGAAGAACTAGCTCTGCGTAAGCAGTTGGGAAAAACTGAGTATGGATTAGATCAGGACTATATTGATGCTTTGGCAAGTGGTTTACCACCAACTGGAGGTATAGCGGTTGGAGTTGATCGTTTGGTAATGTTATTAGCTGATGCTCAAGATATTAATGAGACAATCTTTTTTCCCGCTGAAGAAATTTTTTCTTCATAATTTTTATTCTGGCTGACAAGGAATAACTCTTGAGGTACAATAGCAAACTATGAAAGTTAAAGCCGGAAATATCAGAAAAGGTATGTACATTTTACATAATGGACAACCTCATTTAGTAACCAAAACTCAATTTGTTTCTCCCGGTAAAGGCTCTGCTTTTACTAGAGCTAGAATTCAAAATATTCGTTATGGTACTACTGTTGAATTTGTATACAAATCTCATGATTCTGTTGAAGAATTAGAAGTTGAATCAAAAGAATTACAATTCCTTTATTCAATGGGTGAAGATGTTGTTTTTATGGATCCTCGCTCTTATGAACAAGTGACAGTTGCTGTTTCTTTGCTTGATGGCAAAGAAGGTTATTTGGTTCCAGAACTAAGTGTTTATATTTTGTTTTATGAAGAAAAAGCTATTGGTATAAAATTACCTCCCAAAATTAAGATGTTGGTTGCAGAAGCTGAAGATGCAGTTGCTGGAGATCGTCAAAATGCTGGCAAAAAACCAGTTACTATGGAAACAGGCTTAATTGTACAAGCTCCTCTTTTTGTTAAAAAAGGTGATTATTTACACGTAGATACTGAAACTGGTGAATACGTTTCAAGAGCTAACTAAAATCAGGATGTTGGGTATACTGTAATTTGCGGTATAATGCTGTTCGTTAAAATTATTGTTGGGTCCGTAGCTCAGTCGGTTAGAGCGACAGCCTTTTAAGCTGTGCGTCCCGGGTTCGAGTCCCGGCGGACTCACTTGTAAAAAACTTCCAGTAATGGAAGTTTTTTTATACCAAAATTCCTGTTATTTTTTTAATAACATTTCAAACTACCATAAAAATAGATCAAACTTAGTCTAAAAATTTAGATTTTATCTCACAATCTTATCTGAAATATTGCTATGATTAATTACCGGTAAAATAGTGTGTTTTCAACAAATTTATTTGCATGAAATTATTTGATGTTATTAGGAATACTTTTGTTCCTGCCACCACCAGCATTTTTAGAGGATTAATCAATAACATTCAGTTATCCAGATTTCTTAAGAATTTTTTTGGTACAGGATCATCAGTCGACAAGCTTGAAAAAGCCAAAGAAATTTATAGAAACAAGCTTCAGCAAAACTATCATTCTTCTAACGACAAAATTGAATTAGAAAACATTTATTTAACTCAAGCAGGCATCTTGGTTTTTTATCACCTATTCAAAGCTCAAGAAGTAGAAGTATTGGTTATGCTTTTTGAAGCTTCTGCTCCTTTGCATGCTTTGTGGCATCAACCAAAATTAATCATGGAATTCCCAGAAGACCAAGATCAATGGCAGTTTATTTCATTGACTCAAACACAAACTAGATTTGAAGCTATTTGGCATTCAAAAAAACTTGGCCAAACGCTAAGAATTTATCCCAAATATCGTTTTGAAGGTCAAATTGAAGTTAAAAATGCTGTTCCCCTACTCACCAAGCATCATCAGCACAATCCAATGATCAGGCCTCATCATAAAAATTCTTGGGAGGCTTTTACAACTTTTAATCCAGCTGCTTTTTTTGCTGCAGATCAAGTCCATATTTTATATCGAGCTCAAGGTTATGATTATGTTTCTCAAGTAGGTTATGCCACTAGTAACGATGGACTAACAATCTCAGAACGTATCTCTGAACCAATTTATCGTCCTAGAGAAGTTTTTGAAGGAGTAAGTTTACCACCAGGAGACCCTAATAACCCATTTGTCTCTGGAGGAGGCTGCGGTGGAGTGGAAGATCCTAGAGTTACTGTTATTGATGACCGTATTTATATGACCTATGTTGCTTATGATGGTTGGAATCCACCCAGAGTTGCTTTGACCTCAATATCATTGGAAAATTTTTTGAATAGAAATTTTTTGTGGGAAAAAGCAGTTTTAATTTCTCCACCAGGAGTAGTTGATAAGAGTGCCGTAATTTTTCCGGAAAAAATTAATGGCAAATATGTGATTATGCATCGTGTCTTTCCAGATATATTGATTGACTATGTGGATTCTTTGGATTTCGCTAAGGGCAACTTTTTGCAAGGACACACGAAGATTGAACCAAGATCTAGAGAATGGTGGGATAGTCGTAAAATTGGAGCTGGTGCTCCGCCTCTTAAAACTGACGAAGGTTGGTTGCTTATTTATCAAGCAGTTGATGATAAGGACGCCAGTGAATACAAAGTTGGAGCGATGCTCCTAGATTTAAATGACCCAGCTAAGGTCATTGCTCGCTCAGCACACCCAATTCTTTTGCCAAGAGAAGAATACGAAAATGTTGGTTTTAAGGCTGGTGTTGTTTATCCGTGTGGCGCAGTAATTAAGGACGAAACACTTTTTGTGTATTATGGTGGAGCTGATTCGTATGTTTGTGTAGCAACGGCTAATCTAAGTCAATTTATTAGCGATTTAAAAAAGACTGGCTCTGCAGATCTAAATTCTGCATTGCTAGCAGTTGAGGAAGCTAGTTTTTATGAGTAAAATTTCAGCTTATCGTTACGAAAAAAATCCGATTTTAACTCCTAATGAAAGATTGTTGTGGCAAGCAAAGGCTGTTTTTAATGCATCAGCAATTGATTTGGGTTTGGATACTGGTTTTTTATACAGAGCTGAATCAGAAGAACAAGAGTTTGAAGGTAGATCTTATCGTGTTTCAACAATTGGTTATGCACAAGCAGACGAAAATTATGAAATCTCCAATGTTCGCCAATTAATTACTCCATCAGAAGCTTGGGACTATTATGGCTGTGAAGATCCTCGGGTAACCAAAATAGATGGTAAGTATTTAATTTTTTATACTGGTTTATCCGAATTCCCTCCTAACGCTGATTCTATTAAAGTTGGCTTGGCAATTAGCACTGACCTCAGAACGATTTCTGCTAAACACCTAGTTACTCCATTTAATGCAAAAGCTATGGTGCTTTTTCCAGAGAAAATAAACAATCAATATGTGGCAATTTTAACTGTTAATACAGACAGACCCCCATCATCAGTGGCTATGATCAAATTTGATCGTTTAGAACAGCTCTGGGATTATGATTTTTGGTTTAATTGGTATCAAAATCTAGATCAACATGTATTACCTATTATTAGGCTAAATACAGATCATATTGAGGTTGGAGCAGCACCAGTAAAAACTAGGGATGGTTGGGTCTTGGTTTATTCTCATATTCAACATTATTACGAACCAAACCGCAGAATTTTTGGTATTGAAGCTTTGTTACTGGATAGTGATGATCCAGCCAAGATTATTGGTAGAACTACTGAGCCGTTTTTAGAGCCAGAACTTGAATATGAGGTTAAAGGCCTAATTCCTAATGTAGTATTTCCCTCTGGAGCAATGGTGCGTGGCGATGATTTGTTAGTTTTTTATGGCGCAGCTGATACTGTTGTGGCTATGGCTAAATTAAAATTAGATGCCTTTTTAAGTTATCTGAAGCAAAGCCCATATTTTGCTGTGCCAAAGTTGACAAGAGCTAAGGAAAATCCAATTTTAGTTCCTTTAGAATCGGAATCATGGAAAGCTCAAGCTGTTTTTAATACAGCAGCAGTTTTGGCTAATGACAAAGTTCATTTGCTTTATAGAGCTATGTCTTGGGACAATACTTCTGTAATTGGTCATGCTTTGAGTGATGACGGTTTTGTTTTTGAACAGATCGATCATGATCCAGTTTATATTCCCAGGATTGAGTTTGAACATAAAACTAAAGAAAATTGTTTTTCTGGTTGCGAAGATCCAAGAATCACTAAATTTGAAGATAAATATTACATGTTTTATACGGCATATAATGGTAGTAATCCTCCACAAGTAGCTTTATCAAGTATTAGCGTTGAAGATTTTGAACAACAAAAATGGCTTTGGAGTGAACCAATCCTTATTTCTGATCCCAATACTGACAATAAGAATGCTTGTTTATTTCCTAAGAAAATTAATGATAAATTTGTGGTTTTACACCGAGTTATGGGACATGAAATTGCTATTGATTTATTAAATGATTTAAATTTTAAAGATGGAACTTGGTTAGAAAAAGAAGGTTCTATTTCTCCAAGACCAGGACATTGGGATAGTGCTAAAATTGGCATTGCTGGTCCTCCAATGGAAACTGAAAAAGGCTGGTTGCTAATTTATCATGGTGTTAGTGAAGAAGATAAAAATTACCGTTTGGGCTATGCAGTTCTAGATTTAAATGATCCTTTCAAGGTAATTTATCGTAGCGAATATCCAATTTTAGAGCCAGTTGAGCAATGGGAAAAGATAGGTATTGTGAATAATGTTGTTTTTTCTTGTGGTGCAGTAATTAAAGATGACAGACTATTTGTATATTATGGTGGTGCTGATCGAGTGATCGGGGTAGCAACTATCGAAGTTGAAAAACTTTTAGCACCAGTTAAATAGTCCAGTCATCCCCTGTTGAACCTCAACTGATTTTCAGCCATAATAGCAACAGAAAAACTTTGGTATTAATCCTGTTAGGAAAATTGTTTATGTCAGAAAATTCTAAAAACTTTCTTTATCTACTTCCAGATGTGGCCTATGTAGTTGAATTAGCTAAAGCTAAAGATTCAGACAAATTACAGATAAGAGATTATCTTCAAATCAATGGTAATTTCATGGATGAAAATGAAATTCTTGATGAAAGCATTAAAAAATTAGCTAGTCGCCTTCAAGCAAAAGAATACAATTTGGTTTTGCCTGACTTTTTATTTACAAATACAGTTGTCAATGTAAATGAATCTGGTGCAGAAAAAATTATTGAGTTAGTTGAAAAAACTATTATTCCTAATCTTGATATTTCAGCTGAAACACATGAGCTTCATACTTTTGTCTTAACAGAATTTAAGGGTCATGCAAAAGTTCAGCTTTCTGCTTTAGAAAAAACCGTTCTCAAGCCTTTGCAAACAGCATTTGCCAAGATTAAAGGACTAACTATCAGCAAAGTCTTTCCTCTTAGTTGGACTACAAAAGCCCTAATTTCATTAGAACCATCAATTAGTGTTTTACAAATGGGAGCTAATTTATATTTAGCTCAACACTATATTGGTATTGATCAAGCAAATAATTCAGAAGTTGAAGACGTTGAAAAGATAGTTGAAACAATTAAGACTCTAAAAGGAGCTGAGCCAAGTATTCAGACTGTTTATCTTTTGGCAAATGCTTTAGTTGAATCAAAGATTACCGAAGGACTTAAGGGTATTTTGCCAGTTCAACAGCTTGCTAAAGAAGATGAAGAGTCAGAAATGCCTTCATATATCAAACAAGTTATTGAAGCTACTGCAAAGACTATTGAAATTTTAGATTACAAAGTTCCATCTTTTGCTTTTGTAACCGATGGAGTCATCGAGACTAAGGTAGAGACTGAAGTTGAAGCAGATCAAGAAGTTGAGACAACCAAAGCAGAAGATAAAAAAGAAACATCAGTAGCTTTGCCAATACCAACAGAAATTGGAACAGAAACAGACTCTACTGATGACAAAGAAACTAAAGAAGATATGCCATTTAAAACCAATTTATCTGAAGAAGAAATTAAGAAAGACTCAAAAGCTGAGGTAAAAGAGGAAAAAATTGAAGAGACCAAAGAAGACAATGAAGAAGTTGCTGAAGTAGTAAGTGAAAAGCCTGCAATAACTATTCCCACTGTTGAAGATAAGCCAGCTACTATTGATTTACGCAAATTTATTAGTGAAGAAACAACTGTAGAAAAAGATGCTGAAGATAAATTAGAAGAAAAAGAATCTAAAACTATTTCTCAAACTAAAAAAATTATCAAAAACGATGCGGGAACCAGCAGTATGTTAAAAATGGTCTTCGTAGCTTTAGTTAGTTTCTTTATTACTGTTGGAATTGGCTTGGGCATTGGTTTAGGTTTTCTTACCTTTACAAACAAACAAGCAGTCACAGATCAACCTATTGTTGTAGCTGAAGTGTCACCTACCCTAGAGCCAACCCTAGAGCCAACTCTAGAGCCAGTTGATAGAACCAAATTCAATGTTTTGGTTGTCAATGCTACTACCAAAGCTGGCTATGCTGGAGAAATTGCTACTTCACTCAAAACCGCTGGTTTTGAAGATGTAACAGCAAAAAATGCTAGGGGAGATTATGCTGACAAAGGTAATTTTGTGTTAATGAGTGAGGAAAATTCAGCCTTAATAGCTCAGCTTGAAAAAGATTTAGATCTGAAAGTTAGCTATTTAACTACTCAAGAAGTTGAAGATCCAACAGCTCAATTTGATCTGGTACTAGTTCTGGCCGAGTAATTATTTGCAAAAAATGCTCTTGTGAGATTTTTTACAGATGATACAATCGGCATCGTATTTTTGTTTTTTGTTACTAAAAAAGTAAATATTAACTAAAATCTGGAAAGACACGATGGCAGCAAATCTGCATATTTCTATTTCAGCCGAAACATTAACTTCTTTCGGATCTCTTAACTTCTCTAATTCATTGCTCACCAGCTCAATAGTCACTGTTTTAATGGTGAGTTTTTTTGTTTTAGTGCGTATGAGTATGGGTAAGCAAAAAAATGGTCTTTTGCATCCTTTGCAAAATTTATCCGAATTTATTATCGAAGGATTTTACGGCATGGTTCAAGGAGTAACGGGCGATCACAAAAAGACCCGTTTTTTTATGCCTTTTTTCACTTCATTCTTTTTGTTTATTCTTTTTAACAACTGGTTTGGTTTATTGCCAGGAGTAGGTACTATTGGTTTTAAAGAAAAAGTTGAAGGCACTGAGCACGCTGTTTTACTACAACAAGAAATTTCAGTTCCAGTAGCTGAGGTTCAAGCTTCAGAAAAAATTGATGAAGCAGCTGTAGAAACTGTTGAAGCTAATGAAGTTGAAGAAACCGCCAATGAAGCAGTTGAAACAACAGAAGAAAAATCAGTTTTTGTACCATATTTAAGAGCTGGTACTGCTGACATTAATACCACTTTGGCACTTGGATTATTTTCTCAGATTATGGCCCAAGTCATTGGTATTAAATATCTTGGTTTATCTTATTTCAAGAAGTTCTTTAACTTTAAAGATCCAATTATGGGTTTCGTTGGAATCCTTGAATTGGTTTCTGAATTTTCAAAAGTACTTTCTTATACCTTCCGTTTATTCGGAAACATTTTTGCAGGCGAAGTATTATTAATAGTAATGAGTGCCCTGATTCCCCTAGTGGTTCCTATGCCATTTTATGGCCTGGAAATATTCGTGGGTGTGATTCAAGCCTTGGTTTTCTCACTACTATCAATAGTATTTTTTAACATTGCGACCATTGGTCACGATGAACATTAATAGAAATATATAAAGTAAAAGGAGGATATATATTATGTATTCTGAATTAGGAATTGGTTTGATCATGGGTTTTGGCATGATTGGTCCAGGTATTGGTTTAGGTTTATTGGTCGGTAAAGGCTTGGAAGCCATCGGTCGTAACCCAGAAGCTACTGGTAAGATTCAAACTAACATGATTCTTGGTATGGCCTTCACTGAAGCTATTGCTATTTATGCTTTGGTTGTCGCCCTTATCTTGAAGTTTGTTTAAAAGGAAAATAAAGTATGGATATTCAATTACCACAGATTATTTTTCAACTAGTAAATTTTGGTGTTGTTTTTGGTGCAATAGTTTATTTGCTCTATAAACCAACCCAAAAAATATTAGATGAAAGAGCCAAACGTGTTGCTGATACTCTTAAAGAAGTTGAAAAAATTGAAGAAGAAAAAGAAAAAATTCAATCTTTAAAAACTAAAACTAAGAGAGAAGCTGATAAAGAAGCTGCTCTAATTTTAGAAAGAGCTCAAAAGTCAGCTAATGTCAAAAAACAAGAGTTGGTTGAAAAAACTAAAGAAACTCTTCAAGCAGAAATGAAGAAAGCTGAAGCAGCTTGGAAAGAAGAAAAGAAACAGCTTGTCGCTGAATCTAAAAAACAAATTGCTGAAGCAGTAGTTGAAGTTAGCTCCTTAGTTTTAGGAGAAAAAATCAATGCTAAGACTGATGAAAAACTCATCGCCAAGGGCATTGATCAAGTACTACAGAATATTTAAAGAAAGGTATGAAAAAAGTTACCGTTATTACCGCTCGCACACTTTCTAAACAACTTTTGGAGATTCTACAAAAAGGAATCGCCAAAAAATATGGGAAAGATGTTGAATACGACTTACAAGTTAATCCTGCCGTTATTGGTGGAATTAAAGTAGTAGTTGGTTCACAGGCCGTCGACATGACTGTCGCAGGTCAACTTTCTCAGGTTAAGAAACAAGTGTTAGCTAAAATGTAAACCATAGAATAATTGTCCTATGCCAAGTAAAAGCACCTCTTCCAAAGCAGCTATGAATTCACCTTTTGAACTTCAGGCTCTATTTGATGATATTAAAATTTCATCTAAAGTAGAGTCGGTCGGAGAAGTAATTTCCTACTCAGATGGAGTGGTAAAAGCTTCTGGACTACAAGAAGTTCAAGCCGGTGAAATCGTTGAAATAGCTGGTAAAAAGCTTGGCTTAGCTCTTAACCTCAATGAAGACTCTGTTGGCATTGTGGTTATGGGAGATCCTCGCGGTATTGGTGTGGGTGATGTTGTCAGCCGAACCGGCCGCATTCTCTCTGTTGGCGTTAGTGATGCAGTTCTTGGTAGAGTTGTTGATAGTTTAGGTCGTGCTATTGATGGTAAAGGCACTATTGCTATCAATAAATACATGCCTTTGGAAAAAATGGCTCCTGGTGTTATGACCAGAAAATCAGTTTCTGTTCCTTTGCAAACAGGTATTAAGGCAGTTGATGCCATGATTCCTGTCGGTAGAGGCCAACGTGAATTGATTATTGGTGATCGTTCAACTGGAAAAACAGCCATTGCTTTGGGCACTATTCTTAATCAAAAACAAGAAGATGTAATTTGTGTTTATGTTGCTATTGGTCAAAAACGTGCTTCTGTGGCTCAAACCATGAAAACACTAGACGAAAATGGCGCTATGGACTATTCAATTGTTGTTTCTGCTAGCGCATCAGATAGTGCTGCTGAACAGTTTTTAGCACCATATACTGGTTTAGCTATTGCAGAATATTTCTTAGAAAAAGGCAGAGATGTATTGGTGATTTATGATGACCTTTCCAAGCATGCTCAGGCTTATCGTGAAATCTCTCTTCTACTTCGTCGCCCAAGTGGTCGTGAAGCTTATCCTGGAGATGTTTTCTATTTGCACTCACGTTTATTGGAACGTGCCTGTCGTTTAAATGAAAATTTTGGTGGTGGTTCAATCACGGCATTGCCAATCATTGAGACTCAAGCTAATGACGTGTCTGCCTATATTCCTACTAACGTTATTTCTATTACTGATGGACAGATTTATCTTGAAGCTGATTTATTCAATGCTGGTATGAAACCAGCTATCAATGTTGGTTTATCAGTTTCTCGTGTTGGTAGCTCTGCTCAACTCAAAGCGATGAAGCAAGTTGCTGGAACTATGAAACTTGATTTGGCACAGTTTAGAGAATTACAGGCATTTGCTCAATTTAGTTCTGATCTTGATGATCGTACTAAAAAAACTCTTGATCGTGGTGTCAGGGTCAATTCAGTTTTGAAACAAGGCTGGGACAAACCTCTAATCGTTGCAGAACAAGTTGTTGTAATTTTTGCTGCTGTTAATGGTTTTCTTGATGAAGTTCAAGAAGAACTTGTGACTAAATGGGAAAAAGCTTATTTAGATTTTATGCACACTACTCAGCAATCTTTACTTGATGAGATCATGCAAGAAAAGAAACTTTCTGATGAGATGATTAGTAAATTAAAAGAAGCAGTGACAGTCTTTAACGAACTTCATAAAGAAATGATGATTGTGAAGGACGAGGACTAAATAGGACTATGGCGAATCAACGACAAGTCAAACGCCGTATTGGTACAGCTCAAAATATCTCTAAGATTACTAAAGCTATGGAGATGGTAGCTGCCAGTAAAATGAAGAAGGCTCAAGATCAGGCCTTGGCTGCTCGCCCCTACTCTCAAGCTTTATATGATTCTATAGCCACAATTTCTCAGGTTTCAAAACTTAATTCTCATCCATTGCTTTCTACTCATGAAGCCGGAATTCCTATTGTTGTTGTTGTTGGAACGGATAAAGGTTTATGTGGAGCTTTGAATGGTAATTTGATGAAGCAACTTTTTGTTTGGAAAAAACAACATAAGGATGGCGAGGTAATAGCTATTGGAAAAAAAGCTGTTTTAGCTGCTAGAGCTTTGGATATGACAGTCCATGCTCAATTTACTCAAATTGCTGAGCAAGTTACGACCGTTGACATTGTTCCTCTTACTACCTTGGTTTTGAATGGTTTTTCTAGTCAAAAATTTCACTCAGTTGATGTTTTATATACTGATTTTATTAATACCCTCTCTCAAAAACCAAAGCAAGCTCCTTTATTGCCTATCTCAAGAACATTCAAGCCTGATGTTGTAGAAGAGAGAGTTGATGAAAAAATGCCAGCCAAAGACTATACTTTTGAACCAGATCCAAAACAAATTTTAAATAGCTTACTTCCCTTCTATTTGGAAAATACTATTTTCCATTCATTTTTAGAAGCTAAGGCTAGTGAGCATAGCGCTCGTATGGTTGCAATGAAGAATGCTAGTGAAAATGCTGGCGAACTCGTCGAAGAACTTAAATTGGTATATAACAAGACTCGTCAGCAGGGTATTACCACCGAACTGTTGGATATTATCTCTGCAACAATGTCTTTAAGTTAGAATAAAGGAATAAGTATATGGCAGAAAAAAATATGAATTTTGGCACAATCGTAAGCATCATAGGTCCTGTGGTTGATGTGGAATTTACAGAAAATCTACCAGAGGTATATAACGCTTTAGTTTTAGAAAAAAGCAAAACTGAAAAGTTACTTTTTGAAGTAGAACAACAAATTAGCGATACTAAGGTACGCTGTATTGCTTTGGGTCCTACAGATGGACTAGTGCGTGGCACTCAAGTCTATGACTCTGGAGCTCCAATTTCAGTACCAGTTGGTGAAGCTACTTTGGGTAGAGTTTTTAATGTTGTTGGAGATGTAATCGATGGTTTGGGTCCAGTCAAAAACAAAGAAGTTGCTCCTATTCACAAAATTGCTCCAGCCTTAGTTGATTATGAAACCAAAGCTGAAATGTTGGAAACTGGTATTAAAGTTATTGACTTAATAGCTCCTTTCGCTAGAGGTGGAAAAGTTGGTGCTTTTGGTGGTGCTGGTGTGGGAAAAACAGTGGTTATTCAAGAATTAATTCGTAATATTGCTGAAGAACATAAAGGTCACTCAGTTTTTGCTGGTGTTGGTGAACGTACTCGTGAAGGAAACGATCTTTATAATGAAATGAAAGATTCTGGAGTTTTGGCTAGCACAGTTATGTGCTTTGGTCAGATGAATGAGCCACCAGGTAATCGTTTGCGCATTGCTTTAACTGCTCTAACAATGGCTGAATATTTCCGTGATGAGAAAAATGAAGATGTTTTGTTCTTTATCGACAACATTTTCCGTTTCTCTCAAGCAGGTAGTGAAGTTTCCGCTTTATTGGGTCGTATTCCATCGGCTGTGGGTTACCAACCAACTTTGGCTAGTGAAATGGCAGCTTTACAAGAGAGAATTGCATCAACCAACAAGGGTTCTATTACCTCAATTCAGGCTATTTATGTGCCTGCTGATGACTATACTGATCCAGCTCCTGCTACCACTTTTGCTCACATTGATTCCACCATTAACTTGGATCGTCGTTTAGCTGAACAGGCATTGTTCCCAGCAGTTGATCCTCTCGCTTCTGGTTCTAAGATTCTTTCTCCAGCTGTAGTTGGTGAAGAGCACTATGGTGTTGCTCGTGGAGTTCAAGAGGTTTTGCAAAGATATAAGGAACTGCAGGATATTATTGCTATCTTGGGTATTGATGAGCTTAGTGACGAAGATAAATTGGTTGTTTCACGCGCTCGTAAGATTCAACGTTTCTTAACCCAACCATTTTTTGTGGCTGAGCAATTTACTAACGTTCCAGGTGCTTACGTTTCTGTCGCAGAGACTATTAGAGGATTTGGTGAAATTTTAGCTGGTAAGCATGACAGTATTCCAGAACAAGCTTTCTATATGGTCGGTACCATTGATGAAGCATTAGAGAAAGCCAAAAAGATTTAACATGAGAAAATTTAACCTTCGCATTGTTTCACAAGAAAGAGAGCTACTTTTAACTGAAGTAGAATCTGTTTCTTTGCCAACAGTTGAAGGTGAGATTACTGTTCTATTTAAGCATATTCCTCTTTTTACTCAGTTAAAAACAGGAGTAATTGTTTATCGTAATGGTGATGAAGAAACTAGTGCAGTTGTTTCAACCGGATTTGCTAATGTTTCCCCAACAGGAGAAGTAACAGTGATGGTTGATAGCGGTGTTTTAGCTCGTGACATCAGTCTTGAAAAGGCTGAGCAGGCAGTTAAAGCAGCCCATGAAACAATGAAAACTACTCAAAATCAAAGAGAATTAATTATGGCTGAAGCTTCATTGCGACAAGCAATGCTTGAAATTAAAGTGGCCCAAAAAACCCATAAATCTAAGATCTGATAATCTACTTGCCACATCTCAAAAAGGCTCTATACTAGGCACATTATGGCAAATGACAAAATCCAATTGACCCAAGAAGGTCTTGGGGAATTACAGGCTGAACTCAAACAGCTTAAAGAAGTTAAACTTCCTAAAGTAATTGCTCGAGTTTCTTCAGCTCGTGAACAAGGCGATCTCTCTGAGAACGCTGATTATCACAGCGCAAAAGAAGAACAGAACTTTACTGAAACTCGTATTTCTGAGATTGAAGATATTCTTTCTAGAGGTACTGTTGTTAAAGGTACCAAAAATACTTCTAAGGTTGGCATTGGTTCTCATGTTGAAGTTTCTATTGTTGGCAAAGCTGGAAAAACTTTTACCTATGAAATTGTTGGGGAATTTGAAGCTGATCCTGAAGAGGGAAAGATTTCCTCTGTTTCTCCACTGGGCAAATCTCTCTTGGGTAAGAAAAAGGGAGACTCTATCTCAGTAAAAGCACCCATGGGGGAAATTGTTTACAAAATCGAAGAAATAAAATAGGAAAAACCAAAAAAAACAATCAGAATCCCCCGCCAAGACGGGGGATTTTCGTTATACAATAATCAGGTTAACAAGGAAAAAAATGGCACAAACACTACTACAATCACAACATTGGCTGGATAAATTAGCTCAGGGTATTTTGCGTTGGCAAGAAAAACATCCAGAGTTACAACTCCATGTAGATGATATGAAAACCCCTTCAGGAAGAGTTCACACTGGTTCATTGCGTGGTGTGATGCTTCATGATGCTATTGCTAAGGTTCTGAGCGAAAAAACAGACCAAAAAATTGTTAGCACTTACGTTTTTAATGATATGGATCCAATGGATGGTTTACCAGGGTATTTGGAAAAAGAAGAATACGATCAGCATATGGGCAAACCAATGTTCATGATTCCTACTCCACCATTGGAAAAATCAGGTTTAGATATTAGTAAAATTTCTGCAGAAGAAAAACAGCGTTTTCAAAATGCTAAAAACTTTGCCGAATTCTATGCTTATGATTTTATTGATGCATTTCGTAAATTAGGCTGCGATCAAGAGATTATTTGGAGTCATGAGCTTTATCAGGCTGGCAAAATGGATGGGGTTATTAAAACAGCCTTAGACAATGTAGAAGAAATCAAGCGAGTTTATAAAGAAGTGGCTGATTATGATTTACCAACAAACTGGTTTCCTTTCCAAGTGATTTGTCCTCAGTGCGGTAAGCTGGGTACTACTTTGACAACTGATTGGGATGGTCAAGAGGTGAGCTTTGAGTGTCAACCTCATAAGGTAACTTGGGCTCAAGGTTGTGGTTATTCTGGCAAAATTAGTCCTTTTGGTGGTAATGGCAAATTGCTTTGGAAAGTAGATTGGCCTGCCCATTGGACGGTACTTGGAATTACTATTGAAGGAGCTGGTAAAGACCACACTTCAGCCGGTGGTTCAAGAGATATGGCTAACCAATTAATGGAACATATTTTCAAAACTCAAACTCCCTTTGATGTCCCTTATGAGTGGATTTTGATTCGTGGAGCTAAAATGAGTTCCAGTAAAGGTGTTGGTACTTCAGCTAGAGAATTTGTTGAGCTTTTTCCAGCAGAAATAGGACGTTATTTGTTTGTTAGTAAAAACTACAACCAAGTAATTGATTTTGATCCAAATACCATGGCAATTCCAGATTTATTTGATGAATATGATCAAGCAGCAAGAATCCATTGGGAGCAAGAGGTTGGTGATGAGAGAATGGCTAGAGCTTTTGTTCTTTCTCAAGTAAAGGAATCAAACATAGCTCCACATTTCTTGCCTCGTTTTAGAGATATAGCTACTTGGATGCAACAACCAGAATTGAATTTAGTGGAAAAATTTGCTGAAATAAAAGGCAGTGCTTTAACAATAGAAGAACAAGAAGAACTAACTAATCGTGTTCATTATGCCAAAATTTGGGTTGAACGCTATGCGCCAGAAGAATATCAATTGAGTTTTAGACCAGGTGTTATTCCTGAAAGTGCTAGTTCTTTAACTGTAGAGCAAAAAGAATATTTGTTGGTTGTTGATAAGTTAATTGATAGTAAAAATTGGCAACCAGCAGAACTTCAACAAGCTCTATTTGATTTAGCTAAAGAAACAGTGGGGGCCAAACAAGCTTTTCAAGCAATTTATCTGGCTTTTTTGGGTAAAAAATCAGGTCCAAGAGCTGGTTGGTTCTTATTATCAATTAATAGCGAAGATCGAAAAAATCATCTTAATCAACTGGAAATAAAGGTTTAATTATGGCAACCAGATTAGAATCACAAGACTTAGTTAAAAAATATATTAAAAATGATGCATTACTACATCATTGTCAAATGGTTGCTCAAGCAATGGAAGCCTACGCCAAACAGTTGGGTGAAGATGAAGATTTATGGTATCAAACAGGCTTATTACATGATCTAGACTGGGAAATGTATCCAGATGAACATCCTAATCGTGCCGTAAATGAAATTTTAAAAGATTATCCCAAAGAGATGCTCGCAGCTATTTTAGCTCATGCGCCAGGAAGAACTGGTAAACAACCGACAGCTACTTTGGAAAAATATCTTTTTGCTTGTGACGAACTCTCTGGTTTAATGCATGCAGTTTCTTTGATGAGACCCAATGGTTTTGCTGATATGGAAGTAAAATCAGTTAAAAAGAAAATTAAAGACAAATCTTTCGCTGCTAATGTTAGTAGAGAAGATATTACTAATGGTTTTACTTTAATTGGTAAAAATCCAGATGAGCACATATCATTTCTTATTGAAGTATTTAAAAGGGGGGAATAAATATGTTGGATATTGCCTACATTCGGGAAAATCCTGACAAATTGAGAGAAGCTTGTAAGAATAAGCAACTCGATTCTTCTGTTGTTGATAATGTTTTAGCCATTGATGAAAAAAGAAGAGCACTGATTGCTGGAGTTCAAGAGTTGCGTAAAAAGGCTAATCAAGTAGCTGATCAAGTAAAAGTTGCCGTTGCTCAGGGTGGCAAGCCATCAGTTGAAGCAATTGAACAAGGCAAAGCTATAAAAGCTCAACTCAAAGAATTGGAACCAGAATTAAAGGTTATCGAGGAAGAATTTACTGAAGCTATGTTGCAGGTACCAAATGTACCAGCAATAGATGTGCCAGTTGGTCCAAATGAATCTGGAAATCAGATAACTCGGATTGAGGGAGAGCTACCAAAATTTGATTTTACTCCCCTAGCCCATCAAGAATTAATGGAAAAATTAAATTTATTGGATACCAAAAAAGCAGTCCAAATTGCTGGTTTTAGAGGCTATTTTCTTAAAGGTGATGGTTTGCTTTTAGAACGAGCTTTATTGGATTATTCATTAGATGTGATGATTAAACATGGTTTTGAACCAATGAGTGCTCCAGTCCTTGTTAAAAAAGAAGCAATGGTTGGCACTGGCTATTTTCCTTGGGGCAATGAAGATCATTATCGTACTCAGGATGATACTATTTTAGCTGGTACAGCTGAAGTAGCCTTAACAGCCTACCACATGGGCGAAACTCTAACAGAAAAAGATTTGCCAATTAAAATGGTTGGTATTTCTCCTTGTTTCCGTAGAGAAGTTGGTTCGTATGGCAAAGACACTCAGGGAATTGTTCGTGTTCATCAATTTAACAAGGTTGAACAAGTAGTTTATACCATTGCGGATGAAGAAGTTACTCGTGAGTGGCACCAAAAAATGATTGGTTATTCAGAAGAAATCTTAAAAGGCCTGGGTCTTTCATATCAAGTTTTATTAATGTGTACTGGTGACATGGGTGCTGGTCAAAGAAAAAAATATGATATTGAAACTTGGTTCCCAGCTCAAAGTAAATATAGAGAAACTCATTCAGCAAGCTATTTCAATGATTTTCAATCAAGAAGGTTGAATATTCGTTATCAAGCACAGGATGGAACTTTAAAGCATGTTTATACCTTAAATAATACTGTTGCTGCCTCTCCAAGATTGCTGGCTGCAGTGGTTGAAAACTATCAACAAGCTGATGGAAGTATTAAAGTTCCAGAAGTCTTGCAATCATATCTTAAAAAAGAAGTTATTCGTTAAATTGGTAATTAGTTGATGTCTAAAATCCTGCTCTTTTCTGATTCTCATCTACACCCCCCTATTTTTAAAAAGGCATACTTTGATCGTCTAGTAAATCTGATTGAGCAAGCTGATCAAGTGATAATTAATGGTGATTTTTGGGAAGGTTATTTTTATAGTTTTGATCAATTTGTTAACTCAAAATGGAATCAGCTTTTTCCGTTATTAAAACAAAAACACACAATTTATCTTCCAGGAAATCATGATCTAATGAGTAAGTTGGACAAGAGAACCAATCTTTTTTCAAGTGCAGTAGTGGAGAGTTATGAATTTAGTTCTGGTGGTAAAAACTTTATTTGTTTACATGGAAATAAATATATTGAAAGTCCAAGTCAAAACTCTTTGTTAATGAGAAATAAATTTCTTTTGGGACTATTTTATTCTATTTATTATTTTGGTTTTTGGATTTTAGGTGATAATTTTTGGAAAATATATGAATTTGAAAATGCTCGTTTAAGAATGGTTCAAAAAAAATATTTTTCTGATAAAACCTTAATTACTGGTCATACTCATTTAGCAGAGATATCAAAGAACTTTATTAATTCTGGTTTAATGACTTTTGGTTTTTTTCAATACATTTGGATAGAAGATGGTCAGGTAAGACAATATAAAGAGCGAACCAGCAGTGTTTGGCAGTTGATTTTTGGTGAAGAAAAATAGTTTTTCGTCTGAAAAAATAAGCTCTTTGATCTATAATGAACCCCTATGTTGAAGTTTTTTGCCTCTCTATTTGACGAGAATAAAAAGAGTCTCGACTCTTACCAAAAAATTGTTCTCCAAGTTAATGATTTTGAATCAGAAATCAAACAACTTTCAGATACCAAGTTAGCTGCCCAAACAAAGAAATTTAAAGCCAGAATAGAAGAAGTTCGTTCTCAAGTTGAGCCTGGTAATGCTGAGGCAATGAATGCTGCTGAGGCAAGAGTGCTTGATGAATTATTACCAGAGGCATTTGCAACAGTTCGTGAAGTTTCTCGTCGTGTTTTGGGTATGCGCCATTATGACGTTCAATTATTAGCTGGAATTGCTCTTCATAAGAAAAATATTACTGAACAAAAAACTGGTGAAGGTAAGACTTTAACAGTTACCGCTCCCTTATATCTCAATGCTTTGCTTGAAAAAGGTTCTCATTTAGTGACTGTTAATGATTATTTGGCAGAAGTTGGTGTTGGTTGGATGGGACCTGTTTATCATTTTTTGGGCATGAAAACTTCAGTCATTGTTCATGATCATTCAAGATTATTCGATCCTAGTGTTGATAGCGAAGAACGAGGTGATGAACGCTTGGAACATTTTGTGGAAATTCCTCGACAAGACGCTTATGCCGCAGATATTACTTATGGTACTAATAACGAATTTGGCTTTGACTATTTACGTGACAACATGGTCCAAACCTTAAGTGGCATGGTTCAACGTCAAGATACTCCTCATCATTTTGTAATCGTTGATGAGGCTGATTCAATTTTAATTGATGAAGCCAGAACTCCTTTAATTATCTCTGCTCCTGATACTGAACCAACTCAAAAATATTACGATGCTGCTCATATGGTTAAGTCTTTAGTTCAAGATCAAGACTATGTAGTAGATGAAAAATCTCGCAGTGTTACTTTAACTGATTTGGGTGTGAAACGCATGGAACAAAAGCTTGGTGTTAAGAACTTGTATGAAGAAAGTTTTGATACTATTCATCATGTTGAATCAGCTTTGAAAGCAATGACTTTGTATCATCGAGATACTGAGTATATCGTTCGCGATAATCAGGTGGTAATTGTTGATGAACACACTGGTCGCTTAATGTATGGACGACGTTATTCTGATGGCTTGCACCAATCTATTGAGGCCAAAGAAAATGTGCCAATTCAGCAAGAATCTAGAACTTTAGCAACTATCTCTATCCAGAATTATTTTAGACTTTATCACAAGCTTTCTGGTATGACTGGTACTGCTGCTACAGAATCTGAAGAATTTAATACTATCTATGGTGTTAATGTTTTAACCATTCCCACTCATCGAGAAGTAATTCGTCAAGATCGATCTGACGTTGTTTATAAAACTACTGCCGCTAAGTACTCTGCGATTGCGAGAGCGGTTGAAGAGTTACACGCCGAAGGAAGACCAATTTTAATTGGTACTCGTTCTATTGAGCACAATCAAATTATCTCTCAATTTTTACAACGTAAAAAAATTACTCATCAAGTTTTAAATGCTAAAAACAATGAAAAAGAAGCTTTTATTATTGCTGATGCAGGTAAAAAGGGTGCTATCACTGTAGCAACAAATATTGCTGGTCGTGGCGTTGACATCGTACTTGGTGGTTCTACTCCGGAACTAAAAGATTTTCGCAAAAAAACTTTAACAAAGAAAAAAGAAAAACTTTCTAAAGAATTTGAAAATTTGTATTTACCAACTAATATTAATCCAGCAAACTACAAGCTTAAGGAATATGCTGCTGCCGTTAAACGTTGGCAAGAAGCACATGACGAGGTAGTAGAAATTGGTGGCTTACATATCATTGGTACCGAGCGTCACGAATCAAGACGTATCGACAATCAGCTTCGCGGCCGTGCTGGACGTCAGGGCGATCCAGGTTCTTCACAATTTTTTGTTTCGTTAGCTGACGATGTAATGCGTATTTTTGGTGGTGAGCAAATTTCTAAGGTGATGGATTTTTTGAAAATTGAAGAAGATCAACCCATTGAACATGCCATGGTTGGTAAATCTTTAGAGTCTGCTCAAGTTAAGGTTGAAGGATTTTTCTTTGATCAACGCAAGCGTTTGGTTGAGTTTGACGATGTAATGAATAAACACCGTGAAATTCTTTATACTCGCCGTCGCAGTTTATTAGAAGCTAGCGAAGCTGAAACGGGAGAAGATTTAAGAGAGCAAATTAAAGAGTATTTGATTAATGAAATTAATTCATTAGTTTCATTACATATGAGTAATGGTTTTACAGATGAATCTTACCGCAGTCTAATTAAAGATTTCATTAAGCTTATTCCATTTGATGAAAACTCCCAAGCTCGTTTGCAAAAAGATTTGCTTAAGTTGGAAACAGAAACAGAAATAATTGATCGCTTGCAAGATATTATTGAAAAAACCTATGATTCTCGTCGCGAAATTCTTGGCGATGACCAACTTCGTTATGTAGAAAAAATGGTGGTTTTATCTACCGTCGATGAACAATGGATGGATCATTTAGATGAAATAGATAGTTTGCGAGAAGGTATTTGGTTGAGAGGTGATAAGAAAACTGTTTTATCTGAATATAAAAAAGAAGCTTTTATTATGTTTGAAAAATTAGTAGCAAATATTGAAAGTACAATTGCCAATCGTATTTTCCGTGTTCACCCAGTTAATAGACCAATTCAACCCGTTATACCTCAAAATATTCAATTAAGAAAAGATGATGTTAATGAGAGTTTGGCAAAAGAAGTTGCTGATGCTGCCACACCCATTCCAGCTTCGGCACCACAGAAGAAAAAGGGTTCATTGGGGGACTTGGCTCAAGCATTGAGTAGTGCCAAAGGTGGATCAACCCCACAGCCTGGATCTAAACAAGCTAAAATTAATCGCAATGATCCATGTCCATGTGGCAGTGGGTTGAAATATAAAAAATGTGGTTTGATTAACTCTTCCAAACACTTAGGTTGATTTATGCCTGAACTACCAGAAGTTGAGACAGTTGTAAGAAGATTAACTGAAGTTTTACCAGGTAAAACTATTATTGAGTTGAGTGTATTGAGAGATAAAAGTTTTCAAGGAAATCCCTCTTTTTTATTGGATCAACAAATTAAAAGTATTTCTCGTCGCGCTAAAATTATTTGTTTGCATTTAACTAATGAAAAAATAGTTCTCATTCATTTAAAAATGACTGGCCAGCTAATTTATCATTCAAAAGATAAAAAAATTGGTGGTGGCCATCCATCAGCAGATTGGGTAAATCAATTACCAAGTTCTCATACTAGAATCATCGCTCATCTCAATGATGGTGATAAATTATTTTTTAATGATATGAGAGTTTTTGGCTGGTGGAAAATTATTGATCCCAAAGACTTAGAGTTTGAATTTAGAAATTATGGACCAGATGTTAATACAGTTGATTTTTCTTTGGAATACTTAACAGAAAAACTAGTAAAAAAATCAATGCCTATCAAGCAAGTTATTATGGATAACTCTACTGTTGCTGGGATTGGTAATATTTATGCTAGTGAAGCATTGTATTTAGCTGGAATAGATCCTCGTAGATCGGCAAAATCTTTGGATAAAAAAGAAATTAAAGATTTATATAATTTTGCAAAACAAGTCATTGATGCTGGTATTATTGCTGGTGGAACAACTTTTGATGGTAAGTATGTTGATATTTTTGGGATGGCTGGTCAGTATCAAAATCAACTAAATGTTTATGGTCAAGATGGTAAGTCTTGTTTAAAATGTGGAGCTTTAATTAATAAAGTTAAATTGGGTGGAAGAGGAAGTTTCTTTTGTCCTAATTGCCAAAAATAATTATGAAAAAAACGATTTATTCAGTTACTAATTTCTTACATTGTGGAGATGATTATCTATTTATTCATCGGACAAAGAGACAAAATAAAACTGATGGAAATAGACTAAACGGCATTGGTGGGAAACTTGAGCCAGGGGAAAATTTTTTACAAGCTGCTATTCGTGAAACTGCAGAAGAAACTGGTTACAAAGTTACAGAAGATAATATTAAATTAGCTGGTGTTGTTCGTATGCAGGGTGGCTATCCAGACGATTGGATGATGTGTTTCTTTAAAATTTCAGTACCTAATAAAGAAGTACCATTTGGTTTAGATAATGATGAGGGAGAGTTGGTTTGGTTGCCAAAAGATAAAGTATTGAATAGTGGTTATGAACTAGTAGATGATCTTAATTATTGTTTCAAAGATGTTGCTAACGAAAAGATTCCCTTTATTGTTCATGCAGAGATTAATGAACAAGAGAAAGTTGCTGATTGGAATGTTAGTTATTTATTTTAAAATTAAAGATATTTTTTCAAAGTGGTAACTGATTTTTCTAGCATTTGTTTTTCTTCCCAAGAGAGTTTGATTTCAATGGACTGCTCTACTCCATTGCGTCCAATGACGCATGGCACGCTTAATGAAACTCCATGATAACCATAAAATCCATGAAGTGGAATAGAAACTGGAAATATTTTTTTACTATCAGTTAAAATATTTTCTACTAATTTTGCTGTAGCAGTAGCAATAGCATAGTAAGTAGCACCCTTTGCCTCAATAATTTTATAAGCAGCGTCGCGGGTTTTTTTATAACAAGCTTGAACTTTTTCTTCCGTAAAATCAGGCATTGAAAGCAAGCTTTGTCCACCGACTGTTGCTCCAGCAATCGCTGGAAAAGAAGTGTCTCCATGTTCGCCTAAAATATAGGCATGGATGCTTTTTGGATTTACTTTCAATTCTTCTGATAAATGAAATCTGAAGCGCGAGGTATCAAGTGTTGTACCAGAACCAAAAATTCTACCCTTTGGTAATCCAGCAATTTTATATGCTTCATAAGTTAGAATATCAACTGGGTTGGCAACAATAATGATAATGGCATTGGGAGCATATTTTACAATTTTGGGAATAGCATCATGAATAATTGCCTTATTTTTATCAACCAAATCTAATCTAGTTTCTCCAGGTTTTTGTGCAGCACCAGCAGTAAAAATTACTACGTCGCTATCTTTTAGATCTTCATAAGACTCAGTAGCAGTAATAGTGATGTGCTTGAGAAAAGACATGCCGTGCTCAAGATCAAGTTTTTCTCCCTCTGCTTTTTCTTTGCATCTGCTCATCAACATGAGTTCATTGGGGATGCCTTGTTGGACTAAAGCAAAAGCAGTTGACATGCCTACTTTTCCACAGCCAATAATAGCGACTTTGTTTTTATCAAATTTTAAAAATTTAGGCATGTTTCCATTCTATTACTTGTTTTATTGTTTGCTCAATGGCCGTGTTATCTAAGTTATGTTTTTGCCAGAGCTCTCTCATTGCTCCTGATTCACCAAAAGTATCTTTGAGACCCAATGCTAGGTGAGGTAAACCAATTAATTTGCTTCCTTCTTTATCTTGAGCTAGCGCTTCAATAACAGCAGAATAAACCCCACCAATTATTTGATGTTCTTCAATAGTGATAAAAGCTTTGGTCTTTTGCAACGAATTTATAATTGTTTCGGTATCTATTGGTTTTATGGTATGAAGATTAATAATTTCAACAGAAAAATTATTTTGTAAATTTTGTTGTGCAGTGATTACTTCGGTTAGAATTGGTCCATTACCGATGATTGTCAGGTCTGTTCCTTCTTTGATAATATTAGCTTTTCCTATTTCAAAATTAGTATTTTTAGTAAATTCTGGTAGTTTTTCTCTAGTCAATCTAAGATAGGCTGGTTTTTTGAGAGCAACTAATGCATGTACTGCTTTTTTTGTTTCTGCAAAATCACCAGGAGCTATAACTATCATATTTGGTAATACTCTCATTAGAGCTAAATCTTCCAGTCCTTGCTGAGTATAGCCATCCTCACCAACATTTAAACCGGTGTGTCCGCCAACAATTATTACTGGTAGATTTGAATAACAAATAGAATCACGAATTTGTTCCCAGGTTCTTCCTGGACTAAAAACAGCAAAGCTAGCTGCAAAAGGTAGTTTTCCAACAATAGCCAGTCCTGCAGCAACTCCAACCATATTTTGTTCAGCTATGCCAACTTGAACAAAACGTTCCGGATAGGTTTGAGCAAATTTTTCTAAACGCATTGATTCTGTTAAATCAGCACATAAAGCCATGACTTCTGGATTAGTTGTCGCTACTTCCAGCATAGCTTCACCAAAGCCATCGCGGGTGCTTTTAAGGTTTAACTCTTGGCTTTTTGTTTTTGTCATGACTCATTTATTTCTGTCAGTGCTTTAATTGTTTCTTCTTTATTTGGTGCTTTTCCATGCCATTCTGGATTGTTTTCCATAAAAGACACGCCCTTACCGGCAATTGTTTGGCAAAGAATTACACTTGGATTATCATTGGATAAGTCTTGAGTAAAAGCCTTATTTAATTCAATGAAGTTATGACCATTGGTTTTGATTGCATTCCAGCCAAAATCAGCAATTTTTTCAAAGAAAGGATGCATCGGCATGACTTGATCAGTATGACCTGATATCTGGATTTTATTTACATCAACAATAATTGAAAGATTTCCAAGGTGGTATTTATTGGCTAATAATAGGGCTTCCCAGGTTTGTCCTTCTTGAAACTCTCCATCACTCATGAGGCAAAATACATGATTGGGTTTATGGTCCGCTTTTAAGCCTATTGCTAGTCCTACAGCTTGAGATATTCCTTGAGCTAATGAACCAGCTGAAATTTCTACCCCAGGTACCAATTGTCTCTGTGGATGTCCTTGTAAGCGACTTCCTAGTTTACGGAGTTGGACCAACTCTTCAATCGGAAAATAACCTGCTTCTGCCAATACTGCATAAAGTGCCGGACAATGGTGACCGCTTGATAGGAGTACATAGTCTCTATCTGGCCATTGTGGATTTTGTGGTTGATGTTTGGCAAGGTAAAAATAGATAAAAACCATTATTTCAGCCCAGCTAAGTGAACCAGCAGAATGACCACTACCAGCGTGGTAGAGCATTTTAATTATATTGCTACGGACGTTTTTTGTGATTTCAGTCAAACGATGAATATCATTTGGAGTAAGTTGGGCAGACATATATTCCTGCCTCTAGTCTAGCAGAATTTAAAGATAGCGAGAAGCTTATTTCAATAGTTCAGCTACTTTTTCTTCTAGAGTCTTATTCCACTCTACTCCATACGGTAGTTTCATTCTTTCTGGTTTGCCACCGTTGGGAATGATAATGACAATATTGGTTTTCCCTGGGTTGGCTTTGAGTAGTTTTCCTAGTTTTTGTAGTGTTTCTTTACTAGTTTTTCTGGGAATAAAGATTTCTTGAGCCAAAGTATCTGTGGCAAATTCAACTTCTTCCTCTTTTGGAACAGTAACTTTTTCTGCAATTAATTTAACTTCATCTTCTTGTACTTCAACTTTTGCTTTAACCAAAATTACTCGGTCTTGAACGATGTAATCTTTGGCAGCTTCAAAAACCTTTGGGAAGAAAACCACTTCTACTGTGCCAGAACTATCTTGGAGATTACCAAAAGCCATTTCAGCTCCAGTCTTTTTAGTTCTAACAATTTTTGTTCTAGTTAAAATACCACCAAATAGAAATATTTGGCCTTTATGTAGTAATTGATCGATATCGGCAATATTTTTATTAGATCTGCTTTGTACGGCTTCTAATTGATTTGCTAAAGGATGGCTAGTCAAATACATGCCCAACAATTCTTTTTCAAAAGATAATAATTCTTGAAGTGGATATTCTGGAATAATAGTAAAAGTATCTTCAATATTTGTTGTAGAAGTTGTGGCAACATCTGTAAAAAGATTGTCTTGGCCATCTACTTCAGATTGAAATTGAGTAGCTGTTTGACGAATGTCTTCAAGATTTTCTAGCATACTGGCTCTAGTGCCAAAACCATCCATAGTGCCAACTTTAACTAAGCTCTCAATTACTTTTTTATTAACTTTTCTACCATCTGTTTTATATAAGAATTCTGTAAAAGAATGAAAATCTTTCTTATTTGCTTTTCTAGTTTCCAGAATATTTTCAATAGCAGCTGTGCCAACATTTTTAATTGAAGTTAAACTAAAACGAATGGCTTTTTTTTGTAAAGAATTTTCATTTGTTTCAATAGTAAAAGTATCATCTGACTTATTAATATCTGGAGGTAAAACAATAATACCCATCTCTTTGCAGGTTGCTGTGGCAAGGTTGACTTTTTCATCACTTGTCATTGAATGAGAGTTTGTTTCTACTGTCATTAAGGCAGCCATATATTCGACTGGATAATTAGCTTTTAGGTAAGCAGTTTGATATGAGATCATGGCATAACTTGCAGCATGGGATTTGTTAAAACCATAGTTAGCAAAGGCCTCAATGAAGCTCCAGACTTTCTCTGCCACTTCTTTTTTATAACCTTTTTTAACTGATTCAGTAATAAAACGATTTTTGTTTTTATCTAGAATTTTTTTCTTTTTCTTGCCAATAGCACGACGAAGCATGTCTGCTTCTCCAAGAGAATAGCCGGCCATGTGATGTACAATTTCTAAAACCTGCTCTTGGTAAACCATGATGCCATAGGTTTCGCCCAAAATAGGTTTGAGTGACTCATCTGGATAAGCAACTTTTTCTGGATTGTGTTTTCCTTCAATAAAACGTGGAATAAGATCCATAGGACCAGGTCGGTAAAGCGCCAACATAGCTGTAATATCTGAAAATTGAGAAGGTTGTAGGTTTTTTGCCACTCTTCTCATACCACCAGATTCTAATTGGAAAACACCAGAAGTTTCTCCAGAAGAAAGTAATTCATAAGTTTTTTTATCATCTAAAGGTAGAGTATCTAGATCTATCTCTATTTTTTGATATTTTCTTATTAAATTAACTGCTGTTTGTAGGGTTGATAGATTTCTCAAACCCAAGAAGTCAAATTTTAGTAAGCCAATGGCATTGTCGTCAACATTACAGTCCAAAGAATACATATCATATTGAGTAATCATTTTGCCGCTACGACCATCTCTTTGAATTGGGGTGTATTCTGAAAGAGCTTTATCAGCAATGATGACAGCTGCGGCGTGAACGCTACTATGACGAATGGTACCTTCAACTTTTTGTGCCAAGTCTAGTAGTTTTTTAAACTTTGGTTGTTTGTAATATTCTCCTAATTCTGGAACATTTTTTATTGCATCAGCTAGGCTGGTTTTTTTACCAGGATCGTTTGGAATCAATTTAGCTATTTTATCTGGGTCTTCATATGGTAAACCAAGGACGCGTCCAATATCTCTAATCGCGACTCTAGCCTCCATTTTTCCAAAGGTAATCACATGTCCAACATGGTCATGGCCATATGTTTTTGAAGCATATTCAATAACTTCTTCTCTACGATCATCAGCAAAATCAATATCAATATCAGGAGGTGTCGGACGTTCTGGATTTAAAAATCTTTCAAAAGGTAGACCATGCTCCATTGGATCTAGAGTGGTAATGTTGAGACAAAATGATACTAATGAGCCAGCGGCTGATCCACGGCCTGGACCAACGCCTATGCCATTATTTTTTGCCCAGTTTACAAAATCTTGAGTAATCAAAAAGTAGGTTGGATAGCCTTTATCATTAATAATACCCATTTCATATTCTGCTCTTTCTTTGAGGGCTGGAGTAATTTCTTTAAATTTTTTCTCCATTCCTTTGTAAACCATTTTCTTTAACCAAGTTTCTGCTGTTTCACCTTTGGGTAATGGATACTTTGGAAAGATAAGTTGACCAGTGGGAATCTTAACATTACAGCGTTCAGCTATTTTGAGAGTGTTTTCAATCGCTTCTGGATATTCAGCAAAAAGATTTTTCATTTCATCACCAGATTTCAAATAGAAATCAGGATTGTCCTTCATTTTCATCCGTTTTTCATCAGAAATTAATTTGCGTGTCTGTACACAAATTAAAGCATCCTGTGCATCAACCTCATCTTTTTCGATGTAATGAACGTCATTGGTGGCAACTAGATCCAACTTTAGTTTACGAGCTATGGCCACTAATTTTTTATTTAAATCTTTTAATTCTGGAATAGATGGATGGTTTTGTAGTTCGACATAGAGTCGATCGCCAAAAATTTTTTGATATTTTTTAAATTTTTCCAAAGCTTCTTCGTCTTTGTTGTTGCGCAGTAGTCTATTAAAAGGACTATTCATACAACCACTTAGTACAATGAGTCCTTCGCTATATTTTTCCAAAGTTTCTTCATCAATACGAGGCTTATACGAAAATCCTTCCAGATTGGCAATTGAGACTAATCTCATTAAGTTTCTATAGCCTTCAAAATTTTCAGCCAAGACAGTTAAATGAGCCTGATCATCTCCAGGTTTAATTTGCTTGTCATGAAGAGAATTTTTGGCTATATACAATTCACAGCCAATAATAGGTTTAATTTCAGCCTCTCTGCAGGCATTGTAAAAAGAAATAGCGCCGTACATGCCACCATGATCTGTCATGGCAACAGCAGTTTGTCCTAGATCTTTAACTTTTTTAATTAATTTGGGAACTTTAGCCAAGCCATCCAACATGGAATACTCAGTGTGAACGTGAAGATGAACAAAATCTGCCGACATGACTTCTTGCAATATCCCATAGCCTCAGTTAGCTTTCAAGAGCTGCTTGGAGTGTTTGTCTTATTAACTGAGGATCAACTTTTTTACCTAAACTACGTAACATTTGTCCCATTAAAAAGCCAAAAACTTGTTTTTGACCTGTTTGGTATTTTTGAACAGCATCTTGGTTTTCTGCCAAAACCTGTTTTATGGTGGTTGCTAATAGTTCGTCACCAACTTCTTCTGTTTTATGGGCAGCTCTAAATTTTTCTATTACTGAACTTGGTTCTTCAAAATCTTTGACTTCAATTTTTTTGTTAATGTAGTCATTGATGAAGCTGGTAATGTTTAGTTTGTTTTCTTTTAATAAATTTAAGATTTTTTCTAACCAACTAATTAGTTTTGCATCATCTACCATAGCTAGTTCTTCTGCTTTGTTGGGTTGAATAGAAAACTCTTTAGTCCAGCGAGTCGTAACTTCATTGGTTAGTTCTGGTAGAGTTTTTTTAATTTCTGCCAAATATTCTTTGCTGAAATGAAATGGGGGTAAATCTGGATCTGGAAAATAGCGATAGTCTTCTGCTTCTTCTTTTATGCGTTGTGAGAAGGTTTCATTTTTTTGTGAATTCCAACCTCTTGTTTCTTGAACTGGGGTTTTGCCTGTTTCTAGAATTTCCGCTTGTCTAGTCAATTCATAGTCAATAGCAGCTTCCATAAAACGGAATGAGTTAATGTTTTTAATTTCTACTTTGTAATTAGGTAGTTCTGTTTCACCTTTTTTGCGTAAAGAAATATTTGCTTCCAAACGCATACCACCTTGTTCCATGTCACAGTCGGCTATATCTAGAAAGCGTAAAATATGACGAAGTTTTTTACCATATTCCTTTGCTTGAGTGCCGCTTTTAATATCTGGTTCAGTTACAACTTCAACCAAAGGTACGCCGCCACGATTGAAATCAATGAGACTTACTTTTTTTCCTTCAATGGAGGTGTGCATTAATTTGCCAGTATCTTCTTCTAGATGAATACGACGAAGCCTAACCTTACCCATTGGTGTTTCAATTATGCCGTTATAGCAAAAAGGTAAATCATATTGGCTAATCTGATAGCCTTTGGCTAGATCTGGGTAGAAATAGTGTTTACGATCAAATTTAGAAAATTCATTAATTGAACAACCAGTGGCATAGCCCAGTTTAATCGTCCATTCAATAGCCCTTTTATTTGCAACAGGAATTCCCCCTGGCATACCCAGACAAACTGGGCATGTATAGATATTTGGTTTATCTGCACCAAAAGGATCGTTGTTGCAACCACAAAACATTTTAGAAGTAGTTTTTAATTCCGCATGTACTTCTAAGCCAATGACGGCTTCATAAGTTTCTTGCCATTTCATGATTGAGTCCTCCAAGAGTTCCAAGCAGTATTTTTTTCAAAGGCATCACCTACTTGAATGACTAGATCTTCACGCCACATTGGAGCGATGATATCCATGCCTAGGAATAGATTGGTTTTTTCGTCACGATAATATGGAACGTTGAGTCCTGGTAATCCAGCAACTGAACTGGCTTCCACCAACATGTCTTCGAGTTCTCCGAACATAGCTTGACCTTCAGTGACGCCAATTTTTTTAGCAAATCCTGGTGAAGTTGGAGCAATTAATACATCATAGGTATTAAAAAGTTTTTTGAGATCTTCAATAAAGAGGGTTCTGACTTTTTGTGCTAGCTCGTAATATTTTTCTGCATAACCCTTACTTAGGGTGTAAGTGCCTAACATTTGGCGACGTTTTGCTTCATCGCTAAAATATGAACGATCATTGCCGTAGCGAACTCCATCATAACGAGCTAAGTTACTGCTAACTTCTCCTCTTTGTACTACAGTGTAGACGCCAATAGCATAGTGCGGGTCCATAGCGGTGGTTTTTTCAACTGTAGCTCCAAGATTTTCTAGAACTTTAAGTTGTTCCATGAGTTTTTCATTAGCAAATTCAGCTCCAGTAATGTCGTGGTAAATAACACCAATTTTTAGACCTTTGACTGGAGTGTTTAGGGTTTGGGTAAAGTCAGGGGTGGTTTGAGCAGTGCTAGTGCCGTCCAGTGGATCATGACCAGCAATTTGGTTTAATAAAATAGCTGCGTCTTCTACGGTTTTAGTGATTGGGCCAGGGCTATCTGTAGATGAGGCCATAGCTGCTACTCCATAGCGACTAACTCTGCCATAAGTTGGCTTGAGTCCTACTACGCCACACCAAGCAGCTGGTTGACGAATTGAGCCGGCTGTTTCTGTTCCAAGAGCTGTAATGGCTAGATCTGCGGCGACTGCCGCAGCACTACCGCCAGAAGATCCTCCCGGGAGATGCTCGGTGTTACGAGGATTTAAAGTCCGACCATAGTCACTAGTTTCTGTTGATGAGCCATGAGCCCAGGCATCCATGTTGGTTTTACCAATCATGACTCCACCTGCATTTTTGAGTTTTTTAATGACAGTGGCATCAAATTGGGGTTTGAATTTATCTAAGACTTTGGCTGAGGCTGTGGTACGAAAATCACGAGTGCAATAGTTGTCTTTGATGGCAATTGGAGCGCCGGCTAGCGGTGTATTTAATAGTTTTTCGGCTTGGTCTAGAGCTTGGTTGTTGAGAGTGAGATAGATATTGAGTGATTTATTTTTTTCCTCAATATTTTTTTGGACATCTGCATAGAGTTCTCGATGTGAGAACTTTTTGTTTTTTAATCCCTCAATGGTTTGAGCTAAAGTTAGCTTATTTAACATTAATTGCTTATCCTAAAGATTTTTCTATTTTTGTAGCTTCTTTAATTTTTTTCTGATTTTTTAAGAAAGCTGAGGCTGAATAAATTAGACCTGATAAAAACAACACAACATAAATGAGACCAATGGTTATGGAGAATTTTTTGGAAAATCCTGTCATGTTGAGAAAAATGAAAATGCTAAAGATTATGAACTGAAGTAATATAGCTTCCAGAGCAGTGGCCATTCTTTCTTTACGAGCTTGGTCTAAAAGAAATTTTTTATCTTCCATGGTTAGGCTAGGCATCTTTTTCCTCTAAAATTCTTGATACAACAAAAAATCCATTATGGGTTTGAGCGGCGTTTGCCAGTGCTTCTTGTTGAGTAAAAATTGTGTTGGGGTTAATAGTGTCTTCACGCCAAACATTTTCTAAGCCAGTTACCTGGTGAGCGGTTGGTACGTTTTTTACATCCAACTTATTTAATTCATCAATGACGTCTAGGGTTTCAGAAAATCCGGCAGCTAATTTTTCTTGTTCGACTTGAGTAACTGGAATATTAGCTAATTTAGCAATGTGGGCAACAATTTGTGGTGTCACAGAGTTTTTCATTTCGTCTGGGAGTATAGCAGAATTCAGAGGTGTTTTCAGAAGGAAAAATGAGATTTTATCGAGTAATTTCTTGAAGAGATTTGATTCTTTCTGAGAGTGGTGGATGAGTGGCGAATAGGTTGGAAAACATTCCAATTCCTCCATGAGCATTTTTTAGTGGGTTGGTGATGTATAAATGAGCTGTTGCTTTATTTGCAGCTTCAAGTGGTTCACGATCGGTGCCAAGTTTTTGTAAGGCATCAATCATTCCTTGGGGATTTTTGGTCATGGCAACTGCTGATGCGTCAGCTAAGAATTCTCTTTTTCTAGATATGGCTAACTTTATTAATTGGGCAATTAATGGTGATAGTAATGCCAATATCATGCCAACTACTAAGAATATTGTTTGAAGTTGAGAGTCTCCATCGCGGTCATTGCGTTTTCTTCCTCCGCCCCAATAGCTCATGCGTAAAACCCAATCTGCTAAAAGTGAAATAAAGCCAACCATGATGGTTACAAGTGACATTAAACGAATATCGTAGTTTTGTACGTGTGAAAGTTCGTGAGCTACTACGCCCTCTATTTCTCGGCGATTGAGTTTGGATAGCAGGCCGGTAGTGGCACAGACAACAGCGTGTTGTGGATCTCTGCCTGTGGCAAAGGCGTTCATGGCTGTATCGTCAATGACGTAGAGTTTGGGGATTGGCATTTTTTGGCTATTGGCTAGGTTTTCAGCTACGGTGTAGAAATCAAAAAATTCTGCTCTTTTTGCTTCGCGAGCACCAGATAGACCAAGAATTATTGTGTCTGAAAAATAGTAACTACCAAAACTTGATATGCCGGCAAATATCAAGGCAAAACCCATGACGTCTAGGCCATAGCCAAAGCCCTCCATGATGAAGTAGGCTGCAAATAGAATGAAAGCGATGAAGCTAATAATAACGACCAGAGATTTCTGCTTATTACTAGCAACCAATTGATAATGTGTCATCTTAATCTAAAGAAACTTTATGATCTTTGGTTTCTTCAGCGCTAACTGAAAGGTGGGCTCCCATATTTGAGGTTTCTAGGCCTTTTTCTGGTTTAAAACCAAACATGTTTGCAACCATATTTGATGGGAATACCACTAGTTTTTGGTTGAAGGTTTGAGTTAAATCAATAACTGTTCTTCTAGCATAAGTTAGTTTGTCTGCTGTATCAGTTAGTTCATCCATAAATTTAGTGACAGTGGTATCTGCTTTAATTTCTGGATTGTCTTCAACAGCTACCTGAATTTTTGGAATCAAGGCTTGAACTGAGCTAAGGGCTTTTTCGATGTCTGCTGGTTTACCAGTTTGATCTGCTAGTTCTGCTGCCTTACGGGCATCAGTAAGCATTTTAAAAATGCCTTTTTCATGTTTAAAGTAGCCTTTAACTGCTGATTCAAGATTTGGAATTAAACTAGCTTGTCTTTTGAGCTGATTGCCAATCTCTTGGATACTAGCTTGAATCTGAGTTTTAAGGGTTTGAAGTGAGTTGAAAATTCCAACTACATATGCAAAGACCACGACTGCGATTAAAAAGAAAAACATACACACTCCTTTGGAGTAAACTATTAACAGCTATAGTATAGCAAATTGTTGTGTAGAGTAACTTGGTAACTACTAGCGCAAAAAATAGTTTATTTGTTATAATTGCCATCTGTTAATATGGGCCCGTGGTGTAGTGGTTAACATGCTTCCCTGTCACGGAAGAGATCACCAGTTCGATCCTGGCCGGGCTCGCCAAGAATATAAAAGACCTACTAGATAGGTCTTTTTTTATTTTCATAACTATTTTTTTTAAATTATATTTTGCTCAAGTAACATATCCTATAACATTGACAAAAGATGGCATTTGCAATACAATAACCTATCTTAAAAAGAAAATTTTTTACATTGCGTAGAATTTTTTTTCTTTTTATTTATAAGACCTGTTCTTTAATAACCTTCTTCTTTAGTTTTCATGCTTATTTTTGAGTGGTGTTCTATTTGAATATTAATAATCTAATATCTAAATAAAACACCGCTCACTTCAGGTGGTGAATCTTGAAGAAAGGAGTGACACAGCCATGTGGTGCTCACATCAGTGGTACACAAAGTCATATTTCCCAGAGAAATTCTTATGGTTTACGTTTGTTTGGGAAAAATGCACTAAGTGCGGTCGTTGGAGAATGAAGTTTTTATAGACTCATTCTCTTTTGAAAGCCGTCTCTTTATGGGACGGCTTTTTTTCATTAAATTCATTATATTTAAAATATTTTTCTATTTTTATCCTATAATTTTGATTACTTTGATATATTTTGTTATAATAAACACGTTATTTATATAAATTTTGTATTTTGCATACACTTCATTTATTTAAATAACTTGCTCTTTAATAATTTTGCAAATATCTATTAAAACGATTGGCTAGTTTTATACTCATAAAGTGATTATAAAACTAGCCAATCCTGGTTAGTAATAACTCAATGAGGAGCGTGAAACATGAAAGTTTCAATTACTACTGGTAGCATTACTGCAACCACCTCCAGAGTTCAAGCTATTGCCACCCCTATCAATGGGACTGGCGGCTGGTATGGCGCGATTGACAATGCAATCTATGAAATTGCAGATGAATATTATCACCAAGTACCAAGACAACGGCTTGAGGCCGTTGGTTTGAACCATGGCGAAGTGATTGTGGTAAAGCGAACTCCAGACTTTACCCATAGAGGCAACTTTGACGATGTCATTTTTGTGGTTGACCGTCTTCGTTCGCCTCTTAATGAAGTTGTCTACGCTGCCTTGGCAGCTGCCAAGCAAGTAGGCTATAAGTCTATTGCTATGCCGGTTATGAGAACTGGCAGAATGGCTGGGCGCGTTGAAAAAAGTTATGAGGAAGTCATCAGGCAAATCAAGCTTGGTTTTGACCGTATCATGGCAGAAGGCAATTGGGATGTAGAAATACAAATTGTTGTTTACAACGACCCAGAAACCAAGCGCATGTTGGAAGAGGTATTTGCTTAAGAATTAAAGAGAAGAGCCACTGTTAAACCAGTGGCTCTTTTCGTTTATTTGACTATATCTGATATAATAATATGCATATTGATAAACAAAAGAAAGCTAGGTTGCCTAGCTAATTTTTTTTCTATCAATAAAACCTTCTTGCTCTTTAAAAACCTTCGCTCAAGTTTAGCATTCAACAAGAATGGACAACTTTCTTTATTTATTCTAAATGAGTAATTAAGGAAAGTTGTCTGCTCCCACAGATGACTATCCTACAAAACGAAGGAGGTGAGACTAATAATGTTGATCAAAATGATCATCGTCCGCGGCTTTATTTGCCCGTTGTGTGGAGAATTCCACGTGACGTCCATCGAAGTCGTCGAAATGATTGCGCTGTAAAGCCGCTCATTTCTTTATAAACTCACCAATCACAACAGCAAGAAGAAGGTGCCACCCCTCAAAAGGGTGGCACTTTCCATATATGGACCCTTTTTTTTGGATATCAAGCAATATGATTGCTCGAAGCTTGATTATCAGTACTCTTTACTACTCCAAGCGTTTCCACAACCCTAAAACCATCTTCAGTTTTTTCCAATTTAACATAAGCAGTATTTTTAACATTTCCATGTGGTAACTCTGAATAAGTAGCCCAACCCAAATAAATTAGAAAGATTCTAATCGCTGCTCCATGAGTAACAACTAAATTTGTTTTACCCTCAGTCTCTAGTTTTGTTTCTTCAAAAAAACTATTAAAACGAATTACCAACTCTTCATCAGATTCAATATTATCCTTCACCTTATGAGAAAATCTTTCATCCTTTGGTAAGGCATCTCTAAAAGCCAAAAGCTCACCAAGCTCTTCATGAAACTTTTCTATACTTTTACCTTCATAATCCCCTAGCTTTATTTCTCTCAAATTGTAATGAGATTCTATCGGTAAGTTTTTTTTGGAAACTATATGAACCGCAGTTTGTTGAGCTCTTTTAAGATCAGAAGCATAGACATTATCTAGCCAGATGCTTTCAAATATTTCTGCTAGTTTTTGAGCCTGACTTATGCCAGTTTCATTTAAATCTGTATCGAGATGTCCTTGAATAATATTATTTTTATTTTGTTGAGTTTCCCCATGTCGGACAAGGTAAAAAATAGTTGGTTTTTGAGACATAATAAACTGCATTCTAACACTTTCCCATTGATTCCAGGTCTTTTATCCTGGTATAACAAAAGCTCTGAATAGCAAAAAGAAAGGAAATTAAGATGTCGGATGATCAAAAGACGAAAAATAGCGAGGACTTGGCAATGGAAGCTTTGACTCAAGCCACTCATGTCGGTGGTGATGACGAAGTGGAAAACTCCAATAAAGTAGCAGATACTCTCAATACTCTGCAAAATCTTATTGAGCGTCATGCTTTAAGTGCTGAAGAAGTACGCAAGCAAATCAAAGAAAAACAAGAAAGCTTGCGTAGTGTCTTTGAGAATGATTCAACCTTGGCTGAAGCAGAGGCAGAAGCTCAAGTTCATACTTCAAAAATGAAGGAACGCAAAAGCCAATTGCAATCTGATCCCCAAGTAACTTCACTCAAAATCATGATTGCAGAGCTCAAAGAACAACAAAAGGAATTAGAAGAAACATTGAGCAATCACTTAATTAATTATCACTCCTTAACCAATTCAAAGAGTTTTGATACCAGTGATGGTGATCAATGGGATTTTTCGATTAAAGCCAAAATTAGACCTCGTGGTAAGAAATAAAAAACATTTTTTAAAAATAAAACCCCCGCTTAAAAAAAACGGGGGTTTTCTTTTATTCTTAAGCTAAAAATTAGGTTTTACCCAATTTTTGATTAATACGAATTAAAGCTTGTGGAGAAATGTTCTTCATTTTCTTTAATGAACGAGCTCTTCTCTTTAAACGACTATTAGTAGCAGTTTTTTCAGCTTTAAACTTGGATGGCTTCTTGAAGTAACGACGATCTTTGACGATCTGCACAATCCCAGTAGCTGCAACGGCTTTCTTAAATTTGCGAATTAAATCGCTTGTTGATTCGCTTTTTTTAGCTTTGATGACGATAGGCATTGTTACTCACCTCCCTTCTCAAGTTGTTAGTTGTATTAAGAGCTAGAATTATACACTAGCTTTGCGGATATTGGCAGCCAAATTTTCTAATTTACTATCTTCTGCTCGATTGGAATCATTAGAGCTTAAATAACCAGGATATTGTTTGAAATATGTTCTAACCTTTTTTGATTCAATTGCTTCCCAGTTTTCTAAGTTTCCAGTGCCGTGCATTGGAAATAATTTGCTATGCAAATGATCAACCCCAAAACCTTCAAAAAACATACCACAACGAGCAACATCAGCGAAATATTTATCAAGCAAATTTGCAACTTTTTTGGTCGCAATAATTAACTTTTCAAGAACAATATCTTCTTGGGCAAAAGCATAACTACCATAATGTTTTTTGGGAATTACTACGGTGAAACCCTCTGTGTTTGGAAAAATAGAAAGAAAAGCCAAATGTCCATCATCTTCCCAAATTTTATGGCTTGGAATATTTCCTTGAGCTATTTGACAAAAAATACAATTATCCATAAATTTCCTCAAGAAGAATTTTGACTTGATCTAAGTTCAATGGACTCGGCTTTTGATTATGAGTTTTTTGTGAGCCATTGAGTAACATTTTGCCACTACCATGGTAAAACCAAGTTCCATCATGGTCTATGGTTTGGATTTTTTCGTATAGTGGTTTGAGAATTAAATCTGCGTCAGGTCTAGCTTTAATTCTAATATGGCCCAACTTTGGATCTTTACGAACCACTAAGGCATAGCCCATTCGTTGAGCTAATTTTATAGTGTCATCATTTCTAGTATTAAGTAATAAAGCTTTGCCTGCTTTTAATTGCACTTCCTGACCCTTGGTATGTACTATTTCCATGGCTTTATGATATTGGCCTAAGGAAGCATAAACATTATCTAAACACTGGAAGCCAAAATGCATTTGCGAATCATCATTATGAGGATCGGTAAATTCATGTCCATGAATTAGTTCATGGATCATAAATAAATATCTTTCTGCAGCTGGTTCTGGCCAATATATTTCTTCAAAATGATCAATGGTATTAACCATTTCAACAATGCTTTTTAGAGCTAGATCATCTTTTTTGTCTGGATAAACTTCGCACAAATGATCAAAAACTAAACTTGTAGCACAGACTCTAAGTTTTGCTCTTTCATCTTGATGATGATCAAATTCTCCAAAATTAGTATCTACATAGGTAATCTCGTGAAGTTGGCAACCAAGCTCTTCGGCTTCTTCTAAGGTTATGGCATCTCCTGGGTTTACAAAGGCAATGCTGGCTTCAGCAAATTTTTGGGCATGGAATCTTTTTAGTAACCAGGTTGAGGCGATGGCATCTAAATCTGGGGCATGATGCGTCACAATTAATGGTCTGGAATTTGACATATATCTTTTATTATACAGATCAAGTGCAAGGAAGTTTGATGAAAAAATGGTTAGATAAAAAAATTCCCCACCGCAGATCTTGCGATCTGCCGTGGGGTCCTCACCGGGATGTATGCAGTAATATATTAAATGATATAGATAAATGATATAGTCAAAATAGATTGATGAGATGTTCTATAATTTTGCTTTACCTGTAATATTAATTTGATTATAGGTTAATATATTCAGGCAATTTATGCATCAAATAAGATCAAAATCTTTTTTTATCACCAAAAATCGTTTTAAACAAAATCTTTAAACACCACCAAAGAATTTTAAATGGCAAAGTAATTAGCAACCAGATAAATGGTTCACGATCGTCTTCTCCCCTAACCCAAGTGGAGATAATAAGCATTTTTCCTTGATCTACTGGAGTAGCAACGACATGAATTTTGCGACCGTTAATAGTTCGAATAAATTTATAGTTTTGTTGATTGTGAAAAGTTTTATCTGGACTATTTACTACCTGATAAATAATATCCTGGCTGATAGACCGGTCATCTAGTCTCTCCCAAGCATGTTTAGTAAATACTAAATTTTTATATGTTTGATTCATTCTTATAGCTGTGACAGACGCATTAGAACTTGATCATGCTCTAGTAATTCAGGATTAGTTTCTTTTCTATTTTTCCACTCAATCTTACCACCGTTTCTTTCGGAAAGAACTAAACGGACTGGAATACCCAATAAATCTGCGGCTGCAAATTTACTACCAGGGGATTCATTACGATCATCCCAGATTACCTCTACATTGTGTTTTTTAAGATCAGTATAAAGTTTTTCAGCTTGTTCTTCTGTACCCTTGAGTGACACCATTACTGCGTGATAAGGAGCAATTGCATAAGGCCAAACAATACCTTTTTCATCAGAAGTTTTTTCAACAATCACACCCATAGTTCTAGTTGTGCCCCAGCCATAACAGCCCATGATTGGATATTTTTGTTCACTCTGAGCATTGGTGTAAGTTAAGTCAAAGTCTTTAACGTATTTTTGACCAAGATCAAAAACATTACCCACCTCTGAAGCTTTGGCTGCTGCTAATTGGCCATGACCACATTTTGGACAATCATCACCAACTTTTTGTTTAGCAATTTCACTATTTACACAAAACTCACATTTTGGACAATAAAAAATATCATCTTCTCCAGCATCAGTTAAAACCATAAATTCATAGGAAATTTTTTGAGTGAAACTACCACCAGATGCTTCAGTAACTTTTGCTACCAAATCAACTGCTTTATAAGCGCGAATGTAAGCATCTTTAACTTGTTGATAGAAACGATCAAAGTCTTCTTGGGTCTCATGAAAACTATACATGTCTTTCATCTCAAACTCACGACCACGCAAAATACCAGATTTTGCTCTAAGTTCATCGCGGAATTTCCAATGAATTTGATAAAGAGCCAAAGGTAAGTCTTTATAACTTTTAATAATATCTTTGGCTAGTGGAGTTACAATTTCCTCATGGCTTTGGCCTAGGGCATATTCTTTGTCTGTGCGACTTTTTAAATGAAACAAGACATCGACGTTATCCCAAGCACCAGTGGTAACCCAATTTTGTTTTGGGTGTAATGATGGCATTAAAATTTCTTGACCACCAATAGCATTCATTTCTTTACGAATGATATTGCGAATCTTATTTAATACTTTCAAACCCAAGGGTGTGTAAGTATAAACACCAGCCATTAATTGACGGACATAGCCTGCCTGAACAAGTAGTTTGTGATTAATCGTATCAGCATTGGCTGGAGGATTTTTTAGCGGCTTAAAAGCCATTTGGGACATTTTCATAACGGTTATTGTATACGAAAACAGTCTTTTATGGGAGATATGCCTGGATTGTATAAACTTAACTGATTAAAAGTTTCTTGTTGTCTTCCATACTGCGCAAACGCATGCTCTCTGGAGTAACTTCAAGTACTTCATTATCACTAACAATGGTAAGGAATTGTTCTAGAGAAGGTTTCCAAGCAGGAGCTAAAACGACAGTTGCATCTGCACTGGAAGCACGCATGTTGGTAAGTTTTTTACCACGAACCACATTCATCACAATATCTTCAGAACGTTTATGGATACCAACTATTTGACCAGCATAGACCTTATCACCTGGATCTACGAATAGAGTACCTCTTTGTTGAGCTTTTTCTAATGAATAAGCTGTAACAGAACCAGTTTCATGAGCAATCATGGCGCCGCCACGATGGATAATACAGTGTTCAGTTAAAGGTCTATATTCCAAGAAGGTGTTATGCATAACACCTTCACCAGAGGTGCTGGTTAATAGCTCGCTGCGATAACCAATTAAATTGGCGGTTGAGATTTCATATTCAAATCTGACACCAGTTTTTGTTTGATGCATGTTTTTTAATTGACCACGACGTTGAGCCATACTAGCTGTAATTTTTCCAGTATGTTGATCTGTAACATCAATGGTGACGTATTCCCAAGGTTCTGTAGTGTGACCATCTTCTTGTTTAAGTACTACCTGTGGTTTGGAAAGAGCAAATTCATATCCTTCACGGCGCATGGTTTCGATTAAAATTGCTAAATGCAATTCACCTCTACCTACAATGACGACGTTTTCACCACTAGTACCGGGTAACATACGCAAGCCAACATTGGTTTCTAGTTCTTTTTTAAGTCTAGCTTGAAGTTGTCTAGAAGTTGAAAATTCAGCTTCTTGACCGGCAAAAGGTGAAGTATTTACCATGAGTTGCATTTTGACGGTTGGCTCAGTAATAGTCATTTGTGGCAGGGCTTCTGGCTGATGAGTATCGGCGATAGTGTCACCAATACCTGGTTCATTAATGCCAGCGATGGCAATAATTTCTCCAGCTTTTGCTTCTTCTACTTCTAAACGGTCTAAGCCAAAGTGATTGAATAGATATACGACTGAAGCAGCTTCAACTTTGCCGTTTGTACGTAAAATTTTAACTGGTTGATTTTTCTTAACAGTTCCACGGAAAATACGGCCAATAGCAATACGACCTTTGTGCTGGTCCCAATCTAACGAATTAACTTGAATTTGAAGAGGAGCGCTTTCATCACCTTTTGGAGCAGGGATGGCTTTGACGATAGTTTCGAATAATGGTTCTAGGTTGGTGCTATCAGTGATATTGACAGAAAAATCTGGGTTTTCAGTAGTTTTTGTGCCCACAATTCCTTCGATGCCTCTGCCATATAATAGTGGAAAGTCTAGTTGTGAGTCTTGAGTAGCTAATTCTAAAAATAGATCTGCAACTTCGCTTTCAACTTCTTTAATACGTTGGTCTTTGCGATCAACTTTATTGATTAAAACAATGGGGGCAAGTCCGAGCTCTAAGGCTAAGCGTAGAACAAAACGGGTTTGTGAGAGTACGCCTTCAGCAGCATCGACTAATAAGATACAGCCATCAGCCATGTTTAAAACACGTTCCACTTCACCTGAAAAATCAGCGTGACCTGGAGTGTCTAAAATATTAATTTTGTAATCTTTCCAAAAAACTGCAGTGTTTTTAGCTAAGATAGTTACACCTTTTTCACGTTCCAAATCATTAGAATCCATGATGGTAGTAGCTTGATTTTCTTTTTGATGAGCAGCAAAAGTTTTAGTTTGCTTTAACATAGCGTCCACGAGAGTTGTTTTTCCGTGGTCGACGTGAGCGATAATAGCAATATTGCGCAGGTGTTGCTGGTTCATACTTGTTTCCTAACTCTCTATAAAGAGGAAAAGAAGGATTATATAATTATCCTTGTAAATTTTCTACTAGGACTTTTGAGATGTCCAAAATAGTAATCTTCTTAAATTGTTCTGTTCTCTCAATAGAATTGGTGACTGTAACACTATCAACCATTGATTTGGCTAATGATTCTAGTGCATCGCCAGTAAAAACACCATGAGTGGCCAAAAAATGAATTTCTTTGGCGCCTTGTTCTTTGAGCATTTTGGCAACTTCAACAACAGTTTGGCCAGAAAGAATTGCGTCATCAAAAATGAAAATGTTTTTGCCTTTTACTTCCCCATCAAGTTTGGTAGTAGTTACTTGTCCAGTGATTAGGTCACGACGTTTTTCGATTCCGCCTAACTCCAAATGTAGTTCATTGGCAAATAATCTAGCTCTTTTTAGTCCTCCAAAATCGGGACTAATAACCATGGCTTTAGTGAGGTCAAAATGTTCTTTAATATGAGTAATGAACTCGTTCATTGCGGTAATGTGATAGGTTGGAATGGAAAAGAATCCAGGGATACTGATGTTATGAAGATCTAAGAGATATACTTTTTTGATACAGGTGCTTTCGATAATTTTGGCAATTACTTTGGCAGAAAGTGGTTCTCCAGGCATGAAGACTTTGTCTTGGAAAGAGTAACCAAACCAAGGGATAAAAAGATTGATTTCATGAGCTCCCAATCTTTCAAGGGCGTCAGCGATTAAAGCTGTTTCTATAATACGATCATCAACTGGTTTGGAAAAAGATTGAATGATTAAAACATCTTGGTTTTTAACAGTATTGGATATGTGAATTCGTTTTTCACCATTGGCAAAAGTATCAATATCACAGTCAACCAATGGGGCATTTAATTGTAAAGCAATGTTTTCTGCAAGTTTTGGGCTTGATGAGCCAGCGATAATTTTCATGGATATAGTGTACCGCGAGTTTTATGACTCGGCTACAGATGATTTTTCATAGTTGTCTGCTTCAGACAAAAGGCTTTCGATGGTATGGGCTACGCAAGATAAGATAGCTACGTCTTCTTCAGTGAGATTAAATATAGGATCATTTGTTTCTCCTCTTATGGCTTTGCCGATTTTACCTCTCAGGGTTTCAGGAACTCTAACTGAAGGAAATATGTTAATTTCTTTTCTTTCTCCTCTTAAGAATTTGCCTATTTTTCTTTTCCACTCTTTGGAGATATTAAATTTTTCTAAAGTTTTAGAATCTTCTAATTCATCTTTTTCTTGGCGTTGATAATTAATTCTTAATTTTTTTAATCTATCGACCAAAACTCGATCAAATAATATGTCTGCCATAGTTAAAAAATTAGAGACTCTTTGTTTAATGAAGACTTCTTCTACTTCACCATAAAAAGATTTTATTAGCGTTGCAATATTTTCGTCTTCTTGTTTAAAGCCATTGGCTCCGGCATTATTAAACATTCTGTGATGATATTTAGCTGAAACAAGTTGCACAGCTTGTAATTGGTTAATTCCCAAAACTTTTTGTAGGGCTTCAATCCATGATTCATATTGTTTTTTATTTTCGCTATCAGTTATTTCTAGATGGAAAAGATTGTAAAAAACATCTGAGATTTCAGCAAATGCCATGGCTGAATCTATACCATTTTCTCCATCAAGATAAAATGAGAGAGCTGCTCTGACTTCATCTGCTTCTGCTGCTTTATAGTGGAGGCGTTGCAGTTTTTTTCTGGCTTCTTTTTCAGCGTCTCTTCCATCTTCTTGTTTTGTGCGAATATATTTGCCAGTGAAATCTTTTGTTAGACGCATGTTGCGATTGATGCCATCACCAATGACAAACATGATTTTGGTTTCTTCTCTAACTGGAAGGCCGTTTCTATAAACTTTTGATTCTTGGAGATAGAGTACTTCTGAGGCGTAGTATCTGGCGTTTTCCTCGTTATCTAGGAAGGCCAATAACTGTTCGTAAGTTAGGCTGCTAAAATATTCAAGATCGTTTGTTCCCTTTTGCCATTCGATGGCTGGAGAAACTGTTTCTAGCATAAAAAAAATATTATATCAGACTACAACAAATTTAAATACAAAAAAATCCTTATTTATTTTCTAATTTTGCTTTTTTAAATTTTTGAATAGCTAATTCTGAGGCAGGAATGGCCATTATTAGGGCTAAGACGGCCACGGAAATATCACCAACAACTTCATTGTTTTTAGGAAAAATCTCTACCAATGCATTTAAAGTTAAAATACTAGCTGCACTGAAGATATAGCCTTGTTTAATAATTTTTTGGGCTATTTCAGAGTGAAAAGCTTCTTGGAATAGGTTTTTTACAAATACTGCGCTAATCGCAAAGCCAGCAGTGAAGCCATAATTTCCAAGATGTTTTGTAATTGGTCCTATGGTTTCTAATAATATTTTTCTTCTCTCTGGATCAGCTAATCCTCCATTGGGGTGTGAATAGAAATCTAATAATGAAATAGCTGCAGTGAGGAGCACTAAGAAAACAGTGCCATCAATGGTGCTAGATTTTTCTTTGGTAATTTCTTTTTCCATCTTGAGGGGAGAATTATACCTCATTTAGTTTTGAGTATAAAAAAAGACAGTTTTTTAAACTGTCTTTTAATAATGTGAGTCAGGTGGGACTCGAACCCACGACATTCTGCTTAAGAGGCAGACGCTCTAACCGACTGAGCTACTGACCCAACACGGGTATTTTATCACTAAGTGTCGTATTTTACTTTTTTTGCTATAAAAACACCAGATTTAGATCAGTCTACCACTGTCAATTACTACTTAAATTGTTTTACAATTATAAGCACATTTTTATGGGTGATCCTTTTTATGAATCAAGAGTTTCAAGATAAACAAACAGACGCAACTGAAACGAGGCTGTCTGAGAAAATTATAGACAATTTTCCTGGTAGTGAAAGTCTTGACGTTATTTATCAGTTCTTTGTTAATAATGAGAAAATTACCTTAGATGATTATAAATTAGGATTATCACCTGATGAAGAATTTTTTATTTCTGAGCTAACCAGATTAATCGGCGTGGAATTTTCACAAAACGGTTTGGATTTTATAGCTAATTTAGCCAATCAAAAAATTAATTTAGCTGCAAGTAAGTTTTTTGATCAGCCAAAAAGCGAAAAAATGATTACATTCTTAGCTTTTTTGTTTAATGAATTTAAAGATGCCAAAACTGAATCTGAAAAAATTCTAGAAGTTTATTTTTCTTTGTTAGCTAGAGTAATTCGTTTGGAAAAAGTGAATACTGCGTTTGAGGTGGAACAGGTTGATTTAAGAAAAGTAGCTTCAACTGATTCTTTAACTAAAATTAATAATCGTGGACAGCTTGAGGCTGATTTACCAATGATCTTTGATAGTGATAGAGAGAGTGATCAAAACCTTGCCTTAATTATTTTTGATTTAGATCATTTTAAAGCTGTTAATGACACTTATGGCCATGCTGCTGGTGATATGGTATTGAGAGCTGTAACAAAGAGGATTGCTGAATTAATAAGAAATGAAGACAAATTTTATCGTTATGGAGGTGAGGAATTTGTGATTTTACTTCAAGTTCATAATCGAGATGAAGTAAAATTGGTTATGAATAAAATTGTTGAGAGCATTGCTGAAATGCCAATAGATATTGGTAATGGTCGTGAGCTTAAAATAACTCTTAGTATGGGTGGTGCAATTAAGGAAGATGCTTTAAATGACGATAGACATGGTAATACACATAAAGCTTGGGTATTAATGCAACTTGCTGATGAAGTTTTGTATCATGTTAAACATCGACAAAACGGTCGAAACGACTCATTTATGATTGGTTTAGATACTATGAGAGTAGATTTTACAGATCAAATGTGGGATGAGGTTGGTAAGAATTTAAAAATCACCGATATGATTAAATCATTTTTTTTAGGTTTTTTGTCGAGAGCAAAACCAAAAAAACCAAAAAGTTAATGTGCCTCAGGAGGGACTCGAACCCCCGACGCCAGGTTCCGAAGACCTGCGCTCTAATCCACTGAGCTACTGAGGCGTGGACTTGGTCATTATAACACTTCTCTATTTGATATCTTGAGGTTATTCGTCATTATTTTCTTTCCCTAATATTTCCCAAAATTGACTTTTATAAACTTAAAAATTTAGGTTATACTGCGATGTAATATGGCAATAAATTATTACCCCCTCATTAATAAAATTGTTTCTACCTTAGGAATCAAAGATCGCTTGCTTCAAGAATTGCCAGAAGAACATTTTTTTAGCAAACCTTTTATTACTATTGCTCGTGAACCAGGTAGCGGCGGTGCTCCAATAGCTAAAAAATTAGCTGAAAGATTGGGTTTTGTTGTTCATGATGAAACAATTATTGATCAAATTGCAGAATCTACCAAACGCCGAAAAGCCATTATTCAACAGCTTGATGAAAAAGGTCGTTCTTATGTTAATGATTTGGTTCACTCTGCTTTAAATCCAGAATATGTTGATGAAAATACTTTTATTAAAGAACTAACAAGAGTAATTTTGACTTTTGCTCATCAAGGCAATTGTGTAATTTTGGGTCGTGGTTCAAATTTTATTACGCCATTTGCTAGGGGCTTGCATGTAAATATTGTGGCTCCTTATGAGTTGCGCGTGCAAAGAGCAATGGAATACGAAGGTTATGATCGAGCAAAAGCTAAAAAAGTTATTGCTTATCATGAAAAAGAACGTCGCGAGTTTGTAAAAAAATATTTTAAACAAGATCTTAATAGTCGCAATGCTTATGATTTGACCATTAATACGACCTATCTTTCTGTTGATGAGGCTGTTGAGGTAATTGAATTAGCATTTCGTCGTAAATTTCCAGCCTTCAAAAGACTTAAAGCTGTATTTTTCTAAGCTTGACGTTATAATACCCTGTGTTTCCGCCAGAGTGCTGGAATTGGTAGACAGGCTAGTTTCAGGAACTAGTGCTTTTAAAACGGGCGTGTGGGTTCAAATCCCTCCTCTGGCACTCGAGAAAAATTAGATTTTTCACTTTGGCCAAGATGCTATATAATGTGTGTCTTGTGAGAAATCACGCTCTTTGAAATTATTGATAATGCGAGAATAGCTCAGTTGGCTAGAGCGTCTCCTTGCCAAGGAGAAGGTCGCGGGTCCGAGTCCCGTTTCTCGCTCATTCTGTGCAGATGCCCAGGTGGTGAAATTGGTATACACGCAGTCTTGAGGTGGCTGTGGAGAAATCCGTGGAGGTTCAACTCCTCTCCTGGGCACATCCACCAGCTATGACAAACTGAAATATCTCCACCTATGAGTATGGACTCGTAGCTCAGTTGGTTAGAGCGTTCGGTTTACATCCGAAAGGTCAGAGGTTCGAGCCCTCTCGGGTCCACATTAAAAGCATTTACATGCCAAGCTAGCCAAGTTGGTCACGGCGCATGTCTGAAAAACATGAAATTCAGGTCCGATTCCTGAGCTTGGCACAAAATAATAAATTCATAAAATAGCCGCTTTAATAGCGGTTTTTTTATTCATTAACAGTATTTTTAATTATCCTATAACTTTGACTTATTTGATATATTCTGATACAATTATTCGGTTCTTTAACAAGTCGGGTGGTGAGCTTTTTATCGTTGATTCAAGTAAATTTCGACTATAAAAAGGTCGCCACCCAATCACCAAACTCTAGTATTTCCACCTGAGATCGGTGGATGGAGTAAACAAAATGGTAAATCCCTTTCTCGCGTTATTCCTCGCTGGCTTGTCCGGCTTGGTAACCCTGTTTGTGGTTATGCGACAGAATACAGCCAGCAAAGCTATTAATGCTATGGCTGCTGTCACTGCTTTGGCAGTCATTGGTTGGGCCTTCGCCAGTACTACTTGGCTTGGACCTGCCGTTGGCATCGGCGCTGCTACTTGGGCTTGGTTTTTAACCATGCCCAATGGCAGTAAAAAATTCCTGCAAAAAATCTGCCTGATGCTTGGACAAATTCCTTTCGTCATGATGGCAGATTATCCGAACTTCGCTCTCGGTCAGCACATGTCATTGTTCCTATTGGTCCTCTTGGACCTGTTTTTAGTGACGATGGCGTTTTTTGCTCCCAAAAAGCTAAGTTAAAAAAAAGGAACAAACAACTATGCTACAAACTAACTACTTCTCGTTCTTTGCCACAGTCTTAACCCTAGTTGCCACCTTCATGGCGACTGCTTTGTTGGGAAAAAAGATTGGGCATGCTGTCGGTTCAACCATTGTAGTGGCGGCTCTGTCGTTATCTCTTTGGTTGTTATTTCCCGGCAGTTATTTGGCTCCGGCGCTTGCGCTGGGGCTTTTGGCTTGGGCGGCAGTAATTTCGCTCGAAAAGCCTCAACCAACAGCGGGCTTTTTTCTCATGTTGGGACAGGTGCCTTTCATCGGTTTGGTGATTTTTTCCTCATATCCCAGTGCTTTAAGTGCTGGATTGATGACGGCTATCATCATTGATAGTTTGTTGTCATTTCTTGCCTTCGTTTTGTTTCTATTGAAGGCTAGAGAGTGGAGGTAATCGAATTGGCGACCAGGGTTAATGAATATTAATCAACAAACACTGTTGGTGAAATGTTTAGTAGCTCAGAAAAAAAGAACCCCGTATCTGTGAAGGTACGGGGTTTTTCGTTTTAATTGTTTATAAATTTATTTACCACCGCCAACAGCGGAAGTAATCATTTCTTTAATGAAATTTAATAGTGCTTTAAAAATATCAACCAAAACACGCACTACGATTGTTGTGGTGTGCTCTAAACCTTGAGCAAATATTTTATTGCGTTGCAAACGATTTGATTCAGACATAACTAAAGTATCGCAGAAAATATTTTTTTAGCAAAGGAAGAAATTTCCGTGTTTTCATCAACTAGCCACAGTTTACCAAAATTATTTTCAGCAATCTTATTTTTAATTATTTTTTCTTTTTCTTTATTTGTTAATTGAGATTTTAATCTTCTCTCAATTTGTTGAGGACTTAGTTTTCTATTTTCTAGATATTTTTTTTGTTGACTAGGTTTAACACTGGCTAATATTACTCTATTGTTACAGACACTTAATAAATTTGCCTCAGCTAGTAAGGCACTATTGATTAAAATTAACCCTTTTTTATTTTTTAATTCTTTGCGTAAACGAACTAAAACCGGTTTCCACATTAAATTATTCAAGATATTTAATTGTGTTAAGTCTTTGAATACGATTTCTCCCAAAACTTTTCTATTTATTTTGCCGTCTTTTTTAAGAATTTTTTTGCCAAATTGCTCGACTATTTTTTTTCTTAAACTCACATATATTGGTTCAATAAGATCATCTTGGATTTGATGAGCTAGCTGATCTAGCTCTATGTTATGGACTTCTACTTTTTTAGTATTTCCAATTTCTATTAATTGATTGGCAAGATGGCTTTTTCCAGTAGCTACTTCTCCAGTAATGCCAATAATTATTTGTTCAGAGAGCTTTTTTTCTAGCGCAATCTTAACTCCAAGTGGGACATAGTTTTGGGTAGCTCCATGTTCTTTTTGTAATGCTTTTACTGTGCTTGAGCTAACATGAGCTAAGTTTGGCTTGGCAAATAATAATATTGTTTCAATGCCTTGATTCTGTGAAAGACCCACGTGGCTAAGGGTTTGTTCGTATCTAAAGTCTTCAGGATTTCTTACGCCTTTTACAATAACATCTACTTCTTGTTCGTAAGCAAAATCTACTAAGAGTCCACTAAAGCTTTTTACTATAACTTTAGGTAAACTCTCTAGAGCTCCTTTGGCAAGAGTCTCTCTTTCAATTGGAGAAAAAGTGTATTTTTTTTCAGGATTAGTGCCTATCGCAACTATGACCTTATCGAAAATATGACAAGCTCTTTTGATAATATCAATATGACCATAGGTAATAGGATCACCTGAAAAAGCGTAAATAGCTTTACTAGACATAGTCGGTATTATACAGACTAGTTTTCTTTATGAGATCGCCATAAGGAATAGCTAGCACGAATAGTGATATAGATTGGAATTGCAATTAAACCACCCACTACGCCACCCAATTGAAAGCCGGTTAAAACACATAGCATCGAGATTAAAGGATTAACCTTTGCATTGGCGCTCATAATTTTAGGGACAATAAAGTTATTTTCTAATTGTTGAATTATTATGTACATTAAAGTTGTCGCACCAGCCATTGGAATACCAAAGGTTAAATAGGCAATTAATATTCCTGGTACTGCAGAGATAAATGGTCCAAGGTTTGGTAATATTTCTAAGAAACCAGCTAATATTGCTAGTGGTAAAGCAAAAGGAACTCTAAGCATCATTAAGCCAAAGTATGTGGTTATTGCAATAATAATCATTAAGATTATTTGTCCTCTTACCCACCCACCCAATTGTTTTTCTAGGCTGTTGATAAAGTTTTTCGCTAATTCCAACTGTTTTTCTTCATTAGTAAACCAAGCAACTTTTTTGTGTAAGTGATGTCTATCAATTAGTAAGTAAAAAGACATGATTAATAGGGTCAGGAAGGTGAAGATGCCGGCAAAGGTGCCAGTGATTGCACTTACCAAGAAATTTACTGAGGAACTAAATTGGTTGGCTAAGCTACCGATTTGGGAGAAAGAAAACTCCATTCTAGAGAATATTTCCTGAAGATAGGGAAGATTTATGGTTTTTAAAAAGCGGATTATTTCAGAAACCAATGGTGGCAAAACTAGTGCTGTAGAAGAAACAATAAGAATAATGAGCAAGATATATACAAAGATCATGCTAAGAACTCTTGGTAGACGTAGTTTTTTTTCAAATCTTGTAACAGCTGGGTTGAGAGCAACCATTAGGATAAACGATAGAAAAAGCAAAATGATTATATTTCCAGTTAAAGAAATAAATTTGATTATTCCAAGCATTGCAGCAGTAAAAATAACGATTGAAGGAGAGATTATTATTTGGGTTTTGTTTTTAGAGGAAAATAAATCAGACATATTGAGAATAGTATAGAGGATTTTATCTGATATTGTGAAGAGGTAAGCTTGTTACATCTCTCTAATCAAACTTCTTACGAACTCTGATTTAGATAAACCTTTTTCTTGAGCAAGCTTTTGTAATTTTAAATCAAGTGACTCTGAAATTAATACATTAAATTTTTTAATTTTTTCAATAGGAGCCATTTTAACGGCTTTGGGTAGATTTTTTTCTAATTCAAAGATTTTTTTATAAGGCAAATAAATAAAGTTTTGATTATTTTCTAAAAAAACAGGAATACTAGAACAAACATCTATTCTAGAAACTGCAATAATTGGTTTTTTGAGTTGCAAAGCCTCATGAATTAAATATCCAACACTAATATTCTCAAAAGTAATTTCAGCAACTATTAGATCGGCTTCATTAATTTTTTGAAAATATTTTTTATGAAAATCTATATTTTTATCAATAGATCGTTGAAGAGAATCAATATCTTCTTTTAATATATGCTCATACAAAACTTGATGACCTAAATCTTTGAGAATTCTAACAATCGACAAATAATAAAACTTCTGTTGTTCTTTATCTTTAATTGAAGCAACAAAAGTTATTTTCATTTCTCAATCCTTTAGCGCCACTTATCTCTTAATTCACCCACTACTGTTTCAATTAATTTTGCTAAATCTTTTGTATCTTCATCAGTTAAAAAGAAACTACGAGTAACAATTTTTTCTTTTTCATTTGGTTCGACAAATTCAAACTCACCACTAATAACTTCATAAGGAAAAGTTTTATCTAATTGAGTTAATAATTTATAAAATAATAACTGTCTCTTATATGGACCACGAATATTTTCAGGCAAACTTCTCTCTCTTTCTGAAAGATTTGCAGAGGCAGTTGCTCCTTCTATTTCATTGTTACTTCTGTTTTTACCAGTTTTATAATCAATAACTTTCACTTGCTTCTTTTCAATCTCCAACCAATCGATTCTGTCGATTCTTCCAGTAAGAGCAATATCTCCCAACATCACTTTTTGTTTGCCACCACCAAAAAATCTTTCAATATAAAGAGGATTAAATTTTTTATTAACCAAATCATTAAAATAACCAGTGAGAACCTTATTGCCATATTTAAGTCTTTGTAAATGCTCTTTTTCTGTTAAAACCTCTTGGCTTAAAGCTAGTTCAAAATGTTTTTCGGCCTCAGCTAAAGTTGGCAACTCATTAGTTTGTTGATAAGTTTTATATATAAATTCCATTGCACTATGCATGGCTGTTCCAAAGGCTAAAATCGGGGTTTTAGCTCTTGGTACACGCAATAAAGTGTTATGTAAAAATTCTTCTGGATCTCTTAAATAAGTATTTAGAGCAGTGACAGACCAGCGGAAATTATCTAATAACCAACGTAAATATATTTTTTCTCCATCATTAGTGGTGACTAGTTCTTTTGAGGTATTTGGTTGCAAAAGTTTTAATAAATGAGCGGGTGCATTTGCTTCAATTTCATTGTCAATAATTTTTTCCCATGACTCAGCTTCACGATCATTTTCTTCAATTTCAGTTAAGAACATACTAGGAATTACATCTTTACTGTTTCCCTCACTCACAATAGTCTCTGGGTGGGAAATGATGACGAGTTTTTTGGCACGAGTCAGGGCAACATAAAATAATCTTCGTTCGTCTTCGTTTCTTTCTTTTCCTGATAAATCTGTATTTTGCAAGATTTCAATAGGCAGCTTAATCAAATCTTTACTACGATTATTTCCCCATTTTTTATCAACACATTGATAAAGAAAAACAAAGTTCCACTCACGTCCTTTTGCTTTGTGAACAGTTGAAAGGTGAACTGCTTGTCTTCTGACATTGAGGTCTTCAATATTAATTTTTAAATCATGTTCTGAAATTAAATCTAAAGCTCTTAGCAGGTCTTTTAATTTGAAGTGGTGGTTATGACTAACCATTTTTTTAATTTCACCAAAAACAGAATTTAATACGGTGACTAAAAATATTTTTCCTTCTTGGTCTAACAACCAAGGTAAAAACCCAGATTCTTTAATAACAGCTTCAAACCAATCGGGAAAAGTTTTATTTGCATCAGCAATATCCCATTCCTGAAGTTTGGCAAAGTAATTCTTTATTGGAGATAAATCTAATGGAGTAATTTCATAGCCAGGATTATGGGCGTTTATTACTGTTTCCCCCTGCTCAACCAAATCAATAATTGGGGTTTTGGCTTTACCAGCAGCTCTTGCTACTTTGAGTACCACGCTATTTTCCCAACCAAAGATTTTTTTCAACCACTCATATTGCAGTGTTTCATAGAGCAACTCAGTTTCTTCTCCGCTGCGTATTAATGAAATAACTTGAAAAAGAGTAATTAATTGACGGATAGATTCTTCTTTTAAAGCATCTCCCCCACCCTCTACTTCATATGGAATATCCCAAGTATCTAGTATTTCAGCTATCTCTGTTCTATCTGCATTTTTTCGATAGAGAATTGAAATTTCGTGAGCAGGAACACCACTAGCCAAAAGTTCTTTAATTTTTTCTGCTATTTGGACAGCTTCTAAAATCTGTGATGAAGTGGTGGTAAGAGTGATTTTCTCTCCCTTGCCACGTGGGCTCTCAAGCCTATTGGTTAGAGAAAAATTTTGATTTTTATTACTATCATTTTTTGGTAAAGAAAAATCTAATTGATTCAATGAAATTAAATCTGCGGCCGTATTGTAAATTGTTTGTGGACAGCGGTAGCCAGTGGTCAATGTAATGACAGTAGCATTTGGATATTGGTGTAAGAAACCAAGCATGTTTTCAACTGAGGCTCCTTGAAAACGGTAAATAGCTTGATTGGGATCTCCTACTACAAAAATATTGGCATTTTCAGCCCAATAACTAGCCAGTAGGCTCACAACTGTGTTTTGAGCACTATTGGTATCTTGGTATTCATCAACTAGAAAATAGTGGAGATTCTCTTGATATTCTCTAAGCAAAGTTTCGTCTTTTTGCAAAGCCTCCACAACCAAAGCAATCATATCATCAAAGTCATATCGCTTTGCTTCGCGCAAACGTTGTTGATAAATTTTATAAACTTCACAAAGCTCAGTGTTTTTTTCTAATTGCTTAAGGTCTTTTTCCCATTCTGTTCTAGTTAGTTCCCCCGGTTGTTTTTTAATTCTTTTTCCAGGTTCTGATTTTGCTGGTTCACTGGCAACTAGTCTTTCTCTCCAGTCTTTAATTAATTTTTCATAGTTATCTGGTTGAATGCCTTCTCTTTTTAAATTAGAAATACCTTTAATTGCATCCTTAAGATAGAAAAAAGGAGTGTTGAGGGGTTTAATATTTTCTAAAACTAAGTTATTAAAAATATCTTCAAACAATTCAAAACGTTCCAAGTCTGATAAGGGAGCACTATCTCTTTCAATCGGAAATGCTTCTGGATGGTTATCAATGATTTCTTTGCAAAAAGAATGAAAAGTGGCTATTTGTACATAATAACCAGTTTTGCCAATCATTTTTACCAATCTCTCGCGCATGTTTTTTGCAGCGCTTTCAGTAAAGGTGAGAGCTAAAATGCTGTTTGGATTGGTATCGGTTTTTTGTAGTATTTGGGCAATGCGCGCTGTAAGGACTTGTGTTTTACCAGTTCCAGGTCCAGCCACAACCATAACTGGTCCTTCAATGGTATCGACAGCTTGTTTTTGTGCTGTGTTTAGGGAGTTATATATCTTGAGAAAATTCAAATCTTGAGACATAAGAATCTCATTATATCTTATTTATTTTTTCTCTGAGCCCATACCCAAGTAATTTAATTTATTGGGTTGATTTTTTGCTTTTTCTGGTTTTTTTAAGTGGGAAGTTCCAACCAGTTTTTTCTGCAGTTTGGGTATTACGAGCTACTATGGCATGCATGGCTCGATCATATTTTTCATTCCAATATGGCTGGCGTTGATTGAGTTTTGTGGTGCGCAAAGTAATGGCTTTCTTTAAGGCTCCTGGCTCATTACTTGTAGTAGCCATGGCAATATCTGGATAGATTCCTTGAGATCCAGTTAGAGCATTTTGACAAATTGTTATGCCGTTGGCAGCGAAGTCTGGGTTTATGCCAAATTTTTTTGCATATTTTGGAGGAATAATTTGATGAATTAATAGGCCACCACCACATTCATGTTCTCCAGGAAATTGGCAACTATTATTATCTCTTTCTTTGATTGAGGTTTTTTGTTTTTCTGAAAAAGCAGCTAGACTTACAAAAAATGAAACAGCGAGGATGCCCCATGGAATTAATTTATTCAATGGATTTTCTAAGTTGTTTTTTTGAGTTCTCTGGGTTCTTTGCCATTGGCGATATTATACACCTATTAATTGGTGTTTAAGCAAAATTTGCTTGACTTGTTCGCTATTTTCAGTTCTAACTAATTCAGAGCGGATATCGCTAGCATTGGGGAAACTTTTAATATACCAAGCTAGGTGTTTGCGCATTGCTAGAAAACGATAGGTTTCGTCATGATGGAAGGCTTGTTCGTGAAGCTGGCTATGTTCTAGGGCAATTGCTGCACGATTATAAATAGTGTCTAGTTTCTCTCTTTCATCTTCTGGCAGAAAAACCCAAGGATCGCCAAAGGTTGCTCTGCCTATTAATATTCCATCTACGCCATATTTTTTTGTAGTTTCAATAGCTTGCTCATAATTATGAATGTCTCCATTGCCTAAAATTAAAGTTTTATTTGAATTTTGATGAACGACTTCTGCTGCTTTGGCAATTTCTTCCCAACTGGCTAAACCACTATATCCTTGTCTTAAGGTTCTGCCGTGTAGAGCAATAACAGCTGGTTCCATTTCTAGAATATTACTAATCCACGAATGGACTATGGCCATGTCATAGCCAATGCGAGTTTTAACACTGACCGGAACAATTCTTTCATGTTTTTGATATTCAACCGGTAGTTTTTGTTGTCTAGCTTCTATTTCAATATGTATGCGATTGGACAGGTTTGGACAGTCACGAACTGTTTGGCCATTTTGCCACTCTTCTACTCCTTGTTTTGTTGCTGCGATAATTTCTTGAGCTAGTTTGGGGGTTTTGATTAACCCAGCTCCAGCTCCACCTTGAGAAACACTTTTGGCTGGGCAACCCATGTTGATATCAATTCCATCAAAGCCTAGTTGGCATAGGGCTATTGCGGTTTGACGGAAAAAGTCAGGGGTAATGCCATAGATTTGGGCTATGATTGGTCGTTGAGTTTCATCGTAAAGAAAATCTGTGAGAGGTTTTTTTACTCCACGACAGAAGCCTTCTACGGTAGCGAATTCAGTATAGATTACGTCAGGATTACCATGTTTCTTGATGATTTGACGAAATGGTTGGTCAGTAACTCCATCCATTGGCGAAAGGCCGATGATGGGTTTGTTTAATTTTTGCCAAAAACTAAGTTCCATATCAGGTATTATACGGGATTATTGGTTTAAGATATAATTTGAAACGTATTGCGGGCGTAGTACAGTGGTAGTATGTCTGCTTCCCAAGCAGAAGATCGCGGGTTCGAACCCCGTCGCCCGCTCAATTAATTAGAAAATTTAATAACTTTTTTCGGTTTCATTCTAAGATTTGTTTTGCCATGCTCTCTTAGTTTATCAATAGCTTTGCTCCAAATGGCATCTCTTTGTGCTTCTGAACCAGAGAATTCAACAGGACAACTATTATCTATTAACATCAGTATTTGATTCATTGTTTTTAAAAACTTCAAAGTATCTGGTCTCAACCTTTCTTCTTTAGTAGCAACATTTGATTTGCCAGTCTTTAATAGCTCATCCCAAAAGGTAAAGTTAATTTCCAGAGACTCAAAACTATTGGTTTGTGGAGCATTTTTGAAAACAAAAAGAACAGCTCTCTCATAGCCCTTCAATATGTAAAGAGAACCATTTATTTCATAGCCACTATGTTGTCTTTTTTGATAAAGACAAAGATCTGGATTGTTTCTAATAAAATCAACAACTGGTTGACCAATTATCTCGATTAATTTTTTGTATTCCAATGGACTGCAATATTCAAATACTCCAGCAATAATAGAAAACTCTCTTGGATTTTGGCTTAAAACATCTACTTCAATCATATGAAGAATTTAACTATTTGTTCTCTTTTTTAATTGTATTCCAATGATAAAGATAAAGTGGTGCACCAACGATAATCAAAGATAAACTAGTACTAAGCTGTCTCTTTTTTTGATCAAGTTGCTCTACTTCAAAACGCTTTTTGCTTTCATCTTGAGAAATAGCAGGGATAGATTCCGGATAATAAGGATATTCACTGACTCTAAAAACATAAGTTTTTATTGTTAAATCTGCAATTTGAATACTACCAATCACAGTAATTAACAACCCAACAAAAGAAAATAAATAAAGATATAAAAGACGCAAGCTAAATTTCATAAATAGTTTCCTCTCCTGATCTAACTATACTCTTGGGCAAATAAATGGACAAGCCGGTCGATAAAATAATATTATTTGTACGGCAGTGATACTAGGCTCAAATCATGCAATTATTAAGATTTGAATAAGGTACAATCAAACCATGAAATACAGTTTGTGGCTAATTCCTCCAGAACCAATTTTTACCAAGTTACAACAAATTATCAATGATAAAAGCTTAGAAAATCATACTCCAAGTTTTGAACCTCACCTAACCTTACTTTCTAATATTGAAACTGATCTAAATGATTTAATAAATTCTTGTAATAATTTTTTTTCTTTGGAAAAGCCCATTAGCCTTAGCTTAAGTGAAGTATCATTTAGCACTACATATTTTCAGGCAGTGTTTGTTAGGGTTAAAGCAAATGCTCAATTAATGAGTTTAAATCTCAAACTAAAAAAAGCTCTTGGACTAATTGAGAACGTATATATGCCACACATCAGTCTTTGCTATGACGACAGTTTTTCAATGGAAAATAGAGAAAAAATGGTTAATGAAATAAATTTGACTTCAGATGAATTTATAGTTGGAGAAGTAGTAATTGTGCCTTCAGTTCCAAATCCAAATGATTGGCATCATTTGGCAAAAATATCACTTGGAGAAAAACCTTTAAGCTAGTTTTTCAACTCTTCAAGTTGTAAAATCACTTTTAATAATGCCAGAATAGCTCAGTTGGTAGAGCAACGGTATCGTAAACCGTAGGTCAAGGGTCCGACTCCCTTTTCTGGCTCAATAAAAACATATCTATGGAAACACTAAAAAAATTATTACAATTTAAACCAGTTGATGTTGGAGCTGATTCTTTGGCAATTGAAGAGGCTTTGGAAAAAAGAAAAGAAGCTGTCAAACAAACAATAATTACTGCTGTAGAAAATAGAGATAAAGAAGGTTTGGTCGAGGCTCTTCAAGAAGTAAATGAATTATTTACTAGACCAGGTAGAGCAACTGGAGAATTATTGCTTCACCTGATACATTTTGTTGAGGAGTTTCTTGAGGAACTAGAAAGAAAAGACGGGCGAGGCTCACAGATTTTTTATATTAATGATGGCGGCATTTCTCGTCTTCAAATTGATACCCTAACAGGTTCTGTGAGATTAGAATTAACAGCTAGCTCTGATGATAAACTAAAAGCAGAGTGGAATAAATATTAAGGGTATAATTAGTTTTATGCAAAGAACTCCATCATCTAGATTAGCTCGCAATCAAGGCAAGAAAATTGCTCGACAATCAATAACGATGATTATTTTTTCAATTGGTGTCGTTATCTTATTTTTCTTTGTTTTAATGCCCAGGCTTATTGATTTATTTTTTAATTTTTTAGGCACAGGAGACTTGAGTTTTAATAATGATGACGAAATAGCTCCACAAATTCCTGTTGTCTTACAACTTCCAGAAGCAACAAAAGAAAGTAAATTAAAAGTCGAAGGCTATGCTGAGGCAGAGAGCCAAGTTATTTTTGTGCAGAATGGCGAAAAGAAAGATGAAGTCAAAGTAGATGACAAAGGATCGTTTTCCTACGAATTAACATTATCTGAGGGTGAAAATTTAATTGGTTTATATAGTAGAGACGAAGCCAAAAATGAATCTGTTGTTAAAGAGTTTAAAATTAATCTTGATACAGAAGCTCCTGGATTGGAATTAGAAAATTTAACTGATAATCAACAAATCATTCTTAAAGCCAATCAAAATTATGAAATAAAGGGCAAAACAGAGCCTCATGCAAAACTCTCGATTAATGATCGATCTGTCTACGTGGATTCTGAAGGAAATTTTCGCACCAACTATTATTTATCTGAGGGTGATAATCAATTAAAATTTATAGTTGAAGACCAAGCTGGAAATAAGATTGAACGAGAAGTTAGAGTTAATTTCCGCTACTAACCTTTTTATTTATATTTTTTGTTCCCCACAACATTAGAAATACAAATGGTTGTAATAATGTGTTGTTAAATAAGCTATGGATAAATGTGGCTAAGAGTAAAATTGTCCACAATTGATTTTCTTGCCATAAAAGTGGTAGCCATTTTTTTAGTAAGAAAATAAAAACTACAACACCAATAATTCCAACTGCATTAATGAGCATAATAGGAAAGCTATCTGGTAATTGAGCATGATTATTAGTGTAACTTTCTTTTTCTGCATCACTATTAAATAATCCTCTACCCCAAAGCCATTGAGTGCCATTTAACGAGATTAGAGCCTCTTTTGAGTTCACTCCTCTAGCCTCAATCGTACTAGTTCTATTTAAATTCACTCCTTCACCACCTGGCTTTGGCAAGATCAATAAAGTCAAAATTGCTATTCCACCCAAAAGAATCCATTTCCAATTTTTGTCTTTTAACCATTTCCAAGTCAAAATGATAGCCAAAGCTAAATAACTAGCTCTAGAAAAAGTCGCTACGATCGCAATTATTAGAATAATTTGAATAATGAAGATTTGCCACCAACCAAAGGCAATAGCTAAAATCATGCCAGTAAAAGCTGGGTCTAGGGTGGTGCTAATTAAGCGATAGTAGTGATTGTCCCAACCAAAGATATTTAAAAAACGAGTATCTGGCATTAAAAAATATTGTAATAAACCCCAAATTGCTATTGCCAAGCCAACTAGCATAAAACCAATTTTTTTATCATATTTAAATTTGGTTTTATTTAAGCTCCAAACAAAGAAACTATAACTAATTATTCTAAAGAGATATAAAAAGCTTTTTGGTCCAACTCTATTTTCAAACAAACCAATAAGCATTCCAAATAAAACAACGACAATCATTAACAATTCTAGTTTATAAGATTGCCAGTTTTTTATTTTAATTTTTAGATGATTATTTATTAACCACCAAATAATAAATAATAAAATTAAAAGATCATGTCCATAAAATGCAATGTTGTTACTAAGTTGAATGCGTTGTAACTGACCAAAAGAGATGGTTATTAGAAAAAAAGTTAACAAACTAGTTGGTAAGTCAGCAAATATTTGCCTAACGATTTTCATAAGAAAAAACTCTTACCATTATTGAGTGAAGACTCATTATTGTGGCATAAATTAAACCACGCCATCCGTCTAAAAAACCTAATTTAAATAAATAGTTATATAAAAACTTTGCTTTTGGATAGGCTATGGTTTTTATTCCTAGTGATCTTGGATTTAATTTATCATCATTTTGGTATTCAGCTTCAAGGTTGGCATATCGAACGATATCTCTGATAAATTCAGTTATGTTTTGGTGCGAATGATGGAGTATTTGGATCATTGTTTGCTCAGTTTCTCCATTAACTCTTGCTGATTCATGAACTGGTCTTAGATATTTAGCTTTGTTTCTGCGAATTAATCTTAAGAATTTAACACCGCCAGTTTCTCCGAAACGCAAAATTTTGTTGTAAAAAATGTCATTGCGTTGGATAAAATAACCATCAATTTCTTCACTAGAAATTGATTCAGCAATTTCATCCCAACTTTCAGACAAAATTTCTTCATCACTATCTAGAAAAAACACCCAATTTTGTTTTGCCTCTTTTAAAGCAAGATTTCTTTCCTGGGCAAAGTTATTAATTGGTCCTTTGCGATTTATAACTTTAAAGTGAAATTCTTTTTTTAGTTTTTGCCAATCATTCTGACTATCAAAATCAAGAATTAATATTTCAGTAGCTGGCTGGGCAGATTTTAATGATTTAATAAATCGACTATCATTGCGGTGAGTTAAGATGATGACGCTTAAGGTTAAATTTTGAGATTTCATTTTTCTTTACGCAGTATACCAACAAGGATCAAAGGTAGTCCAATAAATCTGGCTACTAAAATTCCATAAACTCCACCCAATAATTGATAACTATTTCCCCACCAAATAATTAAGATGAACATAATAGATAAGGTTGTCATTAGATGAAAATTTAAGATTTTATATTGTTTTCTAGCTAAAAATAAAGCGTAGCTAAGGTTGCTCACGCTTTGTAAAATTCCAGCAAAAACTAAAGGTCTAACTAATGGAATCACCTCTAGCCATTGATTACCTAAAACAAAGGTAACGAAGAATTTTGGAAATAAAATTAATGGTAAAGAAGCGAAGCTAATAAATGCTACTAATGCAAATAAAGATCTTAAAAAAGCTCTGTGCAAACGCATTGGTGAATCAGCAAGTTGAGCAAAAGCAGGGAGAGTACTGTGGTGAGCTGATTTTGAAAAATCATAATTAGCTTTATGGCTCATGGCATAAGCATTATGGTAAATACCCAAAGCATGTGTTCCGAAGATTTTGCCCAAAACAAAGTCATCAGCGTTCTCATTAAGATAATTTAAGACTGTAGAGATGCTTAGCCATTTGGCATTGTTTAAAATTGTTTTACCCTTGGATGGTATATAGGCAAATTTTGGCTTTAGTTGAAAAAATATAAAAGAAATTATTACTTCATAAATAGCACTAATTACTAAAGCCCAAACTAATGACCAAACTGAATGAGTAAGCATGCCCAAAATAACTGCTGCTAAACTTTCTACCAATACTAAAGAAAATCGATAGACACTATCTTGAAAAAACTGCATTTCTTTGTGTAGTGTCACAATGTATGGATTAATAAAACCTTTAATCACTGGTACTAAGGCAGCGACTGTGATGAGGCCAAGTAGTTTTGGTTCATGGTAGTAGCCTTGCATAAATAAGCCCATTAAAAGCATGATGCTACCAATTGCAAAGCCACGAATAATGGCAATTACCCAAGCAGTATCAAGGAAATACTTAACTGATTGTTTTGATTGGAGGATGGTTACGTTAATTCCAGTTTGAGTTAAGCTTTCAGTTATTCCTAGGGTAATAGCAGTCAAAGAAAAGAGACCAAAGGCTTCTGGATTAAGCAAGCGAGCCAAGATGTACATCTTTATCATGGCAACGCCAACCAGCAAACCTTTGTATAGAGTTTGCCAACTAAAGCCAGCCAAAGTTTTTTGGGTGTAATTCACAATTTTATTATAGAGGAAGTTTTAGCTCTTGGTTATATTGTATTTTTTTTACAATTATTACTAATATCTTTTGTAATGGATTGTAAAATTGCTTTTTGTATAGTTTGGTGTCCTATTTCGTTTGGATGATTATCTGAAAAAATTTGTTTTAAATCAAAAATGTTGGGAACATTTTGTCTAAAATCCATATTTGGAAAAGTTTCTTGTCTTTTTTCTAAAGCATCAGAATGTTCTTTGTTTAATTGTTTTTCAAAACCAAAAAACACAACCTTTTTAATATCAATTAATTCAAAAAAATTTTTCAAATGTTCATTAATTTTTTTTGAATATTCAGCAAAACCAATTTCATCAATTAATTGTTTTTCTACTTGAAGCCAACATTCTCTGTATTTATCATAAAAATTCAATTCATTATTATTTTCTTTTTCCAGGCAAGCTAGAATAATTGGTTCTGTTAATTCTTTATTTCTAGTAAATCCGGTACCACTTTCCAACCAAATAACTAGATCTGGGTTATATTTTTGTCCTGAAATTCTATATCTTTCTACAATATACGGAATTCCATAACCAAAAACTCCCAAATTAATTACTTCAAATTTTTTGTTTTCACAAAAAGCTAGCTGATTGTTATTTAGCTCATTTTCTAATAATTCGGTCCAGTTATTTTTAGTATCTACATTTTGTCCAAAAGTAAACGAATCCCCTAGGGTAATTATTCTAAATACATTAGGTTGTTTTTCCAAAGAGTAATCATTTGTTTCATGTAAGCCGTCTGAATTGTAGTTATATGTTATTTCTTTATTAAGCCAAATATTTTTTTCAACCAAATTATTTTTTAAGCTATAGAAATATTTGAATTTTGATTTAGTTAATTCTCCATTAATAATAAATTCGCTATTTATTTTTGTAGTAATTGGTTTTTTGTTGAATAAAATAAAATATTTATTAACAAATATCCATCCCACTGCCAACTCAAGTATTAATATTATTGCTAATATTAATTTGTATTTCATAAACAATGTTTTCCCCTACTCGTCACTTTGCAAAAGTGGCATAATGTTTTCTATTATGGCAACTATCTCGCAAAAAGTTGGTTCTTTTTTTACAGACTTGATGGAAACAGTAGTTATTTCTGCTTCAATCTTTTTAATTGTATATTTATTTTTCTTACAACCTCATCAGGTAAATGGACAATCAATGGTACCAAACTTTCAAAATGGTGAATATGTCTTGACGGATAAAATTAGTTATAAAATTGGCAATCCAAAACGAGGAGATATTGTTGTTTTTCATGCCCCAGAAGCTGCTCACTGTGCCCAAGGAACTGGTTGTGATTTTATTAAACGTATCTTAGCTGTCCCAGGAGATACTTTAGAGGTAAAAAACAATGCTATTTATGTAAATGGCAAACAGTTACCAGAACCATATATTCCAGCAGACTTCAAAGTTTTACCAGGAAACTACACCAAAAATGGCCCAGTCGTCATGGGTCCAAACAATTACTTTGCTTCTGGAGACAATAGGCCATATTCAAGCGACTCAAGAACTTGGGGTCCTATTACTAAGCAAGACATTGTTGGCAAGGTATTTTTTCGTTATTGGCCACCAGCAGTTATGGGTCCAATTCATTCTGCTACATATTCTAATTTTTAATAATGATAAAACTTTTAATAATATTTCTAATCATTAAAGTATTTCCCAAGATTACTGCCTTTATAAAATCTTTCTGGCGTAAGACAAAGTCTTAACTCCAGTTATTTTATGGGCATTTTCAACTGAAAAATCTGCTATTTTTGTACGCCTCAACTCAGTAATTACTGCTCCCACACCTAGTTGTTTACCTAAATCATGAATTAATGAGCGAATATAAGTTCCAGATCCAACGGTTGCTTCAATAGTTATGTAAATTACCTTATTTTTAAGGTCTTTTTGTAATTTTGTAAGAATCAGTGATTCAACAGTAACTTTTTTTTGGGGCAAACTATCTAGATCCAAGGTTTTTTTCAAAGCCTTACGATAAAGCTTTTGACCATTCATCTTAATAGCAGAAAACGCCGGCACAGTTTGAAAGAAATCTCCTCTATAAGATTTTAGAGCCAACTCAACTATGCTAGAAGTTATGTTCTTTAATTTTTCCCAATCAGCCTTATTAATAATTGTTCCAGTACTATCATAAGTATCTGTTTCGATCCCAAGTTGGGCGGTGCAAACATAAGTTTTCTTTTTTTTAAGAAAAACATCTTGCAGCTTAGTGTAATTTCTACCAACTAAAATAATTAATAAGCCTGATGCTAAGGGATCTAAAGTGCCAGAATGTCCAACCTTTCTAATTCCTGTGACATTACGTATATAATTCACAGCATTATGACTGCTAATGCCAGTGGGTTTATCAATTAAAAAGATACCTTCTGTGCCAGTAGCTGGTGGTTTGATTTGAGGAATAGCTTCAGACGTGAGAGAATTATCTCTGGGTAACGATCATAAAGCAAATCCTTTATATACTCATATGACAGAATTACAGCGACAAATCAAAACAAAGTTCTCAGAATTTCCTCTTGAATTTGACGTACCCATGTCACAAAAAACCTATTTTAAACTAGGAGGACCAGCGGAAGTCTATGTAGAACTTGCCCAAAAAGAACAAATTGCTTCATTGATAAATTGGTGTCAAGAAAATCATTATCAATATCATTTTTTGGGTGGAGGCAGCAACATCATAGTAGCTGATCAGGGAATAGCTGGAATTGTAATTAAAATTATTAATCAATCAATTGAACTAGAAAAAAAATCAAATTACGCCCTAATTAGAGTTGGTGCTGGAATGAAAACTGCCCTGTGCGTAAGAAAAACTATTGATGAAGGCTATGGCGGTTTGGAATATTTTTTAGGTGTACCAGGAACTATTGGTGGTGCTATATATAACAATGCCCACTATTTGGAAGATTTAATTGGAGCTCATGTTAATAGAGTTGAGGTTTTAACTGAAAAAGGAGACTTTACATGGCTTGACAAAGAAACATGTGAATTTGCTTATGACAGCTCTCGTTTTCAGCGTACCAAAGAAATTATCTATCAGGTGGAATTTTTATTAGAACAAGGCGATAAAAATGAATCAATGGCCATGGTTAAAAAAGCCACTGAATATCGAGCTCAAACTCAACCACTCGGCTTGCCAAGCTCTGGCTGTATTTTTCAAAATGTTCCCAATAGCCAAACATTAAAAGAACTCTTCCCTCAATTTAAGGAACGCACTCATGTACCTGGGGGATTTTTAATTGATCAAGCTGGTCTCAAGGGAGCTCACGAAGGAGATATTGAAGTTAGTGAAAAGCACGCTGCCTTCTTTGTTAATAAAGGCAATGGCACTGCTGACCAAGTGCAAAAATTAATTACTAGAGTCAAGCAAAAAGTAGCTGAAAAATTTAATGTCTCTTTACAAGAAGAAGTATTTTGGTTGAAATAGAAAGCAGTTATGACAACAGGTAAAACCTCATTTGTAATTACTGGTGGTACTCCATTGAGAGGCAGTGTTCGAGTTAGTGGCGCAAAAAATGCTTCATACAAATTAATGGTTGCTGCTTTACTTGGAGATGAGAAATCTAGAATTCTTAATTTACCAGCTATTTCCGATGTAGCAATGGTGGCAGAAGTTATTAATTCCTTGGGAGCTGAAGCTAAATTTTCTGGTGAAGGTAGTTATTTTATTGATCCTAAGGGTTTGAATAGTTTTGCTGTAGGAAATCAATATGGCGCTATTTCTCGTGCTTCAACTATTTTTATTGCTCCTCTACTTGCTAAATTTGGTGAGGCTCAGGTTCCATTGCCAGGTGGAGATAAAATAGGAAAAAGACCTTTGGAAAGACATTTCGAGGGTTTGGAAAAAATGGGGGCTAGTTTTTCTCAAGAAAATGGCATGTTAATTGTTACGGCTGAAAAACTAATTGGAACTAGATATCGTTTTGCTAAAAATACCCACACTGGCACTGAAACTTTAATTTTAGCTGCAGTCAAAGCAGAGGGCACTACCTATCTAGAAAATGCAGCTTTAGAACCAGAAATAGATGATCTAATTTTATTTTTGAATAACATGGGAGCTAAGATTCGTCGTACAGCTCATCGTACTATTGAAATTCAAGGAGTAGAACATCTAACTGGAGCAATTCATCGAGTAATGCCCGATCGCAATGAAGCAGTTAGTTATGCTTGTGCAGCTATTGCATCCAAAGGTGACATTATTGTTGAAAATGCTCGTGAAGCTGATTTAATTGCTTTTTTACAAAAACTTGATGAAATTGGCGGTGGTTATGAAATTGGTGACTATGGCATTCGCTTTTTTTATAAAGGACCTCTTAAAGCTACAGACTTGTTAACAGAAATACATCCTGGTTTTATGACAGATTGGCAACCTCTTTGGGCTGTTTTGGCTTGCCATGCAAAAGGAACCAGTATTATTCATGAAACTGTCATGCAGAACCGCTTCCAATATGTGGATATTTTACGTCAAATGGGCGCCAATATTGAGGAATATTCTCCATTAGTTAATACCGATGCCGAAGAGTTTTATAATTTTAATTGGCAAGACAGAAAAGAAACTGATATTAGAGCAATTAAAATTACTGGTCCTACCAATTTTAATGGTGGTGAGTTTACAGTTCATGATTTAAGAGCTGGAGCAACCGTCATGCTTGCTGCAATTAGTGGAACTGGTCAAACTATTTTGCATAATGTTGAACAAATAGAACGAGGATATTCTGAGATTGATAAAAAACTGGTTTCAATGGGCGCAGAAATCAAACGAGTCATAGAGTAAAAAATAGGCTACAATTTTAATCACTATGGGTTCACTAGCACTTTTTTTAGGTTTATTAATTTTTTCTTTTATCAGTACAAGCATTGTGATTGTGCCGTTCATTGATTTGCTCTACAACCTAAAATTCCAACGCGCCCAACAAGTAACTAGAGATGTTTTTGGAAAATTAACTCCTATTTTTGATAAGTTTCATGGTAAAAAAGCTGGTGTACCAGTTGGTGGTGGCCTATTAGTTATATTGGTAGTTTCATTGCTATTTGCCATGTTTTTGCCCATTATGGGTTTTTTAGGGATTAGTGTTACGAGTGTTTATGCTACTCCAGTTACTGAAGTAAATATTTTATTTTTTACTTTTTTATCTTATGGAATTTTGGGTCTTTATGATGATATTAAAAAGTTTTTTGGCTTTGGTAAAGAAAAGTTTTTTGGCTTAAAGGCTCCATTTAAACTTTTTTTGCAAGTTGTTTTGGCAGTAATTATTGCTTGCATGCTTTATTTCCAATTAGGAATATCTATCTTACACATTCCATTTATAGGTACTTTTGATCTGGGAGTTTTTTATCTTCCATTCGCAGTATTTGTAATTGTATCTTTTGCCAATGCAGTCAATATTACTGACGGTTTGGACGGCTTAGCCTCTGGTGTTTTAATGATTTCACTTTTTGGTTTATGGTTTTTATCAGCTTCTATTTTGGATGTACCTCTTTCTTTATTTTTATCTCTTTGGATTGGCTCATTAGTTTCATTTCTTTACTTTAATGTTTTTCCTGCTCGTATGTTTATGGGAGATGTTGGAGCTCTAGCTTTTGGCGCAACTCTTGGAGTTGTTGGTTTATTACTTGGTAAAGTAGTGGCTCTTGGTATTATTGGCTTTGTTTTTGTATTTGAAGTTGCCACTTCATTAATGCAAATAGTTTCTAGAAAAGTTTGGAAAAGAAAACTTTTTCCAGCAGCTCCTTTTCATCTCACTCTTCAAGCCCATGGTTGGGAAGAGCCAAAGATTGTCCAACGTGTTTGGCTAATGCAAATCATGCTCACCTTATTTGGAGTGTGGCTTGCAGTGATTTAGTTTTTTCTTTGAACTGGTTATACTGAGAACTTATGAGAGATCGAGGCAACTCCCCTACTCAATCTAAGAGTGTTTTTTCTTTGGAAAAAATGATTATGTTGCTCACGTTCTTTTTGTCTTTAATTGGTTTATTTTTTGTTTTTGAAGCATCAACAACTGAGAGTTACAGACTAGTTGGTCATCAATATCATTTTTTGAAACAACAGGGCATCTCTCTAACTCTAGGCTTAATTATTCTCTTTATTACCAAACACTGGCCCTTTAGTTTTTGGCAAAAAACAGCTCCACTCTGGTTTGGCTTGGGATTATTAATCCTATTTTTAGTTTTAATACCAGGATTTGGTGTTGAACTAAATGGTGCCAGAAGATGGTTTCTTTTTGGTGGAAGAGTATTTCAACCAGTTGAGTTTTTTAAATTTGCTCTAATTCTTTTTTCTGCAAGCTGGATGAGTAAAAACCCCAAACCACAAAGTTTTCTTTTTTTTACCGGTATTTTTTCTTTATTTCTTTTACTTCAACCAGATATGGGATCTTTGTTAATTTTATTATGGATAGTTTTTGGTATGTTTTATTTGGCTGGTGGAAACTTACGTTTCTTAACCATTATTGGCTCTTTAGGATTGGGATTGTTGGTTGTTGCAATCTTGCTTTCTCCATATCGTCTTCAGCGTTTAACCACTTACCTTGATCCTAGTAAAGATCCGCTGGGATCAAGTTTCCACATTAGACAAATCACTTTGGCATTAGGACATGGAGGTTGGTTCGGGGTAGGGATTGGCAACTCACAGCAAAAACATGCCTATATTCCTGAGGCTAGTAGTGATTCAATTTTTGCAATAGTAGCAGAAGAAGTTGGTTTTATAGGTGGATCAATAATATTATTGATTTTATTTTTTTATGCTTATCTAATTTACCGTTTAGCTTTGAGTTTTCCAGACAAAAGTTTTGCTCAAATGTTTGTTTTTGGAGTATTTTTATGGCTAGGTGGCCAGACACTGCTTAATATAGCTGCTGTAGTTGCTTTGGTGCCTTTAACAGGCTTGCCGTTGCCATTTTTCTCTTATGGTGGCACTTCTCTATTAATGATTTTGACTACAATTGGTATATTGTTATCAGCGGCACGTACAATTAATGAGCCGGTTGGTTCGAGAATTAGGAAAAAGTAAAGTTATGAAAATTTTAATTACTGGTGGACATTTAACTCCAGCTTTGTCTTGTATGGATTGGATTGCTCAAAATCAACCAAGCGATAAATTAATTTTTGTTGGTCGGGAGTTTAGCCAAGACTTATTAAAGCAGGAAGCTGTAGAAAAATATGAGGTAGAGAAACGCAAGATTCCATTTATTGCTTTTTCTGCTGTTCGCTTGGGACGAGATTTTTATACTCATTTTTTTAGAGAATTAAGCAGATTTTTCCAAAGCATTAAAACTGCAAAAAAAATTATTCTTCAGCAAAAGCCGACTGTTATTTTGAGCTTCGGTGGTTATGTCGCTGTACCTTTTGCAATAGCTGGTTTCTTAACTAAAACTCCAATTGTTACTCATGAACAGACTTTAACTACTGGGTTCGCTAATCAACTAATTGGTTTTTTTGCTAAAAAAATTGCTGTTTCTTTTGAACAAAGTAAAAATGAATTTCCTAATACAAAAACTATTGTAACTGGCAATCCACTTAGAGCTGGAGTATTTCTCAGTCGTCATCAAAAACCAAATTGGTTACCCAAAGAAATAACTAAGCCAATTCTTTTAGTATTGGGTGGTAATCAAGGCTCTCAAGTTTTAAATGAACTAATCATTAATTCTTTAACAGAAATTACTAAAGACTGGCTGGTTGTTCATCAATGTGGTAGGCCAACTACTGTTCGCGATTACTTTAAGGCTTTATCGACCGCCAAATCCCATTTACCTCATGAACAACAAGATAATTATTTTGTACACGAATGGATGGATGAAGAAGATCTTTTTTGGTTATATCGCAATGCAATTGGGGCTATTTCTAGGTCTGGAGCTAATGCTACCCAAGAGATAGCTGTGGCTGGTTTGCCGGCAATTTTTGTGCCAATTCCTAATTCCCATAAAGATGAACAGTATAAGAATGCTCGTTGGTTGGTAGATATTGGAGCAGCTATTTTAATAGAACAAGCTGGTCTTAGCCAAGAAGTGCTTATGTTGGCTTTAGATAAAATTCAGTTAATGCAAAAACCAATGCGCGAAGCTTTGAGTAAGTTAAAATTTGAAAAAGACGCTGCTGCTAAATTATATGAATTAATCAAAGCAGCTATATAAATATTGTGACGACAAAATCACGCTTCTTCTTTAGTTTAATAGGTCTCATTGCTGGGATAATTGTTTTAATTTTTTTAGTGAAAATTAATAATATTCATTGTTTTATTGATAATCAACTTCTTGATAGTGCTCAAGTTTGCATTCAGCTGCAATCACTAAAAGGTGGCAGAATTTTATTGCGAAACCTAGCTGATGAAAAAGAAGTATTGGAGAAGTTATTTATTACTGAAACTCAAGAGATTTATACAATTAAGTCAATTCAAGCTTCTTTGAATGGTAGTTTAACTTTTAATTTAGAGACTAGCCCGCCACTTTATCGTTTAGAGCAACATGGTGAGCTTTTGCTTTTCAATAAATCTGGTCAAGGAAGAAAAAATGATGATCGTGTTATTTTGCCTTTAGTAATTGATAAAAATGGTTTGTTTGAAAAAGATTTTAATTTGAATCATAGTTTTTTAGCTGGTTTTTTAACTAATTTGGGTGAAGATTTATATAGAATTGAAGAAATAAGATTTATTTCACCAACAATGATCAGAATTGTTTTTAAGGACTTTCTTGATTTTCTGGTTGAACCCCAGCAAAATCCTCAGCAACAAGCTCTGCGTTTGCAGCGCGTTTTACACAACCTTAATCCAAATCAGATTGACTTATCACTACAAGAGATAGATTTACGCTTTGATTTGCCAGTAATGAGAAGTTTTGAGAGTAGTGATTCGGCTGATTTTCCAATCGACAGTCTGGAGTAAATTTTGTATTATGAAAATCGCACCCTAATTGTGCTATCTTATTATTGGAGAATATGCCTAAAAAGAGAGTTATTACCGCCATTGATTTAGGAACTGAAAAATGTGTCACCTTAATTGCCGTGATAGATGAAGAGTCTGGTGATCTAAAAGTGGTCGGTGTCTCTGCAGTTCCTTCTAAAGGAATGAAACGCAGCATGATTGTTGATTTGGATTTAGTATTGGCTACTGTTAGCCAAAGTCTTGATGCAGCCGAGAGAATGGCTGGTTTTGATGTTAAGAGCGTTTATTTATCAGTATCAGGAACTCATGTTAGTTCTAGAAATTCCAAAGGTGTGGTAGCTGTTGCTGCTCCAGATCAAGAGATTACTGCCAATGATGTAGAAAGAGTAATTGAAGCTGCTAGGGCAATTTCTTTACCAGCTGATCGTAAGATCATGCATGTAATTCCTCGCGATTTTAAAGTTGATTCACAAGAAGGCATTAAGGATCCAGTTGGAATGACTGGAGTTCGTTTGGAATCAGAAGCTCATATTATTACTGGAATGACAGCTTCTTTGCGTAATTTGGAAAAAGTAGTTAATGATTTGGGCTTGGATGTTGATGGTTTTGTTTTTGCCGGTTTATCTGCTTCTGAAGTTGTTTTGACTGAAACAGAAAAAGAATTGGGCGCCATTGTGGTTGACATGGGTGCTGGTACTACTTCTCTTTCTGTTTTTATTGATGGTGCTTTGGAATATTCAGGCGCAGTTCCGGTGGGCGCTCGCCATATTACTCAGGACATTGCTTTGGGTTGTCGTATTAGTCTAGAAAATGCAGAGAAAATAAAGATTTTATTATCTGGAGAAGATTTTTCTCCAGTTAAACCTCAGGCTGGTGAATCAAAAGAAGATTTAACCAAGCGTCGTAAAAAAGCAGATCGACTTGATTTGGCAAGACACGATATTCATGAGGGTGTTGAGGAGTTGTCTAAGAAGTTTTTACTTGAGGGTGTGATGTTGCCTAGAATGAAAGAGATTTTTGAATTAATTAAAAAAGATTTGGATAAAAGAGATGTTTTAGATAAGGTGCCAGCGGGATTAATTCTCTGTGGTGGCGGTGCTCAAACTGTGGGCATGATTGAAATTGCTAAAAGAGTTTTTAATTTACCAGTGAGAGTTGGTGAACCAACCGATCTTCAAGGCTTGGTGGGTGATATTAAGGGTCCATCTTATGCAACCAGCATTGGTTTATTACTTTACGGCAAGAATAAAATAGCTGTTGTGCCAGCTAGTGGTGGCATGGGTTCAATTCTCGAAAGCATTGATTTAAAAGGGATTGGGGATAAAATTCGTGGTTTGCTTAAGTCAGTTCTACCCTAAAAATTGTCTGTTTACTTTGTATCTGAAATCGATTATGGTGTGTGTTACACTTTGATCATATAAGTTAGTATTTTTTGCCATTTTTCTCGAGAAAAATGAGAAATGGAAAAGAACGAAAAACTATGGGATTAGTCAAACCAAGCAATACAACCTTTGCAAAAATTAAAGTTATCGGTGTCGGCGGTGGCGGCGGCAATGCCGTTAATTCCATGGTCGATTCAAAACAAATAAATGGTGTTGAGTTTATTTCTATCAATACAGATGCTCAAGCTTTATTAACTTCTAAAGCAGATACAAAATTGCAAATTGGAAGCAACTTCACTCGTGGTTTGGGCGCTGGAGCAGATCCAGATGTGGGTCGTACTGCAGCTGAAGAAAGTCGTGAAAGACTTAAAGATTTACTTTTTGATACAGATATGGTTTTTATTACTGCTGGTATGGGTGGCGGAACTGGTACCGGCGCATCTCCTATTGTGGCTGAAATAGCCAAGGAAGTTGGTGCTTTAACAGTTGCTGTAGTTACTAAGCCCTTCTCTTTTGAAGGCATTCGCAGAATGCAAACTGCTGAGGAAGGTATCGAGATTTTAACTGAATCAGTTGATACTTTAATTGTTATTCCCAACCAACGCCTAATGGATGTAGTTGATAAAAAAATGACTTTTTTAGATGCTTTCCGCTTGGCTGATAATGTTCTTGGACAGGGTGTTAAAGGCATTTCTGATTTGATTACTACTCCAGGACTGATTAACGTTGACTTCGCAGATGTTAGAGCAATCATGCAAGATTCCGGTAGTGCTTTAATGGGTATTGGTGAAGCTTCTGGTGAAAATCGAGGTGTTACTGCTGCTCGTATGGCAATTTCCTCACCATTGTTAGAAGTTTCAGTGGATGGTGCTCGCGGTATTTTATATACCATTACTGGTGGTCCAGATATGTCTATGACTGAAGTTTCTGACGCTTCAGCAATTATCGCTGATGCAGCTGATCCGGAAGCAAATATTATTTTTGGCGCCACAATTGATGAAGAAATGGGAAATAAATTCAAAGTTAGTGTCATTGCTACTGGTTTTGATGAAAAAACCTATAGTGGCGGTCAACGAAGTATGTTTGGTGCCTACAGCCGCAATTCATATAAGTCGATTGCTGATGCTGATGATAAAGACAAAGATGAAACAGAATCTAGAATTGATCGAGCTCCTGAGGGCTTTACTCAGCCACGCACTAAGATTGAGGTGACTGGCAAGAAAACTGTTGATCCAATTAGTCCATTCGTGCAATCTGACGCTTTTGAAAAGACGAAAAAAACAGCCAATGATGATGCTAAAAAAGATGACGATGATAAAAAGGATGACTCATCTTCTAGTGACATGGGTGGTAATGATTTCGATGATGAATTTGAAATCCCAGCCTTTTTACGTCAACGCAAATAGCAGAATTTAATCCCCTTAGCATTTCTAACTTATAATTTGTTATAATCATCTTCGATATATTTAAAGTCGTTTGAGTCTGCAATCAACAGACAAGACATCGGTAGAAATTTTTAGTTAGTTTACTAAAAAAATTAGAGCCGATCGGGCAAGCCCGTAATAGCTGGAATTAAGTAAAAAAGAGGTTGGTACCTTTCCGAGAGGAAGCCTTTTCATTGAACGTTAATTGCGTTTGGTGAAAAGGCTTTTTTTGTAGCAAAATTGAGGAAAAATATGAAAAAACAATTAGATTTTACTAAAACACCCAGCTTTCCTGCTTTGGAAGAAGAGGTATTAAAGTTTTGGGAAGAAAATAACACCTTTCAAAAATCAATTGACATGAGAGATAAAAACAACTCTTATGTATTTTTTGATGGACCTCCATTTGCCACAGGACTTCCACATTATGGTCACATTTTAGCTAGTACCATGAAAGATGTTGTTCCTCGCTATTGGACCATGAGAGGTAAAAGAGTTGAACGCAAATGGGGTTGGGATTGTCATGGTTTGCCAATTGAAAACATTGCTGAAAAAGAGCTAGGTATAAAACGTAAAAATGAAATTGAAGATTTGGGAGTAGAAAAATTTAATGAAATCTGCCGTTCTAAAGTTTTATCTTATGTTGATGATTGGAAAAATATCATTAAGAGATTGGGACGTTGGGCAGATATGGAGAATGACTATAAAACCATGGATCTAGGTTTTATGGAGTCTGTTTGGTGGGTTTTTAAAGAGCTTTATGATAACGGTTTAGTCTATGAAGATTACCGTAGTATGCATATTTGTCCTCGTTGTGAAACAACCCTTTCTCAGTCAGAAGTGGCTGAAGGGTATAAGGATATTAAAGATATTTCAGTTACGGCTGAGTTTGAGATTAAAGATTTCTCCAATCTATATTCTGGTCCAGAAAAAGTATTTTTCCTAGCTTGGACAACCACTCCTTGGACATTGCCAGGTAATTTTTTATTAGCTGTTGGTGCTGAAATTAACTATTCTTTATGTCGTGGTGAAGAAGCTGGAAAACTTTACATAGCAGCTACGGCCAGACTAGATGAGGTTTTTGGTGAGGGAAAATATGAAGTAATTCAAAGTTTTATGGGTTCTGATTTTAAAGATCTCAACTATGTTCCCCTATTTCCTTATTATCAAAATACTCCCCAAGCTTTCAGGGTAGTAACGGCTGAATTTGTAGCAATTGAAGAAGGAACTGGAATTGTTCATATTGCACCAGGTTTTGGTGATGATGATTTCAGGGTTGGTCAAAAAGAAGGTGTGGAGCTAATTCAGCACGTTGGTATGGATGGCAGATTCAAAGCTGAAGTTAGTGATTTCGCTGGATTGGAAGTCAAACCAAAAGAAGACGTCCAGAAGACTGATGTAGAGATTATTCGTTATTTAGCTCAAAAAGATTTGCTTTTTAGTAAGAAAAAACTTTTACACAGTTACCCTCATTGTTGGCGCTGTGATACTCCCCTACTCAACTATGCTACTGGTAGTTGGTTTGTGAGTGTAACCAAAATAAAAGAGCGCTTACTTGAATTGGCTAAGGATATTAATTGGTCTCCCAATCATATTAAGGACGGTCGTTGGGGTAAGTGGCTTGAGGGAGCTCGTGATTGGTCAATTAGTCGTCAAAGATATTGGGCTAGTGTTATTCCAATTTGGAAATGTGAATGTGGCGAGTTGCGAGTTTTTGGCAGCGTAGCTGAACTTGAAGAAGCTAGCGGTGAAAAAATAACTGATTTACATAAACATGTAGTTGATAAGATTACTTTGCCATGTAGCTGTGGCAAAACTATGCATCGTATTCCAGACGTTTTAGATACTTGGTTTGATAGTGGCTCTATGCCTTATGGTCAGGCTCATTATCCTTTTGAGAGTAAACAAGATTTTGAAGATAACTTTCCTGCTGAGTTTATTGGTGAGGGTGTAGATCAAACTAGGGCTTGGTTTTATTATCTTCACGTCATTGCTGGTGGAGTTAAAAACTCTTTAGCTTTTAAGAATGTCATCGTCAATGGTATTGTTTTGGCTGAAGATGGTAAGAAAATGAGTAAGAGATTGCAGAACTATCCAGATCCTGTTTTGTTAATTAATAATTATGGTTCTGATAGTTTGCGTTTGTATTTAACCAGTTCTCCAGTAATGAAAGCTGAGAATCTCAATTTTAGTGAAAAAGAAGTTGGTGATATTCGTCGTAAAGTATTTGTTATGTGGTGGAATGTTTTGAGTTTTTATCTAGGGTTGGAAACAACTACTTCTTTGGAAAAACCAAGTCAAAAACCAAGTTATATTCTTGATGCTTGGGTTGTTAGTAGGATGCAAACTGTTCTTAAACAGGTTACTGAATATGTTGAGAAATATGATTTAGTTAAATCAAGCAGAGCCTTAATGGATTTTGTTGATGAATTATCTCGTTGGTATTTGAGATTGAGTCGTGAACGTCTAAAGAACGATGAAACAGGTGAAGCCCAACAAGTTTTTGGTTATGTGCTTTACACCCTAGCTCAAGCTTTTGCACCTTTTGCTCCATTTTTTGCAGAGCTAGCTCACCACGCCATGGTTGATGAATTTACCTCCATTCATCACACAGATTGGCCAAATTTTGATTCTGGTTTGCAAAATACTCAACTAGAAGAACAAATGGTTGTTGTACAAAAAGCAGTTGAGCTTGCTCATGCAGCTCGTAAATCTCAAGGAATTAGAGTTAGACAGCCTTTGTCTTCCATAACTGTTAAATTGGCAAAAGATGTACTTCATAGTCAAATGTTCGAAGATTTTTCGTCATTATTAGAGTTAGAACTCAATGTTAAAACTGTGATTTGGGAGAAAACAGAACTAGAGCAAATGGTGGTGGAGTTTGATTGGTTAGTTACTCCTGAGCTTAAGGCAGAGGGTGAAGCTCGCGAAGCTATGCGTACGATTCAAGACTTGAGGCGTCAAGCTGGTTTAAAGATGGGTGAAGAAGCAACTATTAAATTAGTTAGTTGGCCAGCATCTTGGCAAGCTGAGATAGAAAATAAAACCTCATCGAAACTAGTTAAGGGTGAAATAGCTGAGGTGGTAAGATAAAGAGGATGAGATTATGGTTTATTCCTCTAGTGACCACTGCTCTTGGTGCTTTTAGCATAGTTACACTAATGAGTGTTTCTCCTGATTTAATGCAGCGCCAATTAGCTTTTTGGCTGATTAGTTTTGGAATTTTTTTTGTTTTAGCTCGAACTCCTTTGCATTTTTGGTGGAGTTGGGGTCATTTGATTTGGAAATTCTTAATGATTGTCTTATTAGTTTTATTGATTTTTGGCAGAGCTACTAGAGGTGCAACTGCTTGGGTAGATCTTGGTTGGGGGTTAAAATTTCAACCTTCACAGTTTGCTTTATTGAGTTTTTTACTTGTAGTTTTACCTGCTTTTTCTAAGCATAAAATGTTAAAAGAAAGCCAGCTCTTAGAGCTATTATGGTATTTATTGGTTCCTGTAGTTTTAATTTTAGCCGAACCTGATTTCGGCACAGCCCTACTCTATGGTCTTGGAGCTAGTGTTGTCTTTTTTTGGCAAAAAATTCCCAAACAGTACTTAAATTTTCTTTGGCTTAGTGTTTTAAGTATTTTGATCATTGGTTGGTTTTTTATTTTGAAACCATATCAAAAGTTAAGAGTAACTAGTTTTTTTACTGGCTATCGTTATGAGCAAGATGCTGCTAGTTACAATGCCAGACAGTCGCTAATAGCGGTAGGTTCTGGACAGGTTTGGGGGAAAGGTTTGGGCAAAGGGACTCAATCACAATTACGTTTCTTACCAGAGAGACAGACAGATTTTATTTTTGCTTCCTTGGCTGAGGAGTCTGGCCTTGTTGGTTCTGTAATTATAATTGGTCTTTATGCTTTATTATTTTTCTTTTTATTAAATCAAGCATTGGTTATTAATAATAATGAATCATTTCTGTTTATCTTGGCTATTTTGGCATATTTCTTTACTCAAACAATGATTAATATTGGGATGAATATGGGCATGTTACCTATTACTGGCGTTACCTTACCTTTTGTTTCATATGGTGGAAGTTCTTTACTTTCTTCAATGGTTTTATTGGGTTTTGTGCAGAGAATTTTAATAGAGAATCCAGTGAAAAAACATCTTCGCATTACTTGAGAAAATAGTATGTTATAATACCCCCTATGTCTAAATACGCCGTGATCCAATTATTAGGTAAACAATTTCAAGTTGAAGAAGGTCAAACTCTCATAGTTGATTCTCTTGATCAAGAAATTGACAAAAAATTTGATGTTACTGATGTCTTGTTAGTTGCTGATGGAGATAAAATCTCAGTTGGTCAACCAACAGTCGAAAAAGCAAAGGTTACTATGAGCGTCGTAGCTCAGGGGAAAGGTGAAAAGATTCGTGTGCTCAAGTACAAGAGCAAATCTCGCTATCGCAAGGTTCACGGTCATCGCCAACATCAGACCACCCTCAAAGTAGAAAAAATCACTGCTTAATGCAGTATTATCTTCAAGCGGGCAATACCCCTTCTCTCTCATTCGCCGAAGCCAAGGCAGTAATTGGTGATGTTGTAGTACAACTCACTGAACATGAACTTGGTTTTACTGCTGAATCTGACGATCAAGCTCTTGAGTTTTTCAAACAACTTGGAGCATCTGTTCGTTTAGTAAAAGAATTTGGGGCTACTGAAGTTAAATCTACTGAAGAACTAGAAGAAAAAATCGCTGCCTATTTTATAGCTAAAAAAGAACCAAAACTCAAAATTGCTTGTGCTCAATGGGGCGATCAACAAACCTCTAGAGTAGACTTTTACCAGATCAAAAAAACTCTCCAAGAAAACGACATTAAAGTTCGTTTTATTGAGGGTTCTCGTCATGGTTTGTCAGCAGCAGTTTTATTACATCAAAAAATTAGTGAAATTGTCATAATTCAGACAGATAAAGCTGTTATTTTGGGTGAAACCATTGCTGTTCAAGATATTGATCATTGGACACTCAAAGATCGTGGCAAGCCTTATGCTGATCGTAAAAAAGGCATGTTGCCTCCCAAAATTGCTAGAGCCATGATTAATATGGCTGCTGGTAAACTACAGAGTGACTCAAATTCCATACTTTATGATCCTTTCTGTGGAACTGGAACAGTTCTAATTGAAGGTCTCGAACAAGGTCTAACCGTCATTGGTTCTGATTTAGATCAAGAATCTATGGTTGGCGCTCAGATGAATCTATCTTGGTTTGCTGAAAAACAAAATTTACCTACTAATTTTAAGATTTTTCAAAGTGATGTTAGTCATGTAACCAAAGATCGTATTGGTCAAGCAGTTGACTATATTGTGACAGAACCGTTTTTAGGTCGACCAAAACCAAATCCAACTCATTTGGAAGGTATGTTTCGTGGTTTAGAAAAACTATATTTGGGTGCTTTTAAACAATGGCGTTCAATTTTACATGATGGCAGTAAAATTTGTATAGTTTTCCCTAGAGTAGAAATTGGCAGTCGCGCTTTTGATCTTAGCGGATTAATTGACAAATTATCTGCCCAAGGCTATACTCTTGAGGTTAATTTTGGTGAAGTTCGCTATCACCGCAAAGATGCAGTAGTGCAACGAGACATCTTAGTATTTAAGTATCACGCTTAATTTAAAGTAATATAAGGAGAAATATTTATGGCACACGTTAAAGGGTCTGGAAGTGTTACACAACACGCTCAGGGCAAACGCCATGGCAAACGCTTTGGTGTTAAAAAATCAGGTGGTTCAGTAGCCAAAGTTGGTCAAGTAATCATTCGTCAAAAAGGTGCTAAGTACAAGGCCGGTCAAGGTGCCAAAATGGGCAAAGATTACACTATCTTTTCTATGATCGACGGTGTAGTTACCTTTGGTAAAAGATTTGGTAAAACTTTAGTTAAAGTTGTCCAAGGCTAATTAATTTTTTTGTAATTTAAGAGCAGGTTGGTTTTATACTAACCTGCTTTTTTTATTGCCAATTTTATAAATTAACGTACTGATAATCACACTACTTAAGATAAAAATACCTATCCACCAAGAAAAAATTCCTATTTCACTATTATTAGCCATAGTTCCAGCGATGATGGAAAGAAAAACATAAGGAACTTTACTAAGAAGGGCAACTGCTGAAAGGCTGGTAGCTCGATGCTTTGATTCAATTTCTTGGTTGATTACAACAGAAATCCAGGGATAAACCAGATAGCCACTAATATCAATTAGCAGTAAGCTAATTATTCCTAACCAATTATTAAAGAAATAAGCGATCACAAACCCTGTTCCCAACATAAAAGTTAATAAATAAAGACCCTTGCGATCAGTAATTCTTTTTCTAAGCCAAGGAACCAAGAGAACTACACTAGCACCAACTAATGCTAAAAAGGCAAAAAGACTAGATTGCTGAAAAACATTAAAGCCAAAAGCAGTAGCTAAAGCTGGTTTAAGAAAACCAAAGTCATAGAGAAAATAGCCACCCATTAAAGAAAAAATTACTACACTAAATGAAATAAGTTCTGGTTTAAGTAAGGCTAAAGTGCCAGTTTTTAATTGTTTCCAGTAATTTGACCAAGAAAAAACTTCACTGTCTATTTTTGGCTCACGTAGTTTTAGTGCTAATAAAAAGGCGATTCCCCAGGTAATTCCCCAAGCAAAGGTAGGCAAACGAAAATAAAATTCGTACAAAAAGCCACCAATGAAAATTGCTCCAATAGTAATAAAACTTGCCAATGAGCTACTGACACTCATGACTTTTTCATACTCCTTCTCTCTCCCCTTTTCTAATAAGCTGTCGTAAACCAAGGCTTCCAGAGAACCAGAATTTAAAGCCCAGCCTAAAACTAAAAACAGTTGAGCGATAAATAACATATAAATATTTTGAGCTGAGGCCATCAAGATAATACTAAAAAAGGCGGTGCCAGTTCCTAATACTATGGTTTTTTTCTTCCCCACTAAATCTGAGATTGCTCCAGAAGGAATTTCCATTAACAAACCAGCACCAAAGGTAATCGCATCTATAATTCCCAGCTGTTGATAGTTCATGAATTTAAGCCAGAAAAACAACCAATTAGCTGCTAAAAACCAAAAACTAGTGAAAGCAGTTAAAAAATAAAAAATTCTAATGTTTTTAAGATCAAAGGCTGGGAGTAAGTTAGCAATTTTTTGTTTCATTGATTTCAGAATAGACTCTATTGTAGCCGAGCTATTGTATTTTTGCTTTATCTTAAAATAGCGTGAAAACATGATGTGAAAAAGACAACAATCTATGTTACAGTGGATCAAGAAATATGCCAAAACTAACAACTTTACCCATCGATCAATTACAAACCAATCCTTTTCAGCCCAGAGAAAAAGTTCAAAAAGCTGAGCTAGAAGAATTAATTTCTTCTATTAAAACTTATGGTGTTTTAGAACCAATTGTGGTGGCTGAAACTCCAGCTGGTTATCAAATCATTGCCGGTGAAAGACGTTGGCAAGCATCGAAGGAAGCCGGACTGAAAGAAGTGCCCGTTTATGTTAAGAAAACTACCCCACAGGGTATGTTGGAGATGGCTCTTGTCGAAAATGTGCAGAGAGTTAATCTTAATCCAATTGAAAGAGCGCAAGCTTTTATTCGTTTAACTCGTGAATTTGATTTAACTTTGGCTAGTCTTGCAGAAAGAATTGGTAAATCACCAGCCTATATTAGCAACACAGTTAAACTTTTATCTTTGCCGGATGCAGTAACTGACGGCTTGATTAGGGGTAGAATTTCTGAAGGTCACGCTAGAGCCTTGGCTAGCATCGAGAATGAAGATGCTATGGTCGAATGTTTCAAAATTATTTTAAGAGAAAAAGCTTCAGTACGAAGAACTGAAGATCTAGCTCGTCGTTTCAAAGAGGGATTGCAACAAAAAGCTCAACCACCAGCTGTGAGGGTTCAACAAGTTAAAGACCAAGATCAAAAAATTAAAACTTGGGAAAAAGAATTAAATACAGCCTTTCACTCTCCAGCTATGTTAAAACTTTCTCGTTCTAAAAATCAAACAAGAGTAACAATTACTCTCAAAGGTTCTCCTGAAAAAACTCAAGATGATTTGGAAAAAATCATGGAGTTGGCGAAGCTGTAGAATCTGGTGGAATATTCAATAGTAAGAATAGTTTGCTAGCAACCCGATACCAAAGGGGTGCTGCAGTTTCTGCTGCCCAAGGACTAGTTTGGGGTTCATTGATTTTAACCAACATTACAAAACGAGGATTTTCTGCTGGAGCAAATCCAATAAAACTAGCAATTGTGGCATCTTGTTTATATCCTCCTTTGATAGGAATTTGCGAAGTTCCAGTTTTACCAGCTACTGTATGAGTGTTTTTAAAGATCCATTGGGCTTCTCCATGTTTGGCAGAATTAATCATCATTTCTGTTACAGTTCTGGCTGTTTCAGGACTAATAACTCTTCTTTCTTCAATGGGTTCAATTTTTATAGTTTTTTTAGATTGATAGTCAGTTACTTGTTCTAATATTTTTGGTCTCATCATGACACCATCATTAGCAATAGTACTAACTGCTCTAACCATTTGCATACTAGTTGTACTAATACCCTGACCAAATGATGATGTAGCTAGTTCTACTGGTCCCCATTTATCTGGAAACGGAGTTGAGCTGTCATCTTGTAAATCTAGGCCAATCTCATCGCCAATGCCAAATTTTTTTAGATATTCAACAAATTTATCTTTACCAAGCAGATCAGTGATGTAGATCATGGCTGTGTTATCTGACTTGGCTAAAGCATCTGTCATAGTAATATTTGGGTTATATTCATTATTCCAGGTTTTAATGGTGTACTTACCTATTTCACGAGGACCATCACATTTTAAACATTCTGTCTCTGGTTTTATTACTCCAGCATCTATGCCAGCAGAAACAGTAATAGTTTTAAAAGTTGATCCTGGTTCATATAAATTAGCTAAACTAGGATTTTTATAATTTTCAGCTGGAAAAGTGTAGTATTTTGTTTGATCATATTGCGGAAAAGCAGCCAGTCCTAAAATATTGCCAGTATTTGGTTCCATAACAATGATTTCACCAGAATTTCCACCATAACGCTCTAGACCATTTTTAAGTTCTGTTTCTAATAGAAACTGAATATCTCGACGAATGGTTAGGGTAAAATCACGACCATTGAGACTTTGGTTATCAATAGTATTTTCACCACCAAGTAAATTTCCGAGAGCATCGGTAAGAAAACGTTTCTTTTGTTGTTTACCTTGCAATTCCTGATTGAGAGCCCCTTCAATGCCAAAATATCCAAGATCAAAACCATCTTCGTCTTTGCCAACAAAACCAGTTAAATGAGCGGCCATAGATGCTTCTGGATAGAAACGTACGTCGTAGCTTTCAAAATAGAGAGCTGGATCAGCCAGTTGTTCTATTTTATTTTTTAGATCTTGATCTATTCTGGATGAAAGTCTAATCCAAGTGCTATTAAGATTTAAACGTTCTTGGATATATGCCTGTTTTTCTTGGGTTAAAGTTTTTAATTCTACAATACTTCCACTAGAGCTTGATTCTAGTAATTCTTTTTCAGCTAGCAAAGAACTTACTTTTTTTGCCAAAAGCTCTGAAGAATCTTTGAGCAGTGTTTTATCTACCATTAGATAATACATTTCCTTATTACCAACCAACAAATGTTGATCTGAGGTGAAGATTTGTCCTCTTTTACCAGTCAGGATTTTTTCTTTGGTGGCTTGGTTTTCAGCCACTCTTTTTAGGGAATAGCCCTGAATAATTTGCCAATAAAATAATCTAAGAATAATACCAATGAAGATAATAATGAAAAATAAAAAAAGTAATTTTGGTCTCAATGAAGAGGAAGTCATAAAAACAGCCCGCCCTCTTACTAGCTAATTAACTTAACGAGAAGCAAGACTGCCTGATTCTATCAAAGTAATTGGTTTAACAATAGGTTGATAGAGATCGCTTTCATTCATAGCAGAAATAGTTAATGAGGCTAGGTTGTGTTTTTTTTCTTTTAATAAAGCTAATTCTTTTTCTTTTAATTGATATTCTTGTTGTAGCTGAGTAAGTTTTTCTCCATGACCAATGGTGCCACCAAGTTGATAAACAGTTGAAATAGCTTGAGCTGCTAGGATAAGTAGTAATAATCCATAATATATTTTCAAGCTAACTTTCATTAAATATTCCTTTCAAAAACTCTTAATTTGGCACTTCTACTACGTGAATTTTCGGCAATTTCTTCTTCAGACGGAGTTTGAGCTTTATGGGTGATACGTATGCCTTGACCTTGAACCTCCCAATTGGTGAATGCATATTTGGCTAAACGATCTTCTCCTTCATGAAAAGCAATGGTAACAATTCTTCCTCCTGGTTTAATTAACTCCAAAGCTTGAGGTAATGCATTTTCTATATTGCTCATTTCATCATTAACTACAATGCGTAGGGCTTGAAATACTTTTGTAGCAGGATGTAGGCGTCCTCGTTGATGACGACCAGCCATTGAAATTGCTTTAACCAATCCACCCACTGTTTCCAGCTGTTGGGAGTTTTGTTCACGCATTCGCACGATAACTTTGGCAATAGCATTAGCTTTTTCTTCTCCACCAAATTCGCGAAAAATCCTAGCTAGTTCTTTTGCATTCAAAACCTTAAGTAGATCTGAAGCTTTAACACCAAGACGATTGTCCATTCTCATATCAAGATCAGCTTGTTCGTTGCTAAAACTAAAGCCGCGATCATCGGCCATTAGTTGATCAGTACTAGTGCCGAAATCAAAGAGGACGCCAGAAATGGCATCAATACTATTTATCTCTTGGAGATGTTTAATTGTTTGGGTTAATTTATCAAAATTTTCTCTAATCAAAATGAGTTTGCCGGCTTCAATTTCTTTGGCAAATTTTGCTTTACCAACATCTATTGCTTCTTGATCAAAGTCAAAGGCGATAACATTACCACCTTTTTCTAAAATTAAGCCAGTGTGTCCTCCAGCACCAAAAGTACAATCTACATACCAGTTTTTTGGTGTAACTTTGAGTTGTTCTACGGCTTCGTTGAGCATGACAGTGATATGATCTGCGGTTTTCATTCAAGACTTTCTGCGATGCTGGCAGCATTTTTTTCTAGACCATCAACATACTGATGGTATGAATCACGCTCCCAGATCTCCACATAATCGAGACTGCCGACTACTACTAAATCTTTTTTCAACTTGGCAAACTCGATCAAGTAATTGGGCAGATTTACTCGACCGTTTTGGTCAGTTGAAATAGTTTGTGCTTCATTGGTCATTAGGCGAACAAAATCACGATGAGCTTTTTTGGTAAAAATATGGGTTTCAGTAACTTTACGTAGACGTTCTTGAAAACTTTCAGCTGGAAAAACAAAAAGTCCTCCATCTAAACCTCTAGTAACAACCCAGTCTTTGGTAATTTCACGAAAAGTTTTTGGCAAAGAAACTCTGCCTTGTTCTTCGAGCGTGTGGTAGTAGGTTCCGATAAACATTTATAAGTCTCTTTACCAATTTTTACCAAATATAATAATAACAGAGAAATACTAGAGTCGTAAATAGGAGAATTGCATTTTTTTTGCTATTAAAAACAAATCCTATAAAAAGTAAAAACCCGAAACTAATTTATGTTGAAATAAACCAAAAAAAAAGCCCCATCTTGCGACGGGGCTGACAAATACAAAAAACTAAAAAAACTTATTTCACCACCATATAAAGCTCAGTCAGAGGAACTGTAGCTGTAACCATCTTGCCATCAATTTGACTCTGATGTTTTTTCCAAGTGGTTCCATCCCAGGAAGCTATTTGCATTCCAGCAGTTTCTTCATTTGCTCTAATGGTTAAAATTGCTTCACCAGTTAGAGAACTGGAAGTTGCTAAGGAATAAATTTCAGAAACAATTGTTCCTGGTGCTTTATCTGGATATCCTGGGGCATTAAAGATCACTAAATAGCGTTGTTGAGCTAATGGTTTGCCATCAATTTGGAATTTGGCATCCTTTGAAGTAAAGGCAACATTTTTAGCCTTATTATCTATATATTTCCAGTCTGATTTTAAGGCATAAGGATCTTCACCACCCACATATCTGGTTAAAAGCGAACCACCTTGGACTTCTTCATGATAAGTGCAGGCACCACCAGCTGAACAACTACCGAGCAAAATTTTTGTTGTAGTTGGTAATTTATCTAAATTTGTCTCTCCAAAAGCTCCCTGTAAAAGGGTACCAGCTTGGTATTCCAACTCATATTCCATGGTTGTAGCTTCCTTGCGCAGATTATAAGCATGAATCTGTAAATTATGACCATCTGCCAATGGTTCAATGGTAATGTACGGTCGATCTTCAAGCGGAATAATATTGGTTGGTAAGCTTAACTTTTTCTTTTGGGTAGCAGCTGGTACTTCCGCTGTTTTTTTGCTTTTTACAACCATAAAAATGCCAGCAATTAACAGGAGCAAGGCAATGCCGCCAATCATCATTAATTTTTGTTTTTTCATTCTATCCTTTGCCAATTATTAATATTTAAAAGTCATTTTTAATGCAACTAAGATAACATACTTTGCACTCGTTGCTCAACTTCTGCCAGAGATAATCTTTCTTGTTTGGTAGTATCGCGATCACGTAGTGTAACCGTGCCATCTTCAAGTGTTTGGTAATCAACTGTGACACAAAACGGAGTACCAATTTCATCTTGAGTAACATAGCGCTTACCGATGTTGCCACGATCGTCCCAAACTGCTGGGGCTATTTTTTGTAAACTTTGGAATATCTCTTGAGCTTTATCAACTAGTTCTGGCTTGTTTTTTACTAATGGGAAAATAGCCACTTTATAAGGAGCTAGTTTGGCTGGGAGTTTGAGATAAGTTCTTTCTCCTTCAGTAATTAGGTTTTGTGCTAAAACAGCAAGGAAAATACGGTTAATACCAAATGTTGGTTCAATAACATGTGGAATAAATTTATGTTGTGGATCATAAGGATCGGTATAGCGCAGATCTACGCCTGATTTTTCCATATGATTTCTTAGATCATAATCAGTGCGGTAAGCTAAACCAAACATTTCTTTAAAGCCAAAAGGAAATTGAAAATCAAGATCTTCTGTTCTAGTGGAATAGTGAGATCTTTCTTCATCAGAGTGAGTTCTCCAACGCAGATTTTTACTTTCAAGGCCCAATGATTCAGCAAATTCTTGCATGGTTTTTTTCCAGACTTCAAAAAGTTCTTCCCATGATTGTTTTTCAGAATCAAAGAAGTATTCAAATTCAGCTAAATTAAATTCAAGGGTGCGAAATACAAAGTTTCCTAAAGTAATTTCATTGCGGAAAGCTTTACCACTTTGAGCAATACCAAATGGCAGCTTGGGTCTCATGGTGTTTAATACATTTTTGAAGTTTACAAACATACCCTGAGCAATTTCGCCTCGAAGATAAGCTAGCGATTGAGATTCTTCGACAATGCCAACATTAGTTTCAAATAATAAGTTGAAAGAACGAACGTCAGTCCAGTCATGACCACCACAGGTTGGACAAGGAATTTGATAATCTGCAACCAAGGCAGTTAGTTCTTCTGGAGATTTACCTTCCACTTTTTCTTCTTTACCATGTTTTTCAGTAAAATCTTCAATTAGATGGTCAGCTCTGGTTCTAGTGCGACAAGTTTTACAATCAATCAGAGCGTCAGTAAAACTAGCGGTATGACCAGAGGCTTCCCAGACTTTTGGACTCATTAAAATAGAACTATCAAGTCCAAACATATCTGATCTGTGAGTGACAAAATATTTCCACCAGTGATTAAGAATATTGCGAAGCAACTCTACACCCAGTGGTCCAAAATCATAGGTATTAGCCAAACCACCATAGATTTCTGATCCTGGAAAGATAAATCCACGACGCTTTGCAAGAGAAACGACATCATTCATGGTTGTTGGCATTTTTTTATTCCTAGCTGGGTACAAAAAAGTCCCCGCAATAATTACATTATGCTAGGGACCCTGCCGGGCGGTTCCACCCTGATTCCTTGTGTCTAAACACAAAGCTCTTTAAGTTTTAGTCTGTAACTAATTTTATTAAATTAGCTCGTTTGCCAAGACGAAAGACATCATTATTATATTTTTCTTTCACCAAAGATGCAATTGGCGGGTTAAAAACTATTTTACTCGTAAATATTCAAAACTTTTCATTTTTCGCTCAGTAATTTCAGCAACATAATCAAGGATTGAGTGATGTGGAGTTTCTGTAAAGTTTTGATAACCAAGATATTCAATTAAATCACTTAGTAGTGGCTGGATGCGATTGTGTGATCGATCTATAAGTACAGCCTCTCGCAGCTTAAGAGCTTGTAAATAGGCTTTTTGATCCCCATCCCCTTCCATGAATAAGCGATCAAAAACTTCTAAGATTTGGGATAGGCTACGGATGTCTGCCAAAGAGCTTCTAGTAGAGCTTTGTACAGGATCAAGCAACGAGGTTTGAGTGATAATTGGCATTGATTTGGTTTCAATGACAAAGATTTTTACCAAATTTCCAGGCTCCAGGTGAGCACGTTTGCTAGATTTTAAACTACGGACTCCTTTGGCGATGCCAACTAGTTTGCCATGGTCCTGAGTGATGAAGGTTACAACTTTGTCTGTTTCGCCAACATTGGAGCGCTTGATAACAATTCCTTGGGTAATAAAAGATTTTGATTTGTTAAGCATGTTGGTCTAAAAAGGAATTTCCACCAAACTGTCTTTATTGACTAGAATTTTTTCTTCTCCGCCATTGACGTCAAAAAGAGTTTCAAAGTCATCTACTCCACCCTGTTTCCAAAGATGAATGCGATAGGTTTTTTCATCAGTGTAAGGTACTTTGTAAGTTAGTTTGAGTTTGGCAGAGCCAAGTGGTTCTAGAATAAAGAAGCCGTCAATAACTTGCATTCCATTTTCTTCATAGGTAACTGGTTCAGTGGTAAAGCCTTGAGCAGAGATTAGTTCTGATCCAGCTGGGATATAAAGACGTGTCCAATCTCTCAAGGTTGAATTTAAACATAGTTTTCCGGCTTCAAGATTGCAGTTATCTGCTTTGCGAGTATTGCGATAAGTGATTTCTACAGATTTTTCTAGCATACCCGATTCCGGTATCAGTATTTCTTGTTTTACATCGTAATTAACAAATAGATTTGATTTTGCTCCACCCAAATTGGCATTAATAATGGCCAAGAAGTCATTGCCATTTTCTTGAGCAATCATTCTGCCAGCAGCATTAACTGTTTCAGCTGCAGTTTGAGCTTGTTCTGCAGTGAAATATAACTGAATATGTTTACCTTCAAGATCTCCCCACATTAGTTGAAAAAGCTCTGGCCATTTTTCTTTGGGAGCGCTATAGGCTTTTTGTAAAGTTGATTGCATAAGTGGACCAAGGATGCCTTTGCGATCTTCTCTGAGGTATGGAGTTGGCTTGGTGATGATTTCTGAGAGAGCATAAACTACCTGAGCACAGCCATCACAACGATTATCTGGCTCAGCACTGAAAGTTCCATAGGCTGGGACTTGAACTGGACCTAAAACACTTAAAAGATCAGTTAGAACCTTAGTATCAACAGCAATAATGCCGTCAATATCTGTTGGTTCGCCTCTTACCGTTTTATATTGTTCGTAAAATTGTTCCATAGAGAGTTTGAAGTCTGGCGAGATGTTCATGTCACGCAAGTGCCAGTATTTTTCTGTGGTTAGGTATTTGCCTAAAGCTTCTGGAATTGGTAAGCGTTTGGTAAATTTTTGATCTAGTTCATAAATATCATCTGATTTTTCTGGGGTGACTTTACCATTTTCAACATAGATAACGGCGTAAGCAGTTAAGAAACCTCCGGTTGGACGTAGTTCGTTGTCGTTTTGGAAAAGAACTAGATATTTTTTACGTTCGCCTTTACCACCAGCAAGATCAGGCAATTGTTCAAGGACGGGCCTAAATTCTATAAATCCATCTACTCCGTCTTTAAACATGGTTTGTATTTCGGTAATTCTGCTACGAATTGGTTGGTTTTTAATAGTTTTTGGATAGTGATTGGGATTAATGGCTAATAGTTCAGTTTCAGCTATTTTAAGATCTTGAGTAATAGCGTCAAATGATGGCATGACTTTATCAAGAGTATCGATTAAGATTTTGATTCTATCCTCTGCAGTACCACCAGTGAAAGAATCTTCGCCTTGAAAACCCAAGACATCGGCATAGGGAACTAGTTCGGCAATAGCTTTTTGAGCAGCGGCTAGACCAGCTTCTCCTGCTTTGAAAACATGTTCGCCATCAACGTAGTACCAACTGGCTATTGGAACATAGCGATAGAAGTTTAGTTTTTGATATGTTTGTTGTAATTCTGTTAATCCTGTTTGGAGAGTTGCCAACTCTTTTTGAGTATTGGGTAGATCTTGGGCCTTGAAAGTAGCGTAAGCTTGTTTGGCAGTTGCCATCGATGTTTCTGCTTGAGTTTTGAATTGTTTGATTATTACAAATGTATAGATTCCAATAATTAAAATTAAACTTAGGACAATACTGGCGGCAATTAATAGAGGTTTTTTCCAAGGTTGAACTTTTTTGGGTTTTTTTTCAAGTTCAACAATTTCTTCATGATTCTCTGTTTTTAGTTCATGAGATTTCTTGGCAAAAATAGCAGCGATTAAAGATTTTTTTTCTTCAGCGGTTGGTTCACTGACAACATCAACCATAGGCTCTTGTTCAGTCATAGCTGTCAGTATAGCAAATTTCTAGATATTTTTACCACTTAGAGATCATGGCTTTGGGGGTTCTGAGAATAATTCTAATATCATTCCAGATATTTTTTGTTTTAGCGTATTCTGCATCCATTTTGGCTCGTTGGACAAAAGGAATTTCATTACGACCACTAGTTTGCCAGGGTCCAGTAATGCCTGGCTTGATAGAGAGAATGGCCTTCACATATTTTTTGGTTTCAGGGTATTTTCTAGTTTGTTCATCAAGTTCTTCTTGCATGTAGGCACGTGGACCTATCATGCTCATTTCGCCTTTAATAACGTTGAAAAGTTGAGGAAATTCATCAATAGTGAGAGCTCTTAGAACTTTGCCAAGTTTGGTAATACGAGGGTCTTCATTAGCTGGAAACTTCCAATCGCCTTTTTTGAATTTTTCTAATAACTTAGGATCTTGTTTATGTAAAATTTCGTGAGCATTGTTGACCATTGAACGAAATTTTTTAATTGCAAACTTTTGTCCATCTTTACCAACTCGTTGGTGACTAAAGAAGATAGGAAAACCATCGCTAATGATAATTAAAACAGGAACAATAAGCCAAAAAGGCAAGAAAACGATCATGAGTGCAAAGGCTACTAGTAGATCTAAGATTCTTTTTTGTTGGTCGTAATTTAACATAAGTCTATAAATATTCTTTACGTTGCTCTGTTTTAAGTTTTTCTACAATCTTTTTTACGTCTTGAGATTGATCTTTAGGGCAGATCATTAGTATCTCATCTGTGTCTACCACCACCATGTTTTTTAAGCCAACCAAAGCTACCAACCGACCATTAGTATGAACTAAATTACCCTCAGAATTAATGGCAATTGTCATTACTTTATCGTCATCACCAACCACTACATTAGTTTCATTATCTTTATCGCCCAGATCATAAACAACTTTCCAATCACCAACATCGCTCCAACCAAAGTCACCAGGAATTAGGACGAGATTATCTGCTTTTTCGCTAATGGCATAATCAATGGAGATTGCGTCAGCTCCATCATAAACTGCTGGTAGTGCTTGATGAAATTTTTCTGCTGATAAAGTATCAAGGTTTTTAGTACATTCATAAAGTGAGGGCATGTGTTTTTTGAATGATTTTTTCAAGGTTTCTGCTGTCCAAACATACATATTGGCATTCCAAAAGTATTTGCCGGTGGCAATAAATTGTTGGGCTGTTTTAGCATCTGGTTTTTCGGTAAAACTATCAACTTTGTATAAAGGTACTTTGTTTTTTAGCTCCTTAATTTTTTTATCGATTTTTATATAGCCAAAAGCACTAGTGGGAAAAGTTGGCAAGATACCAACGGTGACCAAGTTTTCACTTTCTGTAGCTGCTTGAATTGTGCCTTCCATGACTTTAACAAATTCATCCTCATTAATAATAGTGTGGTCTGAGGCAGCATTTAAAATAATTGCTTTTGGATCAAGGCTTTTGGCAAAAAGTGAGCCAACCAACATTGCCAGAGCAGTGTCTTTTTTTTCTGGTTCAGCCAAGATATTAATGGCTGGAACTTGGGGTAATTGTTTTTTTACTTCATCAGCATATTTTTCATTAGTGACCACAATAATATGTTCAGCATCAACTAGTTTGGAAACACGTTCGGCTGCAATTTGAATCATGGTTTTTTGACCATAGAGTTTTAAAAATTGTTTAGGGGTTTTATTTCTAGATTTTGGCCACAAACGTGTGCCACCTCCACCAGCTAAAATAACTGCATAGGCGTGTGGATAAGTTTTCATAAGGTTTCTTTCTGTTTTTGTTGCCAGTTATATTGCACCACTTGGGTGAATTGTTGCACGAATGTATTTGTATCATATTTTTTAGCGTTGTGGATAAGCTGACTTGGGTTAAATTTTGTATTCTCGAGGGAAATAATGGCTTTTTCAATTTCTGCAGTTTTTTCTTGAGAAATATGAATGCCATGAAAAGTATGATCAATACACTCGGCAACACCACTTTTACAATTTACCAATACTGGCTTGCCATAGCTATTTGCTTCTAAGCCAACAATGCCAAAATCTTCTTCTCCTGGCATTAACAACGCATCACACTGTGTGTATAGGGTATGAAGTTTTGTTTCACTAATGAATGGATACCAAAAAGTGTAGTTAGTAAAAAATGTTTGTAGTTTTTTACGTTCTGGCCCATCTCCAACAATTACTAAATTCTTTTTTAAGTTATTACAAGCAACAATGGCTTGTTCCAAGTGTTTGTAAGAAACTAAACGAGAAACCATTAATAAGTAGTTAGTTGGCTGGTTTTCAATTCTTATGTTATTTTCTTTGTCCAATGAAGCCATGGTAACTGGTGGATAAATTACAGTAGTGGCTTTGATATTTGGATAATATTTTTTTATTCTTTGCCCTACTCTTTGTGAAATGGGGATAATCGTGTCTGGACGAAAAATAGCTTGTTGATCCCACCAAGTGAGGTAGTTTAATAATTTCTCCGCCAACCACTTCATTCCTGGTATTTTAAAAATGTAATGTGACTGCAAACTATGTTCTCTATCTTGGTAGAGATATCTTGGTGGAGTTAATAAATAACAAACGTGTAGTTGATGAGGCAGAGTAAGTATGCCTTTAGCTTCGGCACTAGTAATAGAAATTATGATGTCATAGCTACTAAAATCAAAACTTTCAAAGGCTATTGGCATTAAAAAGGGAATCCAACGGTGAAGCTTGTTTAACCAAGGAAATTTGTTTAAAAAACTAGGTTTTACTAATGGAAAGACTTTGGCCCAAGTAGCTTTTTTGGGGTCATAAACTGCAGTATAAAGAGGAGCTTTTGGATAAGCAGTATGTAGAGCCAATAAGACATCTTCGGCTCCACCAAATGCTGTGTTAACACGATCATAAACTAGGGCAACCTTAGGTTGCTGTACTTGTTTAGGCATGGTTTTGTTTTAAAACTTGTTGATAGATTTTGAAAGTTTTATCAGTCATTTTATCCCAAGAAAAGCTTTTTACTCTATCTTTACCAGCTTTAGTTAAAAATTTTCTTGATGAATTAAGAGCATGAATGGTTTCTAAAAGTTCTGCGCTAGAAAGTGGGTTAAAGTATGCAGCGGCATTTTTATAGATTTCTCTGAAAATGGGGATGTCTGAAGCAATTACTGACAGGCCAACGGCCATAGCTTCAAGTCCTGGTAGGCCAAAGCCTTCGGAAAATGAAGGAAATACTAGGGCAAAGCTTTCTTCGTAGAGTTTGATTAAGTCTTTGTCAGATAGTTTGCCTAGAAATTCAACTTGGTTTGTTAATTTATAGTTTTTTACTAGGGTTTTAGTATTGTCTTGAAAAACATTACGAGAACCGACTAGTTTTAATGAAAAATCTGGTAGTTTTTGTAGGGCCTGAAAAACAACCTTAATATTTTTATGAGGATAAAGTGAGCCGGTATAAACTAATTGTTTTTTTCTTGGTTTTTCTTTTATTTCATGATCGAGATAGGTTTGTTCTACTCCTTCATATGTAACAATAGTTTTATCTTTTGCCTTGGGATAATATTTTGCTAAGGTTGCGGCTACAGTTGTGCTGGGCACAAAGATTTTAGCTGCTTTTTCCACTGCTTTTTTGACTGTTTCTGTGTAACCCCAATATTTTAAACGATACTTCCAAGCAGGCAGAGTTGTGACATGACTACCTCTTTGTTCATGCCATAGTAAGTCATGAATAGTAACAACGATTTTTCCTTGATAAAAAATCGGTACATTAAAATGAGGGACATGTAGAAGATCAAGTTTTTCTTTAGCAAAGATTAAGGGAAGCTTAATTTGTTCAAGCAAGGAATAGTGACGAATTGGGGTGATTACTTCTTTAACGTGATCTAGCTTTTGGGGTAATATTTCACGAGCTTGAGTTGAGTTGCTGAAAAATAATACCCAATTGATATCTTTGTTAAGAACAAGTCTTTGGACTAGGTTTTGGGTATAACGGCCTATCCCAGCATGTTCTTGGCCAGCTAAACGACAATCAATGCCAATTCTAGTCATTATTTATAACCCACCTTTTTTAATGAATAAGAAAGTACGAAGGAGGGTTCTAAAAAATTTAGGATATTTATTGCTATACCACTTGTCGTAGTACATCAGCATGGTGTCATAGAACATGTTATGAACTTTTTTGGCCAAGCGAGTGGAAGAGCTTTTAATACCAGATTTGTATTTATGATGAGTGATTCTGGCTCCTGGATGAAAAACAACTTTTTTGCCTGCTTCACGGAAGCGACGACACCAATCAATGTCTTCTGCATACATAAAGAATTGTTCATCTAAATAGCCCACTTTGTTTTGCATGAATTTGGTAGGAAAGATCATGGCTGCTCCAGTGCAAGCATCGACTTCGTGGATTTCATCTAAATTTTTAAAGGTTTGATGGTATTGGCCTAGTAATGGGCTGTTGGGAAACATTTTTTCTAGTCCAGCAAAATAGGTTAAAGAAGCCCAAGGTGTTGGTTCGCCACGATGACATGCTGGATCCAAAGATCCATCTGGCAATTCAACTCTTGGTGAAACCATGCCTACATCAGTGTTTTCATCTAAATATTTAATGATAATATCTAGGTTTGAGGCATCACTAAATTCAGTGTCACTGTTGAGTAGCATGCTGTAACGAGCGGTGATGTGTCTTAAAGCAACATTGTTGCCTGCAGCAAAACCAATGTTTCCTCCAGATCTAATTAGCTTTACCCATTTGAATTCTTTTTCAACCATTTCTGGTGAGCCATCATTACTATCATTATCAACTACGATTATCTCTACTTTGTATTTAGTGCGATCAAGATAAAAGTCTTTGACGCTATTTAAAGTTTTCTTCAACCAAAATTGGGTGTTAAAGTTCAAAACTATAATCGCTAGATCACTAGTTGAGTTTGAGGTTTTTATAACCATTTTTTTTTGAAGATTATTTTTCTTTTTTGGTTGAACTGCTTTCTTAACTGTTTTTTTCATTTTTTTTGCCATAATTGGTTCCTTTGGTACCGATTTCTTTGTAAATCATATCAAGTTTTTGTGAAATTTCTTTCCAATCAAAGTTTTCATTAACAAATTTTTTACCATTTTCTGATAGCTGTTGCCAGAGTTTTTTGTTTTCTATTACTTCTATAGCAAGCTTTGCCATTTCAGTGGCGGAGTTACTAGTTAAAACATGGAGGCCATGGTTAATATCTAGGCCTTCTACGGCAATTTTTGAAGCAACTACTGGGGTGCCACTAGCCATGGCTTCCAAAATCTTGTATCTAGTGCCTTTGCCACTAAAAACTGGGGCAACCAAAACATGAGATCCTTTAAAAGCAGTTCTAATGTCCTCTACTCTGCCCAGGACATTGATTTGTTTATCTGTTTTTCCGTAATTTAATACTTTATCTGTGGGGGCGTTGCCCACAATTAAGAGTTTTGCTGAGGGGAGTTTTTGTTTGACTAAAGGCCAAACTTTTTGGACTAGAAAATCTACGGCTTCTTGGTTTGGGAGCCATTTAAAAGTACCCACTGATAAAAGGGTTGGTTCTTTTGGTAATTGGCGGGATTTTTGGGCAAACCAGGCAGAGTCTACGCCATTGGCAACTACATCTATTTTGTCACCAGCATTGATTTGTTTGCCAATAAAATCTTTATCATCATCGCTCATGACAATTAGTTTGTCGCAGGCTCGCCAGTAGTGTCTTTCCCAGCGGCGGATTTTTTTAATATCGGATTCTAGTAATGGACGAAATAGTTTGGGGGCTTTTTTGGCGTAGCTTTCATAACCTAAGTATTCAATGGTTTGTTCGACTAAAATGGTGGGAATATCGTTTTCTGGCAAGTGAGGCATCATGTAGAAGGTTTCGGCGTGGATTAGATCATATTTTTCTGCATCTAGTTCTTCACGAATAGCATCGATTGCTTCTGGTACGTAGTTGCGAATGACCAAGAATGGATATGAAGAAAATAGGGCTTTAATGATGTTTTTGATGGTAAAGGGTTTTTCTGAGCGTTGAAAAACCTTGACTTTGGCACAATATTTTTCTAGTTCAGGGATGTATTGTTTTTCGTCTTGGTTTTTGATGAGAGCAAACAGGGTGATTTCATGTTTTGTAGCTAGTTTTTTGAGAAGGTTGTAGGTACGAATTTGTCCACCAGAAAGCAAGGGGTATGGTAGATATGGGGTGAGCATTAAGATTTTCATATGGTTATGGTTTTTGGTTTCTTAAATCTAATAATAGGTATTTGTCTGTTTTGGTTATTGTAAGGTATTTTGCTTCCAAAGCACGGGCTTCATCATCATAGCTGGTGGTTAGGTAATATTCTGCTCCCATAGTAATTTTATTATCAATGTCGAAGCCAATTGGCCAGCCGGTGCGGTTGGTTTGGAATAAAAAGATGGTATCGCCAAAGGCTGGAGCAATTATTTTTGTTTCTGGTGGTAGTAGTTTGTTGGCGGCGGCTCCGGCTTCAACATACTCCCAATGGTTGACATTGAAGTAGCCTTTGACTTGCTGCCAGGCAAGTAGCCAGCTGGTAATGGCAAGTAGAATGACCATGGTTTTGAAGAGAATAGTTTTTTTAGTGGCTTTTTCCCACAGCCAATAGAAGCCGCTGCCGACTAGTAAGGAGATGAATGGGATAAAAATTACTTGGTAATAGTCATGTTGAACGTTGCCAGTAGCAATGACTATTAGATAAGTGAGCAGTCCAATTCCCCAGGCCCAAAGCACTGTTTTGAGTGGTTTTTTATTGGTAAAGAAAGCAAGTGTGACAGGGATAATTCCTACAAAGCCTAAGATTAGCTTGGTGAGGCGTTCGTAGAATAGCCAGCGAAACCAAGCTGGTCTAAGGCGGATGAGGTTGCTGTTGAACAACCAGTCTGAGGCAGGGATGCCGCTAGGAAATTGGAGGATCCAGTTTCTCCACCACCAAAATGGTAGTAAGGCAATTAGGCCGAAAGCTATCCAGCTCCAGGAAAATAGTTTTTTGATTGGTTGGTTTTGAAAGTATAGGACTAAGTAGATTGGGATGAGAAAAACTACAAATGGTTTAAGTAGAATGGCTAGGCCTAGAAGCATGGCTGAGAGCCAAAAGCTTGGGTTGGTATAGATTTGTTTTGTTTTTATTGCTTGGAGAAAGAAGTAGAGTGAGCCGGTGCTAAAGAGTAAGAGAAATGGTTCTGGCAAGACTACTCTGGAGTAGTAGATGTTGTAAGGGATTAGAGCAAAGGCAAGGCCTACGAAGTTGGCTAGTTTGTCGTTTTTGGTTAGTAGTTTGGTGAAGTTGTAGAGAAAGTATACGGTGCCAAGTGAGGCTAAAACAGAAAAAATGCGGCTAGTGAGAACTAGTGGTAGGGCTGGGATGAGGCGTAGTACTCCAGCGATTAGGCCGTTGATGAGTGGGAACTCAACCATTCGGTAGCCAGCTAAATTTTCATGGCCAGATTGGATGTTGGATAGATCATGGTAGTGAGGTTCTAGTAGGTTGATGCCGTTTTTGACGTACTCGCGCGTTACAGAGGCTGTGTCTGCTTGACGAAAGGCATGCCAGTCGGCAATGGGGTTGTTAATGCGGTATAAGCGTGGGATGAGGGTCAACAAAATGAGTAACAAGACTTGCTTGTGAGTCTTACTCAGTTGTTGCCAAATTTTATTCATGTTTTTACTTTTTTTTACGGTTTAAAATTGTTTTTTTATCTTTTGGTAGTGAGAGGGTGGCCAGTACCAGGCCAACTACTCCCCAGTAGCTAAAAGCGACTTTGGAGGCAGCATAAACATCAATATATGAGGCATTGGCCATTAGGCCGATGGAGCCTGCAAATAGGCCAATTGCCAGAGCAGAGTTTAAGATGTCTTGATCAAAGATATGTTTAAGAGCTACTTTCATGGCTAGGATGATGATGCCGAAGAAAGCTAGGAAGCCTAATAAGCCGGTTTCTCCTAAGACTCTCAAGAAGTTGTTGTCGGTGCTTTCTGCTTCAGTGAATTGGATGACTGTTTCTTTATTTAGAGTTGCGTAGCCACTGCCTAGTAATGGGTTTCTCATGAAGCCTTTGATGGCGTTGGGCCAGAGGGTGTCTAGGCGTATAGCCATGGATAAACCATATTTTAGGGCATTGGCCGACCAGGTTCGTTCTTTTTCTACTGTGGTTGTGGTGGTGGTGCCATCAGAGTTTTGTGTTTTGACTTCAACAATATCTGGAATGTCTTTGTAAACATCACTTGGTCTAGTAACAGGTTGTTGGTCTGTAGCAGTTAAGACTGGAGCTAGGTCATCAGAATTATCAAAGCCAATAGAGTTTTCTGGTGGACCTAGTTCAATAATTCCAAGCCAATCATAGAAACGATCTCTGGTTTTTTTACGTTCAGCATTGAGTTCATCAAAAGTTTTTTTACCCTGGTCATAATAGGCCATTACTTGAGGATACCCTTCAATGACTTGTAAGAATCTCTCTGACATATCACTGCCAAAAACCAGCATTAAAGAGAGGGTTAAAGAGCCAATAGCAAATGATTTTTTAATAAAAGACCAAAGTTTTTTTAACCAAGTTTTTTCTTGCCAGGCTACAAAGAGCAGGACAAAGAATACTGCCAGACCATAGGCAGCAAATGGAGCTCTGGAAGCACTCATAATCAATAGCCATAGACCAAAAGCGTGAACAAATTGGAAGATTCTTTTTTCCCATTTCTTTTTGCTTAAAAAAGCGAAGCTCAGAAGAATTGGCAGAACTACAACTAGATATGCACCCAAATCATAATGACCACCAAAAGTAGATTGAACACGAGCGTGCTCTGTTAAATAGAGTCTGACTCCTTTGCTGAACTCACGATTCATCGTTGAGTAGACAGGCCAATACCAATATTTTTGGCCAATACCATAGAAACTAACAATAAAAACTGTAAAAACAAGGCTCCAAACCACAGTCTTGGCTTGTTTCGGCGTTTCTATTGAAGCGTACATAATGATAAAAAGGAAAAAATATTCTAGATAACGCAAATAGTGTAAAACAGATTTACCAACATGAATTAATTCTGCAGGAATAGTTTGAGTAATTAGAACAGCTGAGAGAAGAGAAAGAAAACCTATGCCAGCATAAGTACCAAGGAGTTTGAATAGCGGTGATTTCCAGGTGATTTTTTTTCTAAAAACTTGAGTAACCCAGATTATTCCAGCTAAGATCATTAGCATGTCTTCAAATCTGACTCTTACAATATAGCCTGGGATGACATCAAATAAAGGAATCTTGGGATAAAGAGGAATAAAGGTTAACAAGAAGGTGCTGAAAACAAACATTAAATTGTTGTCAGCCCAGTTAATGATTTTTTGCCAAAAACTCAAATTTTTCTTTTTAAGCATAAATTAAAAACTCCAAATTTTACTTAAAATACGATGGTAAATTCCAGCACGACGCTCGTCTTTGGTTATAAATTTATGGAGCCACAAACGGAGCAAAGCGCCTTTCCATAAAATCATTTTCATAATAGGCATTTGCCAGCTGGGTTTAAACTTGGACCACAAATAAACATAGCCCTTCATTTCGCCGGTTAGAGCATTTTCTGATCCAGCACTGACATTGCCAAGATGAATGATTTTAGCTTGGGGTTGAATAGCAATGTCCCAGTGATGATGTTTGGCTCGCATGCAATATTCGATGTCTTCACCATACATAAAGATGCCGTCATCAAGCATTCCTATCTCATCAATAACTTCTTTACGGATCATCATGGCGGTGCCACCCAACCAGTCTACTGAAGTAAGTTTTTTGTCTGATTTTTTCATTCTCTCATTGCGACCAGTATGTTGGGTTGAAGGAATAAATTTGCCAATAACTGGTAGATCATCTAGGAATAGCATTTGAGCTGAGAGCGACAGGAGGCTAGGGAAATTTCCTCCTTGGGCTTGGAGAGTTTTATCGGTGTTCAAGAGCATTGGCGCAATGATGCCCAGTCTATCAGTAAAAGATTTTTCTTCAGAATCAAGGTGGGCTGTAGCTTCTTTTATTTGGTGCTCTGCGAATGTTTCTAGAAGTATTTTAAAGGCACCTCTTTGAGTAATAGTATCGGAGTTAAGCAGAATAACTGCTTTAGCATCAGATTGTTTGATGGCCTGATTATTAGCCCAAGCGAAGCCATTATTATCTTTATTGGCAATTACTGTGTATTTCACGTTTTGCTTGGCCATGAATTTTTTTACTGCTTCTACAGAACCGTCTTTGGAGTCGTTATCAACGATGAAAAATTCAACTCTATTCAAGAGATTGTCTGCTTTAAGATCAGCAATGGCAGTTTCTAGGGTTTGAATGGTGATGAGTTTGGTGTTGTAAGAAACAACGATAATTGACAGATCAAGGGTGGTAGAAGTATTTTTTGCCATAGTTTTCTTATTGGAACAAACGAGGGCGGCCTAATTTGTATTTGTACTCTGAGAGTTTACGTTTACTAATTTCTTTGGCTGGGGTACCAGCGACGATTGAGCCTGGTTCTACATTTTTAGTAACGATTGCTCCAGCTGCTACAATAGCGCCTTTGCCGATGGTTACTCCTGGAAGAATAATGGCGCGAGGGCCAATGAAGACATAGTCTTCAACTATAACTTTGGCTTCAATAGGTTTCATGTCTATTGAGTGGATATCATGTTCACTGGTCCAGATCATGACTTCAGAGGCAATGTCGACGTGGTTGCCGATTATGAGTCCGCCTTGGGAGTTGGGTAGTTGTTTGCGGCCATCAAGAGTGGCTTTTTCTCCCACCAGGGTTCCTGTGCCAATTTTAATATGGCGTGGATCATAGATGCGGGCCATCATGTGAATAGTGGATCCCTCCCCTATTTGTAGGCCAAAGGCTCTGTAAAAAAATGTTCTAATAGAGTGAAATGGAATGAAGCCGACACACCACCAGAGCCAGCCAGTTACAAGTTCTAGGTAGATAGCATTAATGCGACCAACTATCTTGGTTAAGATTTCAGTTTGAGTTAATGAATTGCCGTCTTTATCAGTGATTGGCATATATAAGGAATAGTATAGTGCAGACTACTAGATATGGCAAAGGTTAGCGATTAATGGCTTTAGCAATATCTTCTCTAGTAAGTTGTATTAGGGCTTTGGCTTTTGGAGAGACAGAGATGAGTCCATCTAGGTTTAGGCCAGCTAGATTGCGTTCTAAAAAGGCTAGTTCTAATAGTTCATGGTCGAGCTCAGTTTGAGGGATGTTGTTTAAAATATATTCTTTCCAGGTTTTTCGTTGGACTAAAAGAGTTTCTAGAGAGATGTTTTCTGTGTTTGCTAGATCATATTGATACCAGTGAAAGCCAAAGACAGCGTCATAAAATGGTTGACGCCATGACCAGTAGAGGTTGGAGAGGATTATTGTTTCTTTGTTTGTTTGGTAGAGGTCTCTGGTAGAAAAGTGGCCATGCATAAATTGCCAAGTTGTTTTATCTAGTTTTTTAGCTAAGTGGTTGATTCCTTTTTTAATTAGTTCTGGGTCGGTAGATTTTTTGAGTGGGTGGTTGGGATGGATTTCTGCTGAGATCTTTTGCCAGGTGGCAAAGTTTTTGAGGGTTTGTTCTGCTAGGGAGATATTTGGTTTTTCTAACCAAGGTTTATTGAGGCATTTCTTTTTGTATTCATGGTAAAGGTTGAAGAAAGTAGTTATTTCTAGATTGGAGGCTGGTAAGTTTACTATTTTTTGGTGGTTGGTTTCTTCCATGATGATGGCTTCGAATTCTAGTTTTTCTTGCCAAGGAAGATAGAGATATATTTTGGGAGCACGGATTAGTTGGCTTTGGTTTTGGTTGGTGAAGTTTTCTATCATTAGGGCTTCACTAGTTGTTGGTTTGGTGCCCTGGATTTTGAGGATGGCTGGGGTGTTATTAAAACTACCACTATAGTGGATGGCACCAATTTTTTTTGAGTTCCACCAGCTACTTTTTTGTAAGGGCTTGTCTAGAACAAATGGTGTTTCAGTTTTGATATAGGCTAGGATTTGTTCTAGGCGTTCAGTTAGATCTTTGTTGCTGAAATATAGTTGAGAAACAGAGTTTTGTTTCATTAAAATTATTTTTCAGAATAAGTAATGCCCAAATGGGCATAAGCAGTTTTACTCACCACTCTACCCTTATTAGTACGCTTTAAAAAACCTACTTGAAGCAAATATGGCTCAATCACTTCCTCAATAGTCCCAGGATCCTCATGAATAGTGGCAGCAATAGTACTCAAACCAACGGGACCACCACCATGCTTATCGATCATCTCAATTAAGAACCTGCGATCATTATGATCCAGTCCCAAGGCATCAATCGCAAACATATTCAAAGCTCTCTCAACTGAATTTGGAGTAACATCTCCACCATTCTCAATTTGAGAATAGTCCCTAACTCGCTTGAAAAGCTTAAGAGCAATTCTGGGAGTACCCCTTGATCTCTTGGCAATTGATAAGGCAGCAGCTGGATCAAGATTAACATTAAGCTTAGCAGCGCCATTAGTAATGATTCTCTGTAAACCCTTAGGATCATAAAACTCTAGTCTTTGAATAAGACCAAAACGGTCACGGAAAGGACCAGCTAATAAGCCAAACCTAGTGGTTGCTCCAACTAAAGTAAATTTGGGCAGATCAATCCGAACTGTCCTAGCTGATGGACCTTTGCCGATAACAATATCCAAAGCATAATCTTCCATGGCTGGATAAAGAGTTTCTTCTACAGCCTTTGACAAGCGATGGATTTCATCGACAAAAAGAATATCACCATCCTCCAAATTGGTGAGAATAGCTGCCAAATCACCGGTTTTAGTTAGGGCTGTACCAGAAGTAATCTTAATATTTACCCCCATCTCCTTGGCAATAATATGAGAAAGAGTAGTTTTACCCAAACCAGGCGGTCCATAAAGCAAGACATGGTCCATAGTTTCATGGCGTTGCTTAGCCGCTTCAATTGCAATTTGCAACGATCTCTTAGTGGTTTCTTGGCCATAAAACTCTTCCCAATCCTGAGCTCTAAGGGAAGTAAAAAGAATTTCTTCTTCAACATTTTGGGGGTCAGTAGTAAGAGAAATAGGCTCAAGCATATTTATATGGCCTTAGAAAGTTTTTTTACAGCTGCTTTCAGCAATGACTCTACTGGTTGCTTGGTATCCAGTGTTTTGAGCACATCATGAATAAGGTTCTCTGGGAAACCCAGGCCCAATAAACCATCTAAAACATCTTGCTCTGTTTGTGATAATGGACTAAGATCCAAATCTTTTAAACCGCCAAGCTTAGATTTGAGTTCAATAATAATTTTTTGGGCTAGTTTTTTACCAACCCTAGGAATTGAGCTGAAAAAAGTAACATCTGCATTTTGCACTGCTGCAACCAATCTTTCTGCTCCAGTATCAATAATGGCCAAAGCAATTCTTGGTCCTACTCCTGATACAGATAAGACTAATTCGAAGAGTGATAGGTCTTTTTGATTCTGAAAACCAAAGAGCTTAAGAGCATCTTCTCTAACATGAGTATAGATAAACAGAGAAATATCTTGTTCATCTTGAATTCTAAGGAAATATGAAGGGCCAACTTCAACTAAATAACCCACTCCACCAGTAGTGTGAATTAAAATTGCATTATTAAGTTTTTGGACCTTACCTGAAAGAAACCCGATCATCTTGAGAATAGTTTTATCACGTTTTTAGAGTGCTAACAACTTGCGCTGTGCTTGAAAAGTCATCATCACTGCTAAAGCATCGATGGCGTCATCAAGAACTTTTTTACTACCCAGATTCAATTGTAGCCTAACCATTTTCTCAATACTCTTTTTATCTGCTCGACCATAGCCAGTGACTGCTTGCTTAATTTGCAAAGGAGTAAATTCATAAAGCTTAATTCCATGAGTAAAACAAGTGCTCAAAATCACTCCCCTTGCCTCGCTGACCTTTAAAGCAGTTTTTTGGTTTTTAAAGAAAAATAAGGATTCAACCACAGCAATCTTTGGTTGATAAAGCTTAATAACTTCAGTTAGCTCTTGTTGTAATAATTGATAGCGATCAAAAAGAGTCATGGTCTTGGGAGTTTCAATACAACCATATTCTAGAGTTGTCCAGCTATTGCCATGAGGCACTCCTATGGCCCAGCCCAAACGGTCATAGCCGGGATCAATTCCTAGAATGGGCACAGAAATTTTAGAGTTAACTACCATTATTTTCTCTTTTATTTACTACAGCCAAAAGAGTGGTTAAAATCTTTTCACCAGTCTTTTTCCAAGTAAATTCTTTACTGTGTTTTTTAGCGGTTCTACTCCAAGTTTGACGACGAATTTTGGGTGCAGTCCAGACTTTTTTCATGGCTCCTGCAATTGCCTGTGGATCATTAGGATTAACAAGTAAACCAGCCCTACCCACTGCTTCTGGCAAACTACTACTATCAGAAACAATTGCTGGTGTTCCAACAGAAAGAGATTCTAAAGGTGGAATACCAAAGCCCTCATAAAAACCAATCAACAAAGATGCCTGAGCATATTCATAGAGCGGTTTTTTTAGAGAATTATCCACAAAACCAGTTAAGACAATTTGATCTTTAATAGGTGAATTCTTAACTCTATTTAGTACTTTATCTGCTAGCCAACCTGTTTTACCAGCAATAACCAGTTGCGGCCAGATCTCTCTAATTTTCTTAGCTTGAGCACCATGAACTTGATCGGCCGCTAGGTTGCGGTAAAAAATTTCAAAAGCCTCGATTAAAGCCTCCAAATTTTTACGAGGCTGAATAGTGCCTAGATAGAGAAAATATTGATTGGGTTGTAGCTTGTGTTTTTTTACAAAACTCTTCCATCGTAAATTAGAATATTTTTCTATCATTGCATATGAAGGATAGGCTACTTCAATTTTTTCCAAGGGAAGACCATAAGTTTGAGCAATTTCTTTTTTAGAAAATTCAGAGATAGTAATGATTTTCTTTGCTTTCAGCACACTATATTCAGTCCAGTGTTTAAGCTGAAAAGCATCTCTATTGGTAAATTGATCTGGGAATTTCAAGAAAGCCAAATCCATCACGCTGCTAACATAGGGAACGGCAGAAAAACGAGGAGCATAGTGCCCTGGTGTATAGAGGAGATCATAGACATTTTTGTTTTTAAATAAATGAATGGGCAATGCCCATTGTGTCCAAAATTTAGTTGGTTTAACTATTTCATAGTGCCACAAATTGTTTTCTGGAGGAAAATCTTCTTCTGGAGATTGAGCTAGCAAAATAGTCCAGTGGATGTCAGAACGAACTAAAGTAGTTTCGTGTAAATACTTAAGAATTTCAAAAGCATAGACATTACTACCCACTCTATTTTTGACATTAGCTTCATTGCCATCAAAAGCAAAGCTATATCTCCTATTTTCCATAACGCTCAATCGCTTTCGCATAGACTTCTAAGGTTTGTTCAGCGACAAGATGCCAGCTGAACATATGCATTCTAATAATCATTCTTTGTAAGCGAGTACGTTGTTCTTCGGTGTTTTCATTTAACACTATTTCTATGCCTTGCCTAATGCTTTGAACATTTTCTGGATCGACTAGTTGAGCAGCATTACCAGCTACTTCTAGCATGACTGGCAAGTCGGCAGTAATAACTGGGGTACCATGATAAAAGGCTTCTAGAATTGGAAGGCCAAAGCCCTCATCTAAACTGGGATAAGCAAATGCCTCGGCCTCTGCGTAGAGAACATTAAGTTCTATATCAGTGACTTTGCCCAAGAATCTTAGTCCAGGAATTTGATAGTTACCACTCTCATCCCAACCTGTTTCACCAGCAATTAAAAGATCAACTTCGTCTTTGATTCCTTCCCAAGCCTCGATTAGTCTTTTGAGGTTTTTACGTGGTTCGCGAGTACCAACAAAGAGAATATATGGACGGGTGAGTACTAGTCTTTGTTTAATTTGTTCACTTTGTTCTTCAGTTAGCCTTTCGTTGATCAAGCGGATTTCATAGGGCAAAGCCTCTGGAATAACAGTAATGCGGTAGGCTGGGATGCCCAAAAATTCAATAATGTCTCTTTTGGTAGCTTGAGAAACAGTAATGATTTCAGCGTCTCTTTCACGTAAGACTTTCCATGATTGTTGGTGAGCAGCTAAGATTTTAGGATGAGCTGTTTCTGGATATTTTAAGATAGCAAGATCATGAATAGTGGAGACTAATGGCAGATCTTTATCTGGTGGTTGAAGCCAATCCCAGCTATGGAAAACGTCAATATCAGGCAAAATTTTTTTTATTGGGTTCAACCCCAGTTTCCATAAAATTGATAAGAGTGTAGGTGGGTAATTCTGGACTTTTAAGACGTATTCCCCCACTGGCTTGGCCATGCTTAAAATTTCTTGAGCTTTGTTTTTTAGGATCTCGTTTTGACGGAAAGAAGAGCCATATAGAGCTAGATCAGCTCCTGGTTGTTCCATTAAGCTACGAATTAGGTTCTTGGTGTATCTAGAAACACCACGATCATAAATAGTTGGGGTAAAATCAATGCCGATTTTCATAAATTATTTAGCCGAACATTGTTCCAGACCACTTAGCCTTATATTCTTGTTTAACAGTTTTATCAACCAAACCTACTGAGGCTGGTTGTCCTTCAAATTTTACGATACCCAGAGAAAGAAAACCGCCGGCAAAGCCAAATTTAACTCTGGCTTCTCCATCGGCTTCTAGTTCAGCAAAAAAAGTATCTACCATATTGTTATCAGTAATTTCTCTTATGGCATTGGTTTCGTCTGCTCCAGAAATGAAATTAAAGGCTTCTTTAAGAGCAGCTAATAATTGAGCAGGATCACCGCTTTCTACTGCAGCCATGATGTTTTCAGGGCCCATAGTTTCTGGTTTTTCGGTTTCTTCTTTTGGTAATTTTCTTTTTTCGTCTGCCATCTTTACTTTCTTGACTAATAACTAATAAATAATAGCATAAACCAGCTGAGCATTAACGCTTAAGAGTGCTGATGGCACTATGGGTTCTGGCATAGATTCTTACAAACCCAATGCCTGGATAGTCAATGACTCCTCTACCAGTAAAGCCAAAGTCAGTTAGAGTTTCCAAGATTTTGTCTTGAGGATCAGTGAGAGTGCGTAAATAGTCAAAGACCAAGACATATTCTTTGTCAAAGGTTGGCTTGAGTGTTTCTTTTAGACTAATCACATCTTGGACATGACGTCTGCCAGTAACCAAAGTGGGATATTCTGGTTCGTACCAACGCCAGGGTGCAAAGGCACCATCAAAGGACATGATTACAAGGGTTGAACTGGCTGGAAAACGTTCAACAATAGTTTGTTTTAGCTCACGCCAGTTTTCTCGTTGTAAAGTAGTTTCGTGCCAGTAGCTTACTGTGCTCCAAAGATTGATGAAGAGAAAGAAATATAGTAGGAAGTGCAGGTTTTTATTAGATTCTTTATCTATTTTTTTCCAGGCCAATAACGAAGTGAATATTAAGTAAAAAAATGGTAGAGCAAACAAGACTCTCTTGGGTTGTATTACTGGAACAACAAATGAAATTAGCCAGGCTGTAATAAGGGGAAGAAATAAAAGTAAAGCCATTTGGTTTCGGGAGTCTAATTTTCGCCATAGCTTTGGGAGATTACCAAAGTTGTTTAGGAGATTTATCCACAGGTGCTTTGGGTTTTGCCAAAAAAGTTTTATACATAAAAACCCGAAGATGAAAATGGCAAATAGAAATGGCCAAGTCAGTTCTAGGTTTAGGACACCAAAAATGAATTTCAAGGGTACTAAAAGTAAGGCCTTAAATTGTGGGATGCTCACTACTGTTTCCCAACCTGGAATTTCTAGTCTTAGGCTTTGACCAGCTTTGAGTTGTTGAAAGAACATTGGCAACCATGGTAAGTACCCAATAGTGATTAGCAGAGTGGTTTGTAAGAGTTTTGCTATTGATCGTTGTCTGAACCACAAAACTATTATTTGAGTAATTAATAGAAAGGGATAGAGATATGAGGAGTAGAGGCCAGCAAGAGAAAAGAGGATGAATTTCCAGTTGTTAAATGGTTTGGTGATTAGGGCAAGTGTACTTAATGAGCCCCACATGGCTGGCAAACTATATGGTCTGAGTTCTTGTGAATAAAAAATGTGGAAAGAGGAAGTGGCGAGCAGGAGGGCTGTCCAGAGTCCAACTTTTTCTGAAAAAAGTTTCTTACCAATTTGGTAGCTAGCCCAAATGGTTATGATTCCTGGAATAAGGGCTCCCCACATTCTTAGCCACCATTCTTGATAGGAGAAGTAAGTGGCAAAGTGGATTAGGTAATGTAAGAGTGGTGGCTGGAAGTCGGCTACGATATCTAGTTGTTCAGCAAGGGGGCGACTGCTTTCTATGGCTTGAGCAGCTTCATCTAGCCAAAAAGAGCCAGTGAGTAGTGGGAGGCGTAGGATTAGGGCAAAAGCTATTATGAGCCAAATGGGTTTTTTGAGGAGATGACTAATGATTTTTCTCACCTTCTCATCATAACCTGCTGGTTGTCTGTGGTGAAGATGATTTTTGAGGTTGTTCCATCCCGTCTCACGACGGGATGGAACTTGTGGGCTAGAACAGGTGATAGAGTTGGTTGATTGGCATTCTGCTGGTAATTGAGGCATATAGTAAAAGCAAGATGATTACTTTTCCCAAATGCAACAAAACCAGGTTCATGCCGTTGTTCAGCCCCAAGATGAAGCTGGCTATCAACCCGCCCAAAAACACTGCCCAACCTGAGATGTCGTGGAATGGTTGGAAACCACTCAAGAAAATAGATGACATGACTGCGAGAATCATTGTTAGCCAACTATTTCCTGTTGCGCACTGAATTGAAATCAGTGACCACACCCAGGCGATGAGGGACAACAGCAGAAGAGCTATTAGTCCCAGGACTTCTAAGAACGTGAGTTCCATTGAAGCCTCCTTTAGAAATTGATCTCTAGTTACCTATTGTTTGGCGCGAGGCCAAACAGAGATAAATAGGTTTTCAATTTCTTTTTTCCTTATTAAAGAACTACTCCCTCTGTCTTGCAACAGAGGGAGCGTGATGACATCATTTCTAGCGAAGCCAGAAGATGGTGCCGGTGAAAACATAGGTGATAACCGCCCAGCTGGTGAGCGGGATCAAGAGCAAGCCGATTGTGCGCCACCAACCTTTGAGGTAGATAGCGCAGAGAAAGCCCACGAAGCTGTAGACTGCCCAGAATAGTGGATAGAGTTCGCCGCTTAAAATAGCCAGTCCTCCAAACACTACGAGGCAGTAAGCCAGCATTTTCCAGTGAGTTTTCAGCATCCAGATGCCAGGAATGATCCAGGCAGCCAAATGAATCAAAATCTTTGTCCAGTCAACCATGTTTTTTCACCTCCTTTGTTTTTTTAGGATGTGTGCACTGTGTCCTTGCTGGTAAGCAAAGCTACAGTGGTACATCCTCAAAAGCATTGAAGGTTTACACCAGTTATTAAGTTGCAGAAGTTTTCTTGCGTTAAGAAATTTCTACCAGACTACTTATTATATCAGAAAGTATCAAATAAGATATAAATATGGGATAGTAAAAAACCAATCTATTCTGTTGCTGGTTTTGGTAATACCACTTCAATATATTGGCTAGTGTGACTAGTGGGGTAAGGGGCTTTCATAGAGATATAGATGTCCCCCACTGTTCCTTTGATGGCGGAGGCCGGATTATATTTTAGCAAGCCAATGGTTACGTCTGGTGGAATGGCATAGTCTTTTTGGGAGATAGAGATAAAGCTAGGAAAGCCTCCGCCTGCATAGGCAAATTTGACTTGGTTGTGGGTCATAAGAACTTCAACATCACCATGGTCACTGATTCTGGCACCCAAGATTTCTAGGTCAAATTCACGGAGTTGGTTGAGGGTTTGGCTGTGGTCATTAATCCATTCGCCTCTGGCGGCGTTCATGATTTTTTCGTTGGTCAAAAAGTCTGGGTAGTCAACAAAGGTTTCGGAGCTAATAAAGTCAATGATTTCTTGTTGAATGCCCTCTGCTTCATTAGATGCCCAGTCGATTAGTTGTTGGTAGACAATGACCCTGAGAGTGTGAAGGGCTTCGTCTTGGTCTAGGAGAGTGCTTTGTTCTGGGGTTAGATATCCTTGGTTGGCAATGGCATAGGCCTCTTCTTCTGTGAGGGTGTCTACTCTTTTTAGTTTTTGGGGGTCAGTGACGAACTGTTTGATGCGTTCGAGTAAATAGGTTGGTACTGGGTTTTCTGAACTAGGCATGAAACCTCTTTCTGTATGTCCTTGTTAACCTGATAGCTTTGCATCATATTTGATCTATTTTGTTTTGTCAAAATGGATTAGTGACTATTTAGTCCGTTCTTCTCTGCTACAATAATTTTGTTATGACTGACCGCTTTAATGGTAAAAAAGTTTTAGTGACTGGTGCTGCCGGTTTTCTTGGTTCTCATTTGGTAGAGACCATTCTTAATGAGGGTGGTTTGGTGATGGGAGTAGATAATTTTTTGACTGGTAACGCTGATAATTTGGCTGAGATAGAGTCAGAGAACTTTGCTTTTGTAGAGGCAGATGTGATTCAACCGGCTGGTAACTATTTGCAGGGCGAGGTCTTTGATTATATTTTTCATTTTGCTTCACCCGCTTCCCCACCTTGGTACCAGAAATATCCAAGAGAAACTTATTTAGTTAATACGGTGGCTACAGATAATCTATTGCAGTATATGCAAGCTACTAATCCTTTGGGTACTTTTGTTTTTGCTGGTACCTCTGAGGCCTATGGTGATCCATTGGAACATCCACAGAGAGAGACGTATTGGGGTAATGTTAATCCGAATGGTGTTAGGTCTTGTTATGATGAGTCAAAGAGATTGGGTGAAACCATTTGTGGGGTGTTTAATCGGGATTTTCAGCTTGATACGAGAATAGTGCGGATCTTCAATACTTATGGCCCAAGGATTGGCGCTGATGATGGTAGGGTGATTCCTAGTTTTATTATGTCTGCTCTTAAAAATGAGCCGATGACGGTGTTTGGGGATGGTTCTCAAACCCGTTCCTATTGTTATGTGAGTGATTTAGTTGAGGGTATTCTTAGGTTGGCTACTAATCCTAGTGCTAGAGGTGAGACGGTTAATATTGGTAATCCTGGTGAGTTTACGGTGAAGGATACTGCCGAGATTATTTGGCGAGCTGTTTATGAGGAGTCTTCGGTTGCTAAGATAGAGTTTAGGCAGTTGCCTGGAGATGATCCTACTCGTAGGAAGCCAGATATTAGTAAGGCCCAACAATTGCTTCAATGGGAGCCTCAAGTGAGTTTTGAGGAGGGGTTGAGGAAGACGGTGGCTTGGTTTGCTAAGTAATTCTCCTGTTGTATAATTTTGGTATGGCAGAGCAAAGAGATAAAAAATTTTGGCAGATGGAACGTATTTTCCGACGTAGTGTGAGAAGAGAGAGTCCTGATCAATTTCAAGAGACCTATGCTTTGGCAGAGATAACAGATCGCTTGATGGTTCATATGTCTTTGAGGGAGGCGATTAATGTTTTGTCTCGTTGGGCTTGGTGGCGTGCTGGTGATGATCCAGCTGATGCTGATGTGGAGTAGTTAGTAAGTTTATCTTCTTCCTCCACCAAATCTGTTTCCCCTACTATCTCGGTTTGTTTTAAGATGTTTTTTCTTGGTTTTGCTATGGTCAGAGAGATTGGGTTTTTCTTCAAATTCTATTCCGCTAAAGTCTGTGGTGCCTAGGATGTCAACGATGATTTTGCTGTGGGGCTTAAATTTTTCATGTCCCAGTAGTCCGGCTAAGAATCTTTGGACGTCTCCTAGGGTGAATGGTCTTCTGCCTTGTGATTCGTAGCCAAGAAAGACCTGGCCCATGAAGCCGTTGAGTGGTCCGTCTTCTTGGACATAGGCTTCCATAATATTTGATCCTAGGTCGTCTCGCAGGTTGATTTCTGCGTTTAGGGCTCTGGGTATTTTGATTTTTTCACTCATGATTAGGTTGTTTTTCTTTTTTCTTTTCTTTGGTTTTTTCTGTTTTTTTCTAGTTCTTTTTTTGCTTGGTGGCTAAGCTTTGGTTTTTTGAGGCGTGCATGTTTCTTTGGTTGGTAAGCTATTGTTTCCTTCCCGTTCTTTTTTTCTGGTATAGGAATTTCTAGGTCGTTGGTTTTGACAAAGGATAAATCAGTAAAGGTGGTGGTGCCAAAGAGGTCAATGATGATGATGGCGAATGGTTCGAATTTGCGGTGGGTGGCAAGGAGGAAGATGAAGTTTTGGATGTCTTCTTGGGTAAAGGGGGTTCTGCCTTGTGATTCGTAGCCTAGGAAGACTTGGGCCATGAAGCCGTTGAGGGGGTCGATGCCATTTTTCCGTGCTTCTAGGACGTTGGCACCTAGGTCGTCGTGGATACGAAGATCTATTTCCATGTCAGGAGGGATTTTAATTATTTCAACCAAAGCCTGTTCTTTCTGTTGATTGATGCAAGGATAATATAAGCATGTTGGGGGTGTTGCTTACAACTAGCACTTTGTGGGTCAAATCTATGATTTATTTTTAAGTTGTTTTTTGTAAACAATGATTCCTATTAGTGCTGTGAAGATTAGTAAGAAAAGTCTTGTGAAAAATCTTGTCCAAGCGGCTGCTTCCAAGCCCATTTGTGGTACGTAGAAAATATTGCCAATTAAGACAATTGCTAGTTGTAGGATGCCACTGATGGAAAAATACCAGTCTGCTTCTAGAGCATAGAACAGAGCAATAAAGGGGATTGCTGCTAAAGCAAAGAAGGAGCTTGCCATTAAAATTAATAGAATGTTTTGGGCTGCTAGGTATTCATTGCCAATTGTTAGTAAAATAACTGGTTTGATTAATGGAATGAAAATAATAAAGCTGATTAAGATTAAGCCTGAGAGTATTAGGGCTTTTTTTAGGTATTTAGCGAGGTGATCTTGAGATTTGTATCTAGCTACTCTAGCGTTTAGGACGTTTCCTAGTGAATAGGCAATGATAGCAAAAAATAGGGCTACTCTGCTTACTCCTCCGTATAGGCCAGTTTCATAGGTTGAGAGATTTTTTTGAACGAAGAGGATGTCTATGTTTTCAATGATGCCAGCAGAAATTAGTCCTATGCTTGCATGACGAGCTAAAAGTAAGATCTTTTTTTGTAATATTGGTTGTTTTTGTTTTAAGTTGATTTTGGTTGTTTTTGGTACTAGCCAGTAGAAAAAAAAGAATGGAATGAATGGAGCAAAGATATACCAGAAATATGGTGGGATTAGGTTATGAGTACCTAACCACAATAGGGTTATGGCTGCGATTAGTTTGGTTATTGCTTGGATTGCATTTGCTAAGACTGTTTTACCAAAGAGATGTTGAGATTGGAGGATAGCAACTAGGTATTCGTAATAGCCAGTGGCTAGGCCAAAGGTGAAGCTTATTAATATTATCAGTGGTTCTTTAAGGTTTAGTAATGTTGCGATGTTTTTATATGATAGGATGCCAATTATTATTAAGATGGTGGTAATGATTAGTTTGAGTTTGAGGGTGTAGCTGTAGATGAAATTTTTGTTGTTGTTTTCTTTTGTTTCTCCGGCATATTTGACGATGGCGGTGTTGAGGCCAAGGTCTATGATTCTTGTGAGTATTAAGACTATGGCAAAGCCTACGCTGAATTCTCCGTATTTTTCTGGTCCTATGATGCGGATAAATAGAATAATAGCTATGGCTGATAGTGCTGTGCCCATGAGGTTACCAATTATGGTAAAAAGGGATTGACGTATACCAATTGATTTAAATTTTTCATAAATGGTTAAAATTTTCACAATTTAAATGATATCATTAAAAGCAATGAAATTAGTTATTATAATTCCGTGTTTTAATGAAGAAAAAACATTAGATCTTGTTGTTAATTCAATTCCTAATAAGATCGAAGGAATATCAAAAATTGAAATAGTAATTATTGACGATGGCTCTACAGATAAGACTATTGATGTAGCTAAAAAATTGGGAGTTAATTATATAATTTCTAACACCCTTAATAAGGGACTGGCTAGATCTTTTGAAATCGGCCTAAATAAAGCTTTAAGTTTAGATGCTGATATTATTGTTAATACTGATGGAGATAACCAATATCCTCAACAAAATATTCCAGATTTAATCAAGCCGATATTGGAAAATAAAGCAGATATTGTTGTTGCGAATAGACAAACCAACAAAATTAAACATTTCTCTTTTATTAAAAAACTTTTTCAATTTTTGGGAAGTTCTGTTGTAAGATATTTATCAGGAGTTCAAATTCCAGATGCTGTTTCTGGATTTAGAGCATATTCAAGAGATGCCGCTAAACAACTAAATATTGTTACAGAGTTTTCTTATGCAATAGAAACATTGATTCAAGCTGGGAAAAAAAAACTATCAGTTAAATCAATAGATATTCAAACTAATTCTAAGACAAGAGAATCAAGATTATTTAAAAATATGTGGCAACATATTAAGCGCTCTGGATCCACAATTGTTAGAGTTTTTGCAATGTATGAACCGTTTAAAACTTTTTTCTTTATTTCTAATCTTTTTTTTGCACCAGGATTTTTATTAGGACTTAGATTTATCTATTTTTATTTGCTCGAAGGATCTACTTCTGGACATATTCAATCTTTAATTTTAATGGCAGTTTTATTAATTGTTGGGTTTCAAGTATTTTTAATTGGTTTGCTAGCTGATTTAATAGCCAATAACCGAAAATTAATAGAAAAAATTTTAAGAGACAGAAAATAATGAAAATAGCTTTAGTGTTAGGAACTAGGCCAGAAATAATAAAGATGTCTCCAATCATTAGATTTTTGGAGAAAAATAAAAATGAATATTTCATAATTCACACGAATCAACATTATTCCAAAAATTTAGATGAGGTTTTTTTTAAAGAGCTAGAACTTCCAAAAGTTAAATACAATTTAAATGTTGGTTCTGGCTTGCATGGAGAGCAAACAGCAAGAATGATGGTTAGAATTGAAGAAATTTTTCTAAAGGAAAAACCAAATAAGATTTTAGTTCAAGGAGATACAAATACTGTTTTGTCCGCTTCTATAGTTGCTTCAAAATTAAAAATAGACTTAGGACATATTGAGGCAGGACTTAGAAGTGGTGATAAAAATATGCCTGAAGAAATTAATAGAATTGTTGCTGACCATTGTTCCACATATTTGTTTACTCCTACTGAAAATTCAAGTAAAAATTTATTGAATGAAAATATAAAACAAAAAAATATTTATATGGTTGGCAATACTATTGTTGATGCAATTCAGCAGAATCTGAAAATTGCTCAAAAAAAATCAGACATTATTAAAAAACTAAATCTGCAAGAAAAAAATTATATATTAGTAACCACTCATAGAGCAGAAAACGTTGATAACAAAAATAGACTTAAAAGAATTTTTAAGGGATTGGGTATGTTGCAAAAAAAATTTAGTATTCCTGTTATTATTCCCCTTCACCCTAGAACATTGTCTCGGATAAAAGAATTTAAAATATCAATTCCAAAAACACTAAAAATAATAGAACCATTGGGCTATATGGATTTTTTAGTTCTTGAGTCAAAAACAAGACTTATCGCCACAGATTCTGGTGGTATACAAGAAGAAGCTTGTATTTTACATGTTCCCTGTATAACAATGAGAGACACGACTGAAAGGCCGGAAACAATAGCGGTTGGAGGAAATGTTCTAGTGGGGTGGGATGAAGATAAGATTTTAAAATATGGTATAAAAATGTCTAAAATTGATAAAGTTTGGCCAAATCCTTTTGGAAATGGTAATTCTTCAGAGTTAATAATAGAAAACTTGTCCAAATAAATTATGACAAAAAAAATAACGATTGTCAGTCATGACATGCTATGGCCTTTTAAGGGAGGTGGTGCTGTCAGAATTATTTGGATTGTTAAAACTCTTCTTGAAAAGGGCTACAATATTAGCTTGATAGCTCCAATTCTTAATGAAAATGAATTTATTAATCATTTTAAATTAAAAAAAACATTAAAAATTTATAATCTTGGAAATATTCATCGTTTTCAAAAAGGAAAAGAATTTTTGTATATAAAACTAGGTTTTAAAATTTTTATAAATTTGTTGAAAGTAGATTCAAATATTGTTTATGCTCATAACATAGTTTCTGCTTTTCCATCATTTATTTTTACTAGAATCAAAAAAATTGACTTAGTTTATGACATCGACGACATAACAATGGGTCTTTCTAAATTTAAATTAATTAAAAAATATGGTCCTTTAATTGAATATTATGTGGCCAAGAAATCAGAAAAACTGATAACTATGTCAAAAAGTTTGGCAAATTTTCTCATTAACAAAGGAGTAAAAAATAAATTTTTAATTGCTCCTCATGGCGTTGATTTTAAAATTTTTAATAATCAACATCAAAAAAGAAAAAACTGGATACTTTATATGGGTGGTATGGAAAGTCACGATGGAGTTGATTTAATTCCAAGTGCAGCAAAAATTGTATTAAAAAACTATCCTGACTATAAATTTGTTTTTGTTGGCGATGGTTCACAACTAGAAAAATTAAAACATGAAGTAAAAAAATATGGATTAGAAAAGAGCTTTATTTTTTATTCATGGGTTAACCAAGATAAACTTGCTGAAATTGTTAATAAAGCAAAAATTGGATTAGTAACACATCATTATAGTTTGGCTTGTGATATCGCCTTGGTTCTCAAAGGCCTAGAGTATATGGCCTGTGGTTTAGCTGTTATTGCGCCAAACTTAAAAGGAATGGTTGAAGAAATTGGTGAGAATAATCAAAGAGGGCTGATTTTTGAAACAAGCAATTATGAAGATTTGTCTGAAAAGATAAATTTGGTCATAAAAAATTATAAAGAAAATGATGTCGGTGAAAAATTTGTAAGAAGAAACCATGATTGGATGGTTATTTCTAAAAAAATTAGTAATTATATTTTAAGTTGATATTTATGTTTAAATTTAATATTTCTCCATTTATTTTAAAGCAAAGAATGAGGCAAGTATATGAAGGTGTTAAAAAAACTGATTCTATTTTAGATGTTGGCTGTGGTTATGGAAGCTTAATAGAAGCTTTACCATATAAAACCATTAAATACACAGGAGTTGATTTAGACAAGGACTTAATAAAAGATCTAAAGAAAAAATATCCAAAACATGATTTTTTTATTTATGATTTAGAAAAAAACTTAAAAAACAAATTAGGTTTTTTTGATAAAATTTTTGTTTTAGCCTTGGTGGAGCATCTTTCAAACATAGATAATTTATTGATTTCTTTAAAAAAATATTCTAAAAATGATACGGAAATAGTTGTTACCACTCCAACATTTTTAGGTTATTATCTCCACCGGTTTTTATCTCTATTTGGTATTGTTTCTAGAAAAGCAGCCCTAGATCATAAACGCTGCTATACACATAGATATATGAAAAAAGTTTGTGACAGAACTGGTTTTGAGATTTTCTCATATAAAAGATTTTTATTTTTTATGAATCAAAAATTTGTTTTAAAAAAAAAGACTAAAATTGGTATTTTTACTTATGATTTTTATCCTTTCATAGGTGGAGCTGGACGAGTAGCTCATGCTCATTATAAGCATTCTAAATATAAAAATGATTTTTTAGTTTTTAGTTGCCAAAATAACAAAATAAAAAACCACATAAATGTTAATATCCCTAAAATTAAGTTTGGCAGATACGATTTTTCTCCCATATTTTTTTCAATTTATTTATCATTTAATCTAAAAAAAATTATTAATAGACACAAGTTACGCTCTATCATCATTCATTCTGGTCCTGGAGGTGTTTTTTTAATACCAAAATTAAACACTAAGACTTATATTGTTTCTCATCATACCTATTACCAACAGGAAAAATATCTTGGAAAAAAGTTTTTTTATGAAATATTAAAATTTTTTGAAAAAAAAACTTATTTAATAGCCGATAAGATTTTTGCTGTTTCCAATTCAACTAAAAATGTTTTAGAAAACAAATATGGCTTAAAAAACAAAGTTTTTATTTTATTAAATGGGATAGATTTAAAGGAAAATAAAAAGATTAAAAAGAAAGCAAACTCTATTATTTTTGTTGGTAGGTTAGAAAAAAGAAAAGGTATTAATTTTTTAGTAAACATAATGAATTACTTACCTAATTTTAGATTAAAAATTATTGGTAGCGGTCCTGAAAAAAAACTCATCTTAAGCAAAATAAAAGAGCTAAACCTAAAAAACATCAAGCTTCTTGGAAAAACAAGTCAAGAAATTTTAGAAAAAACATATTTAGAATCTGAGTATGCTATTTTTCCATCAGATTTTGAAGGTTTTGGCTTAACTGCTCTCGAAGCAATGAGTTTTGGATGTGTTGTTTTAACTAGCAAGACAGATGGTTTTAAAGATTTTATAAACAATAATCAAAATGGTTTTTTGCTAAACAAAGAAAACCCTGAAGATTGGTCGAGTAGGATTTTGTCCTTAAGCGCTGAAATAAAAAATAAAATATCAATTAATGCTATAAAAGACTCTAAAAAATTTGATTGGAAAGAAACAATCAGGGAATTAGATGAAAATATCTAAATTTAATTTTTATCATCTGTTTTTTGTTTTGCTACTATTAATAGTTCCCTATTTTCTCTTACTTAATTCCTTGCCTTTATATGGAGATAGCACTATTCATGGAAAAATTTTGTACGATATTTTAAATAAAGGAGTCAGTTTTACTGATTCAATATATCCACTTACATATTTTTTGTTTGGAGCCGGTTTTGAGCTTTTAACTGGCTATTCTGGCATAAAAATTATGGTATTTTTGGGATTATTTTTAATTGGATTGTTTTCGTATCTAGTTTTAAAAAATGTTTTTGGCGTAAAAAATCACTTACTTAACCTTTCAGCTATATTCTATGTTTTATACTCTCCAAAACTCATGTTTTACGTCTCTAGAATGTATATGGAAATATTTTTGAGCGGAATAACACTCGGCTCTATTTATTTCTTTTTTCAATTAATTAATAAAAAGACTAAAAAAAATATTATCTTATTTTTTCTTCTTTCTTTTTTATTAATTACTACTAAGCAGCAGG
>MNZB01000002.1 GCA_001873435.1 Candidatus Pacebacteria bacterium CG2_30_36_39
AAATGGGATATTTAATAATGGCAATAATAAACTGGTTGTTCCTCCAATTAAAATAAGCGAACTTATCCCAAGTGAAATGCTAATTGATTGCTTTTTTTTATTTCCAGTTAATTTATTTAGTTTCTTTAAAATTTCAAATAACGAAATAGATAGTGGTGTGACAACCAATATCACAAAGACTATAAAAAAATTTCCAGGAATGAATGGTGGAAATTCTAAATTATTGCTGGAAACTATAAATTTATCAGAAAATATGTTTAATAATGCAATAACATAGTAGAGTATCTTTAGAATTTTGTGCTTTTTTTGCCTTTCATTTTTTTCTAGAAATATATTTGTAAAATTAAAAACTGCTAGAGAATTTAAAATAACAATTGAGATGATTAATTTCCAAATAATTATTTGAAATGATAAGGCTGGATTTAATAATGACGAGATGGTCTGAAGGGAAATCCAAAAAGAACTTAAAACAATTATTTTTTTAAATGATTTTATTTGATCATTAATTTTATTTGAATTACGAATTATCAAATAAACAAAAAATACATAAAGCAATGAAGATAAATAAAACAAAGTATAGATATTAGAAGCAAACATAGTTTATTTTTTTTCTTTTAACTCTTTTTTTAGATTTGCTATTTTTAATTCTCTATCAACAGTAATTTTATTAAATCTCTCTAATTCCTCAATTTTTTTATTTAGATCTTCAGTTTTTTTGATTACCACTTTTTCCAACTTATTTTTATTAATAAATATTTGGTCTTGCATCGATTCAAAAGAATTTCTCAATTCTTGCCACTCATCGGATGATTTCTCAGCGAAATAATTTTTTTCTCCAGATTCTAGTTTTTTTGCTGCATTGATTAATTCAGTAATTGGTTTGGTTGCTTTCCATAAATAATAATTAACAATTATTAAGGCAACAATTGATGTTAGGACAATTACAAAAGCCATACTACGAGCTGATTTTTGAGAATCTATAATAAATTGATTTACATCAAATTTATAAATTAACATGTATTTTGATTCACCAATTTTGGCAACAGAATTATAAAAAACCTTGTTTGTATTAGTTTTTTCTTCAGATATAAAATTATTTTGGTAATTTTGAATTTCTTTCCACAATTTTTCTTCATTGAGCGATTCAATTTTAGCTTCAGCATATTTTCTTTTAAAACTATCTGAATTTTGTACTTGCTCTGGAATAGAACTAATACTTTTTAATCCAATATCATTATCATTAGAGTTTAGAATTACTCCATTTTCATCTATTAATTTTGTTTGATCATTTTGCAATCCAGCTAAATCAATTATTTTTTTAATATTTATTTTAACAACGACTGCTCCAATAATTTCAGTTTCATTTTTTGAACTATAAATTGGGTTTGCAAAATAATAACCAATAATTCCAGAAGTAGATCCTACGGCGCTATCTATAGTTTTGTATCCAGAAATAGTTTTTTTGTAGTAATCTCTAAAACTATAATCATTATTTTCGAAGCTTCTATCCGTAGAAACAATAGCAACCCCTGTTTTATCTAGTAAATATATGGCGTCATAGCTATTTTGAGTATTAAATATTTCTAAATGTTGGAGAACATGATCTTTTTCCTCCGTAGTCGGAGTTTCAATAAAACTTCTTATGTTATCTGCTTTAGCTATCTGTTCACTTGCTTTTGTTGCTAATGAAAAAATTAATTCCAACTTATCTGCTTTTGTATCAATTTGTTCAACCAATTCTTTTCTTTCAATATCAATAAAAAATTCTTTTGCTTGAAAATATATTAAAACAGCAGCAATGGTACCAAGAGAAAAAATTACTGTAGCAGTTATTAACGCAGATCTTAAAAAAATACTTTTATAAACATTAAATTTCATCAATATTTAGTTTAGCATTTTTCCATAATTAGATTTATAGCCAAACAATTGAACTATGTATGCGTAAATAGATCATATGGTGTAAAATATGGGCACATGTCTTTAGGTGACCAAGAAACACTAGCTCAAATTCGAGAAAAACATCCATACGCTCCTGTTTTTGGCATTGCATTATTCCAAGCTCTAATGAGACCTGGTCGCGCCGCATCAACTGAGTCAGCAACTAAAGAAGAAGCTGACGCTGATACTCAAATGAAAAATGCTCTAACTGAATCAGGCGAAAACAGCATGTCACTAGCAGCTCGCTTGCTTCATATTCTTTCCAAATAATTATCTACAAATAGCTCACTTGTGTTTCTTGAAAACTATATTCATAATGAGAGAATATGTCTCCAGAAATTTATCGCAAGGGTGTTTATCAAAAAAAGAGAAATACCGCTTTACTAAGTCTAGTAGTACTACTAATTGTTTTAGTAGCTGGATTATCAGCTCTAATTTTCCTTAATGAAAATCAAGACTTACGTCAGCAAGCTTGGCTAGGCAATAATGACGCCGGTGATTCTTGTGTTGGTGGCAACTGTGCTGCTGGCCTAGCTGATGGAGACTTATTTACATCTCCAAATAATGTATATCGAGTAAACCTAGCTAATTCTGGTTGGAAAATTGCTGAATTACCAGAAAAAGCAATGATTAAAAATCAAGAACCAGGATTTTTTGTTTTTCGCAATGAATTTGGTTTTGCCACTATTTTCTTAAACTCAGTTCCCCTTGATGATGATTTGGTTGGACAAGACATCCCAACCCTAGCAAATACTCTTGAAAAACAAATTACTTCCGAGATTATTGGCAGTAATAATAAGTATTTGGGCAAAGAAATCATCAACGTTGGCGAGAGACTAACCATCCGCTATGATTTTCAAGAAACCATCCTTGGCAAACAAGCAACATATTATGAGTATGTTATTCCAAGCAAAAAAAGTTACATTGAAGCTGAAGTTCGTTCAACTCAAACCAACAATATTGATTTAAAAATTCAAAACTTTTTTAACCAAATCCAATTTGCAGCTGAAACAGGCGTAGTCAAAGGCGCCTCAACAGACAATCAGGTTGTATTTGCTGAATCAGAAATTGCTGAGCTAGTCAAACCTTCTGTAGCTCATATTTTATATGTCTACTGTAAAGAACTAAGAGTTGATCAATCTATTCCAGCAGTTTATTTACAGAAATCCTATCCTTTCTGTAATGGTAGCTATGGTTCTGGTTTTATAGTTGATGGCTCTGGCTTAGTAGCCACTAACGGCCACGTAGTAATGTCTTACCCAGAACAAGACCTCATTGGAGGATTAAATAGTGGTGATCAAGCTATTGCTACTTTTGTAGTAGATTTTGTTCGAGAAGCTTTAGCAGGTCAAGGATATAACACCACTCCAGAAGAAGGATTAGCTTTAACAATAAACATGATGCAGAACCCATCTGGAGTTCAAGTGATGGTAAAGTCACTTTACGATTTACTCGACCAAAAAGTAATTCAAGTAGTTCCTACAGCAGAAAAATACTATGTAAATCTTGGTACTGAGCCATTCGAATTCTCACAAACTCTGCCAAGCCCAAGTAATATCAGTAGCTTTGTGACAGATAAAGAAGCTTTGTTTACAGCTGAAAAAGTTGGCGCAGATTATGCCAACATGTTCTCCAAGGGAGTAGTATTTAATCAAGAAAAACCAATCGGCTCTGATGTAGCTTTATTACGTTTAAATGCTGATAAAGGTTATACCTTTCCAAGTTTAAAAATTAGTAATGCTAGTAGCATGAAAGAAGGAGAAGCAATCCTAGTTTTAGGTTATCCAGGAGTGGTTAGCGGCTCTGACTCTGGCCCATTATTGGATTACAGCACCTCCAGTACAAAAGTCACTGTTACTAGAGGAATAATTAGTGCTCTTAAAAAAGATTCGCAAGGAAATACCTTAGTTCAAACCGATGCAACCATTGGTCATGGCAATAGCGGTGGACCAGCATTTAACTCCGCTGGAGAAGTAATTGGCATCGCTACTTATGGTATGGGAGATGAGGTTGGTAGTTTTAATTTTCTAAGAGATGTTGCTGATCTAATTAGATTGGCTGAAACACAAAAATTAACCTTAACTGGCTCTGCCAGCGAAACATACCAAAACTGGGAAACAGCTCTTGGGTATTATTGGCAAGATCGTTATACCAAAGCTCTTAGTTATCTAAATAAGGTTGAAACCTCTTATCCAGTCCATCCAACTGCCAAAGATGTTGAAGCTGAGGCTAAACAAGCTATAGAACAAGGAAAAGATATTGATTTATTATTTGGTATGCAAAAAACTACTGTTTATGCAATTGGTGGTTTAATTAGTCTTATAGCTATAGCTGGATTAGTGTTTGTTATTTTGAATAAAAAGAAAAAAAGTGCTATGGTTTTGACCATGCCACCAGCAGCCCCAGTTGTTGAGGCTCCAGTGGCTCCAATTCAAGCTCAAGAAACAGTTGTTACCCCAGTTGTTCCAACTCAATCAATTGAGGCTCAACCACTACCACCAGAGCAAGGTGATCCAAACCCACCAATAATAAATCAATAGCTAAAGATTTGATAGCTTTCTTGAGAAATTTTGCCAATGATTTCTTCTTGTGCCTGGATATCTTTCCCGATTGTCATTACACACAGAAGATAAGGGTTTTTTGTATAAATAATGCCACAATCATGTAATTGTGTGGCTTCATCTCCTTCATATTTTCTAATGCCATATTTGTGAGCAACCACTAAGTTTTTTGGTAGATGTTTTAGCAAAGCATTTTCATATTTAGAATTGCTCATGATTGACAAAGCTTTTTCTGACATAGCTGGGTTTAAAAATTCTGAATTATAAAGAATACGGAAAACCGCTGAATAACGATCAATGGTGATAATATCTGAAATATTATCAAACCCAAGCAACTTATGAGTTTCTTCAATATTTGGACTTAGACCGATCTCATTTTCTGAGGCTTGTAGTAAAAGCTTTGCTACATTATCAGATTCCTGAATCATTAATTTAAGCAAATATTCAACAGTATAGCTTTGTCCTATGACTAGAGATTGATCAAAGCTTGAATCATAGTTTAAATCCTTGCCAAAAGCCTCTTCATATACAATTTCTTTTTGCAGAATTTCTGGATTATTTTCTGCTGTCTTTAAATAGGCAATGAGAATGGGAACTTTAAGCAGACTAGCTCCATCAAATAATCCAAGAGGATTAATGGTTAGCCATGGTCCATTATTTAGATCTCTGAAATATAGTGAAATTTCTATATCTGTATTTTCAGTTGCAATTTGTTGAGCAACTGCTTGAAACCTATTTGTTTTTTCTTGTATTCCTTGATTTTTATTATAATTTTTTGAAATTAATGAAAAACCAGAATCATTGGTTTTTTCATTTATTTGACTATCAACATAAACATTGATTGAGCCTTTATTAAATATATAAAAAGTACTCCAACCTAATAAAAAGAATATAAGAAAATGTATGAATTTTTTCGTACTTTGAATCTATTGCCTCTTAGGCTTATTGTCAAGTGACCTAAAATAAGTTGCCCAGGCAAAAAGTTGACATCTTTGAAATAATACAGTGATGAAAAAAATAATTAGTCTAATCGGTGTTGCTTTGTTGATTGTAATTATTTCAGTACTTTTTAACGCATTTAGTTTTACAAACCACAAACAAGACAATCGTTTGAAGATTTTGGTAACTATCCCAGCTGAGAAGTATTTAATTGAACAAATAGCTGGCCAAAATGTAGCCATCCATGTTTTAGTACCACCTGGCTATAGTCCAGAAACATATGAACCAACTCCACAAGATATACAGGCAATTAGCAAGGCCAATGTTTATTACATTGAAGGTTTATTAGCTTATGAAATTACAAATTTAGCAAAAATTAAAGAGATAAATCCTAATTTAAAAATAGTGAATATTTCAGATGGAATTGAGTACTTGCCTTTGGTTGATCAAGATCATTTGACCGAAAGTCAAAGAAAAAATCCAGATGAAATTAAAGACCCTCATGTTTGGTTGTCTCCTAAAAATCTAAAGATTCAGGCCAAAAATTTAACCAAATCCTTGATTGATTTAATGCCTGGAAATGCCAGCAACTTGGTAAAGAACGAACAATTATTAATAGAAAAATTAAGTAATTTAGATGAATCATTAAAAACAACTCTTAAGCCATTGAATGGCAAAAGCATTTTAGTTTATCACCCAGCATTTGGATATTTTTGTAGTGAATATGGTTTAACTCAAAAACATATTGAAATTGAAGGTAGAGAGCCTTCTATAGCTGAAGTAACCAAAATAGTTGAGGAAGCTAAAAAAGATAATATTAAAGTTATATTTATCCAGGAACAGCTATCTCAAACAACAGCTCGTTCAATAGCCAAAGAGTTGGGTGGGGCAGTTGTACCACTTGATCCATTGGCAGAAGACATTGTTTCTAATTTACAAAAAATTGCTGATATCCTAAGTCAAGAATTAGTAAAAGAATAAATAAAACATGAATTCTTTAGTAAATATCAATCAGCTTAAAATACGTTATCAAGACCAAAGCAATTTTGTAATCAATGGTATTACCCTAGCAATTCCAAAAGGAGAAATTACTGCTTTGATTGGACCAAATGGATCTGGAAAATCAAGTTTTATCAAAGCTATCTTGGGCTTAATCCCATTTACTGGAACAATTGATTTCAATTGGGAGGAAAATAAACATCTTGATAGCAGCATTGGCTATCTTCCTCAACGTTTTAGTATCGAGCATAATTTTCCTTTAACTGTAGAAGAATTTATGGGATTAGCATTAGTTGAGTGTAGCCATACCACGGGAGAAAAAAATATTTTTATTGATGGTTCATTAACTAAAGTTAATCTCTTTGAGAAAAAAAAATCTTTACTAACAGATCTTTCTGGAGGACAACTACAACGAATATTATTGGCCAGAGCTTTAGTCCATCAACCCAAATTATTAGTTTTGGACGAACCTGAGGCTGGCATAGATTTGCATGCAGAAGAAAGTCTTTATCTTTTATTAAAAGATTTGGTAGTAAATAATGGCATGACTATTTTGATAGCTAGTCATGAATTACATATTTTGCCAGAATTTGCCAACAATGTTATTTGCTTCCATCAGGGAAGCGTTTGTCAGGGAAAACCAGAGCATGTCATGAGTTCTGATTTATTTAAGAAAGTCTATGGAGAGTCAATTTCTTTACATGACCATGGGCATCATAAAAATTTAAAAGGAGTTAAATCATGAATTTAATTTTATGGTTTAGCTATCCATTTGTGCAAAAAGCATTCATAGCTGGGGTGATGTTGGCCGTGATCGCTGGAATTTTGGGTGTTTTAATGCAAATTAGGCGCAGTACCTTCTTTGGAGAGGCAATTGCTCATTCAGCCTTAGCTGGGGTGGCATTAGCATTTTTGTGGGGAATAAATCCTTTAATTGGCGCTTTGGTTTATGCTGGTTTATTTTCAATGGCAATACCTGTTTTACAAAAAACTTCTAAACTATCAACAGACACTATTCTTGGTATTCTTTTTCCATTTTCAATGGGCTTGGGAGTAATTGTTTTCTCTCTCCTTCCAGCAGCTCAGCCACAATTAATGAGTTATTTATTTGGCAATATGTTAATGATAAATATTTCAGATTTATGGATACTGCTTGTAATACTTTTGTTATTGCTTTTACTTTTAACTTTATATTTCAAACAATGGCTATTGATTTCGCTAGATAGAGAATATGCTCAATTATTAAAAATTAAAGTTGGTACTCATGATCTGCTTTACCATATATTTTTGGCTTTAGTAGTCATTATTGGGGTGCGTTTGGTAGGAGTAATTTTGGTAACTACTTTATTAGTGGTTCCAGTTAGTATTGCTAGATTATTTGCTAAATCAGCAAAGCAGGTATTTATTCTTTCACCAATTATTGGAATATTTATTATGGTTTTTGGTTTAATGTTGTCAATTTTATTAAATGCACCAACTGGAGCAAGCATTGCAGTATTTGCTGGCTTGGCATTTTTCTTAACTTTATTATTATCGTTATTGAAAAATAAATAAACTATTTTTTAATTGAATCCCAGGTGTTGATTTCTTGTTGAGGTAAAGTAATTTTTTTATTACTAAACAAGATAATTATCATGGCATTTATTCCTATTAAACAGCCAATGAAAGAGAAAGTTGTTTGTTCACCAAAATTTTGACTTAGGAATCCAGCTAAAATTGGTCCAATAATATATGCCAAGCTAAAAGTTGAAGAAGCAAGTCCAATTAGGTGTTTGCTATGAAAACCCATTCTTTCTTGCAGTTCTGAATATAGTCCTTCAATAATTGGGAGGGCTAGTGCAATAGAAGCACCAATGGCAAAGGTAGCAACTAGAATTCCAGCTCCAATTGGAAGTTTTCCAAAAATAAGTAAAATAAAACCGGCAAATAATAATAAACTAGCTGCTTTTTTTTCTTTAGCAGCTGCTACCCCTCGTTTCATCATAATGACTTGAGAAATTAACATTGGAGCAACATAGAGTGGCAAAAGAAATACTCCATAGGAATAAATTTGACTAATTGTTTCAGCAAAAACAGTTCCACTGGTCCAAAAAGTTGCATCTGTCAAACTAATAGAGAAACTTAAAAGAATAATCGGCCAAGTATTTTTTAATAAAATACGCCAATGATCAATTTCTATTTTTGGTTTAATAACTGATTTTAAAGCTATATCAGTTTTTTTCTTTTGATCAGTAAAGAAAGTTAATAATAATTGACTAATAACGACAGTAAATAAACTGAGTAGTAATACATGAGAATTATTTTTAACAACTAATATGCCAGCAATTATTGGTCCTAATAAATAGGCGAAGCTTTTGCCAAAATCCAGTCCAGCCCAAGCATTGGTGTAAAGAGGCTTTTTTATGTGATCAGTCACATAAATTTTATTAGCAAAAGAAACAAATTCAAAATATACTCCCCAGGCGGCAACAGCTAAGACAAAAATCCAGATATTTGGAAAGCTAAAAGTGAGGAAGAGTAGGCCGATGAAAACTGCTTGAAAAAATAAGGTTAAATTAAGAGTTTTTTTCTCGCCTAAATCTGGAAAAAGCTGAGGAAAAAAGAAATCAACAAATAATCCCACCATAGATGAAACACTCATTATCAAACCCATAACCAATGCACTTGAGAAAGTTCTTTGTAAATAAGTTGGCAACCAAAATGTTAATAGCGCATCACCAAAAAAAATAGTAGTAACAATTAAGATATAGTGAAATAATTTTTGTGTTGATGATCGGTGGCTGATTAAAAAAGTATGTTTAAGCATGGCTTTTTATTTAATTGGCTTTTTCAATTTGTTGTTGAATATAAACATGGACCTCTTCCCAAGAATTTCTTGGTGTAATAATGTAAGCTCCTTGATTTGATTTTCCACTAGTAAATACATTCTCCGTTGAAAGAGTAATTGGCACAAGCACATATTCACGAGTAGCTTTTAGCAAAGGCCAAAGATATTCGGCTATTTCTGCATTAAGATCTGTTTTGGTATGAGTTGCAAATTCCCTGAAAACTGCTGGAATATTATCAATACCCTCAAGAGAAAAAAGTTTTTCTTTAATAGCCAATAAAACCTCATGTTGCCTTTTGGAACGTGAAAAATCTCCACCGACTGATCCGTGTCTTGATCTAACAAATTTTAGAGCATCTCCTCCTTCCATATGAACTGTTCCCGCAGGGTAATATAAGTGTTCGTAGCGACAAGTAAATTGTTTTTCCAATTCAAATCCTGAAAAATTTGCACTTAGTTGAGCAACTTCTTCAGCTGTCTTACCACAGGTATTTAATTCTTCACCTTTTATGGGATACCAAGAATCATCTAGTATCTCGCTAACCTCAACATCTATTCCACCTAGCTCTTGTCCGATAATTCGTTGGAAGCCAACAAAATCTACGGCTATGTAGTAATCAATTGGGAAGCCAATAATAGTGCCTGCCATTGTTCGGCTAATAGTAGCTTTTTCATCATTTTTTTGTTGATCTATGTTATAGGCAGCGTTTATTTTGTTTTCTGTTCCTCCTGAAATAGCTACCCACAAGTCTCTAGGTATGGAAATTAAAGCTACTTTTTTTGTTTCAAAATTCATATGCACAACTTGAATAACATCAGACAAAAAACCACCCTGATGTCCAGCTCCACCATATCCAAGTAATAATATGGTTAGAGTTTTTTTATCTTTAATATCTTTATTTTCTGTTGGTAAAGAAAAACTAGGTAAGAAACTTTGTAGATTTTTTTTATCAGTATTTTTTAAACCAAACTGATAAGTAATGATTGCGGTAGAAGCAATAATTCCTAAAACCACTCCCCAAAGCCATTTTCTGGTTTTGAAGATAAATACTAATTGTTGGAAAATGCCCATGATTTATTTTAGATATCTAAGCCAAATGATGCCAAAGGCAATTAGACTATTAATAATTACTAATGGTAGAGCTAATAATAAATATTTTCCGAATTGAACATGAATTTTTTCCTTTTCAGCTTGACCAAGAGCAATAACATTACAGGCAGCAGCAATTGGAGATCCAGCACCACCAATGGAAGTGCCCAAGTTTAAGCCCCACCAAAGAGGATAAACAAAAATCCCTGCTTTTTCCATAGTTTGAATTGCTCCAACCATGGTAATGTTGTAGGGAACGTTATCAATAAAAGTTGATAGAACTGCTGATCCACCAGTAATTAAAAATAATAAATAATCCATATTGCCCTTGGTAATATAGACCAAGCTTTCTCCTAATTTCTCAATTACATGGGTGAAATCGAGGGCGCCTACAACTATAAATAGTCCTGAGAAAAAGAAGAGAATTTCCCAATCAATTAAGTCTCTAAAAATATTTCTTGGCTCTTTGTGTAAGAGTAACATGAGGATAAAAGAAGCTCCAATTGTTAAAGTTGCGTTATCAAGAGTTATGCCTGTTTTTTTGGCAATAAATTCTTTACCCACCATTAGGGTGATTACTAGAAACATCATTGGTACACCTAGCCACATAATATCTTTATGTTTTAGAGCTGCTAATGGTTTAAACATTTCTACGTCTTCTTTTTTAACAGTTACTGCAGAAAGTTGTTTACGGAAGACAATTAGCATGTACAAGATGGTAACTACAGAAAGAAGTAAAACAATGAATCCTGAGTTGGCAATGACTTCTCCGAATCCCAAACCAACTGTTTTGGTTTGATAATAGGTTGTTGGATCTGAAATAGGGGTCATGGCTCCACCAATATTTGCCATTACGATAATCGTGAATAAATAAGGAAATGCTGGTAAATTTAATTCTTTAACTAAGACAAGAATAATTGGAGTAACTATTAATATGGTTGGAATATTGGAAAATAAAGCAGTCATAAACAAGGTTAAATAGCCAAGGACTACTAATAGCCAGCGAGGATTTCCCTTAACAAGCTTTACCAACCAGATAGCCAAAGCTTCAAATATGCCAGATTCTTTGACAATGCCAACCAGAACCATCATGCCAATAACAAATCCCAAAATATCTAAATTATGGCTAATGAAAGTGAGCGCATTTTCTTGTGAGCTGTGATCTGATGTTTTGAAGATTTGGGCCAAAATTAAAAATACTCCTCCAAGAGTTGCGACAATTACTTTATTTAGTTTTTCTGTAATTAAGAAGAAATAAACAATTGCTAGAACAACTAAAGAAAGGATAGCTGAAAAAGTCAAGCCTATTTCCATAGCTATTGTCCCTTTCTTGTTGTGTAACGAGATGGCAAAGACATGGTATGGGCTAGGGCGTGTTTTATTTCAGATCTAGTAATGACTCCCATCAGAGATTTTTTTTCATCTAAAACAGGCACAATATACAAATCATTTTTAAGAAAATCAGCCATCACAGTCATAATATTGTCATTAACACTGACTGTAGCAAAATTTTTACGCATGATTGTTGAAACAGGTTTGTCTTGAAGTTTTTCTACTTCTTGAGTAAAAAATCCTCGACGGTACATGGCAGCAGCCATTGAAACATTTTTCTTAAACTGGTGGGGTAGAGTAGCAGCTGCCACATCTTGAAGTGCCAATACACCCAACACTTTGTTTTTGTCATCAACTACTAAAAAACCATTAATGTGTTCATCAACAAATCTTTTAACAGCATCTTTAATGGTTGCTGTGGGAGAGATAGTTTTTGGGTTTTGATTGTATATTTCTTTAATAAACATATTGGTCAATTTATTTAATAGTATTTTTATACTCTAAAAACTTCTTTAGAGGAACTGGCTACATTGGTAATTGAAGCATAAGAATGCTCTTTGCATTGTTAGTTTGCTTCTCTATACTACAGAAGTTTTTGTTATTCTTAAAGCAGTCACTGGATAAATAAAAAAATGATTCCATCTCCAATAAAATATTACCAAAATCTAGATGTTATAAAGCCTCATTGGCATCCATTTAAAAAGGTTGTTTTTTCATTGAGATCCATGTTATCAATGTTTTTTCAGAGATTAGTGGTTTTTCAACTATTATTTTTTAATTTCTTTCCTTTCAAAGTAAAAATTCATAATAAAAAAATATTGGATAAAGCAATAAAACATGGAGCAGTTTTTTTAACTGTTCATTCTGGACCATATCCTTTGATGGGTAGAATTATTCATGATTTTTACCCAAATAAGAAAATTGTAGTAACTTTTTATCATAGAAATAAAATCTCAGTATTTCCTATTTTTAAAAAGTTTTTTGAAAGATTGGGAGTAACAGTTGTTGCTCTTGGTGGGGCAATGAAAACTATTGGCCCTATTTTGAAAAGCGGTGGTTCAATGACCCTATTATTAGATGCTCGTCTACCAGTTCCAAAACATCGTACTGAAAAAGTAAGGCTTTTTGATAAAGAAAGAAATCTTTCCACAGGGCCATATTATTTATCTACAAATCATAATTTAAATGTAGTTCCAATTTATGTTAAAAGGCAGGGAATGACTTTGCATGTTTATGCTTTAACAGAAATTCCTCATCAAAAAATCAGTAAAAAAACTTTTATGAAAAAAGTAGCTAAATCACTAGAGTTAATGATTGAGGATACTTTGAAATCTTGGCAAACTTACGACACATTTCTATTGGGTGAGCCATAAATTAAATCTCAAAGGCTGTTTTAATATTCTTTTGCCGTTATAATACTTTTTCTATGGATGTATCTTTGTTTGACTACAACTTATCTCAAGATAAAATCGCTCAATTTCCTGCAGAACCACGCGATAGCTCTAAGTTATTGGTAATAAATAGAAAACAAGAAACTTTAACTCATGAAATTTTTCATGATTTATTGAGTCAACTTGGATCGAATGATGTTTTAGTTTTAAATGAAAGTAAGGTTTTTCCAGCTAGGTTACTTGGAAAAAAAGAATCTGGTTCTTTAGCTGAAATTCTTTTACTTCATCCAGTTGGACAAGAAAAATGGTTGGCGATAGGTAGGCCTAATTTAAAATCTGGCCAAACTGTGTATTTTGAAAATAATGCAACTGCTAGGGTTTTGAGTAAGAAATATGGTGGAGAAATAGAGGTTCAGCTTACTACAAGCACTAGCGATGCAGAGCTTTTGGATCAGATTGGTCATACTCCATTACCTCCATATATTCATAGTAATTTATCTGAACAACAATTAAGAGAAAAATATCAAACTGTTTATGCTCAACAGCAGGGATCAGCAGCAGCTCCAACTGCTGGATTACATTTTACTGAGGAACTACTTACCAAACTAACTGAAAAAGGAGTGCAGATTGAAAAAGTAACTTTGCATGTTGGCTTGGGTACTTTTCAAAATTTAAGACCAGAGAATATTACAGAAAAAAAACTTCATTCTGAATGGTATGAAGTTTCAGTTGAAGCTGCCCAACGTTTGAATGGGGCTAAAAAAGCAGGGAAGAGAATCATTGCTGTTGGTACTACTTCAGCCAGAACATTGGAAAGTGCTACTCTCAATGGAGAAATTGTGGCTGGGGCAAATACCACTCAACTATTTATTTTTCCTCCGTATAAATTTAAATTTGTTGATAGTTTAATTACTAATTTTCATTTACCAAAATCTAGTTTACTAATGTTGGTTAGTTCATTAGTTAGCGAGCCACAAGCGCAAAAAGCCTTCACTACTTTTGCTGATTCTTTAGTAGGGAAGGCTTATGCTGAAGCTATTACCAAGAACTATCGATTTTTTAGTTTTGGTGATGCTATGTGGATTCAATAACTTTCCAGCGGTTATTTTTTATTGTTTTTTTATAGTTAACTTTTTTGGTTTTGCCTGCTCAGCTTTTTTGAAAGTGACTGTTAAAATGCCATCTTTTACCTTTGCTTCAGGTTCTAGATTATGGTTTATATCTCCTGGAATTGAGATTTTGTAGGAATAGCTCCAAGAAGCTTTGCTATAGTGTTTCTTTTTATCATCTTCTACTTCATCTTCCATTTCTCCTCTAACCCAGAGGATATCTTTATCGACAGTAATATCAACATTTTCAACAGGAACACCAGCCACATTGGCTTTTACTACGATATCATTTTCAGTTTCATATACTTCTAGGCTATTTGAATATGAAGCTGGAACATTGAAGAAATCATCATCCCAAAGGTCTGGCCATCTATTGGCATTATTTCTCAAGAATGGTGAAATTGATAATGTCATTTTTCCCTTTCTTTGCTCAATTTATTGAATTATTACTCAATAAATTGGCAGAACAAACTACTAATTGCTAATATCTTAACGCAAGGAAAATAATTGTCAATGATCTGTTGAGACTGCTAATTCAAGCCTAAATTGATTTACCAGAAAGAGAGAAAAACTTGAATATTTGAAGTGAAAAATCTTGAGATTTTCCAAGTAATAATAGGATGCCAAATAAAATTACAACGCTTCCAGCAACATAAGAAATATATTTGCTGATTTTTTGATATTTTTTTAAAGCAGGCACAATTTTTTCAAAGGCTAAAGACACTAAAATAAATGGTGTTCCCAGACCAATACCAAAACTAGCTAAGAGCAATGAACCAACTAACGCTGTTTCTGCTTGAGCAGACCAATATAAAATTACTGCTAGCACTGGTCCAATGCATGGAGTCCAGCTAAAACCAAAACCAACCCCAGTTAAAAAAGCATGAAGATTAATATTTTTTTCAAAGAAAGTATGTAAAGGAGTTTGGCGTTCTCTGCTTAAAAAGTTTGATTTGAAAACTCCCAACAAATATAGACCTAAGGCTAAAAAGAAAATGCCACTGATTTTTTCAATTAAATCTCTGTAGCTCAATAATGCCCAAGAAATTCTTTGTAAAACCAAGCCCATGGCTACAAAAGTAGCAACAAATCCTAGAACAAAAATGCTAGCGGTTTTTAAAATATGGTGTTTATTTTTTTTATCTCCCAAGTTTTGAAAAGAAATTCCAGAAAGATAGCCTAAGTAGGTGGGGACTAGTGGGAGGATACAAGAAGCAAAGAAAGTAAAAAAACCTGCCAAATAAGCGGTTATAAAACTAACATGAGTTCCATCAAAAAAGTCATTCACAGAATTATTATACTGGTTTTAAGATTAAAAAATAGTCAAATAAAATTATATTTGAATTTGTTTTTTTATTAATTATAAAGTTTAATTGACTGCACTAAATATGAAAAAACACACATATCTAATATTATTGTTTTTGACATCATTGTTTTTTTCAGGTTGTTCTTTGCAAAAGAAAACCAATCAAGTCGATAGCTCTCAAATAAATAACCAAGCAACTGCTCAACCTTCAATTACAGCAATCAAACAAACTGGGATATCTGTGAATGAAATAATTAAGCACAACAACGCCAATGATTGTTGGTTGGTAATTGATGGAAATGTTTATGATGTAACAAAATATATAGAAGTAGGTATTCATCCAGGTGGAGAAGCTATTCTAGAAGGTTGTGGTTTGCTGGATTCTACTAAATTATTTACTACTCAAGGTGGAAGAGGCGAAGGCCATTCAACCAGTGCTACTCAGATGCTTAAGACTTATTTAATCGGAGAAATTGCTAACTAATTTCTTTTGGCAATAAATAGGGAAGACCATTCAAGTAAAGCGATGACTAGGGTTATTAGGGCTTTAATATCTGGATTTCGCAAGACAATATGAATAAATAATAGCCAGATTATGATGTAACTTAGGTTGTGAAGTTTCTTCCATAATTTACCCATTTTTTTGAATGACCAGTCATTAGAAGTTAAAAAAAGTGGAGTAGCAAGCGCAAAGGCAGTAACTCCAAAAATTTCAAACAAACTAAAAGATAATAAGTCTCCCCTAGTTAATAAAATTGGAAAGACTCTTGACCAACCATAGTGAGTTAAAGCGAGAAGGTAGGTTAATATTCCTAGTTCTTTGCGAAAAAGCATTAAAATAGTGCGGAGGGGTAAGAAAAAGTTTGTAACTTGAAATCTGCGCATGATGCCTGGTAATAGAGTTAGCCAAAAAACTATTAGACTTAAATCCGCAGCTTTTCTGCCAAAATTGCTCCACCATGGTCTAATTGCTCTAATTTGATAGCTGAATAAAAAGAATACGATTAGGGTAATAAATAAAAAATAAAAACAGCGACGAATAAATAATTGGTTTTTTACGATTAATTTTTGAACTTCTGAAACCAAAAATAACAATTTGCGCAACATAATTTTATCTTATCACTATTTGGGCCTTAGTGATATTTTTTACCAATCTAAGGCCCAAATTAAATTATCAAGTAGTTTAATTTATTTTTCTAAACGTTCGGCAATTCTGATTAGTTCATTATATTTTGCAGTTCTTTCACCACGACTTGGAGCTCCAGTTTTAATTTGTCCTGCTCCAGTACCAACTACTAAGTGAGAGATGGTAACATCTTCAGTTTCACCACTACGATGAGAAACCACATTTTTCCAGCCAGCATTTTCACTAGTTCTCATTGCCTGAAGGGTTTCTGTTAAAGAACCGATTTGATTTACTTTAACCAATAAAGCATTACAAGCTTTTTCTGTAATTGCACGATCAATACGTTGAGTATTTGTAACCAAGAGATCATCGCCGACAATTTGGATTTGTTTGCCAACTTTATTAGTTAAATTTGTCCACCCAGCCCAATCATCTTCAGCTAGCATATCTTCAAATGAAGCAACCGGATATTTTTTGGAAAGATCAATCACCCAATCTACCATTTGCTCTGAAGTTAAGATGTCACCATCTTTTTTGAGTTCATAGCGTTGATTTTCTGCGTTGTAAAACTCTGTTGCAGCAGCATCAAAGCCGATCATTACTTCATCACCCAATGAGTAGCCTGCTTTTTCAATGGCTTCAACAATCAAGTCAAGAGCTTCGGTGTTTGATTTGACTGCTGGGGCAAAACCACCCTCATTGCCGACATTAACCGAGTAACCTTTTTTCTTTAATACTTTTTGAAGGTGTTGAAAAATTTCTACTCCAGTTTTGAGTTTTTCGCCCCAGGTATTAGCAGTCATTGGCATCACCATGTATTCTTGGATGTCTGTGGCCCAATCAGCGTGTTTACCACCATTCATGATATTCATCATGGGACGAGGGAGTACAAACTTATTATTGCCATAAAGTTCTCCAATGTATTCATATAGAGGTCTTTTTTGAGCTAAACTACAAGCCCAAGCAAAGGCAAGTGAGACACCAAGAATGGCATTGGCACCGAGTTTTTCTTTTTTTTCAGTACCATCCAACTGAATCATAAAATTATCTAGAGAAGTTTGATCATAATCATTGCCAACTAAAGCTTGTTTTAGAGTTGTATTTACATTTTCAACAGCTTTCATGACACCTTGTCCAAGAAATGCTGTACCACCGTCTCTAAGTTCTAATGCTTCATGAGCGCCAGTCGAAGCACCGCTGGGTACTGTTGCACGACCCAAAAAACCGCCTTCAACAGTTACATCTACTTCTACTGTCGGATTACCACGAGAATCCAAGACCTGACGACCATGTATTTGAGTAATTTTCATTATTTCCTCCTAATATATTAATATTCTTTTCTTGAGCAATAAAAATCATTAAACCCAGTTATAATACTCTATAGATTAATACCATGCTACTTCGTTTAAATAAATATCTAGCTCAATTGGGAATTGCATCACGTCGTGGAGTGGATGATCTTATCGAACATAAAAAAGTTTTTATTAACGGCAATCTTGCTCAGTTGGGTGACAAAGTTGATGATCTCAAGGATACAGTTACTGTTGGCAAAGATGTTTATAAACCAATGAGTGACGGCGATAAACAACAGTTGGAATATTGGGCTGTTTATAAACCAGTTGGTTATGTTAGTTCAACTGCCGATCCCAGTGGTAAACCGGTAGTGACAAAGTTGGTTAAAAGTAAACAGCGTTTATATCCAGTTGGTCGTTTAGATATTGATTCTGAAGGTTTGATTATTCTTACCAATGACGGAGCATTAACTCAAAGACTTACTCATCCAAAACACCATGTTCCAAAAACTTATCATGTCACTGTTAGAGGTCGTTATACGTATAATGCTTTGGAAAAAATTCGCGGTGGTCTTAGGATGAAAAGCCAACGCATCGCTCCTGCAGATGTAAGGGTTTTAGAAAAGACTGAAGAAGGCACTGTTTTGGAGATTGTTTTGCGCCAAGGAATGAATCGTCAAATTCGAAGAATGATGAAAGCAATTAATTTAGAGGTGGTGAAGCTGGTTAGAGTGGCAGTTGGTGGATTAGAATTGGGTGATCTTAGACCAGGCAGAGCTAAACAGCTAACCTATGAGCAAAAACAATTGCTATTTATGCCTTTGATTGCCAAAGAAGAATCAACATTGAGTCCAGCTCAGGATTAGTTACAATAGGTTTATGAAGAATTTGTTAAGTAGTTGGTTTAAGCAGTTACTCTCCAATTGGCGTTTGGTGGTTATTGTTTTATTTTTTTCAATTAGTTTAATATCTGGTGGAATATATTTTTTTAGTTATTTAAAACAACAAAAATTTAAAGATTTTCGTACTAATTTAAGTAAAACTAATATTAATTTGGATGATTTGGTGGTTGGAAAAGTTGCTAAAAATGACATTCCAAATCTTTCCCATCCTAAATTAAAGTTTCAACAAGCTAAAGATTTAGACTTAAAACCTTTCAGTGAGGGAGTTTTAGTGGATGTTTTAGGTAGGAAAAGATTTTATCCACTTAATATTTTAACTTGGCATGAGGTTGTTAATGAATTTTTTGATGGAGTTCCTTATGTTATTACTTATAGCCCACTATGTGATTCTGCTGTGGTTTTTCAAAGTAGTATTAATGATGAAGGTTTAACTTTTAGAGCGAGCGGATTTTTGTATCAAAATAATTTAGTTTTTTATGATACTAAAACAGAAAGTCTTTGGTCTCAGGCAGCAAATAAAGCTATTGCTGGAGAAATGGTTGGAACAAAAATTAAAGTTTTACCAAATACTCAAATCATGACTTTTGCTGAAGTTAAAAAAAACTTTCCAGAAACAGAAGTTTTATCAGAAGATACTGGTTATATCTTGAATTATAGCTTCAACCCATATAGTGGTTATAATTTATCTAAAGATATATTTTATCCAGTTAATGTAGTTAATAAACGTTTTCCACAAAAAGAGATGATGTATGTAGTGCCTTTGGAAAACAAGTCATTAGCTTTTTCTGCAAAGAATTTTCCAGAGGGAAAAATCCGAGAGAGGGTTGTAGATGGAGTTACTATCAGAGCTGGTAGAATTGGCAAAGAGATCATAGTTAATAAAGATAAAGAGCGTTTGAGTGGTTACCAGCAAATGTGGTTTTGTTGGTATGCACAACATCAGGATGATGGAATTGTTTGGGAATACGATAAAAGTTTAGATAATCTAGAAACAGATGCTATTCAAAAAGAGGCAACCAACCAAAGTGTTGTTCCGACTGAAAAATGAAAATCATGAATAATGAGTGGTTCACATCTGTTGTTAGGTATGGAAGTAAAGATGGTACCAAACATCTTTATCCCACTGTTAATTTGGATCCATTGGTTCTTCCAAAAAATTTAAAAAGAGGTGTTTATGCCAGCTGGGTTAGAGTTAATGGAATTACCTATCCTGGTGCTGCATATTTTGGTCCCAGGATAATTAAAGAAGAATCTTTTGATGTTTTAGAAATTTATATTTTAGATTTTTCTGCAAAAATTTATGGTGAGAAAATAGATTTTAAATTAGAGCAATTTATAAGAGGTGTAATGGATTTTACAGATTTTTCAAAACTTAAGGAGCAGATTACAGCAGACGTATTAAATATACAGAGAGTTCTGCATGTTCAAATTAAAGATTGATGGTCCGTTGCTAATCATAATAGCTGCTGCCCTATGGGCTTTTGATGGTGTCTTGCGTCGTGGTTTATATACTTTACCCCCACTACAAATAGTGTTTTTGGAGCATTTAGTTGGGAGTATTTTATTACTTCCTTTTTTGCGTAAAATTGTTTGGCAGGATTTCGGCAAGGTTTGGCGTGAAATGTTATTGGTAATTATTTTAAGTGGTTTGCTTGGTACCTTGTTATTTACAGCTGCTTTGCAACAAGTATTTTTTATTTCTTTTAGTGTGGTTTTTCTTTTACAAAAATTGCAACCATTGTTTGCTATAGCCTCAGCAAAAATATTACTGAGTGAGAAGTTTTCTAAAAAATATTGGTGGTGGGCTGGATTGGCATTGATTGCTGCTTATTTTGTTACTTTTCCCACTGGTTCAGTTTCTTTGAGTGAACAAGGTAATAATATTAGAGCAGCTCTGTATGCCCTTGGCGCTGCTTTTGCCTGGGGTGTTTCTACTACTTTTTCAAAAAAAGTTTTATTAGAACTGCCTTCATCGCAGGCAACAGCTCTTAGGTTTGTAGGAACGAGTTTATTAGCCGGATTGGCATTGATTATTTTTCATCCAAGTACTCTTGCTATGCCAAATTTATCTCAATGGAGTAGTTTGATTTTTATAGCTTGCTCAACTGGTATGGTGGCGCTATTTCTTTATTACAAGGGTTTACAGAAAACATCTGTTAAAACTTCAACTCTTTTGGAATTAGTTTTTCCAGTTTTAGCTGTGGGTATTGATGCTTGGTTGTACAAGAGTTTTTTACAGCCAGTTCAAATTTTGGGAGCTTTAATTCTTTTATTTGCGCTATCAAGAGTAGTTAATGTTTCCGAGCAAAGGAATAAGTTCTCTCAGGTCTAATAAAGTATAGCGAGAAGTTAATAATTCTTTTGCTTGTTGTGGGTCTCTAACGATTCTTAAAGCCACAATGTGTGGAAATTGTTCAAGATATTCAATTACACTTTGTTTATCATCAATAATGATGGTGCCTTTTGGTAAACTTTCAATAACTGTTGGATTAAGTTTTCGACGTAATATATGGCGCTGGTTTGAATCAAAAAATTCTAATAAGCCATTGACTCTTAATTTGTGTTCTTGAAAATCTTGATAGCCTTCAGAAAATAGTCCTAGGCTATATTTTTCATGTCTAAGAGTTGCAAGGACATCTCTAACTTCTGGAAATAAACAAAGCTCAAAGTTTCTAGGGTGCCAAAAGGCTTCTTTGAGTTCTACAAAAGGTACTTGAAATTTTTTTCCCAATTTTTGTAAATAATCATCGGTAGAAAAATCACTACCACTTTCTAAGTTATTCAGATATTCAAGACGAAATTTTTCAATTTGGGCAATGGGAGAATCTGTGGCTAAGGCCATGGTTTTTACTTGCAATCGTTTTAATAATTGGGTATTAATTATTGTGTCGTCGATGTCAAATAAAATGAGTGGTGCCATTGAGCTAAGTATACAAGATTTTTTGTTTTAAGCAAAAAAATTAATGGAAAAAAGCTAATTTCTTTTTATGTTTTGCTCTTGGGATTGGTTCTTTTGGAATATTTTTTTTCTTAGTAAATACTACTGTGGCAATAAAAGTGGTAATTGGAGCAGCTAATACAACTCCCACCGAACCACTAAGTGTTCTAACTATTTCTTCAGCGATAACTTCAAAATTTAAAACTTGGAGAGTGGAAGAGTTTGAGGTTAAAAATAATAGTAAAAGTGGTAATGAGGCTCCTGCATAAACTAACACCAGAGTATTTACCATTGAGGAAACATGATCTTGCCCAACTCTAGTGGCACGAATAAACAATTCTCTAAAAGACATATCTGGATCAGCTTCTTTAAGCTGTTGGACAAAAGACGATTGAGAGACTGCTACGTCATCTAATGTTCCAAGTAAACTAATAATAATACCTGCCAAAAGTAGACCACGAATATCAATTGAGTTTTGGGTCATTACACTTAAAAAACCAGCTTCTTCAGAGGCAAAACCAGTTAATTTAGCTCTATCCATGAAATTAGCAGCTAATAATCCAGATATAACTAAAGCAATAATAGTGCCAACTACTGCAATATGAGTTTTGGTTTTAATACCATGAGAGATGTAAAAAGTAATGGGTACAATAATAAAAGAGCCGATAATTGTAGCTAATAATGGATTCCAGCCATGAACAATCATTGGCAAGATCATGCCAAAAATCACAAAGAAAGAAGCAATTAGGGATATTAGAGACCTAAAACCCCACCATTTTCCTATTAAGATTACTAATAAAGCAAAAATAGCTCCAAGTTGAAATAAGGCTGGTCTACGAACATAGTCGGTGATTAACCAGTTTAAAGTTTCTGGTTCTTGTTGTAAAACTACTTGCTCTTTTACAGAATATGGATTCCATCTTGAAAAAGGCATTTGTGAATTAATAATCTGCACTGATTCTTCGGAGTCATTTATTTTTAGCTCTAGCTTTTGAAATTCCAGAGAATTTGTTCCATCAAAATTTTTTCCTTGATCAATAATTTTAGTGATTGTTGCTTCTTTTGTGCTTTGCATAATCGAGAAATAGGGTAGTATTATGTTTAACTATACACATATATCATAACAAGGAAAAAATATAATGACTGACGCTATTACTGGTCCTCAATTAATTAAAACAAAACAGGTTTTAGAGCCTAAGATTGACAAAAAAACTCCTTTTACCACAACGTCACTTAAATATACTGGTCGTAGACCAATTATCTTGCTTATTTTAGACGGTTGGGGCATTGGTCCTAAGACTGCTGGCAATGCAGTTGAATTAGCCAAAACACCCACTATGGATTCTCTTTGGTTGGAATATCCACATACTCAATTGGGAGCCAGTGGTGAGTATGTTGGTTTGCCAAAAGGTGTTGATGGTAATTCAGAAACCGGTCATATGAATATTGGTGCTGGGAGAATTGTTCAACAAAGTTTACCAAGAATTTCTAATGATATTGAGTCTGGTGCGTTTTATAAAAATGAAGTTTTGCTTAAAGCTTGCGAAAAAGTTAAAAGTTCAGGTGGAACTTTGCACTTAATGGGGTTGGTTGGTCCAGGTTTTGTTCATTCTAGTTTGGAGCATTTAAAAGCTTTGCTTAAATTAGCTCAGCAACAAGGTATTTCTCAAGTGGAAGTCCATGCTTTTACTGATGGACGTGATTCTCCACCAAATATTGGTTTGCAAACTTTGCAGCAGCTTGAAGATGATATGAACCAGTTGGGTGTGGGTAGAATCGCTTCAATTATGGGTCGTTTTTATGCTATGGATCGTGATCGTAATTGGGATAGAACTCAAAAAGCATATGATGCACTGAGTTTGGGGAAAGGTGAAATTACTGCTAATTGGCAGGCTTCAGTGCAAAGATCTTATGATCATCAAATTACCGATGAATTTATTGAACCAATAATTGTTAAGCATGATGATGGTTCTTTGCCAGTAGTTAATGATAATGATGTGGCAATAATTTTTAATTTTAGAGTCGATCGTCCTCGTCAAATTTCGTGGGCTTTTTCTTTACCAGATTTTGAATATAGAGATTTATCCGGAGGAAGTTCTGGTAAACAGCTCACGGCTGAACAATTGAATGGTTTGGAAGTTAGAAATTTTGTTAGGCAAAAGAAGTATATGGATTTATTGTTTGTGACTATGACTGATTATGATAAAGACCTTGAAATTACTAAGGTTTTTGCAAGAGAAGATGTGAGTGTTAATCTTGGTAAAGTTTTATCTGAAGCGGGAGTGCGTCAACTGCGTTTGACTGAGACTGAAAAAGAAAAAATGGTAACTTATTATATTGATGGCAAGCAGGAGGCTGCTTATCCAGGTGAGCATTGGTTGATTTTTCCTTCAAAAAAAACCAAGTCATATGCTGATATTCCAGAGATGTCCGCCAAAGAAATAAGTGAGGCTTTAATTAGAGAAATTCAAGACGAAAGTTTTGATGTTGCTATTGTTAATATTTGTAATGGGGATATGGTTGGTCATACTGGGGTTCTAAAAGCAGGTATTACTGCTTGTGAATTAGTAGATCAAGAAGTTAGAAGAATTTCTGATGAGGTTCTTAAGAAAAATGGTATGTTAATTATCACTGCCGATCACGGTAATGTTGAAGAAATGATTGATAATGAAACAGGGGAAATAGATACTGCTCATTCTATTTATCCAGTACCTTGTATTTTTGTGGCTCCAGAATTAGAAAAGAAAATTGTAACTTTGAAACCAGGTATTTTGGCAGACCTAGCTCCAACGATTATTGATATTGCTGGACTAAAAAAGCCTGAAGAGATGACTGGTCGAGCTTTGTTGCATTTTGATGAGTAATGGCCTGCCAATAAAGGAAAATAAATGAGTAATCTGCAGTCTGTGCCACTAGCAGCTCGTTTGCGACCCAATGATCTTAGTGAATTTATTGGTCAAGATCATTTAGTTGGAGAGGGCAAGCCTTTGCGGGTGATGTCAGAGATGGGCTCAGTGACTAGTATGATTTTTTGGGGTCCTCCAGGTGTTGGTAAAACTACGTTGGCGAGAATTTTAGCCCAAAAAACTGGTCATGATTTTGTTGAACTTTCTGCAGTAAGTGCTGGTAAGGGTGATGTTAGAAAAATTGTTGAAGAAACAAGAGCACAAAGGCAGTTGTCACAATCATATAATTCTCCAGTTTTGTTTTTGGACGAGATCCATAGATTTAATAAGATTCAACAGGATTATTTATTGCCATATGTTGAAGATGGTACTTTGATTTTAATTGGTGCTACAACAGAGAATCCAAGTTTTCAAGTTATTTCTCCACTTTTATCTCGCGCTAGGGTTTATGTTTTGCAATCATTAAAAGAAGAAGAGATGTTGTTGGTGATTGAAAGAGCTTTATTACTGCTGAAAAAAGAAACTGGTAAAAAGAAAATTACTATTAACAAAGAAGCTAAGGATTGGTTGCTGCGTTTTGCTGACGGTGATGCAAGGCAGCTTTTAAGTATTATCGAACATACTTATGATTTATATGGAGATTTGAAGATTGAGTCACTAAAAAATGCTTTACAGTCACAACATCTTCGCTATGACCAGCATGGTGAAGAACATCACAATACGATTAGTGCTTTTATTAAGAGTATGAGAGCCAGCGATCCGAATGCGGCTGTTTATTATTTATCTAGAATGGTTGCGGCTGGAGAGGATCCATTGTTTATTGCTCGTCGAATGGTGATTTTTGCTAGTGAAGATATTGGTATGGCTCAGCCAACTGCTTTGGTAGTGGCGAATGAAGTATTTCGGGCTTGTCAAACAATTGGTTATCCTGAGTGTGCGATTAATTTGTCTCATGGAGCTATTTATTTGGCTTCTGCCAAAAAAGATCGACGTGCCTATGATGCACTAAGAGCAGCTCAATTTGATGTGCAAAAACTTGGAAACTTACCCATTCCAATGGAATTGCGAAATCCAGTTACTGATTTAATGAAACAGCAAGGATATGGTAAGGGTTACGAAATGTATCCTAAGGGTGTAAATTTTCTTCCAGATAAGCTAAAGAAAAAGAAATATTTTAAGTAGCTTGAGCGGTATAACCAAGGCTCTTGATTGTTGCTAAAATTTTTTCTAAATCAATTTTTTTTGGATCAAAACTGATTTTTGTTTCTGCTTTGGCATAATTGGTATGAACATCTTTAACACCACTAAGTTCTTCCAGTTCTCCATCTATGGCCATACTACAGCTGGTGCAGTGCATACCAATGATTTTTAGAGTAGAGTGTTGAATTGAATTTTGTGACTCTACTTTATCTGTTGGATTATTTTTTTTGAAAAATCTAAACATTATTTTTTCCTTAATTTTATTTATTCTACAACTTCTAATACACCTGAATACATGCCCATTGAGCAGGTATAGCGATATCTTCCAACTTTGGTTGGAGTAAAGTTAAATGATTGTTTATCTGTGGAATCCAACATAGTTCTAATGCCAAATTCTTTGAATATGAAGGATAAGGCACAAGAATAAGTTCCATTGCTATTGAGGGTGAACTGAACTGGAATATCCTTTTTTACTTTGACGTAACTAGGGCTATATCCTTGATTGAGAACTTGAATGACTACTTGCTGTATTCCATCTACTACTTTAACAGTACTCTCAACCTTATTATTGCTTTTTGTTTTATTAAATCTTTCTACTGAAAAAAAGTATCTAACTGGATAAGTAATTTTTTGAATAGTAAATGGTACGTCTGCAACCACCAAAGCTCCATTTAGGGTGTAAATAGCCATAAAGATTAATGTGTAACTTGCTACTCTTGTAAAAATATCATGCCAAGTTTCTGAAAGTTTTGCGGTAGCGATACCAATGATTGTAAATAAGGGAACTGTGCCAAGAACAAAAGCCATTAGAGTGAGAGCACCAATTAAGGGGTTGCCACTGTTAATAGCTAATACTTCCATAGCTTGAGTGACGCCGCATGGTACAAAAATGGTAAATAGGCCTAATACAAAGGGGGCAAATAGTGATGCTTGTTTGCTGTTGCCTTTAAGCATTTTGCGTACCCATTTTGGTGGTTGAAATGCTAAGTAACGAAAGATGGGGTGAACATTGAGTAAGTTCATGGCTGATGCAAACATGAATAAAGCAGTTATTCCTTGGAAGACTAATTTTGTGTTTAGGCTTAAAGTTAAAAATGATCCAAGCCAGCCAAGCATGAAGCCTAGGATTGTGTGGGAGATTAGTTTGCCTACTAAAAATAGTATTACTGGTAGCCAGTCAGCAGTGTCTATTTTAGTAATTGGTTGTTGAGAATTAAGATATTTGTTTCTTCTTTTTTCTTTTTCAGAAAGAGTTTCTAGTTCTTGTTTTTTTTGATTGGAAATTACACTGGCTAATAAGCCACCTTGAACTGCAAGACAGGATAGGCCACCAGTGGTTAATCCAGTTAAAAAGATAAATAAGAATTCCATAAATTTTTTCCTAAATTAATTTTACTTTTTTTAATCTTAAAGCATTACTAACCACAGAAACACTAGAAAAAGCCATTGCTATTCCAGCCATGATTGGGTTGAGTTGAATTCCAAAAGTTGGATATAAAGCTCCCATAGCTACTGGGATTAATAATACATTGTAACCAAAGGCCCAAAATAGATTTTGGTAAATATTATTCATGGTTGATTGTGACAACTTTAAAGCTTGAGGAACCAAAGCAATGTCACTGCGGAGTAAAGTAATACCAGCTGATTCGATGGCGACATCAGTACCATTACCCATGGCTATGCCAACATCTGCTGTAGCAAGAGCCGGGGCATCGTTGATGCCATCACCGACCATAGCAACTTTACCAAATCTTTTTTGTAGTTCTCTAATAACTTGTTCTTTTTCATGAGGTAATACTTCTGCTTTAAATTCACTAATACCAAGCTTTTTAGCAATGCTTGCAGCTGTTTGGGTATTGTCTCCAGTTAATAAGATAGGAGTAATATGTTGTTGCTGAAGTTGGTTAATAACACTAACTGCTTTTTCTTTTAGAGTGTCAGCAATAGCAATTATCGCCATTAATTTATTTTGTAGTGCTATAAAAATTACTGTTTCTCCACGGTTTTTCCACTCCGTGGCTTTGGTTGAGATTTCTTTAGAAATTTTAATTTGTTTTTCAGCTAAAAGTTTTTCTGTACCAATTAATATTTCTTGTTTTTCATAATAAGCCGAAATGCCTTTGCCACTATGATCCATGAATTTGGAAATAGTTAGGTTGAATTTATTGTTTGGAAATTCTTTTTTTACATAGTTTGTTACAGCCATGGCTAGTGGGTGGTGAGATAGAGATTCCACGGCATAAACTAATGTTAAAAGTTTTTCTTTATTTTTAGCATTATCAATTATCATTGTTTCAGTAACACTTGGTTGGCCTTTTGTTAGAGTACCTGTTTTATCAAAAACTACTGCCTTAATTTTATTTGCTATTTCTAGGGCTTGAGCGTCTTTAATTAGGATGCCGTTTTGGGCACCTTTGCCAATGCCAACCATTAATGAGGTCGGAGTTGCTAATCCCAAGGCACATGGACAGGCAATGATTAATACATCGATCATGCTGATCATGGCTCTTAAAAATTTTGGTTCTGGTCCAAAGATCCACCAAATAATGAAGGTTATGAGAGAGAGAACGATTACTGCAGGAACAAAATAGCTTGCTACTGTGTCAACTAAATTTTGAATGGCCGGCCTAGATCCTTGGGCTTGTTGGACGAGTTTAATAATTTGGGCCAGTAGAGTTTCATTGCCTACTTTAGTGGCTTTCATTTCTATTGTTCCAGAGAGATTTAAAGTAGAGCCAATGACGGCTATCCCAGATTGTTTTTGTACAGGCAAACTTTCTCCTGTGACCATGCTTTCGTCTAGTGATGTTTCTCCGTTGGTAATAAGTCCATCTACTGGAATTTTTTCTCCTGGTTTTACTTGTAAAATGTCGCCTGTTTTTACTTTGTCTAGACTAATTTCTTGCCAGGAATTGCCAACTTTTATTCTTGCTGATTTTACTTGTAGTTCTAGTAATTTTTTAATTGCTTGAGAAGTTCTAGCTTTGGCTCTAATTTCTAAGAATTTGCCTAATAAGATGAAAAAGATGATGGCGCTGGAGGCTTCAAAATATGTGTGTGCTGGTATGCCAAGGTTTTCCAACCAGTTTCCTGCTATTGCCACAAAAGTTGAGTAGCCGTAGGCAACAGAGGTTCCAAGAGCAACTAAGGTATCCATGTTGGTTGTTTTATTTTTTAGACCAGAGATTGCGCCTTGATAAAAACGTTTACCAGCCCAAAATTGAACTGGTGCAGCTATTAGTAGTTGCAGGGTGGGATTCATTAATATTTCTGGTGCAAATGGAAACATTGTTGTTAATAAGATTGAGGTTAGGCCACCACTGATCCAAAGTAGTTTTTTGAGTTTATTAAGTTCTTTTTGTTTTTCTTGTTCTGGGTCATAGGCAGAGTGGTTATGTTCATGATGTTCTAGTTCTACGATGTGGGGGGTATAGCCAATTTTGCTAACGACTTTACCTAGTTCTTCTGGTTTAACTTTGTTTTTATCAAAACTTACGAAAGCTTGTTCGTTGTTGTAGTTAACTGAGGCATTGGTTACTCCTGGTGTTTTGCGCAGTGAACGTTGGATGTTTACAGCGCAACTAGCACAGTGCATGCCGGAGACATGGAATGAGAGGTCGGTGTTTTTAGACATATTTTTTAGGATCTTTCTTGAATGCTTTTAGGCATCCGCTAGCGCAAAAGTAGTAGTCTTGATTATTGTGTTGATCTGAGAAACTAGCTGTTTTGGGGGAAATGCGCATGCCACAAACAGGGTCGTGAGTAAGGGGTCCTAGTTTTTTTAAATTATATTTTTGTAGATCATTTAATTTGAGCTCATGGTGGGTGTCTACTAACATTTCTCTAATGAGGTCGCTGGCTTGGATGATGTTGGGGTGGGTTAGATGATAAAAAATTTGTTTGCCGTTTTTTCTACTTTCAACTAGTCCAGCTTCTTTGAGAATCATTAAGTGTTGGCTAATGTTTGCTTGTGGTAGGTCAAGCATGTTGTGAATATCTCCAACGCACATTTCTTGATCGCGAAGTAGTTGAATAATTTCTAGGCGACGAGAGTTGGCTAGAGCTTTGAGTAGTTGTTCGTGTAAATGGAATAGTTGTTCATACATATTCGAATAATAGAATATGTTTAAAGTGGTTTAAAGTCAATTAGGAGTTGTTCATTAAAAAAAGTTTGTTGGTTATTATTTTGCGTAGACTATTTGTTGGTGGTAATTGGTCTAGAGTTTGTTCTAATTCTTCTGCTGAAACAAAGATCGCTACAGAATTAATGTCGTCAATGGTTAGGTTTAGTTTGTCTTTGAAGTTTTGTGGTAAGTTATTTAACTGTAATAGGGTTTTGCGTTGTTCTAGTGTTAGGGTAATTTCTCCTCTGTTCATAAGCTTATTGTACTAGGATATTTTTTTATTGCCTAATAAGAGGTTTCAGCGTACAATACCAGAGTTCTAATGCACCCATAGTTTAAGGGATAGAACAGTGGTTTGCGGAACCACTAATCCAGGTTCGAGTCCTGGTGGGTGCACTTTTTACAATATTTTTTAGCATGGTAGAAAGATTTATTGATGTTGGATTTACAACAAGTTCGCCTAGCTATTTCTTCTCTTATTGATTTGACTGATGCTAAGATCATAGCTGGTTTTAGGGGTGGTTTGTTGTCTGTTAAGGATAAGGGTGGAAGGGTTGAGACTAATCCAGTGACTGAGGTGGATGGGGCTGTTGAGGATTTGCTTAAAGAGCGTTTATTGAAAGAGTTTCCAGATATTGGTTTTGTAGGCGAAGAGCATGAGAATGTTATAAAAGAAGAATACAATTGGGTAGTTGATCCTATTGATGGGACTCATAATTTTTCTTTAAAGATTCCTGTTTTTGCTACTTCTGTGGCTTTATGGCAGAAAAATGAGCCAATTTATGGTGTGATGAGTTTTCCAATGCAGGATCTTAGGGTTGAGGTAATTAAAGACCAAGGTATCTGGGTTAATGGTGTTAAACAGGATGATTATGATGAGGCTGGTAAGTTTAGTAAGACCCCAGTGATTATGTTTGGGATGGTTGGAGCAAATCATTTGAAGACGGAGATTATTACTAAGATTGCTGAGCAATATGCTTTGCCTAGGTATGTGGGTAGTGCTGTTTATCATTTGATGATGGTTGGTCTTGGTAAGGCTGATGCGGCTGCTTTTTGGAATTTGGCTCCTTGGGATTTGGGTTTAGCTAAGTTATTAATGAAGGAGACTGGGCTTGAATACCAAGAGGTGGGTGAGGGTCTTAATCTTGATTTTAATGGTAAGGATCCTTATCGTTTTAAAGTGGTTTTGGGTAAACAGCCATACGTTAAGTCAGTAGCTGGGATTTTTTCTGAGTTATTGGATGATTAGTATGGGAAGGGTCGCATAGTGGTCTATTGCACTGGTTTCGAAAACCAGCGCCCGCAAGGGCATCGTGAGTTCAAATCTCACCCCTTCCGCAAAGAATATTATTAATTAAAGAACAACGCAATGAATGAAGAAGTAACTAAAGCCGCTTTAGAAAATGCCACTGTAGAAGACTTAAAGTTTTTATCAGTAGAAGAAAAAACCGCTCTTCTAAAAGCTCTTGATATTAAAAAAGCTAATTTCTCAATTACAACACCCTGGACAGAAAACAATCGTTTGGTTTGGCTAGCTTTAAAAGCTGAGCTAGAATCTGAACCAGAACCAGAAAAAATTACATTCATCGCAGAAAAAGATCGTAAACCCTGGCAAAGATAAATTATAAACAATAAATATTGTAACAAAATTATCCTATTAAAAACATTCTAAGGCCACTATTTGTCAAATTAGTGCTAGAATATAAGCTATAAATTGTTAAAGAAGAAATTATTCTTCACTTAATTTATCTATATCGATTTCGATATTTTTGTTTATTACTTCTGTTTTGCCATACACAGCATCTAGAAGGAAAGGTTTTATTTGTTGAAGCTCATTTATAATTATTTTTCTCCTCATGGACTTGAAAAAAGTAAAAACATCAGCAACAGCTCACGTCTAGTATTAAAAGAAGCAGAAAAACTGGGTATTACTTGGAAGATTATTCCTGGCACAGAAATCATTACCTTAAATTATCATGGCAAAGAAGAATCATATTTTCATCAGATCCCTACAAGCACCACAGCGCTGGGCATCTACGCCTGCAATAATAAGAAAACTACCATCAACCTATTGAGACAGGCTGGTCTTTGCGTGCCAAGAGGCTACAGAATTAGCAAAGAACACAATGAAGACTATCTAAAAGAAGTATTTAACTTTTTAGCTAAACCACTAGTAATAAAACCAGGTGGTGGAACCTGGGGGGAAAACATTACTGTCAATGTAACCTCATACAAAGACTATTTAAATGCTATTAAGCTAGCTTTCAATTATTCTTCCAGAAAAACTGCGGGAGCCATTGTGGAAGAAATGTTTTTTGGAGAAGAATATCGAATTTTATTAACTAGAAAAAAAATAATTGGAGTCTTACAAAGAATTCCTGCCAACGTCATTGGCGATGGAATTCTCACAATCAAAGAACTAATTAAACTAAAAAATCAAGAAGACATAAGAGGTTCCAAAGGCAGCGATAAGTCTCATCTACGCATAATCATTGATATTAAACTTAGAGAATATTTAAAAGAACAAAACCTTGATTTAGATAGTGTTGTCGAAAAAGGAAAAAGAATATATCTTCGCAAAGTTTCTAATGTCTCTCAGGGAGGAGATGCTATAGATTTCACTGATCAAGTACATCCCAGCGTTAAAAAAATTGCCTTGCAAGCAATTAATGCTATCCCTGGCCTTTCATTTGCTGGTTTGGATTTTATGAGTAAAGATATTACCAAAGAACAAACTAAAGGAAATTATGTGATCATCGAAGTCAATGACTCTCCAGGATTTGATATTCATGATTTTCCATATCAAGGAAAAAAACGTTATGCAGCTAGAGAATTTTTATTTTTAATATTTCCAGAATTAAAATCCAACCTTGAACGTGATATAAAATAGTTATATGTCACCACTAGAATTTGGCTTACGTAACCCAGAACAAGACTTCCAAGAGCAGAGTGAAATTCTTAAGGCCAATGGATGGGAGCTGGTTGATAAACCAGTATCCAAAGTAATAGTCAGCAAATTACCAGTCATTGGTTTGGAATTTAAAGTAGATCAACAAAGTGGCTCACTATTCCAAAGAACAGACAAGGCCAAATCTTCTTTTAAACATAGCCTTGGCAGTGGCAAAACAACGACTTTTGTAACTAAATATATTTTTATTTCCAGAAAAAACTTTAGAGCCGGACTAAACTTTTATGCCGGTGGCACCATGATTGGTGCTTGCGACTTTGAATAATGATAAATTCAGTTAATAAAAAAAATTGGTGTATTTATATCTTATTATGCAGAGATGGATCTTTATATACGGGCTCCACAAACGACTTGGAGAATAGAATCAAAACTCATTCCCTTGGTAAGGGAGCAAAATATACGAGAAGTCGTTTGCCAGTTAAATTATTTTATTTTGAAAATCTTATTAACCAGTCAGAAGCACTGAAAAGAGAAGCCCAAATAAAAAAACTTTCTAGAAAAGAAAAACTAAAACTTTCAAAATGAAACAATAAAAAATATTGATAATCGTGATACTATTCTATTTAGGTTTTACTCTATAAAACAATTGAATGAGTCGATGAATAAAACAAAAACTTGGAAAGTTGCTCTAATTGGTTGTGGTAGATTTGGAGAAAAAAGACTAATGTCCTGTTTGTCTTTAAAAGACAAACTTGAATTGGTTGCTATTTGCGATGAAGACAATAATAAACTGACAAAAATATCCACAAAATTTAAATTAAATAATATTTCTTCTTATCTAGATTACAAAAAGTTATTCAAAGAACAAAAACTAGACTTAGTTATCATTGCTACGCCTAATTTTTTGCATGCAACCATAGCAAAAACAGCACTAAAAAACGGCATTAACGTATTAATTGAAAAACCAATTGCTCATACATTAGCAGCTGCAAAAATCCTACAAAAATTAGTGGATAAAACACCAGACAAAAAAAATCCTTGGATAAAAATTGGTTCCAACCATCGCTTTATTGGTCCTTTGAAATATCTTATTAATAGGGTTGAAAAGAAAGACTTTGGCAAAATATATGCAGTCCAAGCCTCTATTGGCACGAATGCAAATAGCACTCAAACTTGTTGGTTTGCAAATAAATTGATGTCTGGGGGTGGGGCATTATTGGATAATGGATTTCATTTGGTAGAAATAGCAACATCATTTTTAGAACCAATAGACAGAGTCACTGGCCAAATTAATAATTATCATTTTACTAAGTCATCGGTTGAAGACAATGCAACGGCTATATTGATAAGTAAAACAGGACAAAAAGCAGTTTTATCCAGCAGTTGGACTCAATGGGGAGATTATTTGCACTTAGAACTTTGGTCTGAAAAAGCTCAAATTGTAGTTAGGGTTGGTTTGCATAATGATATCCAAATTAATTGGTGCGATCCTGCAAAACTAGAAGTCATAACAGAATTTGGAAACACCAGCTCCCATGACCAAGAGCTAGAATATTTAGTTAATTGTTTAAGTAACAATAAAATTCCTTTACCATCATTTTCAACAATGCTCAGAACACAAGAAATAATTGAAGCAGTTTATTCTGGAGCAAAACAAGTTAAGTGGAAAAAAATATGATCCCTGTTAATAGACCAAAAACTCCTAAAAAATCTTTGCAATATACAAAAAAATGTTTAAAGAGCGGTTGGCTCTCTAGCTTGGGTTCATACGTAACTGAATTTGAACAATCATTCGCAAAATATATTGGTGTTAAATATGCAGTTAGCGTTAATTCTGGTACAACTGCTCTACACACTGCTCTATTGGGATTGGGAATTGGCTCAGGAGATGAAGTGATTTTGCCAGCTTCAACCATTGGCTCATGTTATTTTGCTATTTGGTATGTTGGAGCCAAAGCAGTTGCAGTTGACGTTGATCCTAGGAGCTATAACATTGATCCAAATCTTATTGAGGCAAAAATTACCAATAAAACCAAAGCAATCATGGTAGTTCATTTATATGGTCAGCCAGCTGAAATGAATGCCATTATGAAGATTGCCAAAAAACATAAGCTCATGGTTATAGAAGATGCAGCTGAAGCTCATGGAGCAGAGTATTATGGCAAAAAAGTAGGTAGTATTGGTGATGTTGCTTGCTTTAGTTTTTACGCTAATAAAATTGTTACCAGTGGCGAGGGCGGAATGGTAATAACAAATAATAAGAAGTTGGCTGATAAATGTAGAAAACTACGTAATTATAATTTTTCTCCCAAAAAAAGATTCATTCATGACGGTATCGGTTACAACTATGTAATGAGCAATCTTCAAGCTGCGATCGGGCTTGCTTCATTGGAAGAAATAAGTAGCTCTTTGGCTTATAAACAAAAGCTAGCTAGTTTTTATACTAAGTCTTTAAAAGACATAAACGGATTACAATTACCAATAGAAATTCCTAACTGTAAAAATGCTCATTGGATGTATGTTGTCTTGGTTGATAAAAAGAAATTTGGTTTAAGTAGAGATCAGCTTTCAGAAAAGTTAATGTCTGAATATGGAATTCAAACCAGAGATTTTTTCTACCCGCCAGAATTGGCATTTCCTTTTTGCAATGATTTCAAGAATAAAGAAAATCCTATTGCGGCAAAAATTGCGAGAGATGGATTATATTTGCCATCCGGCATAGGTAATACTATGAGTGAATTTAGGTTGACTGTAAAAGCAATTAAGAGTCTTTATAGTGGCAATCAATAATTAAATAAAAATCTGTATTATAATTTTTAACTTGTTCACAACCATCCAATAGTTCCAACAGCAATTGGAAGAAATTAGTTTCATTCCAAGTATTGAAATTTTCATAAATATACTGATTGATAGCGAAAACAAAATGCTTGCTATTAACAGCTTGCCACTCTGGAAGCAGATAAATCTTATCTAAGTTTAGACAAGTATTTTTATATTCCTCATCACTTAATTTTGTTTTTAGTTGACTACAATTTAATAAATGATTTTTTAGAAGATTATTTAATCTTAATTGTTGTTTTTCAAAAACACTATTCTCTTTGTACTCAAAGACAACACTTTCCCAGAATGGAAATAAAATTAGTTGTGTTTTATCATCAACCAAATTGGTAGTATTTTTGATTAAACTATCAATTATTAGTCCACTATAAAAATAGCTGTCATGATGAAAATCATAACCTTCTGAATCTTTTATAAAATTATACCTAGCTAAATATTGAAATATTCCAGTTATTAGAATAATGATAAAAACTATTATTTTTACATTATTTTTAACTTGTTTATTTTTTATAAAAACAATCCAAGTATATATGAGTATTGGAATAATTAGACAAATTAATAGGGCTGGAATTACCCAACCCCTAAGTAAAAGAATTGCTGGTAAAAAATTAGAAATAACCAAGAAAGAACTAGTTAGTAAAACAAACCAAGTAGAGAGAAAATTTAGAATAGGATTTGGCTTGTTTTTGAGATATTTATTTAAATTAAATATCATCCAAATGAAAAATATAAATATAAAAATAGGTAAGTAGTTATCTTTAACAAGATAACTATAGGTATTAATAGACATTAATTCTGAAATTAGTTTTATTAATGAATTGATCGGAGCGAAACTTTGATTGTTTGTAATTACTTTATTGAAGTTTATTAGTGAATAATATATTCCGATTATTATAATTGGAATAATTGATAAGACTAAAATTTTAATTTGTTTTTTTAACCAATCCACTTGCTCTTTTTTTTGTTTGTAGATTCCAATAGCAAAAAAACTAACAAATAAACTACCCATGAATGGGTAAAATAAAAATGAAGTTAAAACACCAAAAAAACAAAAGATTGCCAGCATTTTAAAATATTTGGTAATATTTTTATTTTTATTTATTAAAGCATCTAAAATTTTAACGCCATAATAAATAACTCCAGCACCAATAAATTGCAGAATGCTATAGTCTCTAATTGGCCAACTAGTATGAATTAAAACAGGATGAAGACTGGCAAACAATAATCCGTAAATAGCCAGCTCTTTATTAATTGTTTTTAATGTTTTAAATAAAATAAACAAAGCACCAAGTGAAAACAATAAACTTGGAATTCTTAAAAACAAATAATTATCAGAAACATTCAAAAGAATTTTGGTGATTAGATATAAGATTGATGGGCGATCATCTGGTGGAGTAATAACGTGCTGAATATAGGTATTATCTTGAGAAATTTGGTAAGTAAATCTTTCGTCTAATCCTAATTTAGCCGTAAAACTTAGATAAGCTCTCAAGATGAAAGCAATAAAAAAGATTGCTATTATCACTTGGTTGTAGCTAATTTTAAAAGATTTATTATTTATTAACATAAATATTGTACTTAGAGCATAGTGTCTATCTGGTTTTATTGTCAATCTCTTTTGCTTTGCGGATTAGGTTTTATGTGTAAGAATGGAGCCATATGTTTTTGCTAAAGAAAAAAAGCTTTTTTTCTTGGGATAAGGTCTCAAAGTTATTGGTTTCGTATTTTCCATTATTTTTAATTATTATTATTGCCCTTTATCTCCGTCTAAATCATCTAAACAGATCTGTCTGGTTGCAACCAGGATATGACGAGAGTAGAGACATGTTGGTTGCCAGCCACATTATTAATAACGGAGAAAATATCAACAGAGGTCCTTTGGCAGCTGGAGGAATGAATTGGTTGCAAAATTCACCATTTTATTACTACTTAGTGAGTTGTATTTGGTTTATTACTAAAAATCCAGTTTCTTTTATGTATTTTTGGGCAGTTTTAATGACAACCCCAGTGATATTGGGTTATTTAATTGGATCAAAGCTAAAAGATTCTAGGCTTGGTTATATTTTAGCAACTATTTTGGCTGTTAATTATCAAATGGTATACAGTAGTAGAGAATTATTACAACCACATTTGCTTTTAATTTTTTCTTTGGCTTTTATCTTAGCTACTATTTCATTTTTAAAAACTAAAAAAAGAAAATTATTTTATTTAAATTTATTAATATTTTTATTATTTTTCCCAATTCACATACATTATGGAGTATTAATAGTTTTGCCGATTGGTTTTGTTTTTAGTTTTTATCATTGGATAAAACTTAATAAAGATAATCATTATTCTTCCTTGGGTATTATTTTTTGGCCAGTAATGGTGTTGTTTAATATATTTTTATCATGGTTGTTTTTAACTTTTAAAGAGAAACCATTTGATCAGCTGTATTTTTTAAAATTTAATAATGAAGCAAAAGATATTTCCAGTGTTGTAGATGTTGTAAAACAAATGTACCTATTACTCAATAAAATGATTTGGGGTAGTGAATCTTTGCCAAAATATTTGCTTCTAATTATTTTTGTTGGCTTTTTTATAGTTGTATATCGTTTTTTGGGTACAAGAAAAAATATATATAAGTTTGTTAAGTCAGTTGATTCTAAATTAATTTCTTTTTTAATAATATTTTCTTCATCTTTATTATTATTTTATTTTTATCATTGGAATATTTCTGCAACCTATATTTTATATATTTTTCCTTTTATTTTAGTGCTTTTTTCATATCTACTTTATAGTTTGTTTTCAGTTAATAAATATCTTGCTTTTGGTTGTATTGGTTTTGTAATTTTAAATATGCTTCTTATGACTGATTTCAATATTAAAAATAATTTACCAGTCAAATCTTTTCACGATCAACAACAAGAACTTGCAAAAATAATTTATGATGACTACAAAAAGTCAGCTGTAGAAGATGATAGTTTTACTCAACCAAGATTATTATTAACTTGGTACACCACAATCAAAAATATGCCTTATGACGCTTGGGGTACTAGTGGTGTTTGGTTTTATTTGGAAAATTATTTTAATGAGCCTTTGGTATATAACGTAAATTATGGTTTGAATCATGCTCCATTATTTAGAGATCCAAAAATACTTTATATGGTTTGCGATCATCGTCGTGATTCTGATTTGATTAAAGCAGAATGTTTAGATAGATTTTTAGATTCATATCCGGTTAATCTTGAAACTCTAAAAGAATTATCGGTTGGACAATATATCTCATTATGGAGAATTGAATTGAGAGATGACACTAATGTTCCTATTAGAAATGTTGTTCATAAAGATTATTTAATTAAGAATTAATTCATTATGAAATAGAAAATTATCTAACAAATAATTTGATTAAATTATCATTAATTTGAAGTTCTTCTATTTGTTTATCTTGATGGTTTATTTCAAATTTTGCTATTTCCCAGTGAGGATTTCCATGTGGCTTGCAGCTTTCTTGATCTTCACAAACAATAAATATCTGTTTGGCAAATTCTTGATCTCTTATTAATAAGTTTGATTTCATTTTTAAATAATAAAGATATGGTTCGTCGCTATTGTCTTCAGACAAAATAGCAACTTGAAATGGTTGGCTATTGGAATTTTCTAGTATCAGGGTAGTTGTTTCATTGATTTTTTTAGCGGAAATTGAATTTGGTTTAAATATTTCAAGCCACTGTGGAAGCCATGAATATACTGTTGTTAACAAAATAATTAGTAATAATATGTTTGAAATTATTTTTGAAGGTATTGTTTTAGTTATTTGATCTATGGCCCAACTAATTAGTATTAATAGACCAATTAGCGGGATGAATAAGTAGTGAGTAGTTGGTTTTATATTCAATAAACTTAAAGAAATGATTGAGACAAGAATAGTTGGAATGATTAAGAATTTTATTGATAAATTAAAAGCTTTTAATTTAATATTTTTTATAATTAAATAAATACTTAGAATAAAAATAATAATAATTAATAGACTAAGAAAAATATTTTTTCCTGCTAATAGCCAAATAATTTCTTTTAAATTAATTCCAATATTTTGCACCAAACTCAAAGGATTAATAAGGGAACTTTTATTTTTTGAAAGCCCAATTTGTTTAAATAAACCATAAATAAATGGGAATAAAGCAGTAATTGTGGTTAATATACTGTAAAAAGTTTTAGTAATAATACTTTTAATATTATGATGTTTTAGCCAACTTTGATAAACACTAATTAAAAGTGGTAATAATAAAACTATATTAATCAAATGTAATTGCAAAAGAATAAATAAGTTAATTAAGGCAATTAAAAAAAACTTTTCTTTTTGCAGTTTAATAAATTGTGCCAAACTCCAGAAAAATAATATTAAAAATAGAGGAATAGCATTTGGATTCCAAGCAAAGCGATTATATTCAACAAAAGTAGGCAATAAAAGATACCAAGTAGTAGCAATTACTGCAATTTTATAATTAAAAAATTGCTTTAAAAAACAAAATAAAGCAACAGTCATAGTTATACCAACTAGTGCTTGCAGCAGGGCAGGTCCAATGGGATTGAAGTTAGTTAATAATAAACTTGGTGAGTTAAAATAATAAAATAATGGTCCCAAATAATAATGGCCAACTGAGCTAGTGGGTCCTAATAATGGCCATGATTTACCATCTAGCAAATCTTTCATTACTAAAACATCTCTTCCTTGATCTCCAGAGAAATGAAATGAATTTGGTAAATTGTAGAAATATAAAAAGCCACTACTTAGAATAAAGAAAAAATAAAGCCAATTGTTTTTAACCCAAGCTTTTAATTTCATTCTTTCATTATACTGAAGTTTTCTTGGTAGCCAATTGGCCGCAGGCAGCATCAATATCTTGACCCATACTCACCCTGACTGTATGAGGGACTCTTGCTTTAGTCAAAATTGCTGAAAAACGATCTATTTGTTTTCTATCTGAAGTTTCTAAGGTAAAGCCTGGTACTGGATTATATGGAATTAAATTTAAATGAATTAGTTTTCCTCTGACTAATTGAGCCAATTTTTCTGCATGGCGCTGCTTATCATTAATATTCTTTAGAAGAATATACTCAAAAGAAATTCTTTTATTAGTTTTATTAATATATTGATCAACTAATTCCATAAGTTTATCTAAATGATTGTTTTTTGCGATCGGCATAATGCTTTCTCGCAAAGCTTGAGTTGGTGCATGCAAACTTAAAGCAATTCTGCCTTTAAAATCTTTGGCAAACAATTCTTTCATGGGTTGCACTATTCCCGAGGTAGAAATAGTGACTCTACTTGGGCTCATAGCCATTTTGTCTGAATCTGTAAAAATATCGATCGATTCTAAAACATTTTTTAGGTTAAGTAACGGTTCACCCATGCCCATGAATACGATATTGGTTATTTTTTGTTGTTCTTTTTTCAAACGACGAGCAAAAAATAAGACTTGCTCGGCTATTTCATCGGAAGTCAAATTGGCAATAAATCCCATGGTACCAGTAGCGCAAAAAGTACAACCAACTGGACAGCCAACCATCGAACTAACACAAACAGTATTGCGTCCGTCTTGATGTCTCATTAAAACAGTTTCTAGTAATTGACGATCATTTTTTACTCTGGAAAATAGCACTTTTTCAGTATCTTTTTTCTTTGAAATTTGGTGATTAATAACAACTAGTTTTTCTAGTGGAAACTCTATAGCAACTTTTTCTCTAAGTAATTTAGGCCAAGCTGTAAACTCATCCCAATTTTCAATCAATTGTTGATAAATAGCTTGGTTATATTGTTTCAAACGAAAACTTGGTTCGTTAATCGATAATAAATAATCTGCTATGGTCATGTTGTTATTATACTGCTTGGTAAAAAATGTTGATTTGTAGTTGAAATTATTCTTCTAACCATAAATAAGGAAAAAGGCTTAAAATAATAAAAACTCTAACAAAGAAAGATAAGCATGAAATCCATGAAACATGTCCATGTTATTAATAATCCTTTTGTTGAGGATTCACTTAGTCATTTGAGAGATAAAAGAACTAGCTTAGAGAAATTTAGAGAATATTCAGATAAAATTTGCAGCTTTTTATTTGCCGAGGCAATTAACGGTTTGGAGTTAAAACAAGAAATAATTTCTACTCCGCTAGAAGATATAAAAGTTTCTAAAATTAAAGATGAAATAATTGTGGTACCAGTACTTCGATCTGGCATTGCAATGCTATTTGGTGCAATGAAGCTTTTACCAAGAGTTAAGGTTGGTTTTGTGGGTATGGAAAGAGATGAGGAAACAGCAATTGCACGAGAATATTATTGGAAATTACCAAAGATAAATTCACATTCAGTAGTAATAATCACTGATCCTATGTTGGCAACTGGTGGCTCAATCTCTCATCTCCTAAAAAGAGTTCTGGAAGAAAAGCCAAAAGCAGTGAGAATAGTAGCTGTAGTTGCTGCTCCAGAGGGCATCGAACGCTTGAGAAAAGATTATCCAGATCTAAAACTAGAGATTTTTGTTGCTAGTGTAGACCGTGAAATGAACAGCAAAAAATATATTTTGCCAGGTCTTGGAGATTACGGCGATCGATATTTCGGCACTGAATAATTTTTTTATTTATTCTTTAATACAGCTTCAGCAACTTTTTCTGCTAAACCAGGATTGAAGACACTTGGAATTATTTCATCAACAGTGGGATTAACTACTGCATCAGCAATAGCATTGGAAGCAGCCTCTTTCATTGGATAGGTGATAGTCTTAAGTCTTCCTTTTACTACGGCCTGAAAAATTCCTGGAAAAGCTAGAACATTATTTATTTGGTTAGCAAAATCACTTCTACCAGAAGCAACAATATAGGCACCAGCCTTTTTGGCTTCATCTGGCATAATTTCTGGAGTAGGATTTGCCATAGCAAAAACAATTGATTTTTTTGCCAAAATCCCAATTGTTTCTGGTGTGATTGAGCCTGGCCCAGAGACTCCTATTACTACGTCAAAATTATGTAGAGCATCTTCTGGTCTACCAGCTTTTCTTTCACGATTTGAGAGACCAGCAATTGCTTGTTTATAAATATTTTGTCCTTCTCGACCAGCATACAGCGCTCCTTGGCGATCAAAAACAATTACATCAGCCACATGATGGGCATTATGAGCTCTAGAACATGTATCGGCAGTGCAGTTGAGACCAAGAATCATTCTGGCTATGGCTAAACCAGCAGCTCCAGCACCAATAATTCCTACTTTTAAAGTTTCGTATGGTTTATCAACTACTTTAGAAGCATTCATAAGGGCAGCTCTTACAACAATAGCTGTGCCATGTTGATCATCATGAAAAACTGGGATGCCAATATCTTGTAGGGCTTCTTCAACCTGAAAACATACTGGAGCAGCAATGTCTTCCAGATTTATACCTGCAAAAGTAGGAGCTACTTGTTTAACAAAATCAATGATTTCCAATGGCTTGTGAGCATTTATTACCAAAGGAAAAGCATCAATATTTCCAAATTGCTTGATTAGCAAAGCTTTCCCCTCCATTACAGGTAGAGCAGCTTCTGCGCCAATATTTCCCAGTCCCAGAACAGCTGATCCATCTGAAATAACGGCAATAGTACGACCTTTTAGAGTGTGAGTGTATGTAGCATTTTTATCTTTGGCAATTAATCTACATGGTTCTGCTACTCCTGGGGTATAGGCGAGGGATAAATCTTCTTTGGTTTTAATTTCTCCTACCACACTAGAAGTGCCTAGTTTTCCAGTATTTTGTTGATGATAATTTAATGCTTGTTGATAGATATCAGTCATAATATGAATATTAATAATTGCTAATAATGTTGCCATTGTAAACCAAATAATGCACAATGAAGTAGAAAAAAAGGACCTAATATATGTTCAAAATTCAATGGTTTAAGCTATTATTTTCATTTGGAATTACGTTTTTAGCTGGTTTTTTGGGTTCTGTATTTACTTTTTCTGCTATTCCTACTTGGTATGCAGCACTTAATAAGCCGTTTTTTAATCCACCCAATTGGCTTTTTGGGCCAGTTTGGTCAATTTTGTATGTGTTGATGGGTTTAGCCTTGTATTTAGTCTGGACTTCTAAAAAACAAACTAAGCAAATTAGATATGCTTTGCATTGGTTTTATTTTCAACTTAGTTTGAATACTTTATGGTCTATTTTATTTTTTGGTTTAAAAAATCCATTCTTTGCTTTAATAGAAATTGTAATTTTATGGTTTGCAATTTGGCAGACAATTAGATCGATGGGTAAGGTTTTGCCTCTGTCTAAATATTTTCTCTATCCTTATTTAGCCTGGGTTAGTTTTGCTTCAGTTTTAAATTTAGCAATAGTTATCCTTAATTAGAATTTAAACTCCCTATAGCAATTTAAAAGTTATAGGGTATACTGATCTTTCTGGCTAAACGGCAGTTCTTAGATTTTTAAAAGACACTAAGCATCATGTCCGAATTATATGAAAGAATCAGTAGGATTAGTCAGCTACTCAGATTCAGAGAGAAAAGGACATTATGTTTCCTTCTCAAGATAGTAATAACCAAGCTGCAGATCCAAGCAAACTTTACGTTGGCAATCTTTCCTACTCCGTAGGTGAAGAAGAGCTAAAAGACGTATTTGCTGAATATGGCAATGTTGAAGAGTGCAAACTCATCACCGACTTCAGAACTGGCCGTTCCAAAGGTTTCGCCTTTGTGAAATTCGCCACTGTTGAAGATGCTACTAAAGCTATGGAACAACTTAATGAACAAGAGGTTCAAGGTCGCAAACTTTTTATTAAAGTTGCTCAACCCCCTCGTCCTCGTGAAGATCGCGGTTTCCGCGGTGGTGATCGTGGTAATGATCGTGGTGGTGACCGTGGCGGTGATCGTCGTGGTGGCTACAACAGAGGTCGTTAATTTTTCAAATACTTAAATTTTGAATAAGAGAACCCCTGGTATTTTTACCAGGGGTTTTTTGATGTACAATACAAACCATATGAAACGTGGAGGAATTTTTGCTTTTTTTCTAACTTATATTCTTTTATTAGGAATATTTGGTTTAATTGATGCATTGTGGTTAGGTTTAATTGCCAGGAATTTTTATGCCCAGGAATTAGCTGGCTTATTACGAGCTGATTTTCTTTTAGTTCCTGGATTGTTGTTCTATGCTTTGCATCCATTCATGCTATGGTTTTGGGGTTTTTATAAAAACAATTCTTGGAAAAGTTTATTATTAAAAACTGCTGTTTATGGTTTTGGAGCATATGCAACCTATGACTTGAGTAATTGGGCTACTTTACGTGATTGGTCAGAACAAGTAGTTTTGGTAGATATTATTTGGGGAACCGTTAGTAGCGCCGGAGTTTCAATTGCAGTTTGGTTTATCATTAAGCAAAATAGGCTTCTTGAGAAAAAAGATTAATTATATTTGATAAATCAATTATAATTGTAGGTTTAAATTGTAGTCATTTACCATAAAATACATTTTTATATTATTAAAATTAAGTGGGTGTGAAGGTAATGCCCATTGATGCAAAAAAAAGTTCAAGAACAACAGAAAAAAACTTTATTAATAATCAATACTGGTTCACTAAAAAAGCGTTTTATTCTTCAAAAAATCGCTAAGATTCCAAATATCAAAAAGGTAGTTGTTAATACTCAAAAAAATTGGGCAGAGAATTATGTTGATGAATGGATTTTGGTTGATACAACCAATCATGATGCAACAATAAGAGCAGTAAATGAGTACGCTAAAAAAAATCAGATAGATGGAGTCGTTACTTTTTGGGAAGATGATGTGCTTTTAACTGCAAAATTAAGCGAAGCTCTTAAATTACCAGGTATTCCATGGAAAGTTGCTTCAAAAGCAAGAAACAAATTTGCTTTTCGTGAATTTTGCGCAAAACATGGCTTGCCAGCACCTAAGTATGCCTTAGTTCGTTCTGAAGATGAACTAAAACAGGTTTTACAATCAATGCAGTTACCAGTGGTTTTCAAACCAACCTTTGGCTCCAGCAGTGCTTTTGTTATTAAGGCAGAGGATACTGAAGAAGCCAATGAAGTCTATGCTTTCTTGCGACGCAATATTAATACTCAGGTTGAAACAGCTCTTTCCGATGGTTTGGAGGTAATGGTTGAAGAATATATCGATGGTGATGAGGTTGATATCGATATGTTGGTGCAACACGGCAAAATCAAATATTGGTCGATGGCTGATAATTATAAAACAGAAGAACCATATTTTATGGAGACTGGTATGGCAGTTCCCTCTGCTTTATCTGAAGAGGATCAACAAGACTTGGTTAATATGGCTGAGTCAGTTCTTGAACATCTTGGAGTTATGAATGGCTGTATCCATTTTGAAGCGAAATATACTTCAAAAGGCCCAGTTCCCATTGAAGTTAATTTGCGTATGGGTGGAGATGAGATTTATTCTTTTTCTCGTGAAGCTTGGAAAGTCGATTTAATCGAATATGCGGTTAAAATTGCATTAAATGAATACTTCCCACGGCTTGATAAGCCAGAAGAACCACACACATATCTATGCGGAACCTCTTTTATTCCTGAAGTTTCTGGTGTTATTTCTAGCTTAGATATGCCAGAGAAGTTTTCTACAAAGGACAACGTTGATGAGTTTCAATTTTATAAAGAAGTTGGTGATACTGTTTTAACTCCCCCAGCAGAATACGAGTTTTTGGGTTGGATAACTGCTCGTGGTGAAAATCCCAACGATGCTCGTGAAAATTTAGATAAAGCTCTAGAAAAAGTTAATTATGAGATCATTCCATTTTCAGAGGTTTCCGCGGTTGGTAAAACAAAAAGAGCTCATCGTTTTGCAGTAGCCCAATTTGATCAAAGAGTCATGCAAGGCAAAGCTAGAATTGAAAAAATTCGTCGCATGAGTATGTCAAAGCAACGCAAGTTACATATTGGTATTGCCTGCAATACTTTTTCTGGCAAAGATGGCGCGGTTGAAGCGGAATTGACTTCTGTTGGTAATAATATTCAAAAAGTACTTGAAGAAAGAGGTTATAGTACTTCTTTTATTGATTTCAATGACTTGAAGGGAGCTAGCACTTTATTACAAACTCAAAAAATTGATTTAGTTTTTAATGTTGCTGAACGTATTAATGGCTCCAGTTTACTTGAGCCACACGTGGCTTCATTTTTTGATGCTTACCAAGTTCCTTATACTGGTTCTAATCCTTTCACTCTTAGTTTGGCTATCGATAAAATTAGAGTGAAAAAACTTTTAACTTATCACCAAATTCCAACTGCAAAATGGGATTATGTTTTTGATCTAAGAGATGAGGTTAGAGAGGATTTGACTTTCCCATTAATTGTTAAACCAGGAACAACTGATAATTCAATTGGTATAACCCAAGATTCAGTTGTTAGAACCCCAGAAGAATTGAAACGTCAAATTCGTTATGTCCTTCAAGAACTTCACTCTCCAGCTTTAATAGAAGAGTATTTGCCTGGAGATGAATATGACGTGTCCATTATTGGTAATGGTGAGGAATTAAGAGTATTGCCTTTATCCAGAACTCAATTTAATAAGATGCCAAAAGACATGTGGAACATCTATTCTTTTGAGTCAAAATTTGGTGATAATTTTGCTGATTTTAAGAAGTTCATTACTGAAGAAAGACCGCCTAAAGGCGTAAGTAAAAAGCTTTTAGCTCTTATTACAGAAATGGCTATGGATACTTACTCAATTCTTGATTGTCATGATTATGGACGGGTTGAAGTTAAATTAGATGAACAAGGAAATCCTCATGTTCTTGAGCTTAATCCTAATCCATCAATTAATGCTCCTGATTGTTTGCCATCAGTGGCAAAATTAACAGGTATGGATTATGGTGATTTCTTGGAGGAAATTATTGCTCTAGCAATTAAGCGCTATCAAAATTCTCCTCCCTATTATCACCTACAGCCTCAGTTGCGCTAGAAATTTATCTCTAGTCGTTAGCTGGTTGATCAGTATAATCAAGTTGTGAAATTAACTCCTACCATTTATTCTGTAACTGAGTTTCTTGATACTGTTAATCTGCAATTGTCTGAGATGGTAATGGCAGTTCAAGGAGAAATTACATCTTTGAGTAAGCGTGGTCATGTTTATTTTTCTTTAACAGATAGTAATCCCCAAGAAAAAGCAGTGTTGTCATGTGCCTTGTGGGAGTTTCGGTTAAAAACTTTACCATTTGAACTTGAAGAAGGGATGGAAGTACAGATTATTGGCAAGGCTAGTATATATAAGCCGAGCGGTAGGTTTACTTTTGTAGTAGATCATATCGTGCCAGTTGGTGAAGGTGCTTTGCAAAAAGCTTTTGAAGCTTTAAAAAAGAAACTAGAGCTTCAAGGATATTTTTTATCAGATCGCAAAAGGACTTTGCCAGAATTTCCCTCTAGAATTGGTTTATTAACTTCAGAAACTGGTGATGCCATTCGTGACTTTAAAAAACATTTGAGTAGCTTTGGCTTAGTTGTTGCTCATTATGATATTAAGGTTGAGGGTATTTATGCAGTTGATTCAATTGTGGAGGGAATTCGTTATTTTAATGAGCATCCAGATATAGTTAATGGTGGATTGGAACTAATAGTTTTGACTCGTGGTGGTGGAAGCTTAGAGAGTTTGCAGGCATTTAATTCGGAAGCTGTAGCTCAAGCTATTTTTGCTTCTAAGCTACCAATTTTATCCGCAGTTGGTCATGAGAGAGATGTGACTATCGCTGATTTAACTGCTGACGTGAGAGCTTCAACACCCACAGATGCGGGTCGTATGCTTTCGGAAAATTGGCGTTTAGCTCAAGAAAAGATTGCTTATTTTTCACAGAGTTTTTTACAGGTTATGGAAAAAATGATTAAGCAAAGCCAAGAAAAAATGTATTATCAATGGGAGCAAATGTCACATCGTTTTGAAGTTAAATTGGAATATTTATTTAGTCAAAGAGCTTTGCTTTATCGTTCAATGATTAGTCATTTTGGAAGGTTGTTGCTTCAAACACAACAAAGTATTTTTGGTTTGGAAAAACAGTTAGAGTCTAATAATCCTCAGCGCAAGCTTAAACAGGGTTATAGTTTTGTGCAAAATAAATCTGGAAAATTAATTAAGTCAGTTAGTCAAGTTAATGATGGTGAAACAATTAGAGTAACAGTAGCAGACGGAAAAATATCGACATCCGTTTTGGCAAAGGAATAATAGAATGAAAAATGATTTTTCGATGAATAAAGCTATGCAAGAACTTGAAGAAATTAATACTTGGTTTCAAGAAGAAGATTTGGATTTGGAAGAAGGTTTGAAGAAACTTCAACGAGCTCAAGAGTTAACTGAACAAGTAAAAACCAGACTTCAGGTAGTTGAAAATCAATTTATTGCTCTAAAAAAAGATTTTCAAGCAGAATCAGGAGAATAAGACCTACTTGTAATCAAATAGGGTATTTTTCTCTACTACTCTAACGCTATCAATAAAGTGTTGTTCAAAATCATCAATATCTCTATCTCCATTGTCGTAAACAAAAATTACTAAAACAACATCTCCTACTTTTTTAAAGTATTCGCGTCCAACTTCATTTCTTGGAATATAGAACATATCATTATTTACTTTGGTGTATCTGAAAATATCATTATTTGGATCACTAGAAACTGGTACATTTTTTAAGAATGTTTCTAGATCTGTTTTCACTCCACGTCTTTCAACACCAACTACAAACGCATATTCATTGGCTAAGGGTAATGCAAAGTTGTTGCCGAAGGAGGCAATATAGTGTTTGTTAACTCCATCATCAGTCATGTAATTGGGAATGATATTGGTCCATTCTTTTGGAATGTTTACATAGACATCTTCGACTTGTCTAATTTCTAGTTCATCATTTGAATAAATTTTTAAATTAGTTTTTTTCGCTAATACTTGAGCAATTTGTTGAACTTCTTTAAATTCTGTTTTTAATTGAAAATATTGTCCAGCTAGAGCTGCAAAAAAACCAATTATTATTAGGGTGAGGTATTCGTGTTGTTCAAAGCCAATTTTATTATAAAATCTATTTATCTTGATCAAAATAGATTTAAAGCTATTGATTGGGTTACCCTGGGTGATGTTTTGTTTGTTATTTGTTTCATTCATAAGTTTTTCCTATTCATCCAGTATGTCATATAAAATACGGTATACTACAAATGATGTCCCAAGTTCAACAGGTGAAAGAGGCTACTGATATTATTCAGGTAATCGGTGAACGAATCAAGTTGCAACGATCTGGTTCTAGTTATAAAGCTCCTTGTCCATTTCATAGTGAAAAAACTCCATCATTTTTTGTTAGTGAAGAACTACAACGATATCGTTGTTTTGGTTGTAGTGAAACTGGAGATGCTTTAGATTTCCTTCAAAAATATGAGGCGATGAGCTTTGGTGAAGCCTTGGAGTATTTGGCTGATCAAGCTGGTATTCAATTGGCAGAATTTCAAAAAACTAAAGAAGATGATTTACGTGAAAGACTTTTAGCTATTTTAAATCTAGCTAAGGAATATTATCACTATTTGTTAACCCAACATTCTATTGGTGAGAAGGCTAGGGTTTATCTTCAAGAGCGTAAAATCTCTCATGATTCAATAGAACTTTTTCAATTGGGTTATGCTACTGATGCTTGGGATGGTTTGGTTAAATATTTACATTATAAGAAGAAATATCCTTTGGCAGAGATTGAGCAAGCTGGTTTAATTATTCAAGGTAGAGGTGGAAAATATTATGATCGTTTTCGAGGTAGAGTGATGTTTCCATTAAAAGATCATCGCGGTAGAGTGGTTGGTTTTTCTGGTCGCTTGATGGAAAAAGATGCCAAAGAGGCAAAATATATAAATACTCCAGAAACAATGCTTTATCACAAATCACAAATGTTATTTGGATATAAAGAATTGTTGAATGAAATTAAGAAAGCTGAAGAGGTTATTGTTGTTGAGGGAGAATTTGATGTTATTTCTTCAGCCCAATCTCACGTAAATAATATTGTGGCTATCAAGGGATCTGCTTTAACCCAAGAACAAGTTAAGTTATTAGCAAGAGTAGCTCGTAAGGTTATTCTTTGTCTTGATGCAGATGACGCTGGTTCAAAGGCTACTAAGAGAGCAATTGAGGTTGTAGGTGATACCGATGTTGAACTTAGAGTTATAGATTTGTCTCAATTAGAAGGTGGGCAAAAAGATGTTGATGAATTAGCTAGAAATCAGGCAAAGATTTGGCGTGAAGTTGAGAAAAAAACTGTTTCAGTTTATGAATTCTTATTACAGCTTAGTTTGCGCCATCATGATCCCACCACCCCAGATGGTAAACGTGAAATAATGAAAGAGATTGGTCCTGTTTTTATTCAAATTGCCCATGCAGTCGAACATGATTTTTATGTGCAAAAATTGGCTGAAATCCTCAAAGTTAAAAAAGAAATAGTTTTGCAAGATATGCAAAGGATTGGTGCTGGCAAAGTATTTAGTAAGAAGCCAGATAAGGAAGAGGAGAAGCCTGCAAAAATTACCAGTCGTCAACAGGGTTTGGAGCGATATTGCTTCTTTTTATTATTTGAATTAGATAATTTAAAAGATAGGGTTAATGAATTAAATGGAGTAGTTTTAGAAACTCCTGGTTTGGAGAATATATTACAACAGTTTCTAAAACAAATTGAAACTGGTGAACAAAAAAATACCAAAAAACCAGACATTAAAAAGTTAACTCATGGTTTGGCTGATGATCTTAAGCAATTAGTTTTTGATATTATTTATGCTCCAGAATTTTCAGCTTTAAAAGACAATATTGAACCAAAGGTTGAGTGGGATAGAAGTTTCCAACTTTTACAACAAGGTAGTGCTAGATCTCATATTCATGCTCTTCAACAGCAAATTTCCGAACTCGATAGTAAAGAACCAAAAACTTCAACTGAAGAGGAGAAATTATCCGAGTTATTACGCAAGGTAGCTCAACTGCAAAAGGTGCTAAGAGTTAGTAAGCCTGATCTTCAATAGCCGTTTTCTTCACTTGACATCATATACCCTATGGGGGTATATTTAGTTTCCATGACAACCAAACAGGACCCAGTCCTTACACAGCTAAATCGTATAAATGGTCAGATAGAAGGTATCGCAAGAATGTACCAGGACGAACGTATTTGCGTAGACATTGTTCGTCAGGTATTGGCTGTGAGAAATTCATTAGGTCGGGTGGCTAGAGATTTGCTAAATGATGAAGCTAGGAGATGTTCTAAAGGTGAACCAGGAGCAGATTTGGATGAAGTTTTGAAAGAAATTTTTAAGTATTAAGTAGTTAGTAATATAGTAATTAGAAAGGATTCGTTTAATCACGAATAAGAATATGAGTAATCAAGGCGCGGTCCATTTTGATGATAAGAGTTTTAAAGAGGCTTTAAAAGGTGACAAACCAGTTTTTGTTGATTTTTTTGCTGAATGGTGTGGTCCTTGCCAAATGGCAGCTCCAATTATTGATAAATTAGCAGATGAATTTGCCGACAGAATTGTAATTGCAAAATTAAATGTTGATGAAAATGGTAGTACAGCCCAAGAATTTGGAGTTATGAGTATTCCAACTGTTTTGATTTTCAAAAAAGATAAAGAAGATGCAACAAAAATTGTTGCCAGACAAGTTGGTTTTCCAGGTGAAGCTGGTTATAGATCCATGATCGAAGATGTTCTTGGTAAATAATTAAGTTGAATTAAATAGTTGAAAGGGTGTATATGAAGGCCGAAAAATTGGTAATTATTGGTTCTGGTCCTGCTGGGTATACAGCGGCAATTTATGCTTCCAGAGCTCAATTAAAACCTGTTTTGTTTACTGGTATGGAAAGTGGCGGTCAGTTAATGTACACCACAGATTTAGAAAATTTTCCAGGTTTTCCAGAAGGAGTGATTGGTCCTAAATTCATGATGAGTTTAAGGGCTCAGGCTACTCGTTTTGGAACTGAAATTAGAGATGCTCATGTTACCGCAGTTGATTTTTCCCAACGCCCTTTCAAACTTTGGACTCATTTACCAGCTGGTGTTGGTATGGATATTTTTAAACAAGGTTCCCAGGAAGAAATTGATGGTGCAGTTACCAAGATTAAAGCCGATGAGCCAGATGTCTTGGCTGATTCAGTAATTATAAATACTGGAGCTACCTCAATTATGTTGGGTGTTCCAGGAGAAAAAGAGTTTTTTGGTCGAGGTGTCAGTACTTGCGCTGTTTGTGATGCTGCTTTTTATAAAGATAAAAATGTTTTTGTTATTGGTGGTGGTGACAGTGCTATGGAAGATACTTTGGCTTTAACTAAGTTTGCAACCAAAGTTACAGTTGTTCACCGTAGAGATAGTTTCAGAGCCAGTAAGATTATGGTTGATCGAGTTTTAAAAAATGATAAGGTTGAGGTTTTGTGGAATTCACAGCTTAAAAAAATTATTGGTGAGTATGGTGTGCAAAAAATAGTTGTTGAAGTTGATGGCAAAGATCAAGAGTTTAAAGCTGATGGAGTATTTTTGGCTATTGGTCATAGACCAGTTACAAGTCTTTTTAGAGGTCAAATAGAATTAGATGATCATGGATATATTGTGACCAGACAAAGTTTGTCAAAGAAAGGCTTGGTTCAGGCTCAAGCCGCTTTGAATGAAAAAGATTTGGTGGCTTATCCAACTATGACTTCAATAGCTGGTGTTTTTGCTGGTGGAGATGTGGTTGATGTGAGATATAAGCAAGCAATTACTGCTGCTGGTATGGGTTGCGCTGCTGCTTTAGATGCAGAGCGCTGGCTAGAAAATCAAGAGTAACAAGCATTATTAAAAAAAAGGAAAAATATGGCAAATCCACATGCAAATGCTGTAGCTCAACTCGAACGAGTTGCAAAGCTTTTGGCTAAGGATTATCAAGATAACAAAGCTTCTTTTGAAAGAGCAATAAAAAAACTCAAAGAACCAGACGTAGTTCATCAAACAAAATTAAGCATTAAAATGGATGATGGTACAACTAAAAAATTTCAAGCTTTTAGATCTCAACATAATAATGCTCGTGGTCCATATAAAGGTGGTATCCGTTATCACTCAGATGTTTCATTAGAAGAAGTTAAAGCTTTGTCTACTTGGATGACTTGGAAGTGTGCAGTAACTGGTATTCCATATGGTGGTGGTAAAGGTGGAATTATTGTTGACCCTAAAAAGCTTTCAAAAGCTGAGTTACAACGCTTGAGTAGAGCCTATACTGATTTTTTAAGTGATAAAATTGGTCCCTGGATTGATGTGCCTGCTCCAGATGTGAATACTACTGGTGAAATCATGGCTTGGATGGTTGATCAGTATCAAAAGAATTTAACTAAAAAAGGTTTGGTTCAAGAAAATCCATTAGGCACTTTTACTGGCAAACCATTGGGTTTGGGAGGTTCTCAGGGTCGCGATGAAGCTACTGGTTTGGGTGGCGTGATGGTTTTGGATAAGTTAGCTGAAAAACTGGGTTATAAAAACAAGAAAAAAGTTAGAATTGCAATTCAAGGCTTTGGTAATGTGGGTTATTGGTTTGCTAAACATGCTCATGACCATGGTTATACTGTAGTTGCTGTTTCTGGTTCTAGAGGTGGTGTTTATGTTGCCAATGGTTTGAATCCAGAAAAAACTTTAGCTTGTAAGGAAAAGAATGGTGATTTGACTTCATGTTTTTGCACTGACAAAGCTTGTGCCGTTGGTAATGGCAAAAAAATCTCTAATGATGAAGTGCTTGAATTAGATGTTGATATCTTGGTTCCTGCAGCGTTGGAAAATGTGATTCATAAAGGTAATGCAGCCAAGGTTAGGGCAAAAGCAATTATTGAGATGGCCAATGGTCCAATTACTCCAGAGGCAGATGAGATTTTAGCAAAGAATGGGGTGATTTTAGTTCCAGATGTTTTAGCTAATTCTGGTGGAGTAACAGTTTCATATTTTGAATGGGTACAAAACCTTCAAGGATATTATTGGACTCATCAAGAGGTAATTTCTAAATTAAAACCATTAATGGAAACTTCTTTTGCTGAGATGTGGGCTATGAAAGAAAAGCACCAAGTTGATGGTCGTATGGCTACATATTTAACTGCAGTTAAAAGAGTGGTTGATGCCATGATCTTACGTGGAATTTAAGTTATTTTTTAAGCAAACTAAAAGCCCCCTTTAAAGGGGGCTTTTTTATTAACTTATTTTATTTAAAAATTTATTTCTTTTATAAATTTTTGTAGAGCAGCTCTTAGTTCTGGATTTTCTTTAGCGATGGTTAAATTTGCTTTAAGCCAACCCAACGGATAACCACAATCAAGGTAGGTGCCTCTTGGAGTATAGATAGCAACATCTTCGGTTTTTGTTAATTTTGTAACAGTGTCTGTGATATAAAGCTCTCCAGACCTGCTATCAACACTTTGCTGATCTATCAGTTCAAATATCTTTGGGGTAAGAATATATTTACTAATATTGGCTAAATTTGATGGGGCTGTTCCAGGAGTTGGTTTTTCAATTAGTTCACTCAAATATTGAAAACCATTTTTTTCAAAAGTTTTAGCAATTCCAAAACGTTGTAATTCTGAGTCTGGTTGCTCTACAAAAGTTGCTAATGATTTTACTCCAGTTTTTTCTAGATGTTTAATCATTAATGAGACTTCTGAACTACCATCTGCATTATATGGAATGTCATCGCCCATCAAAACAACAAATGATTCTTCATTTTCTAGATATGATTGGGCTAGTTTAACTGGAGTAGCAGATCCATATGGATCTGAATCTTGTTGTTTAACAAAACTGAAATTTGCTTGTTGATGAAGATTTTTTATTTCTTCAAAAAGATGCATTTTATTCATGCGTCTAAGATATTCTTCTAGGCGATGATTCTCTCTAAAGTAATGGAGGATTTGCATATTATGCTCATTGATAGCAAAAACGATATCAGTTATCCCTGCTTTAACTAGATCAGCAACTAAATAGTCAACCACTGGCTTATTTAGAACTGGGATCATTTCTTTCTGAATTGTTTTAGTGAAAGGTAGAAATCTAGTGCCGAAGCCGGCTGCCGCAATTAAAGCTTTATTAATTTTCATAATCACCTTCTATTGTTGATAGCCAAATTGTAGGGAAAATATGACCTACTGTCTAGATAAACTTATCTATAAATATATTACTAAGAATGATGTTATTCCGAAGAGAAATATTGTGAGTAATAAAGGCATATCGTTGAGTAAAACTCTCTCTGGAGATTCTCCCTTATTCTCTTCGTAAACTAATTGTAAATAGCGCATGACGCCAAAGATGACAAAAGGCAAAGTTAGCATTAATAGTTTTTGCGACTGCAATGTTCTTGGCAGAAAAGTGTAGAGTTGTGGAAAGCGTTGAGCAGCTGATTCTATATACATAGTTTCATGTTGAAAGGCGAAGAGAGAATAGGTGAGCCAGGTTGCATTGGCAAACATAGCTGTATATTGGTCTAGAAGCCTTTGACTGTAGTGTTTTAGGGTTTTTCTACTAGGAGAGACCTGACTATCTTGGAGAAGGGTTCTCTCACTTTGTCTTTTACCTACTGCCAAGAATAAAGATGCAGAAACAACTGTGAGCAAAAACCAAACGCTCATGTGTAGTTCAACAATTATTGCTCCAGCATAGACTCTGATTAGAAATCCAGAAGCGATTGAAATAACATCAAGGATTGGGATTTGTTTAATTTTAGTTGCATAAGCAAGTTGAAGGGCTAGATATAACAAGACTAAGATTCTAAAAAAGAATGGTAAAGATAAAGATAAAAAGAAGACGATAGCAATGCCAGTCATAGCAACAAAGGCTGCAATAGCAATTGGTAGTTCTCCTGAAGCGATTGGTCTTTTTTTCTTGTATGGGTGTTTACTGTCTTCTTCAGCGTCAACAATGTCATTAATTAGATAAACACTAGAAGCGAGAATACAGAAGATTATAAAAGCGTAAGTAACAGTCCAAAAATAGGCTAAACCGCTGTTTGGTACATAAAATAGGAAGCCTGAAAAAAATAGAGATGCATAGAGGGCAATATTTTTAAGCCATTGACGAGGTCTGGCAGACTTCAAAAGTAAGTAGAGTATTTTGAGTCTCATTAGTATTGATTTGTAAAGCAAAATATATTTTTATACAAGAGCTAATTTGCTTTCTTTGTTGAATAGAACTTTGCCCATATTAAAAAGCTAAAAACAAATGCTAAGGTAGCAAAGAAGGTAATGATTTTTCCAGTTGTATTTAGAAACAATGATAGGACTCCTAAAAATAAACTAACTAGCCAATAAAAAATAGCTATTCTTCTTTTGCCCCAACCTAATAAATCCATTAATTTATGATGCAAGTGTCCTCTATCACCCCAAAAAGGTGATTTTCCAGCTAAGATTCTTCTAGAGATAGTAAAGATTCCATCAGCTGTTGGTAGAGCAATCACCATTAGTGTCGTTGCAAGTTTTGCTCCAGATAAAATAGCTAGAATGCTTAAAAAGAATCCTGCTAGTGAGCCAGCTCCATATCCTGGCATCATTTTTTGTGGATACCAATTCCAGAGTAATAAGCCAAAAAAAGCTCCTCCTACAATAAAACTAAGGTAGGCGGTATTAAAAGTAGTTGGATCATCTATAAAGCGAAAAGAAAGTAAGCCGATGAAGATTGCAGAGATACTAACAAATCCTGGTAATTGTCCATCCACGCCTTTTGCCCAATTAAGGATATTCATGTTCCATAGGATGAAAAATAAAGTGCCTATTCCAGATAATGAAAGTAGATTGTTCATTGCTGGCTGATTAATAAATGGTATCTGAGGAATAAATAGGACTCCTTCTTTGAAAGGGTTACTTACATATTCGATTCCAATGCCAGACTGAACAACTAGAATTGCGGCCAGTAAGCCAGTACCCATTCTAATGAATGGATTAATATCCCAGATATCATCAATAGTTCCAACAATCATTAAGATGGTAGCTCCTATTAAGATGTTGATTAAATATTGATCTAAATTTAAGAACAAAATGCTACTAATTAAAATTCCTAGAAATACTACAATTCCACCCCCTCTAGGAACTGGTTTGTGATGAGTTTTTTTGGCGTGTGGAAGTTTTTCTGGATCGTCTAGCCAGTTATTTTTTTTATACCAACGTATGACTAATGGTGCTGTTAATCCAGATAGTAGCGCAGTAATTAAAAAAATAAATATTGTCATGTTACGATCATTATTAGTCTTAATAAAATAATTCCATTTACCAGCAATAAGGCTACACTGGTCCAAGAAAATAGTTTTTGAATGTTTGTTTCAATCTCTTTAAATATTCCTATTAATAATAAGTGAGAAGCCGTAATTAGCCAGGAAAAAACTGGGAAAAGGAAAATCCACCACTTATCAACTAGTTGTTTTTCTGGTTGTGAGAGTGAATAAAAAATAGGAATGACTGGTTGTAGAAATGGAAATGACACTCCAGCGGTTAGAGTAGTAACAAAAGCTAGTAGCAGCATCGCTTGAGCTGGTTGCTGTAAATGTTTGGGAACCAACCTAGACATGATTCTATTATACCGTTAATTGTCTGTTTGACGGAGATAAACAGTCATTGTTTGGTATTGAGTGTCATTTGCATAATAAAATGAGTCTAGGTATTGTTGTAATTCATAAAACTTTTCGTTTTCATCTTTCATTACAACAATCATTCTTGGCTTCTCTTTTTTAATTTGAGCTAGAGTTCTTTCATGGTCTTTGAAATCTTTAATGTGGAAAGAAACTGTAAATCTAGATGTCGGAGTAGTTTCTGAAACGGCATAAAGCATTGGGTTGGTGCCCCAAATAAAGATTCTATCTAGATTCATGCCTCTAATTATTTTAGCTACTTGGTAGTTATCATTAACCATTGGATTGAAGCCAGAATCATATTCTTCGTTTGTTATTTCTCCAGAAACAAATTTGTAGAATTGTGAGTAATAATGTCCGGTTTCATATGGGCGAACATTTAATAAAAGCATGATGTATATAGGTAAAGCAAATAGTAGTGTACCTAGCAATAGTTCTCGATATTGTTTTTTCCAGAGAGTTATTTTGTTCAAAAATACTCCGACTAAAAGTGAGAATGCCGGTACTACTTGAAGCAAATAGTGTGGATATGGTCTATTTGATAATAATGAGGCAAAAAGTGAGAGGATGAACCATCCTGAGATAAATTTAAAGATTGGAGAGATTTTTTTCTTAGCAAAGCTTAGGACATAGATCAGCCCTGCCATGATTAAAACTTTTCCTGGAAGACTAAAGAAGAAGGCAATTAATTGATTGGGGAATTCTGGGTGCCAAGAACCGCTATAGCGAATATTATAAAGTAGTCCATAGTCTAAATAATCTTTTCCAGAGCCAATTGCGACAAAATAAATAATTGAAGCAATGATCGGTATTAGGATTCCAACAAAAAGAGCAATTGATTTGCTAATAAATTTCCAGAATAAAGAAACTTTTTCTTTTATTTCAATTGATTTCTTAATTAGTATTTCTGAGAATGAGAACCAACCAAGTAAGGCCACAGCTCCAAAGTCTAATAAGGCTGGTACTTTAGTTAAAATTCCAAATCCCAAGAATATTCCTGATGCTATTAGTAAACCAAATTCTTTTTTGGATGTTTTTTGCAAAGCATCTTCTTGGTTGTCTTCAACAAAGTTTTTAAATAATTTTGTTTTAGCAAAAAAAGTAAGGCCCACCATAACAAAGCCCATTACAAATAGTTCTCCATTTGGTAGGTGTCCTTCAAACCAAGGCAAGGTGGTTAGCAGAACAAAAATTAATGAACTGATAAAAGCATATTTGGCACTATTAAATAGTTTTTTGGCAAACATAAAAAATAATGTTGTTGTGACAATCATCCAGCCAAAATTTAATAGACGAAAATAAAATTGATTTGGGACCATTGCTAGGTAATAAATAATTGGTGTTTTATGATCAATTATGTCTGTGTAAAGTTTGAGTCCATTGCGTAGACCAGTACCTAGAGTCAAGTAAATTGCTTCATCTCCATACCAGTATGGTTCGAAGAAATTAGGAATACGGAGAATTACTATTAGTAGCCACAAGATTAGGGTTTCGAGGTTTGTTTCGCATTTTTTGTCTAATTTGAGGAAGAGTTTTTTCACAACTTACAGTGTACAGGTAAATTGCTCGTTAGCTCAAGTATTAAACTTTTTCTGTTACTCGATACTCGATGTATTTGCCCAGCATTAGCCTAGTATGAGCATCAATTCCAGGTAGAGCAGAAAAGAAAAATCCTACCACTGGCAGCAAAACAAATTCCAATGGCTGCTTGATATAAGAAAAAATAGATCTTTTGAGATTTGGATGAGGAGGGCGATTTATGGCATCAAGCACAAAAATAACCACCATAGAAATTAAGGAAATGGTTAATAAAGTTGAGGTAACCTGTGGCAGGGTTTTTCCAATAATAGTGCGACTGAACTCTTCATTTAACAATGGAGGAAGAGTGGCTGAAACAGTGATAGCAAACCAATTAACAGGCCAAAGGAAATGGTCTTCCACTACCTTTAAAACTCTAATAAATTTACCCCAAAAAGGAGCATCATTTAATACAAACTGACGAATGATATAGGCATCATCACTAACACCCCAAGCCCAACGCTTTAATTGCTCATATTGATTTATCATTGTGGGCCAGAAACCATGAGCTTGTGCTGCATCAGCATAGATAGGTAAGAAAATTGGGTTAACCTGAAAATCGCCTTTTTTAGCAAAATATGACTTAAAAAATAGACGATAATCTTCTGGAATAACATCAGTATCCCAATACCCAATATCATGCACATGCTTTAGAGAAGTAGAATAAGTTGAGAAATTAATTAAACGGTCTCTTCTCATTAAAATATACATTTGAGTAATGGAAAAAATAGCTGCCATAACTCTAACTGGAGATGGTACATCCCAAATATTATTATAAAAAGCAATGCCACCCTGCCAAATTGTATTAAAAGGTTTCTCAACTGTTAGAAATTCATAGGTAAGATTTGAAAAATAATGACGATGAAAACGAGCATCAGCATCCTCAGATGTAATGGTAATATTTTTGATATCCATACCAATTTCATCAACTAAAAACTTTTTTGCTTGAATAGCACCCCAACAGGTATTAGAAGATTTCCCCTTTATCTCTCCATGGATATCTGGATGAAAAGTGCTCCATAAATGACCAAACTTTTTTTGAAATTGTTTTAATAAACTCTTTGCTTTATCTTGTCCATCTTGTCCTTCTCGCTCCTCAAAAGACAACATAATATGGATGTTTTTTAATGGATAAGACTGTTTAGAGAGAGACTCTAAGGTTTTTTCCAGCGTTTCAATAGGCTCTTTATAAGTTGGAATAACAATAATATGGTGAATTGAGTTCCATTTTTCTGGCAAAGAAGTTTTAAGATCAGTAATCCAATCAAATTCAGAAGATGCCTTAATTTTAAAATGTGCCATAACGGACAGTACCGACATAGTTAGTGATCTATAAAGCCAATAAACTGTAAAAGCTATAACGTAGTAAGCGACTGCGGTAGGAATAATAAATGAACCCCAAACTGGGAAGAGAATTAGCGACCAGGAAACGAATCCTGGCAAAATTTCTAAAGCTCTTTGAGTGCGGATGGGATGTCTTCTAAAATAGCGACGAATCATGTAGTTATTGTATCCCATCTTTGTTTAAGAGTTGTTAGCTGCTTATTTGCTAAAAGAATAGTTAAAAAACTCTTCAGAATTATTATAAATTTGTTCCAAATCTAATTGCAGCTCTTCCTCAGCAAACTTTGCTGTTTCAGCAATCATCCATGGTTCACAAACTTTTCCTCTATGCATTTGAGGTGGTAAATATGGAGCATCTGTTTCTATTAGCAATCTGTTCATTGGAACTTGTTTAATTAAATTACGTAAGGAATCAGCTTTTTTGTAACTTACATTCCCATCAAATCCTATATATCCACCCAATTGAACTGCTTCAGTAACATATTCACTAGGACCTGAAACACAATGTAAAACAAATTTATCTGTTGGTTTTAATTTTTGTTTAAGAATTTCTAGTGTTTGCCAATAAGCATCTTCTCGATCTTGATCATCTCTAACATGAATAATTAGCGGAAGATTATGTTTTTGAGCTAAAGAAATTTGAAGTTTAAATAATTCTTGTTGAGCTATTTGTGTTTTGGCAAATAAATCAGTTCCTCTTTCTAGCCGAAAATAATCTAGGCCAGTTTCACCAATTGCCTTAACATTTCCATTGGGCAATAAATCATTAAAGAAATTTTCAATTTCCACTAAAGAAAAATCTAAGGCATGTTCTGGATGTATGCCAATGGCTGCGATAATTTGCTCTTTTTGTTCTGCAATCTCAATTGCTAATAAAGAAGTTTCTTTGTTGGCGCCAACTACGACCGTGCCAGCAATTTCATGTTGTTGAGCTTGTTCCCAATGATCTTGCCAATTCATTCTAAGTAAATGACTTTTTTCTTCCAACCTAAAATGAACTGGATTACCAGAATAAAGAGGCTCCAAATTATAGTGGCAATGAGTGTCAATTATTTTCACAAATTAACCTATTCTAGGAAGTAGTGGTGATAGTGCTGTAATTTCCGTTTTAGAAAAATGATTTTTAATGGTAGCGGCTAATTCTGGCATAAATGGTTGCAACATCTCTGTTAAGAGACGTAATTGAGAAATTGCTTCTTTAAGTGTTATATGAGCAGTTGCTACTTCTTGTTTCCAGGGTTGTTTTGTTGCCAAAAATTGATCTAAGTTATTTTGAATTTTTTGAGTTATTTGTAAGGCAGCTGCTAAATCATAATTACCCAAAGAATCCAAATATTCTTTAGGTAAAACTGGTTTTAAAGTGTCATTTTTTAATTCAGTTTTTTCACATAACTTAGCAATTCTAGAACAAAGATTACCCAATCCATTAGAAAGATTTGCAGTGTAAGTTGTATCCAATTTTTCCCAAGTAACATCCATATCTGAACCAAATGGACCAAGGTTCATTAATAAATAGCGAGTAGCATCGGTGCCGTAGCGATCCACCATTTCTTTGGGAGAAATAACGTTACCCAAAGATTTACTCATTTTTTGACCAGCAACACTAATAAAACCGTTAATCAAAATTTGTTTAGATGGCTGAACTCCCGCAGCAAATAACATAGCTTGCCACATAGCTGATTGTTGGCGTAGATTGTCTTTCCCAGCAAGTTGAATGCCAGGCCAGAAACGGGCAAATTCACTCATTTCTTCATTATTAGGCCAACCCAAAGTTGAAATATAGTTCACTAAAGCATCAAACCAAACATACATCACATGTTTGTCATCATTTGGTACGGGAATGCCCCAAGGCATTTTCTCTTTTAATCTAGAAATACTAAAGTCTTGTAAGCCGTTCTGAACAAAAGCAGTGATTTCTTTCATTTTACTATCTGGTTTAACAAACTCTGGATTTTTAGCATATAAATCCAACAATGGTTGTTGAAAAGCACTAAACTTGAAGAAATAGTTTTCTTCTTCTCTGAGTTCAATTTCTTTATTTGGATGAAGTGGGCATTTGCTGTCTACTAACTCTGAATCAGTTTTTTCTAGTTCACAACCAACACAATATTTCGTTTTATATTCTTTTTTGTAAATATAGCCATTTTTATCGCATAGTTCCCAAAATTTTTGAGCAGCAGCAACATGATGTGTATCGGTAGTTCTAATAAAATGACTGTATTCTAGGTTTAAAAGCTTTTTTAATTCGCTAAATTTACTAGCATAGAAATCAACATAAGCTTGTGGTTCTTGATGATTTTTCAAAGCTTCTTGATAAATTTTTTGCCCATGTTCATCAGTACCAGTGTTAAAAACTACTTCTTTACCAAGTAAATCTCTTTGAAAACGAGCAATTACATCACCAGCCACTATTTCAAGAGCAAAGCCGATATGAGGCTCTGCATTAACATAGGGAAGGGTGGTAGTTAAGTAAAATGTATCTGGCACAGTGGCTATTATAGCCTAGGTTTTAGGCTAAGTCAGATGGGTAAAATTATTGATTTGTTTTTTTGAAATGATTAACTAAAGACCACCAAAAACTAGAACCAATGGCTAATATTAGCCCGCTACCAATTCCCCAGAAATCTAGGTTGATTTGTTGCAATTTAATAAAGATTAGCCAGCCAATTAGAACTGACCAAAAAAAACCCCAAAATTTACGATGGGTTAAAAAACTAAAAAAGAAAAAATTGCCAATTCCTAAAATTAAATGAAAAGGCAAATAGCTATTGGGAAATATCCAGTTTTGTATTAATGTTGGTTGAACGTTTTGCATTAAAAACCAAAGTCCAAGATAAAAACCAATGGCAATAAATAGAGTAGGGATTAGGTTGAATGATTCTTTTAGCCATTTCTCTAGCCAAGAAAGGTTTAGTTTGGGTTTAACAATATGATTTTGTTGAACTGGTTGACGATTAAGGCGAGAGCGAGCTAATTGCATGATTTAAGGTAGAGACTTAGTCCTATTTTCAAGTATACTCAATCTTACATATGACACTATGGGTAATTCTTTTATTTCTAGTAGTAATCGCAGGGTTTTTGTTGCTTTATTTTACTTTGCAAAAAAGTCTTAATAATCATTCTCAAAATGATCAACAACTTGAAGATGTGGTGCATAAGGTTTTTGGCATGAGTGTGGGTAAAATTGCTGCTCAAAGCAAGCAAGTTTTGGAGGGTGAAAAACAAGCAATAAAAGTTGATTTGGATAATAAGAAACAAGCCATAGAAAAATTAGTAGAAGACTTGCAAAAAGATCTTGGTGAGAGACAAAAAGAAATTAGAGTTTTAGAACAAGATAGAGTAAAGAAATTTACTGAAATAACCTCAGCTCTGGCTGAACATCGTAAATTAACAGAAGATTTAAGGGGCTCAACAGAACAACTCGCAAAGGTTTTATCTAACAATCAATCTCGTGGTGAGTGGGGCGAAAGAATTATTGAAGATTTAATGCAAGCTAATGGTTTGATTGAGGGCGTCCACTATTTACGTCAAACAAAACTTGGCTCTTCTACTTTCAGACCAGATATTACTTTAATTTTACCTAACCATCGCAACGTAGCTGTTGATGTTAAATTTCCGTACCAAGAGATCCAGAAAATGAGTGTGGCAGAAACTAAAAAAGCCAAAGATGATCATATGAAACAATTCGCAATTGATCTGAAATTAAAGATTCAGAAAGTTGCAGAATACATCCGTCCTGAAGACGATACCCTGGATTATGCAATTATGTTTGTGCCCAATGAAATGGTGTTTTCATTTATCAACCAACGTTTTAGTGAATTAGTTGACTATGCAATGGCACAACGGGTGATTTTAGTTTCTCCGTTTACTTTTTTAATTGTTGCTCGAACAGTGATGGAGAGTTATCGCAATTTTATGATTGGAGATAAGTTAAAAGAAGTAGTTAAGTATGTTGATGATTTTGTTCTAGAGTGGAGTAAGTTTAGAGATGAGTTTGATAAATTTGGTCGATCTATAGATACTCTGAAGACTGGTTATGAAAAAATCACTGATACTCGAACTAAGCAAATGGATCGTAAGATAGAGAAAATCGAAAGCTATCGCCAAGGTTCTAGTAAATTGTTAGATAGACCAGCAGATGAGAGCTAGTTTAACAAGCTAGATTTTTTAGCTATTTTTTTGAAATAATCATTGAAAAATTGTAGGTCTTTTTTGATTACCACATTCCAATTAGGAACCATATTATGGTCTGTATTTGGATAGGTAAAGTAGTTAATTTCTATTTCTTCTTTATCAGTATTTTTTCTAGATTCATTAATCTTATTAATCTTTGCTACAAATTCATCTGACCAAGTTTTTAGGGCAGCTTCATCTGTGATTCCATGATGCAATTGAATTGGTCCAGTTAAAGATGATAGGTATTGGGTCAAACTAAATTCTCTGGAATCATAGTTTTTTTCGAATTCAGCTAGCCATAGTCTAGTAGATCTCCCCTCATCAACCATTTCATCTGTGTAAAACAAAACTGAATAAGGAAAAGGCACGGTGACTGGTGCCCAAAGAGTGGTTGGAATTGGTTGTTCTAATATTTCCAAAGTTGTTAGAGCAATTTGTCCACCATTGCTATGAGCCCAAATTCCTATTTGTTCTGAATCTAAGGTAGCTTTGTAGTTTTTCTCAAGAGATTTAAATTCAACAGTTGATTGGGCGCGGATAGTGGTGAGTAGCTCAACTATTTGGATTGGCTTGATAAAACGAGCTTCCCAGGTATCTTTTGGTTCTGGATCACTACTACCATAACCAAGGAAATCAGGAGCAATAGTGATATAGCCATTTTCTGCAAATAAAGCAGCAGCATTTTTAGTGCCTATGCCAGTGGTGTAGTTTTCCAAAGGCACATAACCTCTAATCATTACGATGACTGGATTTGGTTTATCAGGGTTTAAACTGGCTTTTTTGGGTAGGTTTAGTTGGCCAGTAATTTTTTGTTGATTAGAAATATATGAAAAGAGAAAACTAATGTAGTCAGTTGTTTCGTTTATGGTTTTTTCTAAAGTAATTGTGCTTGGGGCATAGCGACGAGTTTTAAGATTTGGAATGGTGTATTGCAGGAGTGGCAAATCTTTTTTAATTAGGCCACGATCAACAAAGGGAGATAATAGTGGTGTATCTGGATTAAAAGGATAAATAGTGGCAATAGCTAAGCCTGAAATGAAGATGGCTAGTCCAATAAAAGTTAAAGATATTATTTTTTTATATTTTTTAAGAAAAGTTTTCATTTAAATTAGTATAACGGAAGAAATGTTTTTCTTCTGTTGCACTAAATAATGTTTGTTTGAAAATGGAGTCTCCCCTGCCATAAAGGCAGGGGAGGGGTTGTGGAGGGTATTACTTAGTGCTGGTCTTCTTGGTGGTCGTCGGCTTGGGGTTGGTCTTGGTCTTTTTCTTGAACAGATCAGCCACAGGCGTAGGCCGTTTGGTTGACTTTGCCATAAAGTCTTCCTCCTTCCATAAGAGACTCTTCTGAGTGAGGTTTCGCGATGAAACCCCTCAAAAGAGGGAGGTTAGAACCTCCTTGACTGGGTTTTAAGTATAAAGCCAAGACAAAGAAGTTCAACTTGTTTTAAAGAGCTGTTTTTCGTCAAAATATTAACCAGTTTTTTGACTGGTAAAAATTATTAAATAATCTATCTTGAGAAAAACCAGTGATATTGTATCACAATAGATCAAAAACTAACAATCGTTATGCTCAAGGTCTGTTAAGAATGATAAAACCTGGCTATAATACCCTTTATGACAAATCGTACTCTTATTTCTCAAACCCCAACTTTAGTTGGTCAAACAGTAGTTTTACAAGGATGGATCGCTAGTAAACGAGATCATGGTAAAGTCACTTTTATTGATCTTAGAGATCGTTCTGGTTTAGTTCAATGCGTCGGTTTTAAAATGATGGGAGAGTTGACAACAGAGTCAGTGGTTTCCTTGACAGGTTTGGTTAAGGCACGTCCGGAAAAGTTGGTTAATTTAGAAATTTTGACTGGTTCCATAGAAATTGAAGTTCAGTCTTATGAACTATTAAACAAAACTGCCGAATTACCAATTTCTATTGATACTGATGGTAAAGAAATTAGCGAAGAGCCTCGTTTAAAATATCGATATTTAGATTTGCGTCGTGCTAGATTACAAAAAATTATGCGCATGAGATCTGAATTTATTCGAGCTATTAGAGACAGTCTTTATGGCAAAGATTTTGTTGAAATCGAAACTCCAATGCTGACTAAGTCAACTAAAGAAGGAGCTCGTGATTTTTTAGTTCCATCACGTTTTCAACCAGGAAAGTTTTATGCTCTTCCTCAGAGCCCACAACAATATAAGCAGCTTTTAATGACAGCTGGTTTTGAAAGATATTTTCAGGTAGCTCGCTGTATTCGTGATGAAGATTTGCGTGCAGATCGTGGTTTTGAATTTACCCAATTAGACTTGGAAATTAGTTTTGCTAGTCAGCAAGAAGTAATGGATTTAGTTGAGGAAACTGTTAAGACTGCGGTGAAAAAAGTAGGTGGTAAGCTTAAAACAGAGAGTTTCCCAGTAGTTAACTATCAGGATGCTATTAGCAAATATGGAGCTGATAGATTTGATTTGCGAACAGAAGAAGATAAGGCCAATGGAATTTTAGCTTTTGCTTGGGTAGTTAATTTTCCATTCTTTAAGAAAGTTGATAAAAAAGATATTGCTGAAGTTCGAGATGGTAAGAGTGGTTGGACTTTTACCCACAATCCTTTCAGTGCTCCTCTACCAGAGAATGAAGTTGATCATTTGGCTCATAAAAATATTGAAAATATTGTTACCGCTCAATATGACTTAGTTTGTAATGGCTATGAAGTGGGTGGTGGTAGTATCCGCGCTCATAAACCAGAGCTATTAAAAGCTACTTTTGAAATCATGGGTTATTCTGAAGAGCAAATAGAGGATGGTGTTGGCCACATGCTTAAAGCTTTCAAATTAGGCACCCCTCCACACGGTGGTATTGCTTTGGGCTTGGATCGTTTAATTATGTTGTTGGCTGGAGAAGAATCATTGAAAGAAACAATTGCTTTTCCAATGACTTCATCTGGTAGAACAGCAGTTATGGATGGTCCTAGCGAAGCGGCCAAAGAACAATTAGATGAATTATCTTTAATGGTTAAACCACAGGTGAAAGAGTAAGACTAGAGCAATTTGTTAAAAGTCCTTACAATGGTATCGTGAAATATTTTTGGAGTTGGTTTTATTTTGGCTTAATGGTTTTGTTGCTGTTTTTAACCAGTCTTTGGTTGATGTCAAAAAAAGGCTTTTTTTATCGTGAGCCACATTTTCCAGTTACTCTTTTTACTCAAGCAGAATTTCCATATCTTGAAGCAAATAGTGATGCAGAATTAGCAGTTGGTTTTGAAGAATTGGGTAACTATATAGCGGCTGATGCTTATTTTGTTTTTGATAATTCAAGTAAATCAGTTTTAGTAGAAAAAAATCCTCAATTACCTTTACCACCGGCTTCTACTACAAAATTAATGACTGTTTTTACAGCTTTACAACTTTATGATCTCAATGAAGTTGCTCAGGTTTCTACAACTGCTGCTTTAGAAAATGATGGTGGAGGTTTGTTTCCTTTGGAAAAAATTAAGGTAAAAGATCTGGCTGCTGCAGCTTTGGTGCGTTCTGCTAATGATGCAGCTTTAACTTTGGCAGAGCATCACAATCAGGGTGAAGTTGGCTTTGTTGCTGAAATGAATAGGAGAGCTCAAGAACTTTCTTTATTTAGCACACGCTTTGCTAATCCAGTTGGCTATGACGATCCAGATAATATTAGTACTGCTCATGATCTTGCAATTTTAACCATGAGAGTAATCCAAGAAAAGCCAATTGCAGAATGGATGAGTTTACGTAGTTATGTGGCAGAGAATGAAAATGGAACTATTAGACATTTTCTATTTACAACCAACGAACTGCTTGGCAAAGAAGATGGAGTAGTTGCTGGCAAAACAGGTACGACTCCACAAGCAAAAGAAGTATTAATTACTATTGCTAGAATTAATGATCATGATTTGATTATTGTAGTTTTGGGTAGTTCTGATCGTTATCAGGATACAAAAACTCTTTTGCACTGGATAAGAGATAATATTAAATGGCGTACTCAAGAGTTTCCTCTCCAAATTCCAGTAGAAAATCGGTAGAATGGAGTCATGGCTTCGCGTTCAAATAGTTCCACTTTCAATTTAACTGCTGCTACCAGACTAGGTAGGTTATTTGTTAAGTACGGTTCAATTGTTTTGGTTACTCTAATGGTTGGACGTATGACTCTTAATGCTTTTGTAGCTTATTGGAAAGCTACTCATCCCGCTCCACCTCCTCCTCCAACAGTTGGTTTTGGTGTTTTGCCAAGTATTAAATTTCCAGCTCAAACCGAGTTTGATAGACCAAAGAGTTATAAGCTAGAAACTGGTTTGGGTAGCAATTTGCCAGAGTTTGATCTTGATAGAGCTAAAGTATTTTTAATGCCCAAGTCTGTACCTAGTTTGCTAGCAGATAAAGAGGTTAAGGCAATTGCTGCTACTTACGGTTTTATTTTTGAACCAGAAACTTTGAATAATAGGACATATCGTTGGACCAAGACTGGTCAATTAAATGCAAGTCTGGAGATTGATATCCAAAACAAGACTTTCCATTATCGAACAAACTATTTATCTAAACCAGAATTAATTGTAGGTACTGGTAAAGCTCCAGAGGAATATGAAGCAGTGCGTCGCCTAAAGTCTTTCTTGGATCGCACTGACTTGCTTCCAGAAGATTTAGCTACTAGTTCTGGTGAAATTCACTTTTTAAAATCATTGGGAGGTGAATTAGAAGAAGCTTTTTCTTTATCAGATGCTGATTTTATTCAAATCAACCTAGATCGTACTGTGATCGATGAAAAATATGAGATGTATAGCCCAGATCCTAAAAAGGGTGTGGTGACGGCAATCATGTCTGGGGTTTTATCTGGACAAGAGAGTATTGTTGATTTGGAGTATCATTATCGACCAGTTGATTACACTCAGGTAGAGACTTATCCAATTCGTTCTGCTAGATCTGCTTTTCAGGTCTTACAGTCTGGCAAGGGTTATGTTGCTAAAAAAGGAAAGACTGATGAGGCAGTAGTTCGTGAAGTAGCCTTTGGTTATTTTGAAGATTGGGCAACTGAGCAAGAATATTTGCAACCAATTTACATCTTTACTGGAGACAATGGTTTTGTAGGATATGCTCCAGCTGTTGATCCGAAATATTTAACTAATGAAAACTAGAAAGTATTAATGTCAAAAACAATTAGAACAAGAATGGCCCCAAGCCCTACTGGAGAACTCCATGTGGGTAGTATGGCTATGCTATTAAAAAACTATGCTTGGGCCAAGAGGAATAATGGCCAATTTATTTTACGTATTGAGGATACAGATAAAGAGCGTGAGGTTCCTGGTGCCATTGAAGAAATTAAAAAAGTTATTCGTGATTATGGCTTAGATTGGGACGAGGGTCCTGGCAAGGGTGGTCCTTATGGTTCATATATTCAATCAGAACGTTTAAGCATTTATCAAGAAAAAGCTCAAGAATTAATCGATAATGGCAAAGCCTATTACTGTTTTTGTTCCAAGGAAAGACTTGAACAAGTAAGAGAAGAACAGCGGGCAAACAAACAAGCTCCTAAATACGATAAGCATTGTCGTATTTTGACAGCTGATGAAGCTTTGGCTCGCAAAGAAGCTGGGGAATCTTGGGTTATTAGATTGAAAGTACCAGAAGATCAACCTGTAGTGATTAACGATTTATTGCGTGGTGAAATCATTATTAATTCAAGCGAAGTTGATGATCAGGTTTTGCTCAAATCAGATGGTTATCCCACTTATCATTTGGGAGTAGTGGTTGATGATTATTTAATGCAGATTACCCATATCATGCGTGGTGAAGAGTGGATTAGTTCTGCTCCAAAACATGTTTTGCTTTATGAGGCTTTTGGTTGGGAAAAACCAGTTTTTGCTCATATCCCAGTTTTTTTGAATCCAGATGGCAAGGGTAAGATGAGTAAGAGGAAAGGTACTGTTTCCTCAAGATCTTTTCTTGATCGAGGATATTTGCCAGAGGCAATGTTGAATTTTTTCATGATCTTGGGTTGGGCAAAAGCCGATCAACAAGAAGTCATTTCTTTGGCTGAATATATTGAAGCTTTTGATCCCAAAGATGTCAGTCCAAAATCAGTAGCCTTTGATTTACAAAAACTTAATTGGATGAATGGTGTCTATATTAGGAAATTACCTTTGGCTGAGCTAAAAAAACGTTTGCAACCATTTATTCCAGAAACTTTTCCTATGAATAAGTTTGATGCTATTTTGCCATTAGTTTTTGAACGCTTAGTTACTTTGGCAGATATTGATGAGTTAACAAGATTTTTTTATGTAGATGAACAACCAGATTATGAATTGCTTTTGAAAAAAGCTGATAATCAATTGGTTGCTAAACAACTCAATCAGACAATGGATTTTCTTTCTGGTTTGAGTGAGTGGACTACAGAAAAAATTGAGGTTGGCATGCGTGAGTTGCAGGAGAAAAATGATTGGCATCGTGGTCAGTTTTTTATGATGATTCGTTTGGCTGTTACTGGTCGTAAAGCCACCCCACCTTTATTTGAAACGATGTCCGTTATTGGTAAAGACATTGTGCTGCGTAGATTAGAGATGGTTAAAGCAAAGTTGGAAAATTAGTTTATGGTTAAAAAAACAACTACTCCACTATCTCAACAAGATTTTTTGGAAAAAGTTAAACAACTTGATTTCAAAGTTACTTCTCAACAGCTTTTGGCAGCTATTTCCTTGGCCGGGCAAATTGCTCTTAACCAACCAAATCCTGATGGTAAGTTTCCCCAAGCTTTTGCTATGGAAACTCAAACTCAAGATGATCAACTAGCTACTCAGGTAACTAAAGAAGAGCATGAAGAGATAATGGCAAAAATGGTGGGAATGGTTAATCGTCCACCAGGTCATTTAGCTAAAGATGAAGAATTATATTTAGAACAACAGCTTTCTGATACTTTGGGTTTTGATGTAACAGCGGAGCTTGATGGCCATAGGCTCAATCACAGTATTGGCGTAATGGGTGGTGAGCAACATATTTTACGTTTTGCCGGAGATACTCTTGCTCAACATGATGCTTATCAAGAGGCTGGTATTGCTCCAGCTCGTGGAGCTTTTGGTTGGTTTACAGAGAATGGTCAGTTATCTGAGAAAGCAATTCAACAAGAAAAATACTATTTTGCTGTTCAGACTCTTTATTTGCCAGATTGGAATTCTAATTATAGGGAACTCAAGCCTTGGTATAAGTTTCGCAAAATGATTGTAATTAACCCTGCTGAGTCTATGGCTGTAGTGGGAGTAGTTGGCGACGCTGGCCCTGCTCAATGGGTTAAAAAACAATTTGGTGGTTCTCCAGAAATTATTCGTGAGGGAAAGGTTTGGAGTCAGAAAAGCAGAGGAAAGATAATGTTGCTTTTTGTCGATGACCCAGAAGATAAGATTCCCTTGGGTCCAATAGATTTGCACTGGGAAGCTTTGCCACAGGCTGATTCTTCTCAGAGTCAAAATTCGTAGTATAAAGGTATAAAGTATATGATCTTAGTTAATTTTTACATTGGATCTAGATATCCAGTTTCTCGTAAGAGATTACGTCAAACAGTTGAGGATGTGTTAAAGAAAAATGGAGTGGAAAAAGCTCAAGTAGATGTTTCTATAGTTGGGGTGCGTAAAATTCAGACTTTAAATGAAACCTTACTTCAACATGATGGTCCCACGGACGTTCTTTCATTTCCACATCATAATAAGAAACAGCTTGATGAAATTCCTTTGCCAACAGATGTTCCACCACATCTTGGTGATGTAGTTATTAGTTTTCCCGAATCAATTAAAATGGCTAAAAAATTTGGTAAAAGAGTAGATGATCAAATCTGTTTTTATCTTGAACATGGTTTGATGCATCTGTTAGGGTATCATCACGATTAATTATGGCTTGGCATAGAAAACACCGACCCCAGCTTGTCAGTGAGCTACATCTAGCTTCTGTTAGAACAGCTCTTGAAAAGTTGATGGCAAGTAAAAACTTTCCTCAGGTCTTTTTATTTGCAGGTCCCAAAGGAACTGGTAAGACTTCAACTTCAAGAATATTAGGAGCGATGCTTAACGATCCGCTTAATGCGGACGTAGTTGATGCTTTCTTTTTCAAAAAACCTTTAAAAAAAGCAAGGTCATTGCAAAATCCAGATATTAAATCTGATTTTTCTCGTCGTGTTTATGAAGGCAATTCTTTTGTAGTTCAGGAGATGGACGCTGCATCAAATCGTGGAATAGATGATATTAGAGCTCTCAAGGAACGGGTAATGTTGCCTCCACAGGAAGGTAAGGTCACTGTCTATATTCTAGATGAGGCTCACATGTTAACAACCGAAGCTTTTAATGCTCTTTTAAAGCTATTAGAGGAGCCTCCAGCTCATGCTGTGTTTATTCTTGCTACTACTGAATTGCATAAAATTCCAGAAACTATTATTTCTCGTAGTTATCAGATAAATTTCCACAAAGCTTCTAATGAAGAGCTCACTTTGGCTTTGGAATCAGTTTTGGCAAAAGAAAAAATTAAAGCAGAGCCTTTGGCTTTGCAGGCAATTGTGGCTAGAGCTGATGGTAGTTTTCGTGATGGAGTTAAGTTGCTTGAATCAGTGATTGATGGAGATAATTTGACGTTGTTGCAAGTCGAAAATAATTTGGGTAAGAATATTAAGCCTTTGTTGTTAGATTTAATTCAGGCTGTTTTAGATAAAGACTCAGCTCAAGTTAGTCAGATTATTGCTTCATTTCGTACTAATAATGTTGCAGAAAAATATCTATATACTAGTCTATTTTCTCTTTTGCACAGCTCTTTAATGAAATCAATGGGGGTGGAAACTGGTGAACCAGTTTATGCACAAAAAATTACTAAGTTTTTACTTCAGGAATTACTTCAAGCTCAATTAGATTTATTTTCACCAATTCCATTTTTACCATTGGAACTTAAGTTATTGGATTTAATTGATCGAGCTCAGCAGAAAGCTGGTAGTAATCAAGCAAGTGGTCCAGTGACCAAAAAAAAAATTCTTAAAACAAATCCAGTAGCTATTGTTGAAGATCGTGTTGAGGAATTAGCTAAAGTTGATATTTCGACTGCAATCAATACAGCAATTGAAGAGGTTGCTGAGGTTGAAGAAGAAGAGGTGGTGCAGTTAACTGAAGAAATTAAAGGTTTAGGTCAGACCTTACTTTCGCAATGGGATCAGTTTTTAAAGATGGTACAGCTTAAAAATGCTACGGTTGCAGCTTTACTGCGTTCTAGTAAGCCATCAATTAACGAGACTGGTATGCCAGAAGTAGCCGTATTTTATAAGTTTCATCAGGAGCAATTACAGCAACAAAAATATATGGATTTATTACTGGATTGTGCTCGAGATTTAGTGGGAAGTAGTTTGCCTTTGAGAGTAGCTTTGCAAAAAGCTCCTGCGACGGCTACTTTAGTAGAAATTGAACAAGTACCTCCTCGATTGTCACAATTGGCAGAGGAAGCTTTGCTCTGAGAGAAAGATATAGTACAATCTAGGGACTTAATAGAAAGGTCAATATTATGGCAAATCCATTTAAAGCTTTAGGAGATCTTAATCAACTCCGTCAACAAGCTAAGAAAATGCAAGAGGAATTAGCTGGTGAAGAAATTCGCATTGAAGAAGGTGATATCGTGGTAGTTATTTCTGGTGATCAGAAAATTAAACAATTTTCAGTTCAAGGAATTAGTAGCACTGAGGCTGTTGAAGTCTTAAATAAGGCTATTAAGAAATCTCAAGAAGTTGCTGCCAAGAAACTTCAGTCTATGACTGGTGGTTTGGGTGGAATGTTTGGTGGTGGTGGACAATAATTGTTATCAATTTTTAAAGTGAAAATTAAGGCCCCTGTATCAGGGGCCTTTTTGTTACAATGAGGCCTATGTCTCAACAATTTTTATTAGCTACTAATAATCAACATAAAATCGAAGAGGTTAAAGCTATTTTGCCTGAGATAAATTGGGAGACTCCTAAAAATTTTCCAGAGCTAAATGATTTTTCTCCAGAAGAAACTGGTAAGAATTTTGCAGAAAATGCTGAAATTAAAGCAAGAGCATTTGCAGCAAAAACTGGTTTGGTTACAGTGGCGGAAGACTCTGGTTTAGAGGTTAAAGCTTTAAATAATCGACCAGGAGTTTATTCTGCTAGATGGAGAGAAGGTAGTGATGATGATCGTAATCAAGCTATATTAAAGTTAATAGAAGAAAAACCAGATCGTACAGCCAGATATGTGGCTACTATTTGTGTTTATGACCCAAAAACAGATGAAGCTCATTTCTTTAAAGGTATGGTTGTTGGCCAAATTGCTATGGAAAGTAAGGGGATAGCTGGTTTTGGCTATGATCCCATCTTTATTCCAGATGGCTATCAACAAACCTTTGGTGAGTTGGGCAGTGAGATAAAGCACCAACTTAGTCACCGCAAAAAGGCTTTTGAGCAGTTTGCTGAGTGGTTAAATGAGAGAAGTTAGTCGCTCAAACCCTTAACGTCTTTGGTTGCAGTTTGTAGAGCAAAATCAGGAAGAGTTTTGTTTACTACTACTGGTTTAACAAATTTATTTACCATTTCTTGAGAATTGATAACATTGAGTTCTTTGAAGAAAAACTCAAAGCGATCCATCATGGTAGCTCTTAATTTAGTTCTATTTTCTACTGGCATATCCCAACATTTTTGTTTGAATGGTCCCCAGGCTTTTTTACGAAGTTTGTAATGAAATTGTTCTGGTGTTTCGGTTTCTTTCTTTTCATCTAAATGTTTAGCATCTAAATAATCATACATTTCTTGTAATAATTCTTGAGGAAATGCTGGGTCATTCATGACTAAATTTTGAAAGCCAGTAGCTAGATGTACTTCTAGGGTTTTGGCTTGAGGAAATTGGTTGAAGTATTTATCTGGTAAGGTAGAAGCTCCATGTTGGACAGAGCCACCAATTTGATATTTTTCTTGACCAATTTCAGTAATTGTTTTTAAGATAGAAAAGTCGACGTTGATATCGGCAAGCTTGCCATCAGCTAAGACAACACCGCCATGATGAGTTCCGGTTTGAATACTGATTTTGCTCATCCCAATCATACCTGTTGGTAGGCCTTGATTAAAACCTTCCATGTAGGCCGTGAAATCTGCTTCATTGCTATTTTTTCCTCCGATATGGCCAATTTCTCCACCCAAGGAAACATTGAGTTCTTTGGGTTGTAGTTTGCGGATGTATTTTGCTAGTTCTAGTGAATAGGTGTAGTTTGGTATTTGTTGTTCAGCTTCAGTTGGTTTGTCCAAAGCTACTAAAGTAGACATATCAATGTCGATGTTATAGAAACCAGCTTTAAGAGCTTCTTCAATGAGTTTTTTAATAGTATCTATTTCACCATTTTTTGGTTCTCCTGGATTCGCTGCTTTGGCTTGGAAGTGATCACCTTGAACGAATAGTGGTCCAGACCAACCTTCTTTAATTGCAGCTGCAGTTAGGACAGTGACATATTCTTGTGGAGATTGATGGGTGTAGGCCATTTCTGAGCGGGCAATTTCGAAGATCATGGCTCCAACCTTAAGTTTTACTGCTGTGGCAAAAGCTGATCTAGCTGTGTCGTAGGTCATGCCACGAAGATTCATGGCTGGTACAGAAAAATTGTTGGGTAGTTGTTTTTTTCCACGAGCTGAATAAAATTCATGGATAGAACTGGGAATTACTCCAGCTTCAATGCCCATTTGCCAAATTTCAAAACGAGCTTGTTGTTTTTCTTGGTCAGAGCCAAAAACTGCTTGATAGACTAAGGTGTCAATATTTTTATTCATATATTTCCTTGTTAATAACTATACATACGATATTCCATGGTTTCTTTATTAAAAACATGAGTAGTGTCGATAAATCTGATTTTGTTTAGTTGATTGGTCATTACTAATGAGTGAGTGCGAGCCCCGTCTCCAAAAAATCTAACACCATTGAGTAATTCTCCAGAAGTAACGCCAGTGGCGCAGAAAACAATGTGTTTGCCACCAGCTAGTTCGTTTTGAGTATAAATTTTCTTTAATTTACCACCCATTTTTACAAGTCTTGTTTCTTCTTCTTTGTTTTTCGGCCAGAATCTGGCTTGCATCTCGCCCTTAATACAGCGAAGGGCAGCTGCTGTCATTACGCCTTCAGGAGCAGCGCCGATGCCCATTACAGCATGGATGGCAGTACCTCTCATGCAGGCCGCAACACCCGGAATAAGATCTCCATCAGGAATTAAATTAACTCTGGCACCAGTTTCTCTGACATGAGCAATTAGTTCTTCATGTCTATCTCGATCGAGGATGGTGATTGTTAAATCATCAATGTCTCTATCAAGTACTTTTGCTAAGGTTTTTAAGGTTGTTTTTACTGGGTCATCAAGATGAACTTTGCCAGCTGCTTCTGGTGGTACGATTAGTTTTTCCATGTACATATCTGGTGCATGAAAAAGACCACCTCTTTCACTGGCTGCTAGAACTGTTAAAGCTCTAGGTCCAAGGGTGGCTGTGGCATTAGTATTTTCCAAAGGATCAACGGCAATGTCTATTTCTTTACCTTCTCCAGTGCCTACTTTTTCACCAATATATAGCATTGGGGCTTCATCTCTTTCGCCTTCGCCAATTACTATTTTGCCGTCAAATTCTACAGTGTTTAGGTGGGTGCGAATAGCAATGACAGCAGCATCATCTGCTCGTTCTTTATCTCCATATCCTGCTGCTCTAGCAGCGGCTATAGCGCCTAATTCGATCGCATGAGAAAGTTCTAGGGCTAAGGTTTGTTCCATTGTTTTCCTTTAGATATTTGCTTCTAACTCGCTCCAACGGGCTCTAGCTTCTTTGAGGTTTTGTTCATTGGTTACTTCAAACCAGGGTCCTTGGAAGATTGAAGCACTTAGCTGTTGATGTTTGGCCAAAATTGGAAAGACTTCTTTTTCTAGGTTGAAGATGTTTTTTTGAGGGAAGTAGTCAAAGATTTTGGTATCAAAAACATAGATGCCGGTATTAATAATGCTGATGCCAGCATTTTCGCTTGTAGTTAAGAATCTGGCAATTTTATTTCCTTGAATAAATACTTGGCCGTATTTTTTTTCTCCTAATCTTGGTTTGACAGCAATGGTTGCTAGAGATTTTTCTGAGAAATGAAAAGTACATAGTTCTGAAAGGTTGAGATTGGTTAGTACATCTCCGTGGATGACTAAGAATGGTAGTCCATGGAGTAGTTGTTCTGCTTTTTTCACTGCGCCGCCAGTGCCAAGTGGAGTGTCTTCGATTTGGTATTCAATTTTAAGGCCATGGTTTTCACCATTGCCAAAGATTCTCATGATTTCAGTTTCATTTTGGTTGAGGCAAATAATGACTCTGTTGATGCGATGTTTTTTAAGGCTTGCTAGGGTGTGAGTTAATAAATAGCTGTTATTTATTTTTGTTAGGGCAGAGTTGGTTTGATTGTTTTGTTCTCCTCCAGCTAAAATTATGGCTGTTTGAATTGATGGTGAGAGAGATTGTTTGATTAGGGTTTCAATTGCATGAGAGCGATTACGAATGGTGACTCCGTTAACAAGGGCGTCTACAGAACTTAAGATCTCTTCAGATAAAGTGATGGTAAGTCTAGTTTTGGTGCGCATAAACCACTTTCTTTATTTTCTTAATAATGGTTCAAGGCCGGGGAGTACTTTGCCACCCAAGAATTCTAGAGCAGCGCCTCCTGCAGCAGAGATATAGTCAAAGCGATCTGCTAGTCCAAGGTGATGGACTGCGCTGATGGTGTCTCCGCCACCAATGATTGTTTGGGCACTGCTTTTTGCTATGGCCGTGGCAATGGCTTTGGTGCCAGAGGCAAAGTCTGGTTGTTCAAAAACACCCATTGGTCCATTCCAGAAAATGGTTTGGGCTTCGAGGATAATGTCTCGGAATAAGCGTTCTGTTTTGGGGCCAATATCTAGGTACATCCAGGTTTTGCGACGTTCATCATCAGTGCCATCACTAAGGTCAATAATCTTTTTTTCTTTTGGATGGTCCATGTCATCTGCTGCTACCACATCTGATGGGTAAATGATTTTTGGTAAAGGAATATAGCCGTGAAGCATCATTTTTTCAGTTTTAGTATCTTTAATTAGTTCTTCAGCTACTGCAACAAAGGAGATATGTTCTTTTTTGGTATCTGCTGGTTTGTCTTCAAGATATGAGTGGAATACGTCTAAGCCTTCTGCTTTGAGGAAGTTGTTTGCAACACCGCCTCCTACGAGAACTACATCGGCTACTTTGCTGAGATTGCGGATGGCCTCAACTTTATCAGAGATTTTTGCTCCACCGACTATGGCGACAAAAGGGCGCTTTGGTTTTTGAGTTAGGTTGGTTAACATTTCTACTTCTTCAGCTAGGGCAAAGCCAGCATAGGCTGGTAGGTATTTGGTGATGCCAACTACTGTTGAGTGGGCACGGTGTGCTGAGGAAAATGCGTCATTTACATAGATATCAGCTAGTTTTGCTAGGTCTTTGGCAAAGTTTAAATCGTTTTTCTTTTCTCCAGGGTGAAAGCGGCTGTTTTCTAACATGAGTATTTCTCCTGGTTGGAGTTGGGCTACTGCAGTTTCTGCTTCTGGTCCAGCTGGGACGTTTATTTTTTGAATTTTTTTGCCAAGAATTTTTTCTAATTGTTTGGCAATGGGGTCCATGCGCAGGGCTTCTACAATTTGGCCGCTTGGGCGACCGAAATGAGAAGTAAGGATGATTTTGGCTTTGTTTTTAATGAGAAATTCTAGGGTAGGGATAGTGACTCTTAGTCTTGTATCGTCCGTCACAACTTTGTTGTGGCGATCTGTTTTAGTGGGGATGTTGTAGTCAACTTTGAGTAATACTCTTTTGTTTGCAACTGCTTCAGTGGTTATTTTTTTAAGAGTCATAACTGAAATATTCCTTATGTCATACTTTTGTCATACTCATTTATACTTGGAATTAATGAGCTTTGTCAAATCACGTTCAACTATGATTTTTTCTTGATTGGGGAGGATTTTTTTGTTATTGTTTTTTCGTCAAAAACTCGTTCGAATTCAAAGATTAGATACCAGCCAATTAGGGTTAAGGTTAGGCTCCAGAAAACAGATGTTTGATGGAAAATTATGGCGTAGAGTCTGATTCCAGCCAATGCGACCGACGCTTGAAACCAGTTTTGCCAACCCTTTGTTTGAGTTTTCTTTTGAGCTAAGCCGGTGAAGGCTGAGAAGTATAAGATTCCAACTAAGAGGTTGAAGATTCCGTCCCAAAAAAGGTAAATGGGGTTGATATCCAATAGATGGCTGAAGACTTTGGGTAGTGAACCAAATTGGAAGCTACCAGAAAGTGAGCGTAAGCCTTGAACTATTTTTACTAAACCACGCAAAAATAAATACCAAGGGATGAGCGGGATAAATGTTGAGAGGAGTTTTTTAGGAAAATGGGGGAAGGGAGCGAAAAATTTTTTAAAGTTACTGCTGAGATTGAAAAAGAACTCGGCCATATGGTTATTATAGAAACAAAATGATGGCTAGGCAAAGAGTAAAATGAGGTACAATACTTGAAGTAAAATGCCACAACCTCGTTACGCCAAATCTTTACAACCTCATTCTGGAGCCGTGATTATGGCTCTATATCATTTTCTTAAGCATCCTGATAAGTTGAATTTTGATATTAGGATGACAGAGCCGTTTTCTAGGGTTTATAGAATTATTTTAGAGGGTAGGACTCGTGATGAGTTGATTTTTAGGACTGGTAAGGATTGGCCTTGTTATTCCAGGATATATTTTCACTCTAATAACACTGAGTTTCGTATTCAACATGATCATTCCCCTGTTAAAGAGGAGTTTCGGATAGAGGGTAGAAAGTTGTATATGGGTGATTTGCGCACTGAATCTGGGATGAGGGTGGAGTTTGAGGGTGAGTTTTTTCAGCCTACTACGTTGGAGCTGAAGGAAGATTTTCGTTTGCCAGATGGTCGTTTAATTAATGATCGTCGTTATTATCAAGTAGATTCTGCCTGGTAATGTCTGAAGATTTGGTTTTTCAAACTAAGAATTTTACTGTTGGTAGGCATCCTCAGCCTTTTGTTAGTCGTGCTGATGGTGGTCATTTAAGAATTTTTCCTAAAAATAATGAGGTTAGTTGTATTAATGATTTGTCGGTTGAGGAGTCAATTGAGTTGATTAGGTTGCAGCGAGTGGTGAGAGAGGCTTTGATGACTGCGATGAATAAGCGAGGTGTTGCTGTGGTGTGGGTTAATTTGGAGGATTTGGGTAATTGGGCTTTTAAGAGAGGTGAAAGGCCTGTCTTACATATTCATGTTTTTGGAAGGGCTAGAGATGCGGTTAAGCAGCCTTTTCCTGAAGCAGTTAATTTGCCAGATAGGTCAACTGGTTTTTATGATGGTTTTGAGGCCTTAAATCAAGGGGATATGAAGGCTATTGCCGAGGAGATGGCTATGGTTTTTGCTCGGCCAGAATATCAAGATGATCAGTGGGGTTTATAGGGGTTAAAGATTTTTCTTAGTCCTCTTTGGAAGTTTTGCCAGAAGCCGCCGTTGTTTCTTTTCTCATTTTTTCTAAGGGTTTTGTCTTCAGGTCTTTCATAGTTCCAGGCTAGTAAATTTTTTTTCTTTTTTAGTTCACCTAAATAATGTTGAGCTACGTCCAGGATATATACAACTCCGGCACTATTAGTATAACGAGCCCAAGCATGTCCGCCTCTGCCTAGGATTTGGTTTCTATCAACTGAAACAGTGCCTCTTACGTAGCCGTTTGTTTTTAGTTTTTCAAGTAAGTAGGCCGCGAGTAGTCCTTGGTGTCTGCAAACTCCACCGCCAATGAATTCGCCTAAATATACTTTGTGGTTGTCTCCAACGCGTTGATGAACTCTGTCACCAGCTCCGGTGTCGTATGGCATGAGTCTGGCTACAGTTTCATAGACGATGTTTAGGATTTGGCCTTTAGGGTCTATCCCAGTTCTTCTGATTTGTTCAATTTTTTGGATGACAGAGCCATAGATGGGCATTAGTCTTTTGTCTGCTTGGTCGTCAACTACTACTGCTTCGTCTTGGTTGTAGAAATATACGCCGCCGTTGATTGGGGTGTCTCTACCGATGATGGCTCTGCCTTGGTAGAGGTTTTCTCTACGGCCATCAGGTTTGATGTTTTGTTGAAATTTATTGATTTGTTTGGCGTGTTGGTGGGCGATGTTTGTGTATTCCCACAAGGCTGATTGTTCGTTCATATATTTAGTTAATTAGTTTTTTCTTAGGCCCATGATTAGCATGAATAATATAAGTGCTTTGATGGGTAAATTGTCAGTTGGTTCAAGGATTATTTTGGTGAGTGTGGTTTCCTGGCCAATTAGGAGGTGAACTATGATGCTGATGGGGAACATGAGCCATAACCAGTTGCTTCTGTTGGTGTTGATGTTGATGATTCTAAATAGTTTGATGAGGAGCGGAGAGAGAAGGTAAATAGCTAAGTATGAGATTGCAACGTCGAAGATGGCTATTTGATAGATTCTGAAGCTGCGAAGGTGTTCTATGGAAAACATTTTTTCTTTCTAAGAATTAAGTATACTTATTAAGTTTTATAAATGTGGTAGCATTTTAGTTGTGTTAGAAGAAGATCAGGTGGGTGTTAAGGAAGAGGTTGCTAGGCCTGAGATAAGGTCTTGGCAGGGTGATGCAGAGAAGAGGGCTGCTATTGCTGAGGCTTTGGGTAGGGAAACTTCTAGTTCAATGAGGCAGAGGCTTTATAATTATTTGTTTGATGAGGTTGGTCGTGAGGCTAAGGTTGCTGTTGCTAGTGAGGATAGGAAAGGGAGAAAGGTTCGTTATTATCGGATTATGGGTCAGGAGGATTTTAATTTATGGATTGAGCATGCCAAGCTTAATGCTGAGGTTTTGACTGATCCATTGACGGATAAGATTTCTTCTAAGGATATTGCTCATTATCTGTATTATTTAGTTGGTTCTGGTTTATTTTTTAATTTTAGTGAGGATATTTCTCCTGAAAATGTTTTTGAGTATTTGCCTCAGTTGTTTCCGGCTGCAAGTGCAGAGGAGGTGGCTATGGTTTCTACTACTGATAGTGCTGCTGTGGTGCGAGGTTTTTTGTTTAAGTATGCGAATAGAGAGGCTTTGAAGTTTATGCATCGCGGTTCTTCTTCGAGGCTTAATCCATATTTTTCTTGTAGTGTAGGTGGTCCTTCTTATCTTTATCAGGATCCTTTGGTTTGTGTGGAGCTGGTGATTCCAGATGATAAGGTTGAGGTGGAGAGTGGTGCTTTTGAGGAGGAGAAGGAGGTTTATTTGACTAATTTAGATTTGGCTTGGGTTACTAGGGTTTATGCTGGCGGTTCTACTGGTAATGAGCAGTGGATCGAGGAGGTAATTTATAATCCGGAGATTCCCATTGGTGAGCATACGGTGAATAGATATAAGAGTTCTGATTCTAGTTATAGTGAGGTTGGTGCTTGGACTAGGGATGAGGAGTTGGTTGATTGTTTGCCAGTTGGTTTATTGGATTAATCAAGCTATTTTTCATTATATTGCTATTTATTTTTTCTTTTTTTGGTTTAGAATGGTTGTAGCAGTTGTTTGTCTTTTGATAGCATCTGTCTGATATATAACGATTTATTTCTGCCTGGTTATATTCTTTAAATAGTAATTAAAAGAAGGTTTAAAGGTGAAGAGTTTATTTCGCAAGTTTAATCAAAAGTTTTTTTCTATTTTCTATATTTTTCTCATTTTTGTTCAAAATCTTTTTCCTCTTTCTATTCTTTTTGCTTCTCCCGCTTATGCTCAGGAGAGTCAGGTAAATATTGATGTTTCTAGTGTGAAGTTGTTTTTTAATAGTAATACTAATAAGCTTTCTTTTTCTGTTAAGGCTGACCAAAATCTTGATTATGTTATTGAGTATTCTAATGGAGATATAAATCAGGCTGTACAGAGTATGGCTCAGGTTGCTGATGGTGTTGTTAAGGCTGATGTTTATCTTGGTTCTTGCTCTACTACTGAGTGTTCTCCCGATGAGTTTTCAAGTGGGAAAATTAGTTTTCCGAGTGTTGGTTATGAGGCAGATTTTTCTTACAAGAATAATCAGCTTTGGTTAATTCATAATGGTTTAGCTTCTATTGCTAAGGTTTCTGCAGGCGTTACTTATGTTGCTCCTCAAAATGAACAGGTCAAGGTTACATTTATAAAGCTTCCAGCCGAAGCAGGTTCTTTGTCTATTAGAGAAGTAGAGCTTAGTGAAGAACAGGTTAGTGCTATTGGTGCGGTGAGCAATGTTGCTTATGACATTTCTTCTTCTATGGAGAATGGTAGTTTTGCTTATGATCTTAAGTTGCCTGTTCCTGAGGGTGCAAATGATAATGCTCAAGTTGTTTATACAGAGGATTTAAATGATCTTAATGTGTCTAGTGTTGAGGAGTCTGTTGTGGATAATGAGGTTAGTGTGGATGGGTTGGATCATTTTACGGTTTTTGTTGTTGTTTATAACTCTACTCCAAGCGTTACTCCTGAGACTAGTTATCCAAGTCTTGGTTTTCAAGCAACTCAAACAAGTGAATTTGGTGATTATGTTCATTTGGCTGGAACTGCACGTTTATTACAAAAGATAACTGTGACTATGGTTACTTGGGCAAAATTTTCAGATTATACTAGCGATCCTAGGTACAATAGCAGTAATTGGATTCATCCAATTACTGTAAATGTTTATAGTTCTCATTTGGATGAAAATGGTATTCCTGATGAACTTTTAGTCACAACTACGAAATCAGTTACAATTCCATGGAGACCGGCTGCTGACCCATTTTGTTCTGACAGTAGATGGAAAGATTCAAATGGTGTTTGTAACAATGGTTTTGCATTCAATGCAGAGTTTGATTTGAGTGGATTAAATGTAATCTTGCCTGATGATGTAATAGTTGGAATTGCATATGATACACAAAGCTATGGTGTTTCTCCAATTGGAGTTGATGGGCCTTACAACTCTCTTAATGTAGCTGTTCCTAATAATCAATCTGTTAATGTCGGAAGTGATGATAATGTGAATGAATTATTTTGGAATACTTCTACAAAATCTTGGTATACAGACGGTGGAGCTGCAGGATATAAAGTTTTTCGTAAAGATGATAATTGGAGTCCAAACGGAACAGTTTCTTTTAAAATTGAAACATTAGGTGATAATACTGCGCCAAAAATAGTTGTTACATCCCCAATAGATGAATCTTATGCAGGTGTTCCTACTACTATTAGCGGTACTGTTAGTGATTTAGAAACAGGTGTTGCTTCTGTGTCAATGCATTTATATAACAAAAATACAAATACATTGATTCCTGGGTGTACTAGCTTATCAGCAACAATTGATGGTGGAAATTGGTCCTTAAATATTAATAATGGTGGAACATGTAATGTTTCAGATGGTTACTATGAAGTTGCTGCTTGGGCTTATGATAATGCAGGTAATCCAGGATGGGCATCACGCACACAATTTAAAATTGATAGTACTGCTCCATCTAAACCAACTGGATTAAAATTTTTAAATTCAGATGGCAAATATTATCAATGTGGAGATATTTCAAAAAGACAAGTTTCTGTTCCAATGTGGGATGATAATACAGAGAGTGATTTTGACCACTACGAGTATTCGTCTTTTCATCCAACCGGAGCACAAGGTTTAAATGAAACTATTTTATATGTTCCAAAATTACAAAATTCTTGGATGCCGCCAACTGACGGAGCTTATGGTTTTTCAGTTAGGTCAGTTGATAAAGCTGGAAATAAATCAGATTGGTCATTAACTGGAGAAACTTTAGATGGAAGTTGTAAAATAATTTATGATTCCACTTCTCCAGAAATTTCCATAGACTTAATTAAATATCCCAATGGCACTACAAAAACGGTATTTGTAACAAACTACAACACACCAGTCATATTAGGTAGTCTAATAAGTCCTGACATTGACTCCGTAGTACTAAATGTAAATGGACATGATTACGCCGCAAACATTAGTAGTGGCTGGGAAGCTACTATTAGTGATGTATTAGCAGATGGTGAATACACCATGACAGTTATTGCAACTGACAAAGCTGGGAATAGTAAGTCATTTGAACAAAAAATCTTAATCGATACAAAAGCACCAACTGCAAAACACACCTACTACAAAGACACTAAAGAAATCACTGATCCAATAGCCTATGGCCAGTTTGTAAATCAATTCAGCTTTACTGGTAACTATGAAGATAGTGATCCATCATCAGGTCTTTATTGGGATTCATTTGTAATCTTCCAAGCACAGGATAACGGCACCTTTGCCTTTAGCAATAATGGTAAAAAATCCTATTGTGGCTGGAGAAAAAATCCCAACCTAGTAAATCTATCTGGAACAAATTTTGTTCTTGAAACACCAAGATCTTTTTCTGAATGTACCTCAGAATTACCAGATGGTGAATACTACCTGGCACATCATATTTATGACAGTGCCACTAGAAAAGATATCCCATCTATAAACCAATTTAGAGATGTCTTGGGATTACACTTTGTAATAGACACCGTTAAGCCAACTAGTGCCATAACCTCATATGAACTTGAAGATGGCGGATCAGTAGAAACAACCACTTTCAACGGCCTCATAGAAGGTACTGCAGCAGATACAGGATCTGGAATAGACCATGTCTTATTATCTATAAAACATGAACCATTCAATGATCCTGCCAGCACCATGTATTGGAATGGCAGTAATTGGGTAGGTACATTGGTAACCTTCAAAGCTGAAGGCACAAATACTTGGAACTATCAGCTTCCAGAGACTCCAGAGGGTATTTATACAATCTCCTCTCATGCAGTAGACAAAGCAGGTAACACTGAAGACACCTATACCATCAAAGTAGTCTTTGATAAAACAATCCCCGAAGTTACCGTGAACATAGATCCCAATCCTGCTGACGGAGATAACGGTTGGTATAGAACATTGCCAACTCTAAAATTATCTGCAACAGACAACTATGAACTGGGCAAAATCGAATATCGTTGGAACAACAACTCATGGTCCACATATTCAGCTGCCATTGCACCTCCAACAGAAGGACAAAACATCCTTTACTACAGAGGCACCGATAAAGTTGGCAATGTCACCGAAACAGGAATTAAAGAAGTTAAGTATGACAAAACATCTCCAATAGACAGCGCTCTAAACATTAAGGTTGAAAATATCACTCTAGACTCAGCTATTGGCAAATGGGAAAAACCAACCAATAACTCTGATATTACCAGATATGTTCTCTCATGGAGACATGAATCAGGTGATAGCAGCGGAGTTGAAGTAGGTGCAGACGTCTTTAAACAAGAAATGAAAAATCTTTATAACGGATAATGGACATTTGTTGTTAAAGCAATGGATGCTGCTGGAAACTTCAAGGAGTCTTCTGTTAAATTCATCATTGACCCAGTAGCTAGTACTTCTACTACTACAGAAGGTCAGGTATTAGGTGAAACAACCGGAGGTGGTTCAGTAATAGCCTCATTACCAAGAGTGCCAGTCCAAGAGGAACTAGTAGTAAACGAAAAAGAAACTATTGAAGAAGAACAAAATCCAGCAGGACAAGTTCTTGGCGCAGAAGATGTTAATTGTAAATCTACTAACACCAACCTACCTTGGATATTACTTGGCTTACAATTTGTAGGCCTATTAATAGCAGAAGTAGTTCTCAAGGGACGCAAAGATAATCTTAGAAACATAGTAATAACTGGAATTTCTTTATTGCTAATCGGAACATTCTATGTTTTAAGAGATGCAGACTGTATAAAATCAGGCTTTATTTTCAATTGGTTTGCTTTGCCAGTCGTAGCAACATCAATTGTTACTAGAATGCTAGGATATTTCTTTATTGAAGAAATTGAATAAGTAAAAAAACCCGTGATCTTTTAGTTAAGACCACGGGTTTTTTATTGCTTATTTCAATTATTTTTTTTACTTTACAGTATCTGGAATAGTACCAACCAAATGGACGCCACCTGGCTCAAGAGTTAGTTCTTGTACATCCAAATTAGTTACTTTACTCATTCTTCTTTCAATAACATCTGCAACAGCACTTGAAACTGGAGCTACCAATGACTCTGGTAGGGCAACTCTACCAATCTCTACAGTAGTTGGACTAAGAGTAACTTGATTGTTTTTAACATTGGCAACGCCAGTCATATAGAAAGGCAAATCTCCGGCAACATACTTAACATATGACTTGCCTTTTTCAATATCCTCATCACTATAATCGAGTTGTTTAGCTAGCATAATGGCGGTAGAAAGCTCTAAAATACCAGAAACCTCCCCAGTACCATCATCATTTATTCTGACTTGAACATCTCTAATAGGGCTTTTGCTATATTGATTTTTCCAGTAGGCCAAAATAGAAGTAATTTCAGCACTACTAACTTTAATATCTAGCTTCTTACTACCCTCATATTCTGGTTCTCTATCAGCTGGAATTTTTCCATCAGGCAATTCATTTTTCATTTCATGGGCAATGTCAAATGCTGCAACTAAAGCTGGATCAGCTTTAATACCAAGATCTTTGGGTTTAGTAATCAAAGGAGAAATAAAGGGAACTACACCTATATATGATAGGAAACCAATGATTAACACAAAAATTAATAACAAACTAAATAAAATTTTTTTCATATATTCTTTTATTAATACTAAATCCAGTATACAAGATTAATATTAAAAATATGTTTTTATAGTTATCTATTAATAAGACTCTCTTCATAGACAGCGAGAGAAGATGAGTTGTATTATTGATATATGGACAATTTACGTTCCCTAATAGATTTTTTTGTAATCTCCCCTATATATGAAATACTTGGTTTTTTAGGACTAAGTTTTTTAGCAATTACACTAACAATTGCTGTTTTATTTAATAAGAAAAATAAAAATAAAAAGAAAAAGAATTTATTAGCCTTTGCTATTGTTTTTATAGCAGTCTTAATCGAGCTTTTTGCCATAGAACTAGTGATGCCTATTTTTGAGGCAATTAAATCATTAATTTTATTTGGTGAAATAAAGGTTGAAGCTGGAACATGGATTACTCAGTACCCAAGGCTATTTTCAACTAATTTACTTTATCTTATTGTAGGCATTTGTTTATTAGCTGCAATTAAAATCGCCTTTAAAAAAGAAAAGAAAATATTTTTAAAATATTTTGTGCCACTGGCTCTCATTGTTTTTAGCCTTACCTTTATTTTCTTGGGTATCAAAGGGTTTATGGGAATGTACAAATCTAGTTATATAACTCAATCTAGTTTGTTATTGGAAAAATATGTTTCAGCCAATCGCAGTTCTGCGGCTAAATATCATTTGGTTTTGGATAATGCTGGAGCAAAAGAATATGTCTCTGTTGATTGGTTTACATACGTAGTTGTTGAGCCTGGAGAAAAGCTAGAGATAACAAGAAATGAAATGAGTAGGCAAATTAGTAAAGTAAGGGTCAAGCCAATTCAATGAAAAAGAAAAGTATTTTAAAAAAACAAAACAACCTATTAATGGTTTTTGTTCTATTCTTAATTCTTATTTCTCCTTTGTTTTTGTTCCCTAAAAATCCTAAGATTATTTCTTTAAAGAAAGATCTTGAGTTGCGCTATCTACTAGCTATCGGGAAGTATGAGACATGTGAAATAGAGCAATTGAATCTTGAGTTTTCATGTCCCAGCTATGTTTCAATTGAATATTGGCCAGATCTATATTCTTCTGAGTGGGTTACGGTGAGAAACAAGTCTATTGGCACAGATAAGCTTGCTGAAAAAGATCTTTATGCAACTGGCTTCTTTTTTTCTCGTCGAGAACTACCCAGTTATGTTCCGAGCGGAACAGAAACAGCAGAATATTTTTCTCTTGAAGAGAAAGAGGAGGCTAGGAAGGTTAAGGCCGGTTCTTTGCCAACCACTGGGCTTGGTATTCCCAAAGTAGTGACTTCTGAGCCAGCTGAGTTCCCAGCTTGGACAGGAGAGGTTAGTACTAGGATTATTGACTTTCCATTGGCCTATTACAATGTTAAAGACAACTATTTGTATGGTTTAGAGATTAATGAGGAGTCTGGTTTTACTGCTAAGGAGTTGGAGATTATGTTTTCAACTTTGAGGTGGGCTAATGAATAGACTATATATCCTATAACATTGACTATATTGATATATTTTGTTATACTAACTGCCGTTTTAATCACTCTATAAATGCTTTTGCAGTGTTTGTTTAGAGTTTTTAAAATATTTTTTTATAGTTCGTTAACATGAGAATTGCTTTTGTTGTCATTTATTGAAATTTGGATGGTCAAAATTTGGAGAAAACTTTCTTTAGATTTTGACCATCCAACATCTCCTTTATGGAGAAATATATTTCACGAGGTGAATCATGCAAGGCAAATACCACAATGATCCAAATGCTGTTCATTTGGCAGATTTCTACCATCAATTGATTGCTAGCGTAAATTCTGTGAGTGCTTTAGTGGCTAAGGTCACTGAGATGCTCAATAATCCTGACTCGACAGACTATGTCGAGCCTGGTACACATACAAAGTGTGCTTGTGATGAAGATCTACGAGATCATCTTCAGGATATTCTTGATAATCCAGAATTTGCAAAAGATGTTTTCAATGGTGATGTCGTTGATTTCTGCCCAAGAATGCAGAACTTTTGGTAAATCAATAACGCTATATATGTTTGGCGCATTAAAAATGCGCCAAACATTATTAGCAATAACTTCTCATGTTAACGATTTCTTAATTTAAAAATTGATTCTGAACTAATCCTTTTTTTTGGCTGCTTCTTCAGCTGCTTCTCTGGCTATTCTGACAAGGTTTAGGCCATTTTTTAGGGCTTGAGCAATAAAAGAGTCAGTATTTAGATCATCGATTAATTCATCTTTTTGATATGTTTTTCTTCTTGAAAATTTTGCAGCCCAATTTTGTCTTTTTCTTATGTCTGCAGCTTGAGATTCATCTCTTTTTCTATCTGTTTCGTTCATATTCATATTTTAACATTTTGTTGAAAATAGGGTATTTATTTTAATGTTAGCTAGTAAAATCATGATTGTTTGAATGTATAATTTTAATAATGAAAAAAAGAGTTTTATCTTTAGATTTGGCTAGAGTTTTATCTATTTTAGGTGTAGTTGCGATTCATGCTGAAAATATTACTTCTTCAAAAACAAATTATTTAGGTGGAATTTCTTGGTGGTTTGTCAATACAGTTCATTCTTTGGTTGCTGTAAGTGTTCCTTTATTTGTCATGATTTCTGGAACACTATTGTTAAATAAGAAAGATTTATCTAATAATTATGTTTTTAGCAAAATAAAAAATATTTAATGTTTTATTTGGAATAAGAAAAGAATAATTTTTTTTATTTGTTAACTTAGTGTGTCATATACACTGTAAGTATTCGAGAGCTCCATCTGTATATTTTTTTGAAGTTGTAAAAACTGGGTAAAGCGCATTCAAATAATGTTTGCTCTCACCAACAAAAACAAATTCAGTCATTAGACCTTTTTCTGAAAAAAAATCGCTCATCTGCATGTCAGAAACAGAATCTCCAAAACAAATTATTTTTAATTGGTTTTTTAAAATGAAATGATGCTCATTAAGCCACTTATAAATTTTGAATGCTCCAAGCTTTTTATCAAAGTTTTGCGGTTTAATATCGATAGCAATGGTAGACGATGAGGGTCTTATGTGAATAGATGGATAATAATTCTTTAAGATGATATCTATCGTTGCCTTTAGTTTGCTTTGCTCCAACCTATATTTTTCCAAAGGAAACCCCTTCATCATTTCTATGGTAAGAATAGCTTTCTTACTCTGATCGACAAACATTGAGTCATGGTAAATGCAATCAACAATACTTTGAACAGTATTTTTTAATTGTATTGGAATAATATTATTTTCTGTGATTTTTGAGGTATAGTTGCCATCTTGATCTGTTTTTAATATAACAGCTCCCATTTCACAGACACAAAAAAACATTTTTTTTGATAGTTTCTTATCAATATATTTGCAGATGTTTTTAATAACCCAATCTGATGATCTGCCTGTATTCAACAAAACTGGAATATTATTACTAAGTCTCTTATTAAGAAAGGAGAAAATTGCTGGATTATCTACTTTTTTGGAGATAGGATCAGTTAATACTCCATCTATGTCGAATACCCAAAGATTGTTTTTCTGTGTTGATCTAATCATTTTACTTGTGACCTTAGGCCTTCCACATCAGAACCAGGTTATTTTAGACCTGGTAAAGCTATTCAATACATTCCTACCAGATATAAAACAATTGGGCTTATTACTCAGTAAGGGGATTTGAACTATCAAACTAGATTTTATTCTGTTTTCTCTGATTTTCTGTAAGCTGCAAGAGAGTCATTTTCTTTTGCTCTATCTAAAAGCATTCCAATGGTGTCTTTAATTTGAGCTAGTATTTCTTCATCTGAATAACCTTGTAGATTTTCATTTCTAGCTAATGATGCTAAAAGATCACTCATGGGTTTTAATGCTTCTCCTCCAATCAACATTCTTAATTTTCTTTCTCTATCGCTCATTATTTCCATGATGGCTTATGTCCTTTATTTTATTTGTACATATTAAATGTATCATAAATTGTTTTTTTTATGAACATTATTAGTAATTTGAGGGGAGTATATTTTTATCTATTTAATAATAGATGTCTATATTTATATATGGGTAAATTGTGACCCTTCGTGTTCCACATACGAACGAGATCATTGGTGATCTAGTGGACTTATTTAATACCTTTATACCAGATATGAGACAACTCGGTTTAATTACTCAGTAAGGGGATTTGAACGGTGTGGAGTTGTTAATTATTTGTTTTTTCCAATCACTACTTTTGGAGAGAATGTTATTTTTTGTCTTATTTGACCCTCATGAGTTTCTTTTGGACAAATTTTTATATCAAAGGATTTTTTAAAAACAAGATTGCATATTTCAAAATGATCTCTTAATTCTGAACAAACATTTTCGTATTCTATTACTCCATTGATGAAATTATGTAAAACTTCATTTCTTTTATTCCAATAGTTTTTTATTTTTCTTGATTCACTTGTGGTGAATATTTCAACTTGCCTTGTATAGTTAGCTAGTTCTATAACATCCTTTTCTTTTTTTAGAATTTTTCTTATTTTATTTTTCTTAGTTTTTTGTTGCTCAAGATACATTTCAATGGTTATTGATAAATAGTATTTAAGAATATTAATAGATAGAGATAGTGCTTCTATGCAGTAACCATTTTTACGTGCTTTATTAAATTTTTCTACAGTCTCCCAAGCTTTAGGAAATCTTGAGTTTGAAATTTCTAATCCTTTTACTTCAGTTGGTACAGGTAAGACTTTTATCATTAATTTACTATATCAGTCTTAATAACTTGTACTCAAATCTAGTTATTGTGAACATTTAACTAGTATATAATTTATTTTTAGATATTTTTTAAAATTAAAGGAAAAATATGTTTATCCCTGGATGGATTTTGGTCGTTTTTATTTTTATTTTAATAGATTATTTTCTTCAAAAAAGAAATGTTTCAATTCTTGAAAAAGAAAGAGATTCTTTAATGATGAAGCTATCTCCATACTTGATAAAAGAAGAGAGAGAGAAAGCAGATAAAGAACTGTTTGCTATGGAAGAAGAAATGTTTAAAGATGTTAAAAATAGTAAAACTAAAAAAAAGAAAAAATGATTGCTAATTTTTTAAGACAAGTTAAAAATAAAATATTATTATTATTTTATAATTTATTGGAGTTTTTTGATAAGTCTCCTTTACAGAAAAATAACGAAGATATTGAAAAATATCTTTTTAGGATAGATAAAAAATATGCACTTAGATATTTAAATTTTTGGATTTCACTTATGCCTGATTATAATTCATCTATTCTATCTGATTTAATTGAGAAAGAAAAAAACGAAGATAAAAAAGAATTATTTAATATGATGTTGGATGCTGAAGCAAAAAAAATAAAACTAATTATTCTTAAAAAGAAAATCTTAGAAAAAAAACTTACATCTGTGGAAAAAAAAGCCCTAATAACAATTAAAAAAAGATTCGAAACAAGAAACTAATTCAATCATTGGAAGAAGAAAATGGCAATATTGTGACCCTAGTGACGCGTGGTTTGAACCGCTTTTAGCTCATTTTGAGCAACTCCGCCAGATGTACGAGACATCAGAACAGGAGGAAAGCGATGTTTAAGTCTACCTTATTTGACGAGTCAACTTTCTACAAGCAGTTTACCACGGATTTACTCAAGGCCAAACAAGAAGTAGTGATCGAGAGTCCATTTATCACTACTAAAAGAATGAATCAGCTAGCACCTATCTTTAGTAAGCTGGTTAGACGTGGAGTTAGAGTCTACGTCATCACCAGAGACCCTAGAGAACATCGAGAGCCTTACAAAGAGCAGTCGGAGCATGAGATACAGCACTTTGAACAAATTGGGGTGCAGGCGCTAATCTGCCAGGGCAATCATCATCGCAAGTTAGCGATAATTGACAGAAAGATTCTTTGGGAAGGCAGTCTTAATATACTATCTCAGATTAAAAGCAGGGAAATTATGCGCCGCTTTGATGGCGGCGGCTTCGCCGTGGAGATGTTTAATTTTTTGAAACTCGAGAGATTTATATAAATTATGGTAGACTACCACTATCAATAAAGGAAAATATGACAAAACAACCAATAGAAGCAGAAATCCAAAAAGTACTTAAGATGCTTGAGGAATCAGATCCAGCTAATGCTACTCGTGAGAATGCTATCAAAGTTATTGAAGGTATGAAAACAATGGCAAGTGGAGTGATCGACAAGATTGATGATGATCTAAAAACAGGTAAAGTAAAAGTTTCTGATGATGGCAAAGTTACTCGAAAAGGTTAGTTAAAAAGGTAAGACTTCAGACGATTTAATTCCAAGAGCTTTGACTATTTTCTCTAGTGCTTCGTAAGAAGGATTTTCTCCACCACGCTCAATACGAGCATAGTAGTTAACATGCATCTTGGCTTTATCAGCTATCTGTTGCTGGGTTAGTCCAGTCTTGTTACGAGCTGACTTAATGTTTTGGCCGAATTGTTGTTGTGATCCCATATTTATTTACCTGCCTGCATTAGCTGCAGCTATTTCTATCCAGTTTCCCATGTTATTGTATCCATCATCATTTACCCAATCATAAGTTTTGTATAGTTCTGCAAAATATATCTTTTTGCCATCTCTAGTTATATACCAGTCTGAAAAAGGATTTCTTCCTTTACTAGTAGTGTTTCCTTCTCGATCTTTTTTATTATGTATGTAGATTCCGAGTAAACCATTTTTTTTGCCATGACTGCTTTTTATCTCATAATCAATCCACTTTCTCCCTGATGTATTTTCTCCAATTAATACTACAGTTACTGAGGTGCCAGATAATTGGCCATCAATCCATTTCTTTATATCAGCATCATCTTTCTTTTTAACCTCTTCCCATTCAGCTGAATCAAAAAAGCCGGCAGCTTTCCTATCTTGAGTAACCCAGCTATTTCTTACTTGTGAAGCTCTCCAGTTATCCTGCTTGTAATGAAAGCTGAAAAATGTTTTTCTTGTCATCTGCTTACTCCTTAATTATATCAATAATATTGTTTGAATTTTGCTCGTCACAATCTATATAAAACTGAATTTTCGTGGTATTAATTTTGAGAGTCAGTGTCACAAATAACATCATTATTAGCAATGATCCATAAAAAGGAGTGAGAGTTTTTGAAAATATCGAGCGAATCCATGTATTTTTTCCTTTTTTATGTTTTCTGTAGTCCATTGAAAAATCAATATCTTTATCCTTCTGTTTTCTAACAAAGTTGTATAAATCACGATAACATCGTTCAATTGAAAGGAAAAACCCATCTAGTAGCCAAAAAACTAAAATTAAGAAAAAAGAAAACAATATGTAAATACCCTCTTCATTATTAGAAGCAACTGTCAATAATCCTATTATGAGAGTGATAGTCCAACCTTTTAAAATAAACAAGTTACCACTCATTCGTGTAATGATGGTTTGGATCATTTTGAGATGTTCAACTTTTTTATCCATATGCTTATTATATCAACTAATTTTTCCTTTTATTTTCCAAGAAATGTCCTTGGATTCACTGGTATCCCATATACTCTGGCTTCAAGGTGTAGATGTGGCCCTGTTGACCAGCCAGTAGAGCCCATCTTGCCGATTTCATCCTCGACCTTTACCTCTTGCCCTTCAAAGACATAGATCTTATCTAAATGGCCATAAAGTGAGGTGATTTTATCCCCGTGGTCAATGATGATGTGCTTGCCATATCCCCAGAAGATCTCACCAGCATAGACTACCTTGCCCTGCATCAAAGGAGAGATGGGAGTCCCTAAGTTGTTGGCAATATCAATTCCAGTATGAAAAACTTGATAACCACTTGATTGAGCAAATTCTAATGTAATGACCCCTAGTACTGGCCAGGCAATCGTGTGATCTACCTCGCTCACTACTTCTCCTGTGGTGGGGTCTAGGATCTGGATATTCTTAGTTTCACTATCTACTCCCACGAGTGCATCTGACACAACATTAATACCGGTGTGAGCCAGGATAAACACAGCAATCACTGGCAACATGATGACTACGAGAAAGGCGATTAAAACGAATTTAAACTCTTTCCTAAAAGAAAATATTGCTGCTACTTGGGCATAGATGTTCATGGCTATTGGTAGATCTCTCTTGGATCAGTGGTCAAGAGAGGGTGCTCTTTTTCACTCGCTACCACCTTAAGTGCTACATGATTTTGATCAGCAATAATTAAGCCTTCACCTTTGTCGCAAGTCAGTAAGTAGCGTTGTTCGTACTCACTCAAGTTAAACTCTTGAGCCACCTTTTTGATCGTGGTGGTGTCTTGTCTCATTAGGATACGAAGTGATGATTGTGAAGCAATTGCTCGACCATATTCTTGATTAAGAAAGTCATTTGCTTGTTGTGAGATGAGAGTGACTCCTAGATAGTGCTTACGGGCTCGCCTAGTTAGTCCTGCTAGAAACCTAGCACTCTCTTCATGTTGGAGGAGAATCCAAGCCTCATCAATCACTAGAATACGCTTCTGTGGGTCAGCCTTGACTTGTGAATGAACAAAGTTAGCAGTCGCTAGAATCATAATCTGGCGGAGTGACTCGTCCAGATCCTTGATATCAAATACCACTAGTCGGTTATCCAGGTTCACATTAGTCTGTCCGTCAAATACCGTTGAGAGTGAGCCAGAGACAAATCTCTCCAATCTGTCACACAAGTCTTTTTGCTTCATCTTCTTGAGAGTTTTGTAGAGATCTTTTAGGAGTGGGAACTTTTGTTTGTCTTTGAACCTCTTCATTCGCATCGAGAAGCCAAAGTTTTTGTAAGTAGCAATCAGTGCTTTATCAATCACCGCTCGCTCCTCAGAGTTAAGCGATCCAACTAGTAAGGAGACTATCTCGGTTAGATCTTGGATGTGTTCGGCTAGATTATTATTGCCGTTATATGACTTGAGAGAGAAATCAAAAGGATTAATCTTTTCCTTGCTTGTTGAAGAGAGTCTAATGTATGTTCCCTTAACTGATTTAGTCAGTTGTTTGTACTCCCGCTCTGGGTCAATCACGATGACTCGGGTGCCTTGCATCAGTTGTCTTAAGATCTCGACTTTGGCGGTGTAGCTTTTACCACTCCCAGATTGGGCAAATATTATGGCGTTAGCATTATTGAGTGAAAACCTATCCACGATTACCAAAGAGTTATTGGATTTGTTAATTCCGTACAATATCCCAGACTCTTGCACTAACTCAGACGAGACAAAGGGGAAAGTTAGCGCCGCACTAGAGCTATCTAGGTTGCGATTCTGTCCTAGTTTGTTCTCTCCTCGGGGTAGGGCGGTTTGCAGGCCCTCAAGTTGTTGGAAGGTGGCAGTCTTGATGTAAAAGAGTCTAGTAGACATGACTGTTTCTAGGATTGTGGTGATCTTGTTAAGATCGCACACGCTCTCAGCCGTGATCGTCATGTAAATACTGATCTGAAAGAGCTTTTCTTGCCCACGCTGGATCTTATCCTTAAGTTCAATTGCCGACTCCAGTGGATCAGTAATCTCAGAACCAATTACCTTACCTTGTTTGAGCATAGTACGTTTGGTGGATTCAAGCTCAGTGATCTTTCGATTAAGTTTGGGCAGAGCTAGAAGTGGATTAATCTGCTCAATGTGATGTGAGATATCAATGTTGTGGTTAAAGTTAATGAGCATATTTAGCCAGCCCACGCTTGCAACATATGGATAGCCGGAGATGAATAATGTGCGCACAAACTTATCACCCATTTGTAAGTAAGTAGATTCCTCCGCCAGTCCTGAATATGAGATGAGGTCAAGCTGATCTTGCCCGCCAAAATTAAACTGGACGGCCTTTTTCTCAAGTAGCTTTTGGACTTTTCTCTTTTTACTCCGCCTGACTCGCTTAGCATGTTCTTTTTTGATAGCATTTATTTTATTTTTAAAGTTAAACATAGTTATTCCTTAATAAGGCTTCAATGGTTTCGCTTTTTAATTCTTGGGTCTTAATTTGAGAAGGGTTATAGAAGCTATAGAACAAATCTAGTATTTCCAAGCTATCTAGTGCCTTGGTTTTGATCCCCATCTTCTCTAGAGACTTCATAATTAGATCGCGGGTGATATGGAGCTGTTCTTTGACTAGTTCAAAATCACGCTTTTTGCCCTCATGTCGATATGGCACCACGATATAGAAGTGGCGAGAGAGAATTTTATTGCCAGACACCAGATTCTTGATAAATTGGCAGTAGTTAGTGATCTGATTTTTGTAGACTGTTTGCTTTTCCATATCTTTTGATCTCATCATCTGCTCTAAGTATTGATCAATATCAACTTCTCGAACTCTCACCAAAATTTGGAGGTTGCAAGGCAGTGAATTAAGAAAGTTTTGATAACTATCAATAATCACGTCCTGCTCTTCTTCGCTCTTGAGTTCAAAATTAATAGAGGAGGTCTTGATCACCAGCCGATACTCATGGTTGGGTAGTATCAGGATTCCATTTCTCACCTCTTTGATCTCAATTTGTTTCCTGGAGTTAGTCTTACTTTTTGATTTGTTCAAAAGCCACATTCAAACCTCCTTTCCTACTTACCTTGTAGCGAAAATCCATGTCTTTACTACCAATCAGACTCTCCCAACTAACCAGATTCTTGACTTGATAAGCTTGAGGAGAGATCTTTTTCTTAACTTTAAGTTTGACCTGTTTTTGTTTGAGTACTTGCTCTTGTTCAAAGCTAGGCAAATACATGGTTCTTAAGTGAGTCTCGTTTTTGTTGTAGACATAATATTTTGCTCGCAGGTTGTAGCGAAGTAAGATTGCTAGCCAATCTACAACCACTTTGCCTTTAATTCTCAGAGATAGTAGCAGGCAGGTCACAAATACTACTGCCGAGACGATGAGTTTGTAGACTACAAAACTCATGGTAGGTGGGAGAATTGAGTAGATTAGAGTGGTAAAAAACACTGGTGCCATTAGAATCAGCATCTGCAAGAGGTTTAGACTTCCCACGATCTTGTCTTCTACAGTTGTAATTTGAGCTGGGATTACTCTAGTTCTCATCCGTCAATGACCTTTCTAGGTAGTTTTACTTTGCTAGCGGCTGCTCTAGTTGTTGAAGCTGAGTTGTCCGCGCTAATTACATTAACCACTTGATTGCTCATTTTCTTAAGAGCCGAGCTCTTGGCGGTGTAAAAAACCATTTGCATCATCAGTGATGGGGTTTTAAGGAGCGTAAAAAACAAACCAATTGCTACAGCTACTGAGATCAGTGAGTTCTCAGTGTGATCAGGTAGAGCCAGGAATGCTCCTGCAAGTTGTATTATCACTACATGGACAAACACCATAAAAACATTCACAAAGTAGGTTTTAACTGCGATAGTGGCAAAATCAGAGAATCTGGGTAATGCCCACATCATAAAGACAAATGGAGCGAGGACTGCACCCAGGGCAATCATGATTAGTCGGCTGATATATATGAGAAGCAAAACTATCGAGACTATCAGAAATAGCACTAGGAAGATGAGAATAATTAGTGGAGCGGTACCAGTAATCAGAGTAGTAGGGTTAATTGCATCCACTACCCAGGCGTGGTTGAGTCCACCAGTTGAGTCAAGTATGGCTTGTACTAGGGCGTTGCTAGTTATGATGAGATAGTTTGCTAAAAATAACGAGACATTAGCTCCCAGGAAAGCTAAGCCAATTCTAGGTAATAGTTGCCCAAGTTCCATTTCCTCAAAGCCAAAGGTGCTGGCGCTCATAAACTGGAGGCCTAGTAGTGCCACCACTACGACAAACAAGGCGTCTACTATCCCCACACTCACTAACCAATACTCACGAATCACAGAGTTATCAAGTAAGTTTGGAGTAGTAGTCAGATATCCTAAGACTCCATTGACGATTGGCTCAGTCGAGCTCTCCACAATGTTTTGGATAAAGCCTGAAACCGCGTCGATCAGGACTTGAGTAAGGCCGTCACTTGGCTCCACAGTCTCGATTGCCACCATATCGATATTACTGCCTCCGCTAGTGTTACTTGGCGCATTCAGTGAGCTATTAAAGATCGAGACCAAAACATTGGCAGACAATACCATTACCAGGCCAATCACAGTATTTTTGATGGTGCGCTTAGCTGATTCCAAGGCTTGCGGTTTGCCAGTGGAGGTAATGTAGGTGTAGCCACCTTTGATTAAAAAAAAGACCGCGGCTGCGGTCGAGATTATAGTTAACATTTCCAATGTGCTATTGGTATAGTCGATTATTCCTGGGCTAGCAGACTGAGCGAAAACGGGACGAGTGAAAATAGATAAGAGTGTGAGAGTTGTAAAAATGTAGTTAACTAATTTCTTCATTTAGTACTTTTGTTTACGGGCAGGAAGTAATGATCTTACTGACCAGAGCCAAAGGCAGTGCCAGCCAAGTCACCAATTACATTGGAGAGAACAAATGCCCCCAAGACTAGAGTAAGGCCGATAGCAGAGTACAAAATTGTTTTCTTGGATTTTTCTAGGGCTTCTGGGTTGCCAGAACTGGTGATATATCCCACTCCACCCCAGACGATAAATCCTGCAGCAACAAGACCAGAAAGGGTGACTAATACTTGGATCACACTTTGAATGAAGGTTTGGATCTTGCCCACGTCATTTGCTTGAGCCATTACGGGAGCGGCTGTCATCAACCATGTCATCACAACTGCTGGGATGATAATTTTTTTCTTCATACATACCCCTTTCTTGATCAGCGGGCAGTACTGAAAAATTGTTAATAAAAAAGCCACCTCATCGTTGGGCAGCTATTTACCTGTTCAATTACTTTAATTAATTGAATCTGGATCAAATTATATCAAGGGACTTGAGAAAGTCAAATTTTAGTATGTTGGCGCCTTAACTTTAGGTAGCATTCAGAATTCACTACTCATATCTTAGAGCATTAAGTGCCGAGATCTTGGTAGCTCGTTTAGCTGGGAAGTAACCAGTGGCAATACCCACTAGCATTGATAGAAATAACACTGCGATCACGAAAATTGGTGGAACGTAAGAAATATCTACAAACCCGACTCCCTTTACAATCGATAAGGCGGATAAGACGACGCTGAGTACCTTACCCACCAAAAGCCCCAAAACTAGTCCTAAAATCCCACCGTACAACCCCATTATCATGGATTCTGTGAGAAACAATGACTTAACTTCATCAGATTTCATGCCCATCGCTTTCATTAAGCCCACTTCACGTGTTCTCTCAAGTAGTGAGACAGTTAGAGTGTTAAACATCCCCAGTGCCGCTACCGATAAAGCCACCATTCCTAGAATAGAAAGTATTAATCTAAAATTAGCAAATAAGCTGTCAATTTGAGCTACTGTATCGGCAACGGATACAGTACCATAGCCTGCCGATTCGATTGTGCTTCTAACTTTGATCAAGTTGCTTTTGTCATCCACAATCACTTTGGTTTGAGAAAACTTGTTAACTCCCATGGATCTAACGTCAATAAATGGCACGTAGATAATTGGCGTACCCTCATCTGCTATCACTCCCACAATGGTGTACTTAAGTGGGGCTGACTCAACTCGTTTACTTGGATCATCCAGGAGTTCTCCTACCACAACCATGGCTAGGTCTAGCTCACGACCAATTGCCTCATTCTCCGAGATGTTAAGTAGTTGCAAGACTGATCGGTTAACTACTATTTGCTTTTTTGCCTCACTATTTATATCTACTTTTTCGATGTCTTGCTCATTTGCACTAGCTGATTCACTGGCAATCTCTACGACCGGCAAGCTCCCGTCAGTCTCATCAGTACTTACTCCCAACACTTGGCTCACAATTTCCCTGGGAGTAGCGGTCATGGATATTTCTGCTACAAACCCCTCTGCTTGAGTCTGAGTGTTGTCTTCCTCTCTTACAACCATGTACTCACCATCCTCGCAGTCGCCACTTTCTTCTATGTTGCAGGGAGTCTTATCCCACAGCAAATATGTTGACTTGACCCACTTGCCTAGTGGGACACCGCCCGCAGTTTCTCCAGCTTGACCTGCCTCACCATTGGACTCAAAATTCTCTCCCCAAACTTCAACTCCATCAGTATTACCTTCAATTCGCTTGGTATAGCCAATAATTGGGGAATCTGTACTTGGCTCTTCTCTCACCTTGAGAAACACTCCTTGTGTAATCGAGATTTCAACATCTCCAATTTCCTCACCCACCTCACGCGTCACAGAAGAAACACCCAAAACCGGTGGCATATTAGTAGTATCAAAGGCGGTAGTATTGCTCTCAAATAAGTTGCCCTTAACAGGTTGTAAGGCAGAATACTTGAGGTAATCAGCGGTAGCACCATAGACGGCAATATCGGAGACAGAGTTTTGATAAGACACTCTCCCTACAACTGCAATCAGGGGTAGGACGTCGGTAACATTGGTAATTTGTTTAAACTTGGCAAGAGTGGCATCAGTCAAACTCAAGTCTGCTGACAGTCCAGGTACTACCTCGGCCTGCTTGAGCTCATCTAGTCTTGCCACACGTGAGATTACTAGCTGTTGCAAGCCATACCCAATCGACACTAAAAACACGATGAATGATATTCCAATTGCCATTCCTCCAATGGTAACAATTGTGCGAGTTTTCTTGGCCGCCATGTTTTTAAATGAAATCTCAATCAAGTACAAGCGAGAAACACCGCTCTTATCAGCCTTATCAAGCGACTTTACCCAGCTGTCAAATTTCTCTGAGACAGATCTTAACACGCGATTTTTTTGACCAAGCCTGTTTAGCAGTAAGGTAAACGAATACAAAATAGTCAATATAACAAAACTACTGATCTCATAAGTAGATCGCCAGAGGGTTTTTAGAATTGGTTTTTTGTTTCTTTTAAGTGTTTTCATGATTTTTCTGTCTCGCTATTGGTAGGATTGATTGAGGACATAAGTTTTTTAAACCCACCGATTTTCCCTGCTAACTCATGACTCTTTGCTTGTCCCACAATTTTACCGTCAAACATAATTAGAGAGCGAGAGGCAAATGTCATGTACTCCAAGTCATGCGTAACCATGATAATAGTTCTACCCTCGTGATTGAGTCTCTGGAGTAACTCCATTAGCTCTTGGCCGGATTTGAAGTCTAGGTTGCCGGTTGGTTCATCAGCAATGATAATCTTGGGGCTAGTGACTACCGCGCGAGCCAAGGCTATTTTTTGTTGTTGACCACTTGATAGCTCGGTAGGGATGTAGTCCTGCCAGTTATCCATGCCTACCATTTTTAACACCTCAGACGCTTTCTTTTTGGCCTCATCATGGAGCTCACCATTGATTCGCAGGGCAAACATAATGTTTTCCAACACAGTCAGAGCTTTGATCCAGTTGGGTTGCTGGTAAACCATCCCGACATCGTTTTTGCGAATCTCGGTTCGCTCATCCTCATTTAACCCTTGATAGAGTTGCTGTCCCAAAAACTCCACACTGCCAGTGGTTGGAGGCTCTAGTCCGAGTAAGATATGCAGTAGGGTTGACTTGCCACAACCTGATGGGCCCGTGATAATGATAAACTCTCCGCTTGCGACTTGCAGATTGATCTCTTTGAGTACTGGTACTTTGGTAGATCTAACCTCGAAGGTCTTATTCAGATCTTTGACTGTGATGACAGTTTGGGAGGAGTTTGCTTGATTCATAGTTATTTTGGTATGACTCCTGTCACAAAGCCAAATGCTTCGGACAAATTCTTAATGACCAGATCAAGGGCAGAACGAGTAGCCTTAGGGGCGATGGTGACCAAATCAATGCTTTGTGTATTATTACCGGTGCCGTCCTGAGAGATCGCTCGTAAGTGATAAACTTGGCTTGGCACGAGGCCTGACAAAATAACCGTGTGATTGTTGGTGAGATTGCCGTCATATTGGGACTTTTGAGAATAGGTATTGCCTGATCCCTGACCAAATTCAACTTGACTACTAGCTGGCTCATCTGTATCCCAGGTGACAATTAGTTGTGCCTTAACATCCCCGGCAGCAAACCAAACCGGCGGGATAGTGCCACCAATAACTTTGAGATTAAGAATTTGAGGCGGTCTGGTATCGGTGGCAGTGGTGAAGCGCTGAATATCACTGGTTGCCTCGTTACCTAGTTTATCCCTACCCTTGACCACCAAGAAGTACTTGGTTTGAGCCGCAAGGTTACGAATTATCATTGAATGAGCACCTTTTTCTAAGAGTACCTTGACTTCGTCCCGTGCTTCTCCAGCATTGTTTTCTGGGTAGTAGGTCACAATCGAAGAGACCTCTGTATTGGTGCTCCAGGTCACGCGGATGGTAGTTTGAGCTGCATTAGCCACAGTTTCCAGGCGAACTCCCGAGATTTTGGGTCGGGGCAGGGTGGTGAAGTCGTTAATCTGATTATCGTATTCATAGTTATCGCTATCAAAAGTATTGATCTTATAGTAGTACTTAGTCCCATCATCCAACTCTGCTAGCTGAGTAGTGTAGGTCGTCTCACTGGTTGAGGTAGAGACTTCTTTGACTGCCCCAAAATTAGTGGTCTTGCCGTAATAAATCTTGACTTTGGAGGCTCCCTTGACTGTGTATTGGATGATTCCTGAGGTGAGTCCCACGTTTTCGGCTGAGACATCAAATACAGTTGGGGCAGCCTGAGTGGTAAAACTGTTCTCGTCTGATTCTCCAGTGTTTCCATCTTCATCCGTCCACTTAGCCTTGTAATAGTAAGTAGTGCCAGCAGTTAGGCCAGTCAGATTGATCTCGTGGTCGGTAACTTGGCTAGAGCTACTTGGCTCCTCAGTGTTATACGAACCACTACTTGTGCCGTAAGCTACTTTGGAGTCAGCACTCCTGCTTGTACTCCAACTAATCTTGGCTTTTTTGGTGGTAATGCCTGACTCCGAAGGCTCAGAGGATAGAGTTGGAGCAGTGGTGTAGCGTCCGGTAGGAGTAATGGTGACGGCATTGGTGCCACTACTGGTCGCATTGGCGCCGTCTTTGGTGTAGATCTTGTAATAGTACTGGGCAGATTCAGGAGTGTTGTCTACATATGACAGGCCGCTAGTTGTCCCCACTTGAGAGAAAGTGGTGCCATCAGCTGAGCGATATACCAGATAGGTCAAGTTGCCTGCCCCTTGGTAGCTAGGTGCAGTCCAGGTCAGAGTGGCATACCACTTGGACTCAGATTTGATTGATGAGTCGGAGGCCACCAAATTACTGACATTATCAGGGTCAGTCGAGTTGAGGGTAAAAGTACCCGAGATATAGTTACTGGGGCTATAGTTATCCGCATCATCGACCGCTACCACGTAGACCGTATTACTCCCCTTATTTACCCCTGGTAGAGCCGTAGCATCCACGGTGATTGCCGTCCCGTTATCAATATATGTAGCGGCATTGCCAGTTATGGTTGAGAGTGTCGAGGGAGGAGCGACGTTGACCATGTAGTAGTAATTAGTTACACTCTGGCCTAATGTTGCAGTGGCCTCAGGCCAGCTCAGAGCAAAAGAGTTGGCCGTCGAAGAACTAGGAGCAACAGTAATAGTATCACTCCCGCCAAAGGTTGGTGCAGCCCCGCCATACTCCAAACTACAGGTGCGAATACTAGCATCAGCGCTGACGTTTCCGGCTGCATCAACGCTACGAAAATAGACAATGTTACTGCCGGTGGCGATACCGCTTCCGTCTTGCGCGTCAGTCAGGGTGCGGGATGTTTCTGAAGTGGGAATATAGTTATTAATTCCCAACACTGACTCAGTTGTAGTTCCAAGCCAAGTGCCACCCGTGGTATTGATCTGATACTGCCAGCCCAAAGTCCCGGCGTTATCATCAACTGTCGCGGTTGCGCCACTAGTAGGCCAGGAGAAGTTCATGTCCGCCACATTGGCAAAGCTCCCACCCGGACAAGAGACGTAGGAAACATTGGTAGGTGGGGTATTATCAAATCTAAATTGGAATTGTTCACTTGCTCCAGTGAACACGTTTTCAGCGTTATCAATTGCTTTAATATTAAGATAATACGGATCACTGCCAGTAGTTAACCAAGTGCTACCTCGATAGCTAGTGGTGGCAAAATCAATGCTGGTACCAGCCACGATAAACTGACAAGTCGAGCCGGCGGTAGATACCGGCGAGGTACCAAGCAAGCCTTTACTAGTGGCCGGATCTCCGTCAGGGTCAGTCCCCAAATATAAACAGTAGCCTTTGAGTCCCACCCCACCTGCATTATCAGCGCCAGCCGTCCAGCTATAATACGGGGCAATATTATTTGTCCAGTCGTTACTGCTCATGCTAGTACCACCATTAGTTCTAGTCATCGCGATGGCCGAGGCATTAGTGTCAGGTGCCGCAGTATCAGTAGTGAGCCCAATACTCAGGTTGGTTATTGAAGGCGTATCCGCCCCACCAAAGCCCATAATGGCTTTAATTGAGATTTTTTGGGAAGTTACAGACAAGGCTTGCATAGCAGATTGAGTCAGCTCGGCGGCTGTGTTGACATGGGTAGTAGTGTTACTAGCTGTTGCCCATGCTCCACCATCCCAATAATTCCAACTCCCACCTGACTCACAAGTGGAGCCGTCATCTAGGCAGAGCTGGTAGACCACACTGGCGTTGCCGCTAGCCGTCACTCCGTCATCGCTACAGGTACTCCCCGTGAGAGTGCCCTCACAAAAGCTGTCCCATGAGGAAACGGAAGAATTGGAATAAGCCAGAGTCGTGTAGACACTGTAGGTGCCGTTTTGGGACAAGGTAAAGTCGTCTAAAATAACAGTCTTGCCTGACTTTACTAACACACCATAATTGCGGGATTCAGCAGCTCCCGTGACTTGACCCGCAAGTTTCCACCAGCCAGATCCCTGATCAGTGTAGGTAGTGGTGACAGTTGAGCCGTTGTAATAAAGCTGGGCAATCGAGGATGAGACAGTTCCTCCCTCACTCCCACTGGTGTTGTCATAGACATAAGCCGAAAGATCGTAAGTTGAGGTGTCACCGACGTTGACTGATTGGGTAACTTTAGCGTCAGAAATAGACCCCACCAAAATTTGGTCGCCGCCGGTCGCTTCGCGACCAAGAGAAGAGGAGAAAGAGGAAGAGAGGTCTACGGGATCACTGGCGCAGCGAAAGCCAAGAGCGCTGTACTGACCGCCTGGCGCATTACCCAGATTCAAAGCGAATGCCCCGGCGCTGGCCGTAAGACTCCAATTACCGCCGCGGCGGAAGGCATTGTTCAATGCCCCACCATAAACTTGACCCATGCCGTGAGCTGATAGATAGCCACTAGCTGGCCCATATAGGTCAATAGCGCCCGCTGCTATATTGGCATGGTTCCAGTCTAACCAGCCGACAGTAGTATTAATTGCTTCTGTTTGCACATCACTATTCCAGTCCCAGACGTTGCCAGACATATCCCAAATCTCGGTGCCGTTACTAAGGGTTAGCTTGGCTTTAGTGTCTCGGCCTGTACCGTATTCTGGATCAGCGCCGTTGTAACCAACACTCGTGGTTTCACCCACATTACCTCGGAACATTCCACCACCCGCAGCTACAGTGGAGCCTACTGTGCCGTCTGCCCAGTTAGAGGCTTGGGACTCGGCATTTCTAGCAATGGTCATCCACTCAGTGTTAGAGATGAGATGATAGCCAGATGGACAAGCTGAGAGTGCCTGGGTTTGAGTGATGTGCACAATTGGCGCACCGTTTGCTGAAGAGACCACCTTGGCAGTATCAAAGCTAGCAATGTCACGATAGTCTAGTCCAGAGCCTGAGTCAGCAGGAGCGCTACAGGTGGCAGCCGTATCACCGTCTCCGTCTGCTGTACAGTCATACTTGGCTTCATAGGCCATCGCTAAGAAGGCTTTGTCATCTCCACCCGTCATAAAGGTGCTGTTACCTGGTACGGGGATATATCCAGCAGGGGTAGTCGAGCCGGCAATAGGGGTGATCGACCAAGAGGAGTTGTCGGCAGAAAAATCAGGGTTAGTGAACTTGTTAACTCCAGAGACTGGATGAGCTCCAGAACCATCTACTGCCACCAGATTACTATCATAAGTGTAGTTAGCCGCCTCCCCGGTACTAAACGTCCAGTTTTTGCTAGTGTCATTGAGGGCAAATACATTGGGGAAGACCTCGAATAGTGCTAAATAGATACCAGTTACAAGACCAATAGAAGAAATCAGGACAGTAAACGCATTAAGCTGAAAGCGGGACAAATGCCATCTTGGGGAGAAGAAGTAGAGCTTGAGTTTGTGTAGTAAAGTCTTCATGTTAGTTGTTTCTTTTTTGAGGGAGGCAAGTAATTAGCTTTAGTTGACACTTTCTTACCACTTTTCTCTTCAAGCTCTTGTTTGGCGTTCCCAGCAATCTTACCACCTTCTTTGGCGGCTTGTTTGTTTTGGGAAAACCCTCGAGCATCTTTATTTTTAGCAATTTCGGTAGTAGAGGCCTCCCCCAGCATGGAGAAGATTAACTCCAGATCATTCATATGATCTCGCAAGTTCTCACGCTCAAGTCCTTTGAATTTTTTGTATTCTGAGGGAGTCATCCCAAAGGTAGCCTTGGAGATTTCTGCTGTTAGGATTGCATACTCGCGGTCTTGACCAACATTTCTCTTTTTCCATTCGTCTGTCAGAGTCTCGCGGATTTCTATTCCGCGCATGCGTTTCTCAATCCAAGAATCAGGATATCCTTTAGCCTTATATATGGCTCTAGTGCGTTTTGTGGCTAACTCTGGGTCTTCTATCTCTTGTACTCGTTCATAACCGACTTTGGCTAGCCAACGCTTGAAAGGTTCTGCTTTGGGAGAAGGGATAGACTGGATAAGTCTAAATATTCCCTCTGTATTCCAACAATAAGCCTTTTGCCTACCACCTGGAGTTTCGATTTCTAGCATAAGGGGTGGTACAAATTGTACCCCCCCCTCATCGGTCAACTTAGCTAACTCCACATCTCTTGTTTTAAGTCTTTTGAAGTATTGGGATGGGTCTCTTGAATCTGTCAAAGATTGGATAACGTCGTTTATCACAAACCACCACTCATTATTGTGAATGGTTTTCCTTACTTTTTTGCCCTTAAATATGGCAATTTTAGTAGTAATTGTTTCTGGTTTTTTCATAGTTAATAAGCTCTATTCATCAATGACAAAATTAGCCACCAATTTGCCTAATATTAATACTAGATTAGTGGTGAGTGTTTTGCAAGATGAGAGAAGACAATCGTTACTCAAATAAGCTCTTCATTAGTCCACGAGAGTCAGCGTGAGTTAAATGACCGATGATTGCGGCTTTGCTTGCCTCAAGTTCTTGAGTAGAGATAGTTTCATTTTTAAGTTGTTTCTTTTTCTTTCGCCAATTTCTCTCCATTCTAAGTAGAGTATTTCCACGAATCAAAATGTGATCATAAAAAACCCGGTAACCCACAAAGGGCACACCATTTTTGACGTCTTTGATATTAAGCTTCTTAGGGTGAAGGGACAAAGCCAAATTGTCTTTTAGATAAACATCTATCGTAGTTATTAGTTCTTTGAGGTACTCCTTGTCAGGATGAATGACGTAAAAATCATCCATATATCTGCCGTACCACTTGAGTTTTAACCTGTCCTTCATAAAATGATCAAGCTCATTAAGATAGATATTAGCAAATAACTGACTAGTTAAGTTGCCAATTGGTAATCCCACTCTTTTTTGAGTATTTATGCCAGGCGGTTGATAAGTACTGTTATTTGTAAAAAGAGTAAGTTGTTCTTTTGGGACTGAAGAGTTGCGATGATTGCTGGTGTGAGTAACAATAATTTTTTTAATCAAGGATCTTGTCTCTTCGCACTTGATAGTACGATTGATAATCGCGAGCAATTTATCCCAAGAAATACTCTGAAAAAACTTACTAATATCGCACTGCAGAGCATAAATCGGCGTATCTTTGCCATAAACACATCTAGCTGCCATGAGAAACTTTTTGAGTCTTTTAGCACCAAGGTGTGTTCCTTTTTCAATTCGACAAGCGTAAGCGTCATAAATGAACTGTTTTTCAAATAATGGCTGGATCTGTGCAACTAGCGAGTGTTGAACTACTCTGTCTCGAAAAGCAGGAGCAGCGATATTTCTTGCCTTTGGCTCATGCACTACGAAGTATGTATAAGCCTGGGGAGTGTATCGGTGGCGTGATAGCTCCCAACTGAGTCTATTGACATTTTCTTCCAAAAAGAAAGAAAAGACACACACTTTTCTCTTGTAGTGATTATCTAGTTGAGCTTTTTTGAAAGCATTATGTAAGTTTTGTAAGTTATATATTTTGTTAAACATGCTAATAAACGACAAACCCAGCTTTCGCAGGGCTTGTCTCTCGTACCCTTTGTTTTTTAGTGCCTATTTGCTTTACCATTCGCGCTTTGAGAATGGTAAAAATACGGGCATTATTTTTGTCTAACATAACATCAGACTGGAAAAAATCACTGTGATCCTAAAAACCCTGGATATATGTCCGTGAACACATACCACTCGTTCTGGCTACCACTTTGGGTACCTAAGTGGTAATAGCAGTAATCGCTGGCACAGCGAAAGCCAATATTGTTGTTCTGATTGCCTGGCGCATTATTCAGATTCAAAGCGAATGCCCCGGCGTTGGACGTATTATTCCAATTACCGCCGCAGAGGAAGGCATGCTGCGTTTTGTTAATTTTCCCCACGTTTAATCATACATTTATTTACCTTTTCTCATCCAGCAATTTAACATTCTGCCAATCTCATTCAACTTTTCTGATCCCAGTAAATATTGCTTAACACTCATCAGGTGTAAGTCTTTAGTGAGGCGCAACAAAATTCTTAATAAATCTAACTCGTTTGAACTTAGTTTCTGAAAAGAATCTCTCTCAGCTCCTCTAGCGTTGTTGGCGTTTATCAAGCTTACCAGTAGTGACAAGCCCTCTTCTTCTAGTTTTGTACCTAAAATTTGTCGATGGTTTTTGGGCAGGCGATTAATAATTGGGTATAGCCATAGTACAAAGTCATATGTTTTTTGGTGCAAGATAAATTTTTCCATTAGTTCATTATGACAATTAAAACTTATTTCGTCAGTTAGTTAAGGGGCCTTGCCCTTCATTTTGCAAGGGCTACGTAAATTGTTCCCTTTGGTCACAACCATTGCAAAACTCACCCCGCTTCTGGTTGCACCAGGTAAGGGAAGCATGGGCATGCTTCCCAAATATTAATTACTAGGGAAGCGCTACAAGAAAGGAAGGGTAGATATATGAAACTACTCACAAAAACATTATTAAACAGGTTTGGAGCAGTCGGCAGACAAGAGGAGTCGGCCGATCCCTTGGTAATTGCCAAGTTCTTCAATCCCACAGGTGCGGGCACTTGGTACGCCACAGAATTTGATCCAGACTCCAAAGAGTTCTTTGGGTTCGTTTCGATTTTTGGTGATCACAATGACGAGTGGGGATACTTCTCCCTGGCAGAGCTTGAAAGCTATCAAGGCAAGTTCGGTCTTGGGATTGAGCGGGATCTGTATTTTGACGAGCAGAGAATCAGTGAAGTTGTACCCGGAGCAAAATTATAAATGATTAACTGCCGCGGGGCTAACCACCCCGCAGATAGAATTAGAAAATATGATTAGAGGTTAAAATATCATGTGATATTATTGATATGTAGTATTAAAACTAAGCAATAAAATTATGACACTTGTCTTTCTTAAGCCTAATTGGCTAACAATTGTCCTTTTTAGCATATTACTGATGCTACCGGTTATAGATGGCTATCCCGCATTAGTTTTAATTTTTTCTTACTTATGGCTTGGTGAGTTATACGGACTTTTATTGATACTAGGTTTTACGATACTTGCTTATATTGTTGCATCAGGCATATCAAGATTAACAATATTTATTACAAATAAATTGTTAAATAAATAATACAGACGCAGTCACATGATTAAGAGATTAACCCCAATCATACTCATAGTCATGGCAATTAGTGCTGGATATTTTTATTTAATTAAACCCACCGAAGAAAGTTTAGAAGCTCCAGGGAAGGACTGGGAATCAGCCAAGAAAGTAGAAGATTATTTTATTGAACGCCTCCACATGACTGTTCCTGAAGCCGAGCAGATCAGATCCAAGCCAGGAGTTGATGGAACAGTTGACTTGCGAATCAGTACAGAAGTTACACTTGATGCTCTTATAGGCAATCTATATCACTATGGATTTATCAGGGATGAAAAAGCTTTTAGGTACGCTCTTGAGCACACCAAAGACACAACCCCAAGCGATAAAGCTCTTAAGGTAGGAAATAACGGAACAATCGATACAAACGCAGAATATAGAATCTCTGAGAACATGAGTGCTTGGGAACTGGCTGATTTACTGCTCAACAAACCCGCTGGACATTACTCATATGATAAATATAATTATTTTTTCATGCCTTAGTTACTCGTCATCTGAATCGACCTTTTCCCAGTTACCAGCAAAAGCCTGCTCGTGAGTAGCTAAATAGACCTCTGTTTCATCTAGCGATGTCTCGTCATAAATTCTCCCTAAGTGTTTTTTGAGATAGATCAAGCTAGCAAACCCTGGACAGATAAATAGAATGGTTGGGAAAGGGTGTCCCGTTTTCTCCTCAAATTTGCCATCTTCCAGATAATCGTTATATTGCTCGATTCTTCGCCTGAGAGCAAAGCGTGGCGACGCGTCGTCGATTAGTTCGACAAAATAACGCTTAGTTTCATTCTTCTTATCAACTCTGGCAAAATACGCATCCGGCAGGGGGTGAAGTAGATAAGGATGAGCCAATAGATCAGTTTTGGTAAAAAAGTGAAGAGTATGAGCTGATTTCTGGGAGTCAGTTATTAGGTGAAGATAATACTCAGCAATAAATGAAGACCTAGCGATAAACTGTTGAGAGCGCATTTTCTCTCGATAGACTCGCTTGAGAGCTCGCTTGTCTATACCGTCTCTACCTTCCAATATCTTAATACTGCCTGAGGCTAGGTAATATACGGCTGGTTGATTGGCTTGACCTAGTGAGCGAGTGTAGTGTTTGCCGATGTAGTTGTGAGTAGTGAGAATTTGTAGGTGATAGTTCGTTAGACGGATATTTTTGTGACTCAGAAGTTTAGAGATTTGACGACTAGTTAAGAAACGAAAACGATAAAGATAGTGAAGTATTGTAAGTTGGGATGCTGGTAATTGTTGACTGGCCATAGTATATGGTGGGCAGTGTGGAATGATTGTATCATTCCTCTCCCTTATTTATAAGGAATAAGAGGTAAAAGTAAAAATAAAAAAGGTTAATAGATCGGTCTAATCTCAAAAATACCATTTCCTACCGGTAGGTAATCACGGCAACAAAGAATTGACCTTATTAGATCTCCTTACGATCTCCTTTTTAACTGATACTTTCTCACTCTCTACAAACTTTCGGGCATACAATCTACGAGAGGACTCAACTACTGTATCTGCCACTTTCTGATTAGACTCCAATTCTACTGGCACCGTTATCCCAGAGAATGGCGCCTCTGGATTAATTGCTCCTAATCTCATGTAAAAGCGATAAGAGGGTAAACTAGCAATCTCACCTGGCTCAATATATGGCCGGAATTGAGGCAAGATGACTCGCTCGTCCTCAGGGTTGGCTGTTCGAAAGCAAATCACTGTCCCAGTATTAGCCAAAGTAATATTAACCAGTGAGCCATCTTCTAGTTGAGAGGTGGTTTGATGAGCCAAAATTGCATTTAGTTTGTATTTTCTAGCCTCAGATAAAATTTGCGCAAAAGCAGGAGTCGCAAAGTTCTGAAACTCATCCACATATAAGTAGAAGTCACGGCGCTCGTCTTGGGTCATCCGAGCCCGTTTGAGGGCTGCTAACTGAATCTTGGCCATGATCAATACTCCAAAGACACTCGAGTTATCCTCACCAATCTTACCTTTTGAAAGATTGCATAGCAGAATTTTGTCATCATTCAAGATCGAGTCAAAGTTAACAGTGGACTTGCTCTGCTCTAGGATTCTCTTAGCAGTGGGAGAAAATAAAAACCTTCCAATCTTGTTAGTAATCGGCGAGATCATCTTCACTTTTTGATAGTCTCCCGCCTTGGCAAACTCATACTTCCAGAAGTCCAAAAGATTCTCATCCGTCAGCCCTTTCACTACTGACTTACGATACTTTGTGTTGATCAGGAGCTTGTAGACGGTAAAGAGGGTTGCACCAGGGACGGTAAAAGCGGTATGGATAGTGTTTCTTAAGATATATTCCATCCTGGGGCCAGAGTATTTGTCGGTATAGATCTTGTGGAATACCGAGATAATACTCTCAGCAACAAACTCTTTTTCTCGGATGGCTTCCTCAGCTGATAAGTTAGGAGTTAACTCAAGTAAGTTAATACCTATCGGATAGCCAATGTCATCAGGATTAAAGTAAACCACATCTTTGATTCTCTTCTTAGGAATAACTGTCAAAATCTGCTCAATCAAGTCTCCATGAGGATCAACGATTGCTAGACCTTTGTTGTGATCAATATCTTGTTTAATCATCGATAGGAGCATGGTTGACTTACCAGTTCCGGTTGCCCCCAGCACATAAACATGGCGTCTGCGCTCATCCAGACTCAAGCCAATCTCAGTTTTTACCCCGCCATAAGTATTTCTGCCAAAGTAGAGATCACACACAGCTTTTTGTTTGAGCGAGAGTGGTGCCGGAAGTTCTTTGCTGTGAGACTTCACAAGATCCTCAGTCTTGGCAGTGCTGGTAAATGGGAAATGATAGATATCACCAATCTCTGAAGCAGAGAGAATTGACTTGTTAAGCAGTCGGGGCAAGCGGTTAGTGAATAAGTGTCTTTTGAAACGACTAATTAACTTTAGTTTCCAAGCTAGAGACTTGACTAACATTTGATAGCTTGAGTTATTGAATGAAGACAAGGTAGAGACAAATCCTTTTTCATGATTTCCTAGGCTGCCTTTATTGCTACTCACCACCAACAGTCGTAGTGAGGTGCTAAATAGTTGTTGATCTAGTTTGTGCTTTACCAACCCTTCCATTTCTTCCTGATAGGGGTTATTAGTTTTTTGTTGTTGATCTTTGGCGTGGATTGACAGGAGTGGCCCTTCTTTGCCGTCGGTTAATAAGAACACTAGTAAGCCAATCGGGAACAGGAGAATTTGTAGAGCTACATATAGTAGTTGCTGAAAGATGGCGAGGTAGGGGTGCTCTTGCAAGCGATCATTGATGTTAACCACCAAGTCATTACCAGAATATATCAATTTGGAGATTCTCTTAATATCCGCCACCATACTTTTGTTTATTGGTGCCACAATGATTTGAAAGGCAATCAACTCATTCTCTTTGAGCTTTGTCATGCTCCCAGTCATGTAAGCAATTGGGTCGTGCTTATCTAGTGACTCTTGCTTCTTAAGAGGTAGGGCAAAGTGATTGGAGAGCTTGAATTCAGTGATTTTGTGAGGCTTTGTCTCTAGGTCTTGTGGTAAGTAATCAGCAACTTTTTTGATAGCAATCCCAGGTAAATAAGAAAAAAGGCTTTTCTCTACCAGTTCTACATCATTTTTATCAACTCTAATCAGGTATCTAATCCCAGCTTCCTTAGTAGAGACTATTTCAAAAGCATAGTTCTTGGAGATATTAAAGAATCGCTCCAATCTCGAGGCTTGTCTTGCTAGCCCATGAAGCATGTTAAAGAGTTGTTCAGTGGTAAAGGGGTTTTGCTCGGTAATCCTCAGGGGTTTGGCCTCAATTATAATTTGTGGTCTGTTTTGGAGCTTGTGGGTCAGTAAATATCTAGTCAAATGATACGCGAGAAACAAAAGAGCCCAAACAGCGATTAGTGCAATTGAAGAGTTTAACCAAAAAGAAAGATCAATATCAGATAAATATCGAGCAGGAGTTTGAAGTTTTAAGAATATCTCACTAAGTGTATACATAACCTACCTTTAGTTGGGCAGGTGTTTGACAGAAGTATATCTTAGAGAGTTAATAAACGCCAGTACTTGACTAAAATTAGTCTAAAAAAGACTTGACAACTATCCGTATTAGTATATATACTAACCATATAGGGATAGTTACAAACAAGCTTTGAATATGAGTAAAGATAGCCTAAAACCAGAAGTAGATCAGAAGTTCCCAGTGCAAGATCTCCAAGATGCAAAAGTAGAAATCAAGTATCTAGCTCGCACTTGGTTAGATGACTTTGAGAAGCAAGTATTTCACGGCAAAACAGTAGAGGAGTTACTAGGTAGGGGTAACTATGACTAGGGATGAGAAAAATACCAAAACTGATGCGATCCTATATCTCAGAGTCTCCACTGAGGAGCAAGTAGATAACTTCTCCCTTGGTACCCAAGAAGAAATCTGTCGCAAAGAAGCGACTCGCATGGGCATGAAAATCGTCAAAATCTTTCGGGAAGAGGGCAAATCAGCCAAAACCATTGTCGGTAGACCTCAACTAGTTGAGCTCCTCAAGTATTGTAGGCAAAACAAAAAGACTCTAGGGGCAGTGTTTGTTTATCGCCTAGATAGACTCTCCAGAAAGACTGCTGACTACCTTAGCATTAGAAAAAGTCTGATTAACTATCAGATTCAGCTTATCTCAGCGTCAGAGCCTACAGGCACCTCACCAACAGACACACTTCTTGAGACTATTCTTGCTAGCTTTGCCCAGCACGACAACGACGTAAGGAGTGAGCGCACCAGAAACGGAATGCACGCTAGATTTATGTCGGGCCTTATTACTCGTAAGCCTCCTCTGGGTTACTTGATGAATCCTCAAAAGATCCCAGTCAAAGATCCTGAAACCTGGGATTTGGTCAAACAAGCTTGGGACTTAATGGCTACCGGCACCAAGAGCTTGCGAGAAATGGCAATAATCATGAATAAACTAGGTCTACGTACCAAGTCACACGGCAAACCATATGAACTAAGAACCCAGACTGCTCACCGCATCTTCAAAAACAAATTCTATGCTGGCATCCTTACCTCAGATACCTACAAAGAAGAGGTGAAGGGTCAACACACGCCCATGATTACTCTTGAGCAGTATTATCGAGTGCAAAACATCCTAGAAGGTAGATGTGTTAATAAAAAAGCTCTCAACATTAAAAAAACTCGACTCAATCAAAAGTTCCCTCTCAGAAGAATTATTAAATGTGCTGAGTGTGGGACTGGACTCACTGCTGGCTGGAGTAAGGGTAGAACCAAGAGATATCCTTACTATAGATGTGCTAATGGCTGTAAACAGACCTCGGTTAGAGCCGAAGTATTAGATGAGACAGTAGTAGAGCTACTTCGCTCAATTACACCCAAGAAAGAATGCCTAGAGCTCTTTACTCAGTATGTAGTCGAAGAATACGAGTCTAGACTCGAGAACATTAAGAAAGCCAAAAACGTTGCTGACGGCGAGATCCAGAGGCTCAAAGACATGCGAAAAATACTGGTCGAAAAGAACATGATGGGCATCTATACCGATGAAATCTTTATGGAACAAAACGCCCTTATCGAGAAGAAAATGACTGTCGTCGAAGTAGCCAAATCCGACTCCACTCTAGAGAAATATGACATCCACAAACTGTCTGATTTTATCAAGGCAACTCTTAGTGATCTGGGGAGTACTTATAAGCGGTCAACTGTTTCCCAGGCTAAAGCATTAATTGGTTCAATCTTCCCTTTGGGAATCAGTTACAACATTGACGGTACATTGAACCATGAAATTAACCCAATGTATCAAGCTATTCTCAACTATGATACTCAGGGCATCTCGTATGGTGACCCCATGGGGAATCGAACCCCAGTTACCAGGATGAGAACCTAGTGTCCTAAACCACTAGACGATGGGGCCAGTGGTATAACGAACCGTTATTATACGATTTATATGGTTTTAAGACAATTACTGTCATAGACATTTGTCATGATGAATTAATGGCAAAAACAATCCTCTTTTTTATTATCTTCTTTTTCTCATTCACAGAAACAATTGCTCAGGAATTCACTCCAACAACAAACTTATTCAACTCAAACCTAGATGGAATATGGGAAATACCTGCTTTAGAAAACATACTAATTGAAAAAGATTTTAATGAAAAAAATTGGCAAGAAATAACAACAACCAAAGAAACATTTGGCTCCATTAAACTAAACAACAACACCTATCAACTTAATGAAACCATCACCGACTATTTAACCAAAAACAAAATAAAAATAAAATATCTGGCACCAGAAAACAAATACCTCAAACTACAATTTAAATATCGTTGTCAAACATCAGAACAAGACAACAACTTCGACTCGCCATTCCTACTATTATTCCTTAAAACTAAACTAGTCATTAGAAAAGACCAATTAGACATTTGCTCTAAAGACACCAACCAGTGGGGAGAATGGCAAAACATAGAACACACATACCTCAATAATGCTAATGAAATATTCATCTTCGCTGGAGACTTTGGTGATCTAGAACTTCCAACGAAAATAGAAATAAAAGAAATCAAATTATTCATCTATCAAGAAGAAATACCTCAATCAACACCAACCATACATATAACTCCAATACCAAAAATTTCTAAAACCAACCCCCAGCCAACAACTCAAAAAAACCAAGTTCAACCAACTCCCAAATACCATAGCTCAAACACACAGCCCCAAAATGGAGAAATATTGGGAGATATCATGGACAAAAACATAGCACCAGAAAAAAGAAATTTCTTTTGGGAAAAAATCCTACTAATATCAATTATTGCCATGACATTCATTTTCTCTTTCACCTCAATCTTTGTTTTACTCCTAATCATTCTAAAAAACAGAAAAAAACCCTATTAAAAACATCTCTTTTAGCAAAAAACTCCTTTCTCTTGTAGGAATAGAGTATTTTGTTGCATAATGGAACTATACGTATGTCACGAAACAAACAGCGACGTCGAGCAACAGGCGGTATTAGAGGAACCCTAATGCATCTCTTCCATCCTTCATATCACAATGAACATAAGCCAAAACTACTTCATCCTGAATCACTACTATATTTCTCTCTCATAGTCTTAGCCTCATTTTCATTACTCAAAGCAATCCGTTTTTTTCCAGGAATAGAACATAGCATCTTAGGCTATGCCTCAAACATCACCCCAGAAGATGTAATCATCCAGACAAACAAAGAAAGAACAACCAACGGCATGGGAGGATTAATCCTTAACGAAGAACTCTCTCAAGCAGCCCTAGCCAAGGGCCAAGACATGTTTGCCGACCAATATTGGTCACACACAGCTCCAGACGGAACAGAACCATGGTATTTCATTGAAAAATCAGGCTACAGCTACAAAGTAGCTGGAGAAAACCTAGCCCGCGACTTCATGAACACCTCAGACATGATGCAAGCATGGCTAGCATCTCCAACTCACCGAGCCAACCTCCTCAACCCCCGCTTTCAAGAAATCGGCATTGCAGTTATCGACGGTAGACTAAACGGCTTTGAAACCACCTTAGTAGTCCAAATGTTTGGTACACCAGAAAAAACGGCAAACATTGCAACCAAACCAACAGAAAAGAAAACACCACAACTACTAACCGACGCAGCAGAAACAAATACCACCCAAGAAAAAACAGGCACAGAAGCAGTCCTAGCAGACTCAACCATGCTAGTCGGCCAAGCAGTATCCCCAATGGAATTTAGAGATGCAGTCCTACTAACGCCGTTGCAACTAACCAAAGCCTTTTTCCTAGCAGTAATCCTCTTAGTAGTCATGACCCTAACCTATGACACCTTTATTGCGAGTAACACTAAAACAGCCCATTTAATTGGCAAAAACATCGGCCATCTAATGATCTTCAGCGCCGTAGCCTTTATGCTAATTTTCTTTAAGGGAGGAATGGTAAATTAATATGGTTGCAGAAATCTTAAAACACAAACTAGCCTACGCCTTTCTACTAATTGCGCTCATAACCTTTACCTTTGGCTTCTTTGCTGTTTGGCCCAACAGACAACTACAAAGAATCTTAGTAATAGGCTTAGCAATTTTCTATTTTACCTGGGGACTAGTAACTCACGTCAAAAGCAGAAAACTAACAAAACTAGTAGTACTAGAATATTTAACTACCTCACTTTTAGCAGGAATCTTGCTATTATTAGTAACGCTCTAAACATGAAAAAATTAAAATATTTCTTCCTATCCACTCTAATTACTGGCGTTTTGCTAATACCATCTATGGCCTTAGCCCAGCAACTACCAGAACCAGTCAAAAACGAAGAAGTTGTAGCCAGACAAGGACTAGAAAAAGAAATCGCTAAACTCAAAGAAATATATCGAGGACAACTAGCTGAATATCGTGATGCTGACAAACAATTTAACATCGCCAAAGACCAATACAATGAACTAGAAACCTTGGCCTCAATCAATGACGTTGTCAAAGCCGCAAGAGACGTTTTAATGCTTCGCGACCTAGTAATGATCACTCACTTCGAACTACTAAGAAACAACATTGTAGCTGCAGACGGCATTGAACTATCACTAAAACAAAAAGTAATAGAAAGAATGCAAGACAGAGTAAAGTGGCTAGAAGAACACCGTGGCAAGCTAGAAAAAGCTCAAGACAGACCACAATTTAATGTTTTATCTGATGAATTTACTGATAAAGAAGATGATTTTATGGAAATCTCAAATCAAGCAACTACAATCTTGGCTGTTGGCTCAATGCAAGACGTTTATGACAGACTAGTCTTAGTCCGTAAAGACATCTTAGCCTTAGAAGCCAAATCAAGCACTGCTGATCGCTCTAGAGCATCTATAGAGACCGACCGCATGATCTCTGCTGTCAAGGGAACATTGGATAGTAATTGGGTAGAGCTAGGAGAAGAAGTCCTGGATGGCAATGTCACCAGTTATTCTAGTAACTTAGTTAAAACTCTAAGCCCCATTTACACTGGACTAAATAAGACAGTGTCATTCTTAAGAGAACTATTGAGAGAAATAAAATGATAGAAGAAAATTACAATCCAAACCAAACACAGTTTGCTGGTGAACAACCCATCTTTGAAACACCACCAATTGAACCATTAGATCCTATTGCTCCACCCAAAAAAAAGATTCCTCCTCTTTATTTTATTATTAGTGGAGCCTTAATTATTTTAATTGCAGTCTTAACCTATGCTGCAATCAACCGCAAACCAGTAGTAGAAGAAGTTCCAGAGGTTACACCAACCCCAACTATAGCTTCAGAACTAAGCCCCATTGAACAGAAACTAAATACTGCTGTAGACCTTTTAAAACAAGCTAATCCAGAAACAGAAAAATATCCTTTTCCACCAATAGACATGGAACTAAGGATAGATGAAACTAAATTTTAGACTTTGTCTCTCCACTTAAAAAATCTGGAAACTTCCAACTCAAAAGAATAAAACCAGAAATTGCCCAGAAACCAAGCTCTCTGATGGCAATTGGATTATTTTGATAAACTTGTTGCATCACCAACTCTAAAATATTTAAGGTTACAAGCACTGCTAAACTAAGCCTCCAACCTTGTTTCCAAGTTTTAAGCAAGCCAGCCATCTTAGCAAACAACCAAAGAATAGTGCCATAAAAAAGACTAAAAAACAGTTCCATTAAAATGGTAATCAAACCAAAGAAAATTGGTAACAAATATTTAATACGATTTTGCCAAACAACCAGATTTTCATTAAAAACTTTTTGTAAATAAGGCAAATCACTTGCTTGAACATCAAATTCCTCTTGAGGAAGAACAGAATTCAACTGTTTAGTTAAAGACTTGTTTTCTTCATCCAAAACTGAATACTGACTTTTTTCAATAACCACCAAAGTCTCTTCATCATTCAATAATTCATTTCTTAATTCTGGATTCAATTCCGATGATCGATAACGAATATTCAATGGCTTTACAAATTCATTAGTTAGAAAACTTAATTTAGTTATATCAACATCTAAATCTTGATATTTGCCAGTAGGGAAAAGAGTCAATTCCTTCGTATCCCAAGCAACAACTAGGTCTTCAGGATATTGAGCTACTACCTCTTCAGTGGCTTGACTGATAGAAGAAACTAATTTGGGCAATTGAAAATATGAAAAAAGACCACCCCTAATAAGACCAATAATAAAAAGACTGATAGCAAAAAAACGAAAAACATGTTTGGTAGGCAAAATCACCCAACGCATATAACTCTGAGGATTAGTAAAACCCAAAACAATAGTTACAAAATATTTTTTAAACTGATTTTTCATGTGTACTAGTATACCAGGCTCATAAACTCAAGTTCCCTCCACATCTTATTATCTTTGCGGTAAAATGAAGGGATATGATCCAAAAAAAAGATTATGTTCAACAATTTACTCAAGCAATAAATCACACCGAAAAAGAAGTTTCTACTCTTAGAACCGGTAGGGCATCTGTACAAATGCTTGACGATGTAATGGTAGAAGCCTATGGCTCAATGATGCATCTTAACGAAGTGGGTAACATTAGTGCTCCAGATCCAACCTTATTAGTTATTTCTCCCTGGGATAAAAGCTTGGTTGGTCCAATTGAGAAGGGTGTTTTAGCAGCCAATCTCAATTTAGCTGCTATCGTAGATGGCGCCACTGTTAAAGTTCCAGTTCCTCCACTAACTCAAGAACGACGTCAAGAAATGGTAAAAATATTACATCAAAAAGCAGAAAGTGGTAAAGTCATGCTTCGTTCAGTGCGATCTGATGTAAAAGATATGATTGAGAGCCAAGAAGGCGAAGCTGGAGTAAGTGAAGATGACACCAAACTTTCTCTTAAAGAATTAGAAGAAGTCACCAAAGAATATATTGAGAAGATAGATCTTTTAGTTAAAAACAAGGAAAAAGAACTACTTTCTTTGTAATTCAAAATGACTACTTTTGTTTTCATTCTCATTCTATCTTTTCTAGTCATAATCCATGAACTAGGTCATTTTTTCCTTGCTAAGAAAAATAATGTTAAAGTCCATGAATTTGGCTTCGGCTATCCTCCTAAATTTTTGCGTTTATTCACTTGGAAAAAAACTGATTTCACCTTAAACCTAATTCCATTCGGTGGTTTTGTTAGATTAGAAGGAGAGGAATACGATGAAAATGCTAGTGAAAAAGAAAAGAAAAACCAAACTGCTTTTTATAATAAATCAGCCAAGGCTCGTTTAGCCATTGCTGCTGCTGGTCCTTTGGTCAACATTATTTATGCTCTATTTATTTTTTCTATTGTCTTTAGTGTTATGGGCGTTCCAACTGATTTACAAAATAGACCAAGAATTGGTGAAATTTCTCCAGAATCGCCAGCTGCGGTGGCTGAATTAAAACCTGATTACGAAATTGTTGGCTTCCGTCTTTATGATGAAGAAATCAAAATTAACAAAATAGAAGAAGTAATTAATTTTATTAAATTAAATCAGGGACAGACAGTTGAAGTTTCTTTGGTTGGCCCATGCCAACAGCTAACCTGTGCAGAAAAAATTATTACTAAAGAAATTTATCTAAGAACAGAGGCAGAAATTCCAGCAGGACAAGGATCGATGGGCGTTGCTTTTAGTGACTTCTATTTTGCCAAAGGACCTTGGTATTTAAGACCTTTTCAAGGAATGATTTATGGTTTTCAAGAAGCCTATCAGATGGTAGTAATGATTTTAATGTCACTCTGGATTTTGATAAGCGATATCATCGCTGGTAATGGAGTACCAGATGGCATAGCTGGTCCAATTGGTATTGTTGACCAAGCATCAAACGCTGGACTATTTGAACAGGGCTGGTTAACTATATTAGGATTTTCTGGCATGTTATCTCTCAATCTTGGTATTATGAATTTATTACCTATTCCAGCTCTAGATGGAGGTAGAATCTTCTTTATTTTCTTGGAAAAATTTTTAGGTAAAGAAAAAGTAAGACGTTTTGAAGGCACTGCCCACTTGACTGGTTTTATTATTTTGCTAGGCTTAATCATTCTGATTTCAATTCGTGATGTGTTTAGAATCTTTCAATAAAAAGGAAAAATGGCTAAAAAACGAACTAAAGCACAAAAAAAACATGCAAAAATAACCTTAACACAAGGTGGTATGGGTTATGCTTATGGCCAAGAATCAGCTGTTTCTTCAAATCAAAAAAAACAAGAAAATAGTAAGATAAAAAAAGAGTCTGACAATGGTTTTTCCAAACAAGAACAAAGCTTTATTATTAAAGATTTAATTAAAACAATTATTTTTACCTTGATAATAACAGCTGCATTATTATTAATTTTTGTTTATACTAAGACATCTTATTGAGAAAAAGGAGTATTTTAAAACATGCAAAAAAAGCATCTTATCCTAGCCCTGGTTCTTTATGCAGTTTCTGCCATTGGATCATTTAGCGTCTTTTCATATGTAGATAAATCAAAAGTAGTTTTACCAGGTGGTAAAAACTCCAATACTGGTACTGATGGCACAACCCTACTTGGCGCTTTATTAGAAATTGATCCTCAAGCCCCTAGAGACCAAGTTTGTCCTCTCAATGGCACAATGTACACTCAGTTAGAAAAAGATACTTGGGAAACTCGCAGACCTCTATTTGTCATGATCGAAAATCACCCTGAAGCTAGACCTCAATCTGGTCTTTCTAGGGCTGATTTAGTTTTTGAAGCAGTAGCTGAGGGTGGAGTAACCCGTTTTGGAGCCATGTTCTATTGTGCAGCTCAAATTCAAGATATAACTTTGGCTCCTATTAGATCTGCTCGTACCTATTTTGTTGATTTAGCCTCTGGTTTTAACCTGCCAATGTATGTTCATGTTGGTGGAGCAAACGTTCCAGGTCCAACCGATGCCTTGGGCCAAATTGTTGATTATGGTTGGAATTTACAAAATGATATCAATCAGTTTTCAGTAGGCTATCCAACTTTTGTCCGTGATTATAATCGTGTGCCAGGTAAAGAATTAGCTACAGAACACACGATGGTTACTACCACTGAAAAACTTTGGGCCGTTGCCTTGGATCGCGATTGGACAAACATGTCTCCAGATCGAAAAGTTGGTAGAAAAGTAGTTGAAGGCTCTGACTGGAAAGCTGGCTATGAAGGTTGGACTTTTGAAAAAGAAGCTCCTGCCGCTGGTTCAGTTAATAAGATTAGTTATGATTTTTGGAGTGGTTATGGTGATTATTCAGTTAGCTGGGAATTTGATTCTGCCAAGGATGCTTATGCTCGGTCAATGGGCGGAGAAAAGCATATGGATATTAATAATGATGAACAAATTATGGCAAAGAACGTAGTTGTATTGTTTATGACCGAAAAAGGTCCTATTAATGAAAAGAAACATATGCTTTATGGCACTATCGGTACTGGTAAGGCATTAGTGTTTAAACACGGCATTGCCACCGAAGTTACTTGGAGTAAGAAGACTCGTACTTCTGAATTAGAACTACTAGATTCTAAAGGCAAAACAATCGAACTTGCCAGAGGTCTAACTTGGTTCTCAATTTTAGCAACTGGTAGCGATGTTAATTATTAGTAAAAACTTTTAAAAAAGTGATATACTTTTTTGAGTACAAAAATAACTCAAAAATATTTAAGAACATATGGCAGATTTACAAGACCTGATTGTTTCCAGAGTAAGAGTGAAGATGCTAGAACTATTCTTCACCAATCCTGAGGAAATGTACTATGTACGAGAAATTACTAGGGCTATAAAAGAAGAAATTAACGCTGTTAGACGCGAGTTGGATCGCTTGCTTGGATCCGGACTTTTAAAAAGTGAGCAACGAGGCAATCGTTTATATTACTCACTCAACAACCACTATTTATATTTTCAAGAATTCCAACAAATGATTGCTAAAAGCATTGGTCTTGGCAAAAAAATTCGTCGTTTACGACGTAAATTAGGGCAACTAGATTTTGTTATGTTCTCTGGAAAATTTGTTCGTGGCATTAAGCCTACTCAAAATGAAGTAGAAGTTCTTGTAATTGGCGATGTAGTATTGCCAGAACTACAAGCCTTAATGAAAGAAGAAGAAAAAGAACGAGGTCGAGAATTGAATTATGCTGTTTTTGATTCTCAAGAATTCGAGTTCCGTAAAACCCGTCGTGATCCATTTATTATGGATATTCTATATAGCACTCGGGTGATGGTAATTGGTAATGAAGATGAGTTTGCCCATCGTCAAGTTCAGGGTATATAAGGACACATGAATAATTTAGGCAGACGTCTTACTTTTATTATTTTTTTAGCTTTGTTTTCACTCTATATTGCTTTACCAACCTCTATTTCATTAGATTTTTCTATGGCTGGTCGTCAAATTAAAGCCGATATAGATATTCCAAAAATCTCTCTCAATCTTTTTGGCAAAAATTTTTCATCTGATTTACCCCTCAAACAAGGACTAGATCTTCAAGGTGGAATGCAGGTAATTTTATTGGCTGATATGAATGGTATTGATTTACCAGACAGAGAAGATGCTTTGACTTCAGCTCAAGAAATCATTCGTCGCAGAGTTGATTTGTATGGTGTTAGTGAACCCTTGATTCAAACTGCTAAAAGTGGCGACCAATATCGTTTAATTATTGAGCTTCCTGGAGTTGATGATCCTGCTCAAGCTTTGGCTTTGGTAGGCACCACTGCACAACTTGATTTTAGAGTGGAAACTGAATTACCAGCCTTAGATGAAAATGGCGAACAAACAGATACTCAAATTGGTTTTTTACCAACAGAACTGACTGGTAAAGAATTAAAAAAAGCAGCCACTCAATTTGATCCAAATACTGGAGAACCAGTGATTTCTTTACAATTTGATGATAAAGGTACTGAATTATTTGCTGCTATGACTACAGACTATGTTGGTAAAAGAATTGGAATTTTTATTGATGGTTATCCAGTAGTTGCTCCAGTAGTTTCTACTCCAATCTTAACTGGTCAAGCAATAATGACTGGAAACTTTACTGTTGATGATGCCAAACAACTCGCTATTCAGTTAAATGCTGGGGCATTGCCAGTTCCTATTCAAATTCTTGAGCAAAGAACTATCGGAGCTAATCTAGGCGAGGCTTCAGTTAAACAGAGTGTTTTTGCGGGCCTAGTAGGCTTAGGTTTGGTGGTTGTGTTTATGATCTTAAATTATGGTTTTCATGGAGCAGTTGCTGCTCTAGCTTTGGCAATTTATGCAGCATTAACCGTAGCGATATATAAGATTATGGGTGTAACTTTAACATTACCAGGAATAGCTGGTCTTTTATTATCTATTGGCATGGCTGTTGATGCTAATATCTTAATTTTTGAGCGTTTTAAAGAAGAATTCAGAGTTGGTCATAGTTATCTTAATGCTTTGGAACTTGGTTTCGGTCGAGCTTGGGAAAGTATTAAGGATGCAAATTTGGTTACTATTGTTACAGCTTTAGTTTTAATTAATCCTTTAAACTTAGAATTTTTAAATAGAAGCGGTATGGTGCGTGGTTTTGGTGTTACTTTACTAATAGGTGTATTACTTAGTTTATTCACTGGTGTTGTAGTTAGCCGAACTTTGTTAAGAGCTTTCGCTCCAATTTTACAAAAGTTTTATCATCAGAAGGATCAATCATGAAATTCATGAAGTGGCGTTGGCTCTATTTCTTAATTTCTGCCATCGTGATTATTCCTGGAGTTTATTCATTATTTGTTAATGGTTTACGACCAGCTATTGATTTTACTGGTGGCGCTTTACTTGAGATAAAGATGGCGCAACAAAATATTACTGAAGAACAATGGATTAGTCTAGCTGGTGAAGAGTTGGCTTTACAATCTGTGCAAAAATCTGGTAACGATGGCTATATTTTAAGAGGCAAGCCAGTTACTGAAGAAATAAAAGAGGTTTTTGTACAAAAAGCATTTCAAGAGTTTGGTACTGGAGAAGTAGTTAGATTTGAAACTGTTGGACCTATTTTGGGCCAAGAGTTAATTCAAAAAATGTTTGCTGCTGGAGTAATTGTAATTATTTTTATTCTTTTCTATGTAGCTCGTCAGTTTTCAGATATTTCTTTTGGTGTTTCGGCCATTTTGGCAATGTTCCACGATTCTTTGGTTGTAGTTGGTGGTTTCAGTCTATTAGGTTTCTTCTATGGTGTAGAAGTAGATGTTTTGTTTGTAACTGCCTTACTAACTACTCTCTCTTTTTCTGTTCATGACACAATCGTGGTTTTTGATCGCATCCGCGAATTACATCGCAAGTATCCAAGATATGATTTTGAAGATATGGCAAATCGTGCTGTTAGTGAGACTCTAGTTAGATCTTTAAATAATTCAATTACTATTGTTATGATGTTATTAGCTTTGGTTCTTTTAGGCGGAGGGTCAATTAAATGGTTTTCAGTAGCTTTATTAATAGGCGCTGTTACTGGTACTTATTCTAGTACTTTTACAGCAGTGCCTCTTCTAGTAGAGTGGAATAAACGTCGTAAAAAATAGGTATGTATAACCTTACTAATTACCAACAGCATCAGCTTGAAGTAATTGGTCAAATTGAAGAATCATTAGCAAAAAATCAAGCAAAATTTACTATGGTTGAACCAGTAGCTGATTTTGTTAATGACGATAGAATTTGTTTGACTAGCGTTCATTTTCCAGATCCAAAATTAATTAACAAGGTTTATAAAGAAATTATTGAACCACTTAAAAAAATTTCTCCGGAACATTTTTATTATCCATCTAGTTCAATCCATGCGACAATTAAAAATATTAGAGTCATCAGTAATCCACCCACGTTTAACGAGAAAGATGTTGAGATCGTAAAAAAAGTATTTAATAAGGTAATTCCCAAACACAAATCATTCCAAGCTTATTATTATCGTTTATTATTATTTCCTCACAATTTAGCTTTAATTGGTACTACTGATCAAGAATTAGATAACATAATTTTTGATTTAGAAACTGAGTTGAACAAAGTTGGTGTACCAGATAACAAAATTTATCTAAATAAAAAATACTTTTTTTGTAACATCACTTTAATTCGTTTTGCCAATCCAATAAGTGAAGACTTTAAAAATAAGGTTAAAGAAATATCGGCTTCAATAAAACCATTTAGTTATGAGATTAACTCAGTTTCTTTGGTTACTAGCAATGCTGTAATGAAAAGAGTTAAGAGAATAGCGGATTGGAAATTAGATTAGTTCTTTGGCTTTTTTAAGTAAAATATCTTTAGAATTTAATTCTGGATTTTCTAAAACCTCCTCAAATAAACTATTTAGAATTTCTCCTAATTGCTTACTTGGTTTAAGATTGAGTTCAGTCATTAAATCATTTCCATTAATTGCTAGATCTTTGACTTCCATTGGTTGATTGAGTTGTTCAACCATTCTTTGCTTCATTTCTTCAAGTCGCCAACTAGTTTTTTTTGCGCCACTACCCAGTCTATCTCCTTCGCGTAAGTCTAAAATATCATCAATATTTTCTAGACCAACCTTGCGCATAAAGCGACGAATAGCAGCATCGGTATTATGTGGTTGATAATGAAACATATGTTGTCTAACTAAGATAAAAAATCTTTCTGAATCTTTTTTAGATAATTTAAAGCGTTGAGCGATTTTACTAGCCATTCTAGAACCGATGATTTCATGGTTATAAAAAGTAATACCATTTTCAGTTTTAGCAAAAGTTCTTGGCTTGCCGATATCATGGATTAAAGTTGCAAATCTAACTAATGGATCGGCTGACGGACAGCTCTCTAGTGCATCCAATGAGTGGACCCAGACATCGGTGGTGTGATGTCCACTTTGTTCAACATTTTTCATTTCTAAAATCTCTGGCAAAATATATTCAAGCATCTTTGTTTCATCAAGTAGTTGAATGGCTTTTTTAGGATTTTGACTAGCTAACATCTTAAAGAATTCATCGTGAATTCTTTCCCAGCTTACATGTTCAATTAATGGAGCATGCTGGATTAAAGCTTTAAAAGTATTTTCACCAATGCTCATTCCTAATTGCACTGAAAAACGAATGGCTCTCAACATGCGCAAGGCATCTTCTTTAAAACGTAGATTTGGGTCTCCAACGGCCTCAATAATACCTTGTGCTAGATCTTTAATGCCCTCATGAGGATCAATTAGACTAAAGTCAGCTATGGTTAAAAGATAGTTTGTTTGTAGGTTTTTTTGTTTAAAGATTTTGTTTAAATATTCCTGGTCAATTTTTATGGCCATGGCATTGATGGTAAAATCTCGTCTTTGTAAGTCTTCTTCAATGGTTTTGCCCCAGTTTACTGAATCTGGTCGACGATGGTCTTGATAAGTTCCATCAGTACGATAAGTAGTTATTTCGAATGGCTTGGGTTGTTTTTCTTCTGAAGGAAGTTCTTTAATTGGCGATTTTAATGACTCATGGATTTTTTTGGCTTCTGCAAGGTCGATTAAAGTTTGTTTTTTGATTTTTTCAGCAGCAATAGTCTGTAGGTTTTTTTCTGGAAGAACATTACTAGTGATTAAATTTAAAGTATCTTGGTGAGTGATGCTAACTGTGCCGAAATTATTTTCATAAAAACTCTCTGGAAATAGAGCCATAATCTCTTCTGGTTTAGCATTAGTGGTAAAGTCAAAGTCTGTGAGGCTAATATTTTTATGGTAGAAGGCGTCTGTTGACTGCAAAATCAGGTCTCTAATTGCTCCACCAACCAAATATGCTTCAAAACCAGCTTGTTGCAGGGTGTGGGAAATAAAGAGGACCTCGAATGGTAATTCAAGTTTCATGGTTTCATTATAAATGATTTTTCTCTCCCATGTTTCTCTGTTAAAAATATGATACCCTGAGCCTTATGCAATGGCACTTATTATCTGAAAATGTTCCAAAATCATGGGAGGATTTAGCAAAAATTTTATTAAATAACCGTCATATAACTGATGAGGACGAGTTTTTTAATTCTAGAAATCCAATTGATTTTTCGGCTGAAGAACTAGGTTTGGATCCAGATTCTTTGCAACAAGCCAAAGAAAGAATTTTAGAGGCCAAAGAAAAAAAACAAAAAGTATTGGTTTTTGGTGATTATGATGCCGATGGAATTAGTGCTACAGCTATTTTATGGAAAACTTTATACAAAATGGGGGTAGATGCCATGCCATTTATTCCTCATCGAGAGAAACACGGCTATGGTTTAACTTGGGCGGCTTTGCAAGAGATATATAGCAAATCTTTGCCAGATTTATTAATTACAGTTGATACTGGAATTGTGGCGCATAAAGCCGTGCAGGAATTACAAGAAAAGGGAGTTGAAGTCATTATTACAGATCATCATCAGCCGGATGATAGTTTTCCGAGTGCTTTGACTGTTGTTCATAGTACCAAGATTTGTGGAGCAGCTGTTGCTTGGGCTTTAGTTCGTGAGTTTAGTGAGGAAGAAGCCAAGAATAATTTGGACTTGGTGGCTTTGGCAACAGTAACGGATTTAATGTCGTTAAAAGGAATTAATAGAGCTTTTGTTAAGCATGGTCTAGAGGTTATGAATAATAATCAACGACCAGGATTATTGGCGTTGAAGCAAATTGCTGGTTTGGCAGATAAAAAAATTAATTCCATGCATTTGGGATTTGTTATTGGTCCAAGAATAAATGCGATGGGTAGAATGTCCTATGCCATGGATGCCCTAAGGCTTCTTTGTACTAATCAAAAAAATCGAGCTACGGAGTTGGCTAGTTTAATAGACAATACTAATGGAGAACGTCAACAACTCACCGAAGAGTTGTTTCAATTAGCTCATCAACAGGCTACTGCTCAGAAACAGGAACATATTATTATTGTTCATTCTCCTGATTTCCATGAGGGAATTATTGGTTTGATTGCTGGTAAATTAACAGAGCGCTATGCTAAGCCCTCTATTGTAATTAGTACTCATGGAGATGTTGCTAAAGCATCAGCGAGATCAGTTCCAGGTGTTAATATTACTGAAATAATTAGAACTGCTAAAGATTTGTTATTAGAGTTTGGTGGGCATCCGATGGCTGCTGGTTTTGGTTTTGAACATGAAAATTTAACTACTGTAATTGAACATTTGCTAGAACAAGGTAGAGAAACTATTGATCCGGAGTTGTTACAAAAAAGGCTGTCTTTGGAGTGTTTGTTGCCACTTGATTTGGTGAGCGTAACATTAATAGATAAAATCCAGTCTTTTGCTCCATTTGGTCAAGAAAATGCTGAACCAATTTTTGTTGTTAAGGATGTTCGTGTTAGTGAAATTAAACAGTTGGGGAGTCAACAGCAACATCTCAAGCTTACTTTAACTGATGCCGGTAGTAATGCACAAATCACTGGCTTGGCTTGGGGAAAGGGTGAAATGGCGGAGACCCTACAAGAGGGATCATTGGTTAATGTTGCGATTGTTTTGCAGATTAATGAATGGCGAGATAAGAGAAATGTTCAGGCAATAATCAAGGATTTGCAGCAAATTGAAGATTTTTGAGTTTTTCGATAATTTGATGGTTTGATGTAAAGGTTGCTGCTTGATAGCCAGCTTCTATTGCGGCGTTAGTATGTCTAATTTGGTCATCTAGAAAAAATATTTGTGCTGGTTTGACTTCTAGTTCTTTGGCAACATCTCTGAAAGCTCTAAAATCTCTTTTGCTATGGCCCATGGTGATGGTAGAAAAAATTTTATTAAAATCTAATAAACCTAGTTTCTCCAATTGAATACTAGAGAATGGTGGAGCAGAAGTAAAGATATTTATGGAGATTCCCTGTTTTTTTAAGGTTTTAAATTCTTCAAGTAATGGAGTATTTAATACTAGTCGCTGAATTACCGGAGTAAAGTTTTCATCAACTAATGGATTGTTTGTTTCAAAGAGTAAGACGTCAAAAAGATCGGTGAGAATGTGGGTGATCATACATGTAGTGTAACGCAAAGGGCGTCCTTGCGGACGCCCTATTTATTTTGCTTGATCAGTCTTAATAGTTTACTTTAAGTATTTATCAATAACAGTTTTAATTTGAGCATAAGGTAGAGCTCCAGAGATTAATTCTCTTTTGCCATCCTTAGTAATCAAGATAGTTGCTGGAGTGCCGGATACACCAGCAGCTTGGCCACCAATCATATCTTCATTGACTAGGTCTGTCATTTTGCCATCAGCTAGGCATTTTTCCATATCTGCATTGTTGACTCCAACTTTTCCTGCTTCAGCAATTAATTTTTCTTCAGTTAGGGCAGCTGCTCCTTCTTTTGCTGCGCCGGCAAATAGGGCGTCAGAGAAAGTCCAGAAAGCATCATTGCCACCAAGTGAAGCTACACATTCAGATGCTTCTGCGCTGATTTGTGCCTGAGCATGAAAGCTTAGTGGATAATGACGGAAAACCCAATTTACTTTATCACCATATTCTTCCATGACTTTTACCATGGTTGGATGGAATTTATTACAGAATGGGCATTCATAATCAGAATATTCAACTAAAGTAATTTCAGCATCCTTATTTCCTCTAAGATGATCCTCAGCAGTTAATGCTGGCATGTCAGCTAAAGTATCAACAGCAGCTTTATTATTACCAGCAGCAGTTGGAGCGCCAACTTGTTGGCCATTGCCGGTATTGCCGTTTCTAAGTAACTGGTTTTCTGTCCAAAGTGAGCCAGCTACGAAACCAGCGATTAGAGCAACTGCTCCAATCATGATCTGGGTAAGAGTTTTGTTATTCATGAAGAATTCTTCCTTCCTTAAACCTTTTGTATACAATTTATATATATTATCATCGAATATATCATCTATATCCGGTGCATTGAATCTATCGTAAAATAGCGATTAGGTCAATCGTAACAGCAAAGGAATTAAATACAGTGAGATATCTTACGGCTTATGAAAGAAATCAGTTAAGAAAATGGAATATTGATTTAGCTGATTTAGATAAATATGGTGAAATGCCAGTGGAATATATCACTGGTCATGTTGATTTTTATCAACGTGATTTTTTTGTTAATAAAAATGTTTTAATTCCTAGGATAGAGACAGAGGAATTAGTTGAAAAAATAGTTGGTGTTTTTGGAGATTTAAAAGAATCAATCCAATTTTTAGAAGTAGGTACTGGTAGTGGTGCCTTGGGTATTAGTGTTTTTCTTGAACTAATCAAAAAAGGTAGAGTTGTAGAGGCTACTTTAACTGATGTTTCTCCTGATGCTTTGCAAGTAGCGGAGAGAAATTGGCAGAGGTTATCACAAGATCCTGAGGATTTGGATAATGTTTCATTTGTTGAGGCTGATTTATTAAATCAAGTAGCTTTGGATGAAAGATTAGATTTTGTAGTAGCAAATCTCCCATATATTCCTCACGAGAGGTTGAATAAATTAATGCCTTCAGTTAGGGATTATGAGCCAATGTTGGCTTTGGATGGTGGCTTTGATGGTTTGGAGTTAATTAAAAAATTAATTAAACAATTATGTGAGAGGAAATTTGTTGGTCAATTATTTTTAGAGATTGATGATTCTCATGATAAAGAGATTATTCAAGCTCTTTTGTTTAGTAAAAAAGTTGAGGTTTGGCAGGATGAGGCTGGTAAAAATCGTTTTGCTTGGCTAGATTTTAGCTAAACATCAATATATCTTGCAATGCAGAGTAAAAACGTGCAGAATTGAGTTATGAAGGTTAAGCTGGAGCTTTGGAAGTTATTAGTTTTTTTGATTGTTTTTGTTGTGGTTTTGAGTTTGCTGACTTTTTTCATTAAGATTCAACATCTTGGTTTTGAAGTTAATGAGGAGTTGGTTGAGTTAGTAAAACAGGTTGTATTTAGCTAAAGAATGACGCTGTCTTCTTGAATTTCATTGCCACTTGGTAAGATATAAATGTCTTGGTTGTAGTTTCCGGGGCCAACAAATTCTGCTTCGCCTTTAATGATTTTTTCAAATGGTTTGCAAGAAAAACAACCATTTTCTCCTTCTGGACAACGAAAGCGATTTAATTGACGAGCTAGTTTCATTTCTTTGGCAACTTTTAAGATTTTTTCATATGATTCTTGGGGGTCTGGTAGGGCGACTTCTTCTGGTTCATTGTTCATTCCCAAATACCAATAGCTGGCTTTTGCTACTTTTCTTTTTTGAGTATTGCTGACTAGCAGTAGGTAGATGGGTAGTTGTAGTGAGTCTGCTTTTTCTTTATTTTTACTAGTTTTAAAATCGATAATATGAACACTATCTGTATCTGGTAGATATTGGAGCCAGTCGATTTTGCCACAGAGAATAATTCCATCTGTTTCTGATAGCCAATAGTGAGGTAGATCTTCTTTGATTTTGACTGATAGTTGAGCTACAGGTCCTGGATTGTCCATGACTTTACGTAGCATTTCTTCACCTCTTTGTTTGAATTTTTCTTCAGTTTGTTGGTCTAGAAAGCCGCCTTTTTTGCCACTGATTTTTTGCCAAGATGTTTGGAATTTTTCAATTAGAGATTTGTTGAAGCGTTGGTTAGTTGGTAAGGCTGATAAAGATTCAATGACTTCATGAACAGCTTGTCCTAAGGCTAGGGCTGGGGCCATGATTTGCATTTTATGGCCTGTCTCAGGGTTTTTGTATACGTTTTTGAGGAAGTAAGCACGAGGGCATTGTTGAAAATCATTGATAGATGAGTGCGAAACCCAGACAGCAGAGTATTTATCAGGCATAGGTTTAACTTTAGCATAAAACAGATGAAGAAGAAAATACGAAACTAGAATAAAATTCGCAATAATAGGCCTGATTTGATATAATATGAGATATTGATATGGTAACAAATCAAGAGATTAGAGTTTTTGTCGCTGAAGACGATAAAATGTGGCGACAAGTTATCACTAGTGCTTTAGAAGAGATTAGTGCAGTTCTTGCTTTGCCAATCGCCGTAGATTTTATTTCCGCTCAAAATGCTATTAAACAATTGAAAAAACTAAAAGTTGATATTGCTATTATTGATGGCAATTTGACTCCTGGTGATTCTGATGGTTGGGAAGGTCAACAGTTGATTGAGGCTATAAAAAAGCTTGGTAGTGATATAAAAATAATTGGTTATTCAGCTTATGGTCAGCCATTATTAGAGGCTGGGGCTGATGCGGTTATAGATAAACTAGATTTTAGATCTATTGGTCCCACTATTTTGAGGTTATTAGCAAATTAGTATAAATAATTAAGAAAGCTATATGAGTGATAGTAAAGAACGAAAATTTAATGTTTTACTTGCTGAGGATAATGAGGATTGGGTTGCTACGGTTGAAGATATTATTACTGAGATTGGTGGGGTTTTAGTTAAAACAGCTACTAATTTAGAGGATGCTATTGATGCTATGGCTATGCTTGAAGAGTTAAAAGTAGATATTATTATTTTGGGTGGTAGTCTTGGCGAATTTAAAATTGGTAATACCGATACTTTGAGGATATTAATTGCTTTGATGGAAGCAAGGATTGAGGGTGGTTTTCATGCTAATAAGGCAAAAACTATTGGTTTGTCTGGTGATCATCAGACAAGAATTAAAGAGCTAGATGCTCAGTTGGGTAAGAATAATATTGATAATTTAAAAGCAACTATTTTGAGATTGTTGGCAAAATAAGATTAGTTGCTAAGAATTTTCTTTTTCAACAAGAATATCTATAATTTGTTCTCTCAATGCTTTTACCACATCTCTTGGATTAAATAGCGACATTGAGCTGTTTTTTAGGTCGAATTTTTTTCTTCTTCTAAAGGCATTTAATCTATCATGCAAATTGAGATGACCAATGTAACTAATTACAAACTGATAATTGATTTGTGGATTATCTTTTTCGTATGTCATTAATATTTCTAATTCGTATGTTGTATAATTTGAATCTTCAATTGGATTGGTAGGTTCATTAATTTTTGGTCCAAATTTTGTTGATATGTTGCTAAAACCAATCTCTCTTAGTTTGTTGAAGAATGGCTCCAAATAGCTTAATAACTCTAAAAATGCAGCTTCATATTCAATTGGTTCGGTAATTTGTTTCTTTTCTTTTTCAATTGCTTGTTTAGCAGCTTTTTTCTTTGCTTCATTGAATATATCAGACATAAACTTCCTTAAAAACCTACCCTATAAGGTAGGGAAAGCTTATTACTCAGACTGAATCAAATTATATCATATCTTGATTAAAAATATTTTAAATAAAAAGATCCCGGGCTAGGATTCGAACCTAGGATGACAGGGTCAGAACCTGTAATGATGCCACTTCACTACCCGGGATTTCAGCTTTTTTTCAGCTTTTTTTGCTAAATTAGCAATAAAACCGTAGGAAGATAGTATACCAGAGGAGTGGCTATGAGAAAAATCCTTATTTTAGAAGACAACAAAAACTTAGCTCAAACCCTGAAGATTGGTTTAACCCAGAAAAAAAGACAACTAACATTAGTAGATTCACTAAAACACTTCTATCAAATTTTAGAAAAAGAAACCTATGATTTATGCATTATGGATCGCTTTGTAACAGATGGTGACTCTATTGAAGCAATTGAATACATCAAAGAACTTCAACCCAAATTAAAATGCATATACCTAAGTAAAAAAACTAGTTTGCAAGACAAAATAAGTGGTTTAGAAAAAGGCGCTGATGACTATTTGGCCAAACCATTTTCATTGGCAGAACTAAGGCTAAAAGTAAAAAACATGTTGCAATGGGATACCTTGGTTAAAGAAGAAAAACCATTTCAGCTAGGAGAAATAGAATTTTTTGCTGAAACAGGCTGTTTTATCACGCCAGAAGGAGAAATTTATTTAAGAAAAAGAGAAAAAGACTTAGTCTTTTGTTTAATCCAAGCAAAAGGTAGAACAGTCTCTAGAAATCATTTATTGAGAACTCTATGGACTGCTGAAGAAGAAGCTCAGAGCAATACCATAGATGTCTATATTCGTCGTTTAAGAAAAAGATTGGGCAAATATCAAGATATTATTCAAACCAGAAGAGGCTTTGGCTATCTAATTACTGCATATAATAAGGAAAGGATAATTCAATAGTAGTACCCTGTTTTATCTTTGAACGTATATTCACTGAGCCATTAAATTCCTTTTCAACTGTTTGCTTGACAAAAAATAAACCCAAACCAGAATGATTTTGTTTAAAAGAACTAAACGGTTTCAAAGCCATTTGTTTTTCCCACCAATTCATTCCTTTACCAGCATCAACTACACTTAACAAACAATTACTATTTTTATTAATAGCACTCAAAAATACTAATTTATGTTTGGTTTTCTTATTATAACTCTCGTGAGCATTGTTTAATAAACACACAACAATTTCTTGGAAAAGCAGTTTATTCCCACATAAAAATTTATTTGCTGGAATCACAATCCTTGTAACTAAATTTTTCTTGATCCTAGTTTGGTCATTAATACAAAGCAACTCATTAATAGCTTTTTGAGGAGAAAAAACATAACGCTGCTGACGATCTCTAAAAGCCAGCATCGACTGCATATGCTTGGCATTTAATAAAACTCTTTGCAGTTCTTGCTCTGGTTTATATAAATTTTCTTGTTTAATATTTTCCAAAGCCAACTCTGACAAACTAAGAATATTTGTTAGAGGAGTAGCCAAACTATGTTGCAATATGGGGGTAGTAGAAAATAGAGTATTTTTTACCATACTCACAATTTACAGAAGAAAGCTGAAAAAAAGCTGAAATTTAATTCTTAATCAAAGAAGTAATATCCCACAGCTGCAAACAAGGAGCATTATTTCCTCGACAATATTGTTCAATAAGCAAATCTGAATTACTTTCCATCAACCTCATTTTCTCTCGATGAGAATTAACCAGCAACCAAACCTTTTCATAACCATTGCTTTGCTCAATAAATTTATCTGGTATGGCATAGACAGGCTGACCAATGCCTTCAACTCTTAAATTAGTGTAGTCCTGATTGTGTAAATACATTAGCACTCCATCAGGCAAAGTACCAAAATAACCCTCTGTAGCGACTATTAGAGAATGTTCTTTAGTGGCCTTAAGCATTAACTCAGTACTTTCCTTTATGCCATTACCAGCTGACCATTCAGTTAAATATTGAACCCTATCTATTGGTACAAAAGGCAAGTAATAAGGATTTTTCCAAGAAAGAATCATAAAAAGAAATGAGGTTTGGACAATAGAAGTTAAAGCAAGAACTATAAAAGCGGCTTGAAAAATAAAATAAAATAAATTTTTAAAACTAGCTTGCGCTCTTCTAACTATGTATTCAAAAGAAAGAGCAGCAGAAACCGTTAGTGGAAAAATACTAGGCAATATATAACGTGGATAAATAGTTTTACCAAGAACTAAAATCGGCAAAACAAACCCCAAAAAACTCAAAATTAAAATAACATGAGTCTTTCGTAACTTGGCTTGAAATAGGCCAAAGAAAGGTAAGACAACTATTGGCCAAGAAAGATAACGGAATAAAGCTTGGAAAATTCTTTGCGTATTGGCCCAAAAAACTGTTAATGCACCTTTATCTAGTAATTCATTGATTGGGTAAAGAAAATCACTACCACGACTAAATAATTGACTAAAAATAGGAGTTAATTTTAATAATGCAAAAATTAATATTCCACCCAAAATTACCAACGAACTTTGACCAAGCCTTACAATAAAACTTGATTTTTTTTGTGGTAAAAAACTAATTAAAACCAAACTTGGAAAAAATAAGATAGCAGGAATCTTTGTAAATAAAGCTAATCCAAGAAATAATATTGCTAAAAAAATATTTATCGTAAAATATTTTTTATCCTGATTGGTTTTAAGCAACCAAAGAAAAGAAGCAGAAAGAAAAGTAGTTAACAGAGCATCCATTAAAGCCATACGGTGATGAAAATACCAAAATGGCAGTAAAACAATTGTAAAAGCACCAAAAATTTGGGCTAATTTACCGCCCCCAAGCTCTTTAATAGTTTCGGCAGTTATCTTGATTTGTATAAAGCCAGCAATTAGAGAAACTAAACGTCCAGCAAATAAAGGATCGTGCCAGATTTTTAAAGCACCAGCTACCAGCCAAACAAAAAGTGGTGTCTTGCCATCATTCATAGAAAAGAATAAGTATCTTTGCCAATCATCAATAATTAGTTGCGCCCAGCGAATATAGATTGCTTCATCGGCAAAAACAGGAAGTAAAGTTAGGGAAATCAAATGAGTTAGCCAATAGACAAGGCCAATGATTATGAAACAAATGGGACTTAAAATTTTCCAATTCTTTTTTTGCACTTAATTCATTGTACCCAGAGAAAGGTGTTTCTGCTAGTTTAGCTTATTTTTCTTAAACTTCTCACTAATAATTAGAAGCCCAAAAAAAATAACTCCTCCAAGCCAAGTAATATATTTTTGTTGACTTATGACATTATTAGCAAAACCACCAGCTAATAACCAAGGAAGATAGCGCAATAAACCACTTAAACTAAAAGCTAAGACCAATTTTTTCCAAGGCAAATAACTAATTAAAGGCAACCAGATTATTGACCAAGTTAAATACCATGGAAGAAATTGTTGAGAGCGCAAAGTAAATAGGGGAATAAATAAAATTAGAGAAATAAATAGGAATAAGTTTTTTTCAACCACTTTTTTTAATAAATCATTGCGCAATGGATTTTCGAAAAACCAACCAATAAACCAATACAACCACAGAGGCAACAACAGAATTGTGACAAATTTAGTGCTGATTGAAAAACCAAGAAAAAATAAAGAAATAACACTGACGGTAATAGGTATTCTCTTGGGTTTTTTAATCACTAAAACCATACTAATAATTGCTGGTATCAACATCCAAAAGTCGTTATGCAAATTAGATAGGATTTCAATTATTACCAATGGGTTGGCAAAAACCAACCAAACATCTGCTGCAGTAATTTTTCTATTACTTACTTTATATATTAATAATTTGAGTACTAAGAACAATAAAATATAACTTAGCCAAGCTAAAGCTTTAAAAATAAACCAAGTAGGTAAAAACTTATTAAAGCCAACTAAATAAGGCAGAATCGAGAAGATCGTCCAACCATAGCCATATGGGGCAGGAGTATGAGTGTTGTGCATAAATCTAAGCCAATTATCTTGCGGAAAATCTAAGGCAACTTGTTGATGTGGATCAGCTTGATAAACAACTGCCATTTTGGCATTGAAAATATAATTAAAAACATCATGAGACAAGGCGTTATAGCTAAAAAATAATGGTGACAATGCAAATAATATTTTAATAAAAAATTTTGTAGGATTTATATTTATTTCAGTTTTAAGATTTTTTAATCCTAAAAAATAAACCAAAAAATAACCAACAACTAAAAGTAAAAAACTAGAAGTTAATAAATTTGAGTTATGGAAAAAGGTTTGCCACATCCACTGCTGAAAATTCCAGTATGGTGCCCAACTTGTTAAAACTAAATTTGGATCAGTTAGAGAATAAGAAAACAAAGAATAAAAAAAACTCACTAAAAAAAGTAAACCAAAAAGCTGGTTACTATTATTTGATTTTTTATTATTCATGCTTAGTGATATTTTCCGGTTAAGTATGCCAATCTTATTTTCATAATATCAATTAACATACGAATAGAATCTTTAATAGGACTAACACGATCAGTTTTATGATGTTTCCAAAGGATTGGTACTTCTTTATAACCTATCTTAAATTTTCTAGCTAAAAACAATAATTCAACATCGAAAGCGCCAGTAAAGGCATCCTGGCGTGTTTGTTCTCCACCATAAACATAGAGAGCTGGAAAAAGTTTTTTAGTTGCATCGGCAGAAAAAAGTTTAAAACCACATTGAGTATCTTTGACTCCTCTTACTGCTAGAATTTGGACTAATAAATTGAATCCTCGACCCATTAAATGACGATAAAGAGGCTCTTTGTCTCTTCTAGCGCCAGTAATCTCTCTAGAACCAAAAATAACTTCTTGAGAATCTATATATTTTAAAAGTTTTTCTATCTCTACTAAGGGAGTAGATTGATCAAAGTCAGTGAATAAACGCCATTCTCCATTTGCAGCCAGCATCCCAGCTTTAACAGTTGGACCTTTACCAGCATGATGATTTTTTAGAACAACAATTCGACTGTCTTTTACAGCATATGATTCGAGAATTTCCGCTGTTCCATCAGTACTTCCATCATCAGTTAAAACCAATTCCCAAGTATAGGTTTGTTTTTTGAGATAACTTAGCATCTCTTCAACAACACCTCTTTTAAGATTGCTTTGTTCATTGAAAGAAGGGACAACTACGGATAAAAAAGGAATTTGGTTTGCCATAAGCAGCTCTATTCTAGCGGTTGTGCGCTTTCTTGTGTAGTTCTTTTCAACATAGTTATTTCTGGTCCTCCTGGTATAACAAAGAAATCAGCTGGTTTTTTATCTGGAAAAACAGCTATTTCATAAATTGGTGAATCAGTAACATTCGTTGTTTTCTTTTCTTCATTAATAATAAACAGGGTGGTAGTACTATCTCTTTCAGCAAAAGTTGTTGGGCTAGTATGCCCAGTAGTTAAGTAATAACGATAGTTTTGGCCATCAATATCATGACTCTCTGAAAGTAAAACCAAATTATATTTTTCTCCAGGCTGGACATGCTTTAATATTTCTTCACTAGTTCTTTTCATATCATTAATAGTCCAACCCATAGTTTTAAGTGGCATCTTGGGCAGATTGTATTGCAAAAAATATCCAGCAAAAATAATTGTGCCAAGATAAATGAAAAATTTTGGTTTAATACTGCTTGCTAACCAGCCATAAACTAAAACTGTAACCGGAAAAAGATAGGCAATATAGTGATCAAAAATAGTATGCTCATAAAAAGCGGTTCCAATAATTCCTATTAATAAATAAGTTAAAATCACCATAAATGGAGCTAAATATTTAGCTCCATGATCTTTTTTAAGCAATTGGGACTGCCTGATTAAATAGCCACAGATTAAAACAGCAAAACCATAAAGCAAATTCTTATTTAAAGTTCTATTTTTTCCAATCATAACTTCAAATAAAATATGCATCCCGCGGCCTTCAGTTTCTTTAAAAGTTTTAGCCAACTTTGTAGTTAGAGAAACTTTTGGTGAATAAGTAAAATTATCTTCATTGGTAATTAAATTTTGAAATGCAGATATATTTTTACTGCCGTGCTTTAGATCAAATAAAATCAAGGGTGTTAATGATATTAGAAAAATAGAAATGGCAAGAAAAGTTGGTTTTAAAAGTGGTTTAAAGCTATGTTTTTTGTTTTGTTGATGTTTTTGCCAAAAATCCTTAAAGCTTAATAACCAAAAAATTCCAGCAACTGGCAGTGTTAATAGTGTTAAATAGTGCAATTGAATAAGAACGCTAAAACAAACACTTACCCAAACCCAGTGCCATGGATTTTTTTTCCAGGCAGAGTAAGTGAAGTAAATCATTAATAATGAAATTACTGGAGCTGGATTGGGATTCCAGCTAAATCTAGTAAACTGAGTTGCTGTAGCAGAAAAAGTGTAAAAAGCAGATGCCAGTAAGGCTCCATTTTCACCAATCATCTTTTTACCCAAAAAATAGATTAGATAAACAGTTAAAACTCCTAGTCCAGCCATGGCATAAACTGGTCCAATTGGATTTGGATAGGTTAGCCATAAAAAAGGTAGCATAAAATAGTAATACAGTGGTCCGAGATACATATTTCCCACACTAGTAACTGGACCAATAAAAACTAAATCATGTTTGCGAAATATGTCAGCCACTATCATGGCGTCTCTACCCTGATCTCCCTGAAATTGTAGTGAACCCTCTAGATTATAGAAACGCAAGAAGATAGCGATGAGCAGCAAACTCACCAACAACACTCTTTTGAGTGGTGAGACGGGTAATAGCTTCATATTATTTTATTTTTTCTTACCCTTTTTCCAAATAAAGGTATTGTAAGCAAAGAAATTCCAAAACATTCCAATTAGGATTCCGCCTACGGCATACATAGTACCGGTATCAATATCCATATTAATAATTGGCAAGGTGAAGAGAGTAAATAGTCCGACAAAGGTCTCTCCAACAAAAGCAATTATTTGTTGAATTAAAATTGAACCACCAGATGCCAAATTAAATTGAACAAACTTAGCTGGAATTTGTTTTGCTTTAAGTTTACGATCAGAAAAAGTCCATAGGTTGCTTAGAATAAAATTCATTAAGACAGCACATTCAATAGCTAAGAAAAAGGCTAGCTGGAATGGAGCAACTAAACGCCAGCCTTGTAAAGTCAAAAGTTGAGTAAGTGCGCCAATGCCACCGACTATGACAAACTTAAAAATTCTACTTTTTAATAAATCTGTGACTCTCACTTTCATAATGTATTCAAGAGTATTTTTTATATACTCAGGTCCTATTTTACTTTTACCAATGGTTCTATCTTTGAAATGAAAAGGAATTTCTGCCATGGAAAATCCGTGGTTCATTGCTTTATGAAGAAACCCAATTTGAAAGGTGTACCCAGAGAATTTATCATCATTTAACTCTTCTCTAATTGTTGTAAAAACTTTTTTAGTAATAGCGCGATAGCCAGTAGTCCAGTCTCTAATTTTAAAATTAGTTAAAACAGTCATGATAACCAAATTTCCCACCACACTCAAAAACTTGCGGTGGAAGCCCCAATCGGCTGGAATACTGCCACCTGGAATATACCTGGATCCAAGTGCCATGTCATAGCCTTCATCTATTTTTTTGAGAAACAAAGGAATTTTTGTTGGGTCATGAGAGAGATCTGCATCAAATTCGAAAACAACTTCAGCACTGAGTTTGTTAAAGGCAAAATCCATGCCTTTTAAATAAGCTCCGCCCAAGCCAGCTTTTTCAGGATTTACTAATAGTTCCAGGCTAGCAAATTTTTTCTTTAAGTTCTCAACTAACTCGTAGGTTTTATCTGGTGAAGTATCATCAACTACCAATACTCCGCACTCCCAATTATTAATTTCTTTAAAGGTTTTGTAAACTTCAGTGAGAGTTTTTTCAATGTTCTCACGCTCGTTATAGGTTGGGATAATGACGAACGCTTTTTTTTGTTGCATGGAACTTAGTCTTTCAACTTGCTTTCTTCTTCTAGTTCAGACTGAACCATTAAATCTACTAGTTGTTCAAAATCAATTGTTGGTTGCCAACCCAATTTTTCTTTAGCTTTACTAGGATCGCCGATGAGCAAATCAACCTCAGCTGGTCTGTCGTAAACTGGGTTGTGTTTGTAAACACTTTGCCAATCAGTAATACCAGCTGATTTACATGAAAGTTCTAGAAATTCTCTTACAGAATGGGTTTCTCCAGTAGCAACTACATAATCATCTGGTTCATTTTGCTGAAGCATCAACCACATAGCTTCAACATAGTCTTTGGCATAGCCCCAGTCACGTTTTGCATCAAGATTACCCAATTCAATATATGGCTGTTTGCCGAGTTTAACTCTAGCAATGCCATTGGCAATTTTTCTAGTTACAAACTCAAGACCACGGCGAGGGGATTCATGATTGAATAAAATACCGGAAACGGCAAACATATCATATGATTCACGATAGTTTACTGTAATCCAATGACCATAAACCTTGGCGACGCCATATGGTGATCGAGGATAAAAAGGTGTTAATTCTGTTTGTGGGGTTTCGCGAACCTTGCCAAACATTTCACTTGAAGAGGCTTGATAAAATTTAGCATTAGGAGAAGCTAGACGCATTGCCTCAAGTACTCTGGTTACGCCGATACCAGTAAATTCTCCAGTTAAAACGGGTTGTTCCCAAGAGGCTTGCACAAAAGATTGAGCAGCTAGATTATAGATTTCATCTGGTTGAATATCTTTTAGAGCGAAAGTTAATGAGTGTTGATCAATTAAATCACCAGAAATTAACTTAAGATTTGGATTATGGACAACTCTTTTAATTCTGGCAAAATTTTGAGTACTAGTACGACGAGTAAGACCGAAAACCTGATAGCCTTTTTCAAGTAAAGACTCAGCTAAATATGAACCATCTTGGCCGGTAATACCGGTAATAAATGCTTTTTTCATGAATACCTCTCTATTGTTCTCTCCACCACTGTACTATTCTTGCTAGGGTCGTGTCGAGAGGGATTGTGGGTTCCCACCCGAGTGATTCAATTTTTGCAATGTCAGCAGTCACTCTATCTGTTTCACCAGTACGATTTTTGCTTTCATCAGCAACAATTTTAAATTCTTTATTGGCCAATTGTTGAAGTTTTTCTAATATCTCTCGAAGAGTAACATCTCTGCCACTACCGATGTTGTAAACTTCTCCAGCTTCACCTTTTTCCATTAGCAAGGCATAAGCTTTAACAACGTCTTTTACATCAGTAAAATCGCGACTGACATCAATGTTTCCTACTCTCAATTCTTTTTTTAATCCTTTTTCAATTTCTTGAGTTATTTGTGAAACGAAATCTGGAATAACAAAGCCTTTGGGTTGATATTCACCTATATGATTAAAAGATCTAGTTCTGACGATATTAAGGTTGTGAGAGGCGTAGTAGGCACTGGCCAACATGTCTTGAGTAACTTTTGAAACAGCATAGGGATTTCTTGGACCTAGGGGACTAGTTTCAGTTAATGGACTAGGGGATGGAGCATATTCTGTGCCACTGCCAATTGAAAGTAGCTTTGCATTGGGAGTGATGTTTAGCATAGCTTCCAAGACATTAAGTTGAATTTTAGTGTTTATGTCTAAAACTAAGCTTTTCTTTTCTAAACTAAGACCTGGAGATGAAAAACTTGCCAAATTATAGATATGTTCAGGTTTGAGTAGCTCAAACAACTCCATTACTAAATTTGGTTTGGTTAAATTTGCTTCGTGGAAATTAGTTTGAGGTATGAGCTGATCAAGAATTACTTGAGGTTCAATTTTTAGTGTAGTGACGTGAATTAGTTCTGCTGGGGTGTTGTTGGCAATGAGTTCTTGAACCAAATGTGTACCAACAAAACCAGTACCGCCAGTAATTAAGATATTTCCATTTGTTTTCACGTTTGTTTCCTCTAATTATGATTGTTTACCAACACCAATATATTTATAGCCTATTTTTTTGAGCTCTTCTTCATTTAATTGATTACGAGCATCTACTATCCATTGCATTGTATCAGGACGCCTGGTTTTTGAGAAATCGAAGCTGACTATTTCTGGCCATTCAATTAGGCAGAAAATTATATCTGCATTCAAAACAGCTTCTTCAATTGATTTTGTTTGAGTGTGACCAGTTTCTAGTTTTTCTAATCTAAAAAATGTTTTCCAGGAAGCCATTGGGTCATAACTTGAGATTTCGGCTCCTTTACTTAAAAGAATTGGAACTACTTTATTTGCTGGTGCTTCACGCATGTCATCAGTATTTGGTTTGAATGATAAGCCCAAAACTGCAACTTTTTTACCCTTCCAACCACCGATCTTTTTTTCAATTCTTTGTAAAATCTTTGGGATACGAGTTTCATTTAATTCATTGATTTTATTGAATAAATTATCACCTTCTTCTACCGACCTAGAGTAAGCAGCGATCTCTTTTACATCCTTGGGGAAACAAGAACCGCCATAGCCAAAACCAGGATACCAATATTGAGAACCAATTCTTTTATCTAAACCAATGGCAGAAATTACATCTTCAATATCCGCACCATTTTTCTCACAAAGATCAGCTACCTGATTAACAAAGGTAATCCTAGTAGCAAGATATGCATTGGCTGCATATTTAGCCATTTGAGCTGATTCTGGTTTAACTTTTACAATCGGAGCATTGAGCGGTAGATGGAGTTCTTCTAATCTCTTAAATACTTCATCATTATTTGCGCCTAAGACAACTCTGTCTGGATGAAGTGTATCTTTAACAGCGGTTCCTTCTTTGAGAAATTCTGGCACTGATGCTACATGAAATTTAACGTTGGTTAGTTTTTTAATTCTTGCTTCTACAATTGGTAATGTTCCTGGAGGAACAGTGGATTTCACAACAACAATAGCATTTTCTTTTAAATATGGAGCAAGTGAATCTAGGCTAGCAAAAACATAGCGGAGATCTGCTTGGCCATCTGGTCCAGATGGAGTGCCAACGGCAATCATAATAATGTCGGCATCTTTAATCGCAACTTCATAGTTGGTGGTAAAAGTTAGATTACCGCCTTTTTGTTGGGAGATTAATAAATCTTCTAATCCAGGTTCATAGAATGGTACTTTGCTATTTTTTAAGGAAGTAATTTTATTTTCATCAACATCAAGTCCAATGACTTGATTACCAAACGAAGCATAAACAGCTGCGCTGACAACTCCGACAAAACCAGTACCAATGAACGTCACATTCATATTTTCTTTCTATTTTAGCTTTCAATTTAGGTCGTTTATAGGCTCAGTATAGCATTATATAATCAGGCTATGGAGATTATCATTTTTACTTTATTTCCCGATTTTTTTAAAGGGGCTTTTATGACCTCTATCTTGGGTAAGGCTGTAAAGGAAGGCCAAGTTAGTTTTAAATTCATAAACATTAGAGATTTTGCTTTGGATAAGCATAAAACTACTGACGATCGTCCATATGGAGGCGGTCCAGGCATGGTTATGAAGGTTGAACCAATTGATCTAGCTCTCAAAGCTTTTAATTTTAAAAAAGATACTCCTAATGAAAAAATAATCTTAACTTCAGCTCAGGGAAGTCTTTATTCTCAGGCTAAAGCAGGGGATTTGGCTAAATATCAGCGGTTAGCGATTGTTTGTGGACATTATGAAGGCGTAGACGAAAGAATTACTGAAAATCTTATTGATGAAGAAATTAGAATTGGTGACTATGTTTTAACTGGTGGTGAGCCAGCGGCAATTGTTATTTCAGACAGTGTCATCCGTTTAATTCCAGGAGTTTTGGGAAATGAAGAAAGTAATTTAGATGAATCTCACTCTGAGCCAGGGAAAATGGGTTTTCCTCAATATACTAGACCAGAAAAATATTTAGATTGGTCAGTTCCACAAGAATTATTATCAGGTGATCCTAAAAAAATCTTACCTTGGCGCGAGCAACATCGTAAAGTTGATAAATAACTTTATTCAACCTCACTCAAAGCTTCACGAATAGTTTTGAGTTTGAAATCTAAAATTTTAGCTAGTTTTTCATTGCTCATGGCAGTATTTCGTTGATATGGACGTGCTGAGCTCTTAAGATAAGCCTCTAGGTCGCCTTTGCCAATTTCAGCTCCCAATGATTTTATTTCATTAATAGCTACAGCAAAATCATAATCAGACCAGCTTTCGCCGTTTGTAGCATGGAAAAGACCGGTAGTGTTAGTACGAACTATAAAATCAATTACTTTACCAAAATCATTTACAAAGGTAGGACCAAAATAGTGATTGGTAAATTGAGGGTAAAGAGAACCTGCTTTTATGCCATTAATAATGCGGTGAACAGTGTCTACTTTCTCAAAGGCGTCGGATCTAAAAGGTTGGTCAATACGTAAAATAGTCCATGGGCACTGAGCTTTTTTTACTACTTCTTCTGCTAAAAACTTTGTTTTTCCATACCACTCGATTGGATTTGGGACATCTTCTTCGGTATAGAGTTCTTTTTTCTCTCCATCAAAAACATAAGCAGTGGAAACGTAAATTACATGTTTATTAGTTGCTTCTGCAGCTTTAATAATGTTTTCAGTTCCTATGACATTAACCTGATAAGCAATGCCATTTGCATCATCTGTTTGTTGCCAAGCACCAGTTACATCGGTGTAGGCAGCTAGATGAACAACGTGTTTTGCTGTTGATTCATTGAACCTGGTTAAGACTTGATCATATTTTGTAATGTCAGTAGGCTTATTTTGGTCTCGAAGGTCTAGATTGTTGAACTCATAAATATTTTTAAAATCTAAGGCAAAACGTGAGCCGACCAAACCATTAAGACCAGTTGTAAGTAGTGCTTTCATCGGAGCTTTCTAATTATTATTTTTGATACTGTTCAGAAAAATATTGTTTATTGGCGTATTTTAATTTTTGCCACCAGGATGGGTTGTTTTTATACCATTTAATGGTTTTTTTTATGCCTTCTTCCAAGGAAACACTTGGTTTCCAGCCTAGTTCTTGATTAATTTTGGTCCAGTCAACCGCATAGCGACGATCATGCCCCGGTCTATCTTTAACATATTCTATTTTGTCTTCAGATTCTCCCATGATTTTCAAAATCATTTTAGAAATTTCAAGGTTTGATACATCTGTAGTTAAACCACCAATTAAATATGTTTCATGAAGTTTACCATCAGTTAAAACTCGATCTATTGCTGAACAATGATCCTGGACATATAGCCAATCTCTAACATATAGACCGTCTCCATAAACAGGAATATTTTTCTTTTCAATTAGATTGGTAATGGTTAGAGAAATGAATTTTTCAGGGAATTGATATTCACCATAATTATTTGAACAGTTGGTAATGGTGTATGGCAAGCCATAGGTTGTGCCATAAGCTCTGACTAAATGGTCTGAAGCTGCTTTGCTAGCAGAGTATGGACTATGCGGGTTATATGGAGTTAAAAGATTAAATTTTTCGGTGGTATTTAGTTCTAAAGCACCAAAAACTTCATCTGTGGAGATGTGGTGAAAACGTTGGATCTTATTTTTTAAAGCTGATTCTAGAAGTACTTGTGTGCCAATGATGTTAGTTTCTAAAAATAATTCTGGATTTTTTATTGAACGATCAACATGTGATTCGGCAGCAAAGTGAACTACGGTGTCGACATCATCCATAATTTTATCAACAAGCTCTTTATTTCCAATATCTCCATGGACAAAGGTGTAGTTGGTATTATTTTCTATACTAGCTAGATTTTCTGTGTTTCCTGCATAAGTTAATTTGTCTAAGTTAATAATTGAATCTTCTGGGTGGTTTTTAAGCCAATAAAGAATGAAGTTTGCTCCAATAAAGCCTGCTCCACCAGTTACTAAGATTTTTTTTGCCATACAATTTTCCTGATCTATATATTTATTTTTTTGTTATTGTTTCTAGTAAAAATTCATTCTTTTTTGTTTCAGCTTGATAAACAGAATGATAATAACCAGCAATATATGACAAGATAACAATTATTAAAACTAGAATTTTAATTAGAGTTTTAGGTGAGACTGGTTGAGGAAAAGCTTGTTCGAATATTTTTTTCATGTGTTTTCAGTATAGCTTATTTAAATAGATCAGCATTAATTTCTTTTTGAAATAGATCTTGATTGTTTATCACGTAGACCCATTGTTTTTGATATTTATTTGATGGTTTTGGATTGTCTAAGACTCCAGATTCAGGATTTTCTTTGGTCGTAGATAGTTGATGACTGTTTAAAACAATGTTTTCTCTAATTGGTAAAAGAGTTTTAACTGTGGCAATTCCTTCTTCTAGAGTAAATACTTGTGCATAATTGTCGTCATACCAACGATATAGTTGGCCAGCGAGTTCTGGGTTATTTATGTATTGTTTGAAGTTTAATAATTGAGAGAAAAGTGCTTTTATTATTATCTGTTGTCTTTCGCCCCTGGAAAGGTCGGTTCCCTCATCTCCTTCGCTATGACGACTGCGGATGTATTGTAAGGACTCTTCACCTGTTAGAGTTTGTTCCCCAGCTTTAAATTCAATAGTTTGATATAAAATTTTTGGGTCTCTTTCTTTAGTGACGTCTACTCCTGACCTAGGAAATTCTTGATCAATAAATCCGGTTGGAATATTTACTTTTATACCTCCAGTTAAATCAATTAGTTTTTTAAGTTCATCAAGCGAAACCACAATGGTGTGGTGAATTTTAATATTTGTCATTTCTTCAATTACTTCTTGAGTAAATTTTTCTGGTGTGGAGGGGTATCTGTCTAAACCATAAAAGTATAGGGCGTTTATTTTGGTTTGATATTTTTCTGACCATAGGTCTCTGGGTAGTGGTAGAGTGTTGATTGTTCCAGATTTTAGATTTATAGAAATGAGCATCATTGTGTCTGTTAAAGGTGGGATTTCACCTCTTCCGGCTATGGAATCAACGCCAAGTAATAAAATATTTTTATGATCTTCTGTTTGGATTGGTTCTTGTTGCCAGCTATTTACTACTTTGTTTTTAAGCTCCCAAGTAGAAATACCAGCTGCTTGTTCAAATTTTTTAATTTTGCCATAACCCCAAAAACAAAGACCTATGCCAGTAACAAGAAACATTAATAAAACAAAAAATAAAGCTAATAAATGAGTTTTAATTAGAAGTATCCAGATGTTGCTGGTATATTTTTTATCTTCAACTTGGTTTGTTTGAGACTTAGATGTCACTAATTCTTTTTTCATAGAAACTAAACTTCATTGTAACTCATCTTATGAAGAAAGAAAAAAACTAGAAAACAGAGGCATTTCTCCACAAGATGGGCTACAATAGGAGAGTGCAAAAACTGAAACAGTGGTCAGTCTTTTCTTTTTTATTGCTAGTTTTCTTAGCTAGTTCTTGGTCTCTCTTGATAAACAATGGGTTTTTTAGGGTTCACGATTTTACTCATGCCGGTAGAATTGTTGAAATGGCCAGGGCTTTACAAGATGGTCATTTTCCAGTTAGATGGACTGAAAATTTTGGTTATGGCTATGGTATGCCTTTATTTGAGTTTTATGGTCCATTGCCTTTTTATGTTGGCGCTCTATTTTTCTTGATTTTTGGTAATGTGATTTGGAGTATTAAATTTTTATATTTGTTGGTTAATTTTGGTACCTTAATGGGTGGATATTGTTTGGGTAAGAAGCTTTATGGTCGAGCTGGAGGTTTGTTGGTTGCAACTTTTTTAACTCTAGCTCCATATAGAGCAATGAATTTATTTGCCAGAGGGGCTTTAAATGAGGTTTGGGGTATTATGTTTTTGTCTTGGATATTATTTGGTTTGATAAAGATATTTCATCAAGAAAAAAATGGCTGGAAATTTTTTACTTTATCTTTAATTGGTTTGTTTTTATCTCATAACATTACAACAATGATTTTCTTGCCTGTTTTGGCTTTGTTTGCCTTGTTTTATATGGGAACGATGTATTTTTATCAGAGGCCGGAACTTTTTAGAAAGAGTCAATTTAGATTGAGGAATTTTTTAAGAATTTCTTGGCAGTTATTTGCAAGTGGGTTGTTGGCTGTTGGTGCCGCTAGTTTTTATTTGTTGCCAGCATTTTTAGAGAAGAACTATACTCAGGTAGAAAAGATTATTTTAACTTATTATTTTGATTTTAGATTGCATTTCTTGTATATCAGGCAGTTTTTTAATTCGACTTGGGGGTATGGTGGTAGTGGCTGGGGAACTGATGATGGTATTTCTTTTTTCTTGGGTTGGGGGCAATTATTAACATTAATTATTTTTCTATTGTTGTGGTTTAAACAGATTTGTAGATTTATTTTTAAGAGAAATGTTAAACAGTCTTCGCAAATTTCCGCCAGATCTTTTTGGTTGACTCTGTCTTTTGGAGTTTTGACTTTATTTACTTTGTTTATGAGTTTGCTGAAATCTCAATTTGTTTGGGAGCAAATAGAGATTTTTAAATTTATTCAATTTCCCTGGCGTTGGTTGAGTTCGGCTATAGTGTTTTTGGCTTTGCTTTTAGGTTCAATTTCTTGGCTTTTTACTAATGTCATAGTTAGGGCTTGGGTAGCTGGGATTGTTGTTGTTATATCTGTTATTGGTTCGGTTGGGTTTTTTAGGCCAGATTTTTATTTAGATAATCCTGTAGATTTTTACTATACAGATCCATCTAGAATTAGAAATGAATTGAGTGGTATTTTGCCAGACTATATATCGAGTGATATGGAAGAAAAACCAAGTATTATTCCAGATCAGTTGATTATTAATCATGAAGATTTAGATGCTGAAAAGTATGATGTTTTAGTTGATCGTACTCATGAAAAATTAATTAAAACTTCTTTTTCTACTCCTACCAAATTGGAGTTGGCTGTAGCGACTTATCCCGGTTGGAAGACTGAGATAGATGGGCAGTGGTGGAATAATTCCAAGGGAGTAGTGGGTAATATTCAGATTGAAGCTCCAGCTGGAGAGCACTTGGTGAGTTTGAGATTTGAAAATACTTGGTTGAGAACTTATTCAGATTTAATCTCTCTTTTTTCTTGGTTAATACTTATCTATTTATTTTTGCCAAAAAATATTATTAAGAAGAAGAACTGAAGATATGATTCAACAAACAGCTCCAGATATTACTGATGAACTAGAAGAGTTGATGGATGATGACATTGAGCAGATCAAGCAGAAATCTGTTTCTGGAGTGGTTTCATATTTTTTCCGTACAGCTTTTTTGCAGGGCATAGGTTTGGTGGCGGCTTTTGTTTTAAGTGCGTTTTTTTCTCCAACTGATTTTGGTGTTTATGGTTTTGTTACTCAAATTATTGGTTTGTTGATTTTCTTTTCTGATGTTGGTTTAGCTGCAGCTTTGGTACAACAAAAAGATAATCCAGATAATAAGGCTTACCAGGTTGCTTTTACTTTGCAGTGGTTGCTGTCTTGGCTAATAGTTGGAATTATTGGTCTAGTGATATTGAGTGGTTTAGTTCAAGCTAAGGTCGGTGTGGCTGGTGTTTGGGTGTTGTTTAGTTTGGCCATTTCCTTTCCTTTGGCAACCTTAAAGACTGTTTCTTCTATTCGTTTAGAAAGAAAATTGTTGTTTCAAAAACTAGTTATTCCTCAAATTTTTGAGCAAATTGTTTTCTTTGGTTTATTGATTGCCCTAGCCTGGCGGGGGATGGGTGTAATGGCTTATACCTATGCGATTATTGCTAGATCAATTATTGGTACATTGGTGATGTGGTTGATTGAGCCATGGAAAGGTATTGGTTTTTTGTGGGATTTGAAGATTTTGAGGTCATTGTTGGGTTTTGGGGTAAAGTTTCAGCTCAATGATTTTCTAGCAAGAATTAAGGATCAATTATTTTATTTGGGGTTGGCGGCATTTTTGCCTTTAGAGCAATTTGGTTATATTCAATGGGCTAAGAATTGGTCAATGTATCCATATAATTTAACTGTTCAAAATGTAATGGCCATAACTTTTCCAACCTATTCTCGTTTGCAACATCGAAAAGATTTATTGCAAAAGGCGATTGAGAAATCAATTTTTTTCATTTCTTTAGCAATCTTTCCAATCTTAGTAGGTATGAGTATCTTTATTTGGCCACTTACTCAGGTGGTAGAGAAATATCATAAGTGGGAGCCAGCTGTTGCTAGTTTTATTTTTTTTGCTTTGAGTATTGGTTGGGCAGCTTTATCTACTCCTTTGGTTAATACTTTGAATGCGATTGGTTATATTAATAAAACTTTAAAGTTGATGATGATGTGGACTGTTTTGACTTGGGTTTTAACTCCTGTTTTTGTTTGGAAATTTGGTTTTAATGGTGTTGCTTTGTCTGCTTTTGTTATTTCATTTACTTCTTTGTTCTCTGTTCAGATGGTTAAAAAGCATCTTCCAGTTAGAATTCTACCTCAGATTAAAGAAGCTTCTTTGGCGGCTATTTTAATGGCTTTGGCTGGTTACTTTGGTATGAGTTACTGGGTTAGGGATTTGAAATGGTTGTTTATTGGTGGGCTATTTACTAGTTTGGTTTATGGTTTTAGTATTTTGGTTTTTGGTGGTAAAAGGATATTTGTTGAGGTTAAAAATTTGATGAAGAAATAACTATGAAAAAGAAGTTGGCTATTTTTTTCTTATTTGTTTTGGGTGGTTTTATTTTAAGGGTTTTTCATTATTGGTCTTTTCCTGTTTTTGGTGAGACTGCTGATGAGAGTGCTTGGACTCATCTAGGAGCTTCTTTGATTCAGGAAGGGGTTCCTGCTTCTTGGTCATATTTTGGTCCATATCAGCCAGATTATGTTTATAAGACTGGAGTTTATGATGCGCCTATTGTTAGGCCGGTTTTTGATCATCCACCACTTTTTTCTTTGCTTCCAGGATTGGCTCATGCTTTAAAAGGAGATTGGCTAGAGTTTCCTTCTTCTAAAGTGATTAGGTTGCCCTTGGTTTTGCTGGGGGCGTTGAATGTGGGGTTGTTTTGGTTGGTGGCAGAGAAGTTTTTTAAAGATAAGGGTTGGGCTGTTTTTGCTACTTTATTGTTTATGACTATTCCAGAGATTGTTTTTGGTAGTAGGTTGGTTGTAGCAGAGAATTTGATTGTTACGTGGAATTTATTGGCGATGATTGCTTTGTTTTATTCAGAAAAGAAGTGGAGTAATAGGCTTTTATTTGTTGTAAGTGTTTTGGCTGTTTTAACAAAGGTTTCTGGATTGGTTGTTCCAGTTGTTATTATTTCATTGGGTTTTATAGAAAAGAAATGGGATTGGTTTAGAGCTGGGATGTTTGGGCTTATTTCTGGAGTAATTATTTATGTTTTGTATGGTGTTTTATATAATTTTGATTTGTTTTGGGCTGTTTTACAGTCTCAGGCTGGTAGGGAGTTAGGATTTGCGACGTTGCAGAATAGAATGTTTTTACATCCAACGATTGTCAAAAATATTTTTTTTGATGGTTGGAAAATTTTTGGTTTATTAGCTAGCTTCATTGTTTTGCTTAAAAAGGATACAAAGTATTTAGTTATCCAGCTTTTTACTGTTTTGAATTTGGTTTTTATTGTTTTGACTGTTGGAGAGGGTACTCTTCATGGTTGGTATGATTATGTTTTGTGGCCTTCTTTTGTTCTTGCTATTTCGATAGTTTTTCGAGAGATTTATGTTAATGGTAATAATGTTATGTTTGGTTTTGCTTGGATGTTTTTGTTGCCAGTGGTTAGGTTGGTTGCTTATTTAGGAAATATAAGTCTTGGTTTGTGGGCGATCAGGGGTATTGTTTCTGTTGGTTTTATGCCTTTGTTATTTGAATCTATTTCTTTAAAAAAATCTAGGGATTTTTCTATGAAATTTTTGATTTTATTATTGTTGATGTTTAATATTTTAGTTGTTTATTTGATTACAATTGAGAAGTACTGGCTACAATCTGCTTGGTTTGAGTCTTTTAAAATGAGTTTGTGAGAATTTTAGTAACCCTTAGAATATTGGGTAGTAATTTTTTATTCATGGTCGATAAAAAAATAGAGAGCATTCGTTAATACTCTCTATTTTATTTTTATTTTTATAAGGTAACTAATTCTATAAGAATAGTAGCATTAAAGCTCCAGCTCCAATGGCTCCTAAGCCTACTGAGAGGTATTTTAGCCAGTTCTCTGGGCCTGTTTGAGGTAGAGTTGATGGCAATGGAGGTTGAGTTGGCTGAATAGTTACCGTTACGCTGCTAGATGACGATGAGCTAGAGCTACTGGAACTTCCACTGGAAGTGGGTTGTGCTGTAGGTTGAGCAGTTGGCTGAGAAGTGGGTTGTGCTGTAGGCTCAACAGTGGCTTGACCAGTTGGTAATGGCAAACACTCATTTGCGCCATCTTCTGGACTGTAACAATATGATCCAGAAGTACAATCAGCATCAGTATCACATTCGTCTGGCTGGGTAGTTGGAGTTGGCTCTTCAGTTGGACTTGGTTCGACGGTAGGCTCAGCAGTGGGAGTTGGAGTTGTACAGGCAGTCATGTTAGTTGTCCATGCTCCACCAGCAGAAGGACAACAGTAGTTTGTACCACCACATGGCTCAACTCTGCCTCTTACATTACACAAACTTTCAGCTGCTGATCCATCTGCTTCTGGAGGTGTACAGTTTCTTAAAACACCATCATTACCAGGGCATTGTTCAGTACATTGAGAAGCTTGTTGGCGAATATCTTGAGGTTTTTGTACTTGGTTTAAAGCGATGAAGCCACCGATTCCAAGAATTAAAACTATTAGACCAGCAATAATATAGGTATTGGTATTAGATTTTTTTTCTTGAGGAGGTTCTGTTTGAACTGGTGCTGCTGGAGCAGCTGGTTGTGTTGGATCAACTGGAGGGGCAGATACTGGTTGCTGTGGAACAGCGGTAGTTGGTGATGGTGGTTGTTGACCTGTTACATTAATCATATGGATAAAATATTTTAATTCCTTATTTAGATTACTCTATAATAAAGAAGTTTGTAAATACCTAGTTCATCAGAAGAAAAACATAATAAACTAGATACACTTTGATATAATATAGATTAATTATGGGTTTTAAAGAAAAGAGAACTCCTAGCAGAACAGATTTAGAAAAATTTACAGATGATGAAATTGTTAATCGTTTTGGTTTGTTGCACTTGCTTATTTCTCTAACAAAATCACAAAAAAGACATGATAGTGATCGTCATATCAGGAGAATTGAGAGATCAGAAAAAGCAGAAAAGAAAAAAGGTACGGGAAAAGAAGAATAGAATTAGTTTAGTATTTGGTTGTATGATTTAGTAAATGAATAAATTGATTAAGTTTTGTTTTAATTCTACATATTTCAAGTTAATTATAATTTTATTATTTGCGCTATTTTTAAGATTATTTAGATTATCAGAGTCCCCTCCAAGATTAACTCATGATGAAATGAGTATTGGTTACAATGCTTTTTCTATAATTAAAACTGGCAAGGATGAGTGGGGTAAGATTCTTCCTTTGGATTTTGAAGCATTTGGTGATCATAAATTACCAGGATACATATATGCATTGGCACCTTTTTTAGCTTTTTTTCAATTGAGTTCGTTTGTTGTTAAAATTCCATCAATTTTAGCTGGAGTAGCAGTTGTGATTGGTATTTTTTTGATTATAAAAAATCTCACAAAGAATGATTCATTGTCATTGTTTGGTGCTTTGCTAATGGCTATAAGTCCTTGGTCAATTCAAATTTCCAGAATGGCGTTGGAATCTCATTTGGCCTTATTATTTTTTATTTTTGGCTTGTATTACTTGCTGACAATGTTTGATTTTAAGAAGAATAATACTAAAAATTTTATTTTCAATAACTATAGAGTCATTCTTTCTGCAATTTTACTTGGGTTAACTTCATATTTTTATGTTGCTTACAGATTAATAACTTTTTTATTAATAATTATTTTATTTATTTTGTCTTTGAAATATGAATTAAATAGAAAAAAAATACTTATTTTTTGTTTATTTTTTTTAATAATAGTTTCTCCTATCATGCAGCAGATATTTGGCAAATCTGGATCAGCAAGATTTAATCAAATTTCTATGTTTTCTGATGAGGGGATAAATTCTACTATATTAGAACAACATAATTTTTGTTTTTTGTCACAGCCTAAATTTTTACCAAAAGTTTGTAGATTGATTTATAACAAACCATTTTTGTATGTTGAAACCTTTACAAAAAATTACCTAACTTTTATCTTTCCAAGCTTTCTATTTATAAACGGAGATAAATTAGAATATTTAAATAATCCAGGTTTTGGTGAATTTTATTTATTTTTGGTGCCATTTTATTTAATTGGTGTTTATGAATGGTTTAAAAAAACTGGCTATAAAGCAAATTTAATTAAAATTTGTTTTTTGATTTCACCCATTCCGTCTGCGCTAGCTGGTTATCCTCAAATTGTGAGAGGAAGTGCATTACTTCCATTTATTATTTTGTTTATTTCTTTTGGGATTTTTGAAGTATTTTCTTTAATAAAGAATAGATATTTTAAAATTATGTTTTATTTATTAATAATATTTTTACTATTAATTTCTTTTATTAGATTTTATGTTAGTTATACATATATTTATCCGGGTAAATATGAAACAGCCTTTTATCCGTTGTCAGACAAGCTTGTCGCATTTTTAGATAATCAAGAATCTAATTATGACATGATATATTTTGATAAAAATTCTTTTCCTGATGCTCATATTCTTATTTCTTTTTATCAAAAAATAGATCCGCTTTGGTATCAAGAAAATATATTACGTCCTATTAATAAGGATGGCTTTGGATTTTCTCATCCAACAAAACTTGGAAAATATGAATTTGGGGAAAATATAGTTGATAATTTTATCTGTATGACTGATGACAAACGCAAGATTTTATATATTACCAATAATTCTCAAATTATTCCTCAATGGAACTTAAAAGATTTTTCTAATGTTCATATTCAAACAAAAATCTATGATATTGATAAAACAAGAGATGAGCTTAGGAGTAGTAATAAATTTTTAAGCATCTGTCATGATTAGTATGTCTTTTAAAATTTCAAAGAAAATATTATTGAGTTTAATAGTAGTATTTTTATTTTCATTATTCATAAGTCGTAGTTTATTTACCAATCTCTTACCAAGAACAGATGATTTAGAACTACATGGAGCTAGGGTGGCAAGCTATTATTTAGCTTTAAAACAGGGGCAATTACCTGTTTATTGGGGACCAAATTTATATTATGGTTTTGGTTATCCTGTTTTTCTTTTTTCTTATCAATTTCCATATATATTGGCAACACTTTTTTATGTCATGGGTTTTAGCATTGAGATTAGTCTCAATATTTTATTAATAATTTTTATAACTATTGGTGGGTTGGGAATTTTCTATCTTTCATATTTATTAAATAAAAATATTTATTTAGCAATTATTTCGAGTTTTATTTATCAAACATCTCCATACATACTATTAAATACTTTTGTTAGAGGAGCATTGGGTGAAATAGCTTTTTTAAGTTTGTTTCCATGGGTTTTTGTCATGCTAATTCTACGTAAGCATGCCAATAAATGGTGGTATCTATTTTTTTCTGTTTTAATATTTACGAGCTTAATTTTGTCACATCCTGTTTCATTGCTGGTGGCGATGCCAATTATTGTTTTTTGGTTAATATTCAACGGTTATTATTCTGAATTAAAAAATGTTTTTAAGAATAAAAATAATTTAAATTTTATTTTTAGTTGTTTATTATCAATTGGCATTTCGTCATTTTATTGGATTCCATTTATTTTTGAGAAAAAAAATATTGTGATAGCTTCTCACAGTATTATTAATAATTTTTCTTTGAGATTTATATCTTTGAGCCAAATATTTTTTTCAAAATGGGGATATGGTGGAGCAGATTTAACCAAGTTGCATGATGTTTTTCCAGCCACTCTTGGATTTTCTATTATATTTATAGTCATGTATTCATTTTTTAAAATTTTTAATAAATATAAACTTAACAAATTAAATAAAACATTTGATAAGAATATATTTTTTTGGTTAATTATTTTTTTTGTTGCTGTTTTTTTGATGTTATCAATATCTATAAATATCTGGAATTTTTCTAAAATTTTGCCATATCTACAATATCCTTGGCGGTTATTTTGGGTTACAGTTTTTTCTGGAGTAATGATCTTGAATAGTTTGAAAAGTATCAATAGATATTTATTGATACTTTTGTTGCTAATTAGTTTTCACCATGCGATTTATTATGCAAAACCATTAAGCTATATACACAACTCAGATCATGACTGGTTGGAATATTTTGGAACTTCAACTTCAGACAATGAACTAAAACCAAAATGGTTTGATGAAAATAAAAATATTGGAATAGAAAATAAGATAGTGTTAAATTCAGAAAATGATAACAAAAAAATTACCAGCTTATTATGGACTGGAAGTAAAATAAGTTACCAAATATACCTTGAAGAACCAACTCAAGTAATTCAAAAAACAATGTATTTTCCTGGTTGGGAAGTGTATATAGATGGCAACAAAACCGAGATAGATTATCAAACAGCATCATATCCTGGTAGGATATTGTATTCAGTTCCACCAGGCAGTCATCAAATTATTAGTAAATTTACTAATAATACTTATCCAAGAAAAATTGGAATTTATTTTACTTTAATTTCTACCTCAACATGGATGTTATTGGTAATATTCGCTTTTTTTAATAAAAAACTACGCTAATTGTATCCACTCTTTTCTACAGGTACAATTGCTTTTAATGACCAATAAACTCTCAGTTCTAATTCACACCAAAGACGTTGCTGAAACATTAGAAAAAACTTTATCATCAGTAAAATTTGCTGATGAAATAGTTATTGTTGACATGGAAAGCTCTGACGACACATTGAAAATTGCCAAAAAATATACCAACAACATATTTCATCATGAAGATGTCGGTTATGCTGATCCAGCCCGTAATTTCGCTATTTCCAAGGCTACCAACGAATGGATACTAGTAGTTGATGCTGACGAGGTAATCTCTGAAGAACTAAGAGAAATAATTCTAGAAACAATAAACAATAAAGATTCAGCTGATATCTATCATTTACCTAGAAAAAACTTTGTCTTTAACAAATGGATTATGAAAACAGGTTGGTGGCCAGATTACCAGCCAAGACTATTCCGCAAGGGCACCGTGTCATGGCAAGTCGGAGTTCATCGTTTACCAGATATGACAGGTACTCAGGAAAAATTTCCAGCTGAAGAAAAATATGCCATAGAACATGCTAATTATATTGATACAAGTCATTTTATTAAAAAATTAAATCACTACACATCAATTCAAGCAATTGAGAGATTAGACACTAATAAACAAAACAAAGAACAATATAGTACTAATAAACTTTTTGAGATTTTTGCCAACGAACTAGCTAAAAGATCATTAATGATGAATGGCACTGAAGAAGGCTTACATGGAACATCCTTATCATTTCTTCAAGCTACCTATGAAGCAGTCATATATTTAAAACAATGGGGTGAAACCGGATACAAAGAAACCAAGCCTGAAGATTTTGGAGCAACCCTAAATCATATTCAAAAAATTTGGCGCTATTGGTGGGCAGACTACAAAGTTAGACATTCATCTGGACTAACATCCATATATTGGAGAATTAGACGTAAGCTTTATTTATAAGTTAAACACGAATTTATTGATGAAAAAAACACTTTTTTCCAGTAAAAATATTTTTTTATTAATCATTGCTTTATCAATATTTCTTAGATTTTTTAAGCTAGGCTCTGTTCCTCCAGAATTAAATAGAGATGAAGCTTCTCTTGGATATACAGCCTACTCAATTTTAAAAACAGGTCATGAAGAACATGGAAAATATTGGCCAGTTCAAATAGAGTCTTTTGGCGATTGGAAATTGCCTTTATATATTTATACATTAATCCCATTTATTACAGTATTTAATTTGGAACCATGGGTAGTGCGCCTTCCATCAGCTTTAGCTGGAATTGGTATCGTTGTTGTTAGTAGATTTTTAATTTTGCAGTTATTTAGAGAGAATAAGTATAAAGATAAGCTAGCAGTTCTAGTTCCGCTATTATTAGCGATTAGTCCCTGGGAAATACACTTTTCTCACGTTGCCTATGAAGCTCATCTGAGTCTGTTTTTCTTTATTTTGGGCTTGCTGGGAATTTTAATTGTAAGAAATAAGCTCATTGAACAAAAAATATTTGATTACAAATTATTAACGATATCTATTCTTTCATGTGTTATCACTTTGCTTGGATATCATGCCTACCAAGTGTTTATTCCGCTATTTTTAATAGGTCTAGCGGTCTTATCCAGATCAGAAATCAATCAATTGAACAAAGCTTATGGTTTAAAACAAAAATTAATACCAATAATTCCTATATTTTTAATTGGATCACTATTATTAATAAGTGGCGTTAATGGAGCAAATAAAACTAAATTTAGTGGACTTTCAATATTTAATTTATCTTCATATTCAAATGAGGTCAGCAAAGAAAGAGTTATGTTGGAATCTCCAAATAATCTCTTTTTTGTAGGAGCGATAAATAAGGGATCTGCTTTCTTGCAAAAAATTCAAGCAAATTTTTTTGATTTAATTTCACCTGATTTCATTTTTACCAAGGGAGGAGTCAATGGTGCTCATAATATTACAGGCTTTGGTAATTTATATCCCATATTATTTTTTGGTCTAGTAGTTGGATTGGCACAAATAATTATAAGCACAAACTTTAGTTTAAATATCTTAGGAATATGGATATTAGCAGCTGCAGTAGCTCCAATGATTACTTTTACAGCAAATCACACCACAAGATTCTCACCAGTGTTCTTGTCATTAGAAATATTATCGGTTTATGGATATTTAGTAATATTTGATTTTTTTAAAAACAAATTGTCTGGTAAACTATTTAAATTATTTATAACGATCTTTGCTATAGGACTATCCTATAGCGCATATTACTTTTTAATTCACTACTTTTTTATCTTTCCACACAAGGATGCAGTTCGTTGGTCTTGGCAAATGAAACCACTAGTTTTTCAATTGGATGCAATTAAAAATAATTATGACAAAGTCATTGTTCAGGATGAACAGAGCTCACCATATATCTACTTTTTATTTTATCTTAAAATTGATCCACTAACCTTATCAAAAAGAATGGAATACTACCCAATTGATTCGGAAGGATTCAGGCATGTAAAACGTTTAGACAATATTTATTTTGAAAAAATTAATTGGGAAATAACTAATTATTTAGAAGAAGGCAGATTGTTTGTAATTTCAGATAAAGAAATACCAGACTACAATCGTTATCACGAAAGATTCTCTCTTCTAACCAGTCTGGAAAATGAATACGTAGAACAAAAAATTGAGCTTTGGGAGTATGAACCCTTTCACTAGACGGTATAATGGGAATTACTATGGAACACGTTACAACTTTAATAGTTAATTACAACACTCCAAAGGAAACGGACTTAGCCATCCGTTCGGCTGTCAATGCCACCGCTAATGGCTTTATTCATCGGGTAATAGTCATTGATAACGGCTCCAAAGAACCACTCAAAATAGCCAAGGACCTGCAAAATAAAAATATTGAATTAATCCGTAGTGAATCAAACTTAGGATTTACTGGTGGTAACAACCTAGGCATGAGTCATGCAGTTAAAAACTATCAAACCGACTATTTTTTCCTGCTAAATTCAGATGCAGAAGTTGAAAAAGAAGGCATCCAGAAACTTTATGAATCAATTAAAGATGATCCTAAGGCTGGAATTGCTGTTTCTAAAATCTACTTTACCCCAGGACTAGAATTTCATCGTCGTAGCTACTCTAGAGCCGAAAAAGGTAAGATCTTATGGTACGCCGGCGGTAGCATTGATTGGCCAAATCTAGTGGCATATCATCGTGGTGTAGATGAAGTAGATCGTGGCCAATTTGATCAACAAACTACTTGTGATTTTGCCACTGGTTGCGCACTTTTTGTTAAAAGAGTTGTTACCGAACACATTGGTATTCTAGACAAAAGATTTTTCCTATATTCAGAAGACGTGGATTTTAGTTTAAGAGCCAAAGAAGCTGGATACAGAATTGTGTTTGTACCAGAATCAATTGTCTGGCATATGAACGGAGGATCTATTGCAGGAGGTGCCGGATCAAAATTGCAACAATATTATCAAACTCGCAATAGAATCTTGATTTCAGCTTTACACGGAACTTGGAGAAACAAACTTACTGCACTTAGGTTTGCTACACAAACTTTTTTACATGGCAGTGATGCTGAGCGCAAGGGAGTTATGGATTTCTTTTTAATGCGTTTTGGCAAACAACCAATTGTTTAAAACAAAGAGACATATGGGTAAAAAAATCTCAGCCATCATCTTAACCAAAAATGAAGCTCCAATGCTTGAGGTTTGTATTAAATCTCTACATTGGTGCGATGAAATTTTAGTAGTAGATAATGGTTCTATTGATGAAACAGTTTCTTTGGCCGAACAACTTGGAGCCAGAGTTTTAAATTTCTCTCATCCATCCTTTGCCAGAAAAAGAAACGAAGCTCTTAAGCATGCAAAAGGCGATTGGGTGCTTTATGTTGATGCTGATGAAAGAATTACTCCTACCTTAGCTAAAGAAATCTTAGTACATATTGAAACTGATTCCTCTCCAGTTCTTCAATTTAAACGACAAAATATTTGTTATGGCTATGAATTAAATAATGGTGGTTGGGAAAACGATTTGGTAACTAGAGCATTTAAGAAAACTGCTTTAAAAGAATGGACTGGACAGATCCACGAAAGCCCTATTTATGATGGAAATGCAGAATTACTTCATTCCCCATTAATTCATTTAACACATCGCAGTACGGAAGAAAACCTCATTAAATCTGCAAATTGGACAAAATTAGAGGCAGAACTACTTTTTAAGGCCAACGAAAAACCAGTTGCGCTACTAACTATATTCCGCAAAGGAATTATGGAGTTTTTCCGTCGAGCAATATTTAAAAAAGGATATAAAGACGGCATGGCAGGATTAATTGAAGCAGTCGTTCAAGGAATAAATCGAATGATTGTTTATATCCAAGTTTGGGAATTACAACAAAAACCCAACTTGCCAGACAGATATTCAAAAATAGATAAAGACTTAATTGATTCTTGGGATAAAGAGAAGGAGATCTAAATGAAAATTTGTCTTTATTCTCCATATTTTCCGAAACACATTGGTGGTGGTGAAAAGTATTTTTTGGATGTAGCTTTTGCTCTTGCTGATTATGGAGAGGTTAACTTAGCAATTCCTCAAGAAAATTCAGAATCTTTTGCTGTTATTTATGATCGTTATGAAAAATTTCTGGGCAAAAGCATTTGCCAATTTAATTTAATTCCCTCACCACTAGGAACTAATAGCTCTTTTTTAAAAAAGCTTTTTTGGACTAGTAAATTTGATTTAATTTATGCTTTTACAGATGGTAGTTTTTTTCCTAGTCTGGCCAAAAAAAATGTCTTACATATTCAAACACCTCTCAAAAGACAACCATTGTCTATTATTGAAAAAATCAAACTTTCAGCTTGGAATTTTATTAATACAAACTCTAGATTTACCAAAAAAATTGTTGAAAAATATTGGCAAATTAGAGTCGATGCTGTTCATAGACCAATGATTGATGTTGAATCAATTAAAGATCTACAAAAAACCATTAAAAAAGAAAAAGTTATTTTGCATGTTGGGAGATTTTTTAGACAACTTCATAGCAAAAGACAAGACGTTCTAGTTGATTTTTTTGCTGAATTAATTAAAAAAAATCCAACTTCAATGGCTGGCTGGAAATTAGTCCTTATTGGCTCAGTTGAAGACCAAGAATATGCTAGCGAGGTTGCAAAAAAAGCAGAAAACTTACCAATTGAAATAATCCATCAAATTTCCAGGAAAGATCTGAATGGTTGGTATGCCAAAGCCTCTATTTATTGGCATGCAACTGGTTTTGATTTGGATGAAATGGAACATCCAGAAAAAATGGAGCATTTTGGTATTTCAACAGGCGAGGCTATGGCTGGAGGAGCAGTGCCTGTAGTAATTAGTTCTGGTGGACAACCAGAGGTGTTAGGGGAAGATTTAACTAATTGGCTGTGGAGCAGTAAAGACGACTGTCTTGCTAAGACATTGGAACTTATTGATAATAAAGATCTCTTGAAAACATGGTCAAAGAAAGCCACTAACTCAATTGAGAGATTTGATGAAATTCATTTTAAAAAAAATATCGAGCAAATGATGGGGAAAATATTATGATGAAAAAAACAAAGATAAGACCAGGTGTTTCAGCAATAATTCCTTCATATAAAGGTAGACATTTGATGGAGAAATACCTTTCTGCCCTATTTGATAATTTAGAAAATAATGATGAACTAATTGTAGTGGAAGATACTGGGCCAGACGACACAGTACCTTGGATGAAAAAAGAATTTAAGATGAAAAGTGTCGAAGCCCCATTTGCTGGAGTAGATGCTTACAATGGTAGTTATAAAAAAGGAAATAAAAATATCTCTGTGACCTTGCTTTTTAATCAAGAGAATCAACGTTTTGGTGAAACTTCGAATCGAGGAGTTAGAGCTGCTAAGCATAATCTAATTTTTTTGCTTAATAATGACGTTGCTCCTCATCAAAATTGTTTAAAACACTTGGTTCCATATTTTGAAGATGACACGGTTTTTGCTGTTGGACCATTGGAAATTGAGCATGGCGAGAAAAAAGGTAAGAATAAAATTTGGTTTGAAAGAGGTATGTTTATTCATTCTGCTGGTGATGATTTGAAGAGCGGATCAACTGCCTGGGTAAGTGGTGGTAGTGGTTTGTTTGATAAGAAAAAATGGCTAGAAATTGGTGGCTTTGATCATTTATTTTATCCAGCTTATTGGGAGGATATTGATCTTTCTTTCCAGGCTAGAAAACGAGGCTGGAAAGTTTTATTTGAAGAAAAAGCAATCGTTGATCATAATCATGAAACTACTAATGCTTCAGTTTTTGGTAAAAGAAAAATGGATCAAATGAGCTGGCATAATGCTAATAAATTTGTTTGGAAAAATGCAAATTTTTGGCAAAAAATTGCTCACATCCTATGGAAACCATATTGGATTTTGGTTTTAAATAAATGAATAAATTTGAAACTTTTAAATGTTCATTGAGTGCGAAGAGTTTTCTACTGTTAACTTTATTGATTTTATTAATTGCCACTTCATTGCGTTTTTATGAACTAGGCAATATTCCTCACGGCATGACCTGGGATGAGGCAGCTATTGGTTATAATGGTTACGCTATTTTTACTACTCGTAGAGACGAATGGTTAAAAAGATTACCTATCTCTTTTTGGTCTTTTGGAGACTATAAAGCACCATTTGCTATTTATTTAAATGGCCTATTTACTTTTTTATTTGGCATGAACTTATGGGCTGTCAGATTTCCTTTCGCTGTATCTGGGGTATTATCTGTTCTAGGCCTAATATTATTTGTTAAACAATTTTTAATTGATGAAGAACACATAGAAGAAGAAACTGCCCGTTTTTGGGCTATCGTAGCTGGTGGATTTTTAACCTTTTCTCCATGGCATTTGCATTTTTCCAGAGCTGGATTTGAATCTGGAATGGCTCTAATGTTTTTAATTTGGGGCCTATATTTTTGGCAACGCTATTGGAACAATCAAAAACTTTGGCTGGTTCTGAGTGGTATTAGTTTTATTTTAGCGATCTACACTTACCATAGTGCCAAAATAACTATTCCTCTTCTAATTTTAATTTTAGTTTGGCAAAAAAGAAAAAAAATATTATCTAATTTAAAACAAATTATTATGGCTGGTTTGATAGCTGGAGGATTATTGACTCCTTTTATTTATGATTCTATTTTTGGCATGGGCTTACAAAGAGCTGGAACACTAGTTTTTTCTCAAGGCTTGAATATTTTTGTTTTGTGCAAAACCATTATTTTTCAAACCATAACTCACTTAAGTCCTAAGTTTTTATTTTTTGGAGAAACTACTACTCTAAGACACGGTGATGGGCATTGGGGAGTCTTATTAATAACAACTGGTATTTTGGGTTTGGTGGCAATTTTTAAGTTTTTAATTAAACATAAAAAATCTCCACTTTTTTCATTAAGCACGGTTCTAATTGTTACTGGTTTATTACCAGCGATACTTGGTACAGAAGTGCCTCACAGCAACCGTGCTTTATTAGCTTTGCCTGGGTTTTTATTATTGGCTGTTGTTGGTTTAAGAGAACTAGCTTGTTTTACTAATCCTATTATTCAGAGATCTATTTTGGGGAGTTTTTTATTATTCCATAGTTTATTGGCTATAGCTTATTTGCATGACTATTACACTATTTTTGCTAGAGAAAGTGCTACTGCATTTCAAGATGGATATTTGGAGGCTTTTACTTACTTAATTCCATTTGAAAAAGGCCAGAATGGTAATAATCAAGTTGATAAGATTGTCTTTAGTAGTGATTATGGCCAACCATATATTTATGCATTATTTGCAAGAAAAACCAATCCCATTTGGTACCAAGGTGGTTCGCTAATTCGTTATGAATTCAAAGATGAAGTTACCATCGGAGACTTAGAGCGAGAAAACACCATTGTAGTAGCTAGTAATAAAGATGATTTACTTGGTAAAAATGATAAAGCTGACAAAATAATTTATGGTAGTGATGGTTCAGAGAGATTTCGTATATATTTAAATCTGACTAAATGAAAAAAACTTTATTTATTTTTTTGATCGGCATCATTACTTTCTTTGCTTTTGCAATTAGAGTTTTTCAACTTGAAAAATCACCACCAGCTCCATATTGGGAAGAAGTTGCTTTGGGTTATGATGCCTATTCAATTTTGAAGACAGGCGAGGATCATCATGGCAATTCATGGCCGATTGTAGCTTTTGAATCTTTTGGTGATTGGAAGCCAAGCGGTTATTTTTATGCTTTGTTACCTGCTATAGCATTGTTTGATTTAACTGTTTTTGCAGTACGCCTACCATCTGTATTGGCAGGGACTGGGATAGTGTTTTTAATTGGTTGGTTAATTTATCAGTGGCTAAACAATGTTAACGAGAAAAAAAGGTTTTTAATAAGTTTGAGTGGAATGTTTTTGGCTGCAATATCTCCATGGTTAATTCAATTTTCTCGGGCTGGTTGGGAAGTGAATTTGGCTACTTTTTTAATTCTCTTTGGAATTTGCACTGGTTGGGCCAGTGTTAAAAATTTAAAAGAAAAAAACACTTCTTTTATACTTATCCTTTTGGCTTTAATTTCAATGATTTTATCAATGTATGCTTATCATGCCGCCAGAGTAATTGCTCCTGTTTTAGGTTTATTTTTGGGTGCTAGATATTTTTTATCCACCCTAAAAACTGAGCATAGTAAAATTTTTCTAAAAACAAGTATTTTATTTGTTATTGGGCTAATGCTTTTAACGCCTCTAATTAAATCTTGGGGGTCTCCAGTTTTAAGTCAAAGAATGGCTGAAACAACAATTTTTTCTAATATTACCATTATCGAACAAAGTAATTATTTTATTGGGTTACACGAAAATACTTGGTGGGCAAAGTTAGTTTATCATCGTTATTTTTTCTATCTAAGAACTATTGTTGAACAGTTTTTAGTTCATTTTAGAATTGATTTCTTGTTTGGGTCTGGAGATGCTATTGCTAGACATTCGTCTCAATATTTTGGTTTGTTTTATCCTTTTGAAATTATTTCTATTTTGGTTGGTACTTGGTTTATCATTAAAAACTTTAGTAAAGATAAAAGAAGTTTTATGTGGTTATGGTTAGTAATTGGTATCATTCCTGCTGCAATATCAAATCCAGTACCTCATGCTCTGAGAATTTTGCCCACAGCTCCGCTTTTTATAATTTTAAGTACTATCGGTCTTTGGCAAACTTTGGAATGGTTAAATGAACTGCCTTGTTTAATAAAACAACTTAAAAACTTACGTCCTTATATTTTTACCTCTATCATTTTCTTGGTATATCTAACTAGTTTCATAGCTTTTTATCGCCATTTATTACTTGTTTATCCAGCTAGATTTTCTCAAGAATGGCAGGGTGGTTATGAACAAATGATCGCTGAACTTAATTTATTTAAACAACAAAACCCGCAGTTACCGATCTATATAACTAGAGAACAAGGTAGGCCGGCGATGTACTACTGGTTTTATAACAAGATAGATCCAACTGTTGTTCAACAAGAGAATTTTATTGTTAAGAAAGACCAGGGAGAGTATTTGGAGTTTTTAAATCTTCATTTTGTTAATTCGGTTGCAGAAGTAATTCAAACTCCAGCGATTGTTGTAGCCTCTCCTACACAGTGGCAAATGATCGAGCATAAAGACAATTTGATAAACATTATTTTTTTTGATAATCAAATCTGGCAAATTGGCATTAATCAGTAACTTTTCGTTATTTTTTTGTATGAGATATAATATGACCTAGTTATATTATTTTGGAGTAAATAAATGGCAGAAAAAAAACAGTTATTAGCAAGAGAAATTGAAGAAAGATCAAAGCCTTTTTTAGATGAACTAAAGAAGCGTGGCATGGAAAATGAAGCTGCTAATATCACTGAATGGATTAGAAAAGTTGCTACTGAAAACATGAATACTGTTTCTCATATGTTGTATTTATTGCTACAAAACAAAATGTTTAATGAAATCGAAGATGAACAAGGTGAGCCAGCTGAAGCTTTAATGTTTCTTTTTAATTTAATGAGAGACGCTTGGACTTTAAATGTGAGATTGGAAATGTTAGTAGAGGAATTAAAAAAATGATTTTACTTGAAACCAAAACCAATGCTTTAGTTGAAAGCTTACAAGATGAGCAGATGAAGGCAAATATCTTGCAATATTTGTGGTGGATCACGGAAAAAGGTAGTGTTGAGGCATTGGATGAGTTTTTAAATTTTCTAGAAGTCGAAGATGTTAAAAATATTCTCATGGAAATTGATCCTAATTTATTTTTTGAAGTGATTTTACTGGCAGAGGAAATGCAAAGAGATTCTTTAAAAAGATAAAAAAAGAGCGAGGGGTTGCCTCGCTCTAGTTGTGGTTGCCTAAACTTTGAGACCTGGTTTTCTTGTATTGAGTAACCCGCGTGGGATTGCCCAATAAGCCAAAACTTTACCAAGTTCCTTGCCCAGAGTCAGTTCGTTGATCGCATATTCAAAATCATTTTTCCAAGGAAGAGCTTGAAGTTCTTCCCAGGTATAGATCCTGATATTAATCCATCTGAAGGCAGAGAGTTTTCTTTCCTCTACATTTTTTCGGATTATTGCGCCAAGCTCGCTGTCGCAGACAATGAAAATGCTGTTAAAGCGAGTGTCAAAAAGACCAGGGTAAAAAATCAAGGCTTTGAGTTTCTTGACATTGATACCAAGTTGTTCAGCAACCATCTCTCTAGTTATTACCATTTTTACTCTCCTTCCAGCTTGCCCCGCGATGGGACAGCTGACTAAGCGGATTGAAACTAAAAAGATAGAACTAGTATTATATCATAATATTATAAGACGTTTGAAATTGGGTGTATACTATTTGCTAGTGTTAACCTGCCAAAGAAAGGGAGGGTTTATGCCTTCTGAAGAACAAGGGTTAAGAAGTGTGGCTGAAGCTATTGCTAAAGCGATGCGAGAAAAAGGACTTGAGCCTCAAGCCGAGTCGATGATGTCTATGGTGGACAAGGCTGAAGAACTAGATCCAATGATGATTGTTTATTTGAATAATTTTCTTTATCGAAATGAGCTAAAAGCTGTAAAGGAAGACGAAAGTACCAAAGAAGCTTTCAAATTACTTCAATCTATTGTTGCTGGCATGATGGCTGAAATTGTTGAGCATCTTGACCATATTTTGTTGACTGAGGAAAATCCAGCTGAGGGTTTGTCTGCTGCAGCCAATGCTGTATTAGAGCGAAATCATCGCTCGTAAGATTGACATATTATAGGACTTATTGTAGAATGGGGGATTCGCTTTCATCAAGTGAAGACCCCATTTTTGCGTCTGAAACTTGAAATAGCGAGAGTCCTTTAACAAGACGAGAAAGTGTAAATCTTGTCAAGATAGATACCACTGAAATGGTGTCTATCATGGGCAAGATTTGCTCATGTCACAATAAAAGGAAATACCGTGTTACGTTTTAACAAATTTCTGTCCTTTGGGCTGTTGGTTGTCCTTATGGTTTTGCCGGCTTGTTCGCTGAGCAATCCTTTGGCAACTCCAGCCTCTACCGCTACCGTGGAGTCAGTAACGCCTACAAATGCGCCTCTGCCTACTACGGATCAACCGCTTGCAACTAAGTTTGCTCCAACTTCAACGTTGGTGCCGACTAAGTCTGCAACGCTGACCACAACACCACAAGTATATTCATTCAGTTACTTCAACAGTCTCCAGCAGTATGGCGATGTAACCATCTATAACCACCATGGTTATACGGTTATCAATCCGCCATATTATTCGTTGATCATCCCTGGCGTAAGCCATATGCAACGAATGAGTATGCTCCATTTGCCCATTACATCATCAATTGAGGATGCCAAGGCAGTTGCCGAAGAGCTTTTTCCAGGGAGTGAAATCTACTGGTCTGGGCTTGAAATTGATGGCGACTTGCCAGAGGGCATGATGCGTGGACTGCCGGAAAATTGGCAGTATGGAAAAACCCCGATGTCATCGTGGACTTCCATTGCAGTTAACGAGAAAATTGATTGGACTCAGGAATGGGTCTCAGTCAAAGGTATCGTTGATAAAGCACGCAAGGATGGCGTTCCTGCAGAATCAATCACTCTGAAATACAATCAATTCGGCTACTTTTTCGTGAAGTGCGCCGAAGGGTCTGAAACTGACCAGGTTTACCCTGGCATTGACCCAAGTGAGGGATTCGTTTTTCAAAACTTTGTGATGCCTGGAGAAACGATTAACTTCGACTCCATGTGTCCGAAGGCGGTGATGACTGGCTCAGGCCATATCTTCACTGGGCTGAAAGGTACCACTCGCACTGAAAAACAAGCTTTCACCATCGCTCTTGCCAATGCCTTCTTGGAAAAGCTGTATAGCTATCAAGATGGTAATGGTAAGCCGATCGGGATGTGCTTGCTTCAATCAGAGCTGGGCGGCGCCTCAAATGCCAAGCGAATCTGGTTCGGCGACATGATGTATGCTCCTTATGGTTTCCTGCCTCCGCTGGAAGCCTGGACAACGAAGTAATAAAACAGGAGGGCGGGTAGAAATTACCCGCCCTCTCATGGATATTAACTTCGGACATGAAAAGACTTTCTCGTCTTAAACCTTTTTTTCTTAACCCTTTCTCAAGATTAAAGCACCAGGTATAATCATTTTTATATGGTGGTGGATTTACTCAATAAACAAATAACTTTAATTCTCAAAGAGCTTGGTATTGCTAATCCACAACTCAATTTTGAGCATCCTGCTGACGAAAATCACGGTGACTGGAGTACTAATGCAGCTCTGCAGTATGCTAAGCAACTACCAGATATAAATAACCCTAGAAAATTAGCTGAAATTATCGTTGAAAAATTAAAACCCTTATTAAAAGATATCCCGGAAATCTGGCAAGTTTCTATTGCTGGACCTGGATTTATCAACTTTTCTTTGGCTAGAGAATATTTCCGTACTGAAATTGTGAAGATGAGTGAAAAAGCTCCTCAGGAATATTTTGCCAAAAAGGCTAAAGAAAATAAAAACAGAAAAGTAATTGTAGAATATTCTTCTCCAAACATTGCCAAGCCATTCACCATTGGTCATTTACGCTCAACTATTATTGGTGATGCTGTAGCCAATCTCTATGAAGCTCTTGGCTGGCAAGTTTATCGAGATAATCATCTTGGCGATTGGGGAACTCAATTCGGTAAATTAATTTATGCAATTAAAACTTGGGGCAACCAAGAAGATATTGATAAATCTAAGCAGCCAATCAAAGAATTAGTTACTTTATATGTAAAATTTCATGAAGAAGCTGAGAAAAATCCAAATATTGAAGACGATGGAAGAGCTTGGTTTAAAAAGCTTGAAGAAGGTGATGATGAAGCTCATCAATTATGGCAGTGGTGCATCGATCTTTCATGGAAGGAATTTCAGAGTATTTATGGCGAGCTAGGTATTTCTTTTACAGAAAACAATGGTCGTGGTTTTGGAGAATCATATTTTGAAGACAAGATGAGTGAAGCTGTTGATTTGTTGGAAACAAAACTTGCTCCAGAAAAAGCCGTAGAGAATGGCGCTCATTATGCTGAAGGTGAAGATGGGGCAAAATTAATATTTTTTAATAATGAAGAACTACCACCATTAATGGTAATGAAAAAAGATGGGGCTACTTTATACGCTACGAGAGACTTTGCAACAGACTATTTCCGTCTTAAGAAATATGACAATCCAGATCTAATTGTTAATGAAGTTGGTGCTGAACAAAGCTTGTATTTTCAACAATTATATAAAGTTGAAGAGATATTGGGTTGGTATAAGCCTGGTCAAAGAGTCCATGTTAAGCATGGTCTTTATCGTTTTAAAGATAAAAAAATGTCTACCAGAAAAGGTAATGTTATTTGGTTGGCTGATGTTATTAGTGAAGCCAAGGAACGTGCTGAAGCTTTATCTCCAGATAAAAAACACATTACTCAAACCATCGCTATTGGAGCTTTAAAATGGAATGATTTGCGCAGTGAAACAAATAGAGATATTGTTTTTGATTGGGATGAACTTCTTAGTATGAAAGGAAATTCTGGGCCTTATGTGCAGTACGCCACAGTTAGGGCTAAGAGTATTTTGCGTAAAGCTGCTCTAGAAGAATTTTCTCCTGGTTATGGCGATGATGCTTGGAAGATGAATACAGAAGAATTGAATTTGGCCAGACACTTAGATAGATTTGTAGAAACTGTGCAATTGGCAGCTAGTGAGTTTGCTCCTCATCATTTAGCTAGCTATTTATTTGAACTCGCTCAACGATTTAATGTGCTTTATAACACTCATAAAATTGTTACCGCGGAGAACTCAGATGCCAGAGAAAGACGTTGTGTTTTAACTCAAGCTACTGTCAAAACTTTAGAGTATGGATTGTCACTCCTTGGTATTCAAACACCAGAGGAAATGTAAGGGTTTTTCTGCTACCATGTGCATATGAAAAAATGGCTAATTTTCTTGAGTGTTTTATTGGTTAGCCTTGCTATTTATTTCCGTTTTTTTCAGTTGGGCAAAGTTCCTGTTTCATTATATTGGGATGAAATTGCTATTTTGGTTGATGCTCGATCAGTTGCTGAGACTGGTTTGGATATGCATGGCAATTCTATGTGGCAAACTATTTTTCCGTCATATGGTGATTATAAATTGCCAGTCTATATTTGGTTGGCAAGCTTGAGTGTCAAATTATTTGGAGCTAATGAATGGGCTGTTCGTTTGCCATCAGCTCTTGCTGGGCTAGGAACTGTTTTAATGGCTTTTGTTTTGGCTCATGAGTTTTTCCCAATGAGTTTTAAAAAAGAAAAAGATCATTCTTTTTTTCATCAACATTTATTTTTACCTGTTTTGAGTGCTGGAATAATAGCTATAGCTCCCTGGTCAGTGCTGTTTTCTAGAACTGCTTTTGAGGGTCACTTGGCTCAATTTCTAGTTACTCTGAGTATTTGGTTTGCTTTAAAACAAAAGAAATATTGGGGTTGGGGTTTAATGGCAGCAGTACTGGGCAGCATTGCAACATATACCTATTTTTCAGTTCGGTATGTTTGGCCAGTAGTTTTTGTTTTAACTACCATTCTTTTTGTTTGGCAATATAAAAAGAATTGGTGGCGTCAAGCCTTACTGCTAATAGTTCTCCCGCTAATAACATATTTTTGGAGTTTGCAGCCTATGTACGAATCTCCTTTGTATGAGGTTAGTACTCAGTTTCGGTTGAGTACTACTTCTGTTTTAAATATGGCTGATTGGCCAGTCGTGAGTAACGAATATAAGTTGCAAGCTGGGAATACATATTTAGACAAAATTATTTATCATCCCAAGCTTTTATTGGCCAGAGAATTAGTTAAGAACTATGCTGACAATATGTCTTTGGACTTTTTGTTTTTTACTGGAGACTCTAACTTACGTCATGGTACTGGTAATCATGGTTTGTTTTTATGGATTTTTCTACCTGGATTTTTCTATGGTTGGTATAGGTTATTTCCCAAGCATTGGAAGCAGGGCTTACTGTTTTTAGTTTGGTGGTTGGTTGCTTTATTACCAGCTTCAGTGCCAGAAAGTACTCCACATGCTTTGCGTTCTTTAAATGCTCTAATGCCTTTGACTTTAGTAATTGGCTGGGGAAGTTATCGTCTTCTTTTGGATGCTGAAAAACTAAAATCTTGTAAATTTATTTTTCTTAAGAAAATTTGTCCAGTTTTGTTTTTGGGTATTATTTTTTTGAGTTTCTTGGTAGTTTTTGATTTTAATGAATATCTATTTAAAGTTTATCCCAAGACTTCTGCCACTAGCTGGCAAGCTGGTTATAAAGAACTAGCTCATGTTTTGTGGCAAGAAAAAGATGGTAAGGATACTATTTGGATAGAGTCTTTTGATGGACGTTTTCATCTTTGGTTGATGGGTTATGAAATGCCAGTTAATGAGTTTGCTCAATTAAAATATGAGAACTATGTTCCTGATAAACTAGGTGGTAATATTGTGATTAAGCCATTTGATTGGGATAAAGGTTTGACTATGGAACCAAAGACTATCGTTGCTGGAACTAAAAATGAGGTTGATGCTCATTTAAAACTTTTTCCTATTAAACCAACTTGGTACAAAATAATAACAATAGAAGATAGTTCAACTCCGTTTGCTGTGGTTTATTTTGAAAAGTGATTATGAAGAAAAAAATAACTAAAATTAAGCAAGAGAATAAATTAGTTAGTTTTATTAAATTTTATGGTTTGTTAATTGCTGCTATTGTAGTTGGTTTTGTTATTCGTATTTATAAAGTAGAAAATTTACCAGTAATTCTCAATCGAGACGAAGCAGCTCTTGCTTATAATGCCTATTTGCTTAAAGAAACTGGTATGGATGAGTGGGGTAGAAGTTGGCCATTGGCTTTAGAATCTTTTGGAGACTATAAATTACCAGGATATGTTTGGAGTTTGATTCCTGTTTTTTCTGTTTTTGGTCTTAATGATTTTGCTGTTCGTTTGCCATCAGTAATTGCTGGTACAGTTTTGATCTATGTTTTTTATCTTTGGTTGAAAGAACTAAGGATTAGTCATAATTTTTCAGTTTTAGCGGCTTGGTTGGTGAGTTTGTTACCTGTTTCAATCTTTTATTCTCGCATGGCTTTTGAAGCTAATTTGGGGTTAACACTTTTGGTTATTAGTCTTTGGTTGATTACAAATTTAAGTAATAAATGGAATAAGAAGAAATTTGTTTCTTTACTAATAATTACTTTTTTTAATATCTTTACTTACAATACTCCTTGGCTTTTACTGCCGTTTTTGGCGGTCTACAGTTGGTTGGTTTTTCCTAGAAATACTCAAAAAAAGAAAAATAATGTTTGGTTAGTGGTAATTAGTTTATTGGGTTTATTTATTTTTGGTGCCAAAGTATTTTTGTCTTTAACAGCTCAAAAAAGTGGTATTACTATTTTTACCGATGAAACTGTTTGGAGTAATTGGATTGCTTATCGTGAGCAATTAAGCCCAGCTTGGTTATGGTTTTTTGGTAGTAAATATGTTTATTGGTTGGGTTTGATTTGGGAAAATATTTGGCAGTCATTTTCTTTTAAGTTTTTGGTTACTAGCGGTGGAACTCATCCTTGGCATAATTTGCCACATTGGGGTCATTTGAATATTTTAATTTATATTCTTGGTTGGGTTGGTCTTGGTTTTACTTTTAAGCAGGTTTGGGCGGTTGGAGTAAAAAAGATTCTTAAATTTAATAAGCTTAGCGATGAGATTCGTTTTAATTTAGCTACTTTATTTTTATTTTTTAGTAGCTTAATTCCATCGGTGATCACAGTTGATTCTCCTCATGCTACTAGAAGTTTATTATTTATTATTTTCTGGGTCTATTGGGCTGTTAGAGCTTTGGAGTTTCTTTATAAACAGGCTTTTTGGCCAACCAAAGAGTTTTTCTGGATCTTAATTGCTTCGGTGATTTTTATTGAAAGTTTTTTCTACAACTATCAGTTGTTTGTAAAATATCCTAATAATCAAGGTATGTTTAATCCTGGTTTTGATTCTATGATTCAGTTTATTGATGAGAGAAGTCAGGAGACAAAAGTAGCAATCGTTGATCCAACTGGTTATGAATATATTTTATTGGCCTGGTACTTAAAAGTTCCAGCCAATGAATACCTTGATAATAATGTGCGTCAGTTGCCAGATAAGATTGGTTTTAGTTATGGAGAAAGGGTTGGTCGGTTCCATTTCATTGCCAATCCAAATGATAAGGCTGCTGATGAGGAAGTATTATTGATGCAGGCTGCAAATGGGAAGGGTTGGCAGATTCTTGGATTAACTTTATGAAAAAAATATCAGTGGTTTTGGCTACTTATAATGAGGAAAAAAATCTAAATATGTGTTTGGATTCAGTCGTTGATTTGGCTGATGAGATCATTGTGGTTGATGGTAGTTCTACTGATAGAACTAGGGAAATTGCTCAAGAATACAAGGCAAAAGTTATTAAAACTACTAATAAACCAAATTTTCATATCAATAAACAAATGGCGATGGATAAGGCAACTGGAGAGATTATTCTTCAATTGGATGCAGATGAAGTTGTTGACCATGATTTAAAGAAGTTTATTAGAAGTTTGGCAAAGTTTTCTGATCTAACTAAGCTTTCTGAAGTGGCGTGGTGGGTGCCTAGAAAAAATTTGTTCCTAGGCAGATGGTTGACTAAAGGTGGGCAATATCCAGATCCAGTTATTAGATTGTATTTAGCCAATAAAGCTCGCTTGCCACAAAAAGATGTGCATGAGCAGATGCAGGTTGATGGAGAAGTTGGTTGGGCCAAAGGTCATCTTTTGCATTACTCCAATCCTTCATTTACAGATTACATGCGTAAGTTCAATACTTATACTTCTTTTAAGGCTCAGCAATGGGCTGATGAGGGTAAAAGGGCTCAGTGGTGGGGAATTGGCTATTATATGATTTGGTTGCCTTTACTTACTTTTTTGAAGTTATATCTAAGACATCGTGGTTATGTAGATGGTTATCCAGGGTTTGTTTTTGCTTTGATGAGTGGTTTGCATTTTAGTATTGCCTATTTGAAACTGTGGGAGCTTCAGCAAAAATTATGAAAGTTTTAATGGATGTTCAACCCCTATCTTCTGGTCACGCAGTGCGTGGAGTAGGGATGTATACCAGATTTCTATTGCAGGCTTTGGAAAAATTGGAGAATAAGAATGATTTTGAGATTTTTAGGTCTGGGTTAGAAGATCCAAGCAAAGTGGATATTGTTCATTATCCTTTTTTTGATTTATTTTTTCCCACACTCCCCTTTCGTCGAAAGGGGAAAACGGTGGTGACTATTCATGATGTGATACCTCTTTTATTTCCAGAGCGTTATCAGCCAGGTAAAAAAGGCAAGATTGTTTTTCTTAGACAAAAGTTAGCCTTAAAAACTATTGATGCAATAATTACTGATTCTCATGCTTCGAAGAAGGATATTGTTTTTCATTTGGGTGTACCAGCAGAAAAGGTTCACGTAGTTTATCTAGCAGCCAATCCTTATTTGCAGCCAATAAATGATTCTCAGGCTGATGTTTTGCGTAAAAAATTGGGTTTGCCAAAGACTTATGTTTTGTATGTTGGAGATATTAATTATAATAAAAATGTGCCGCAATTGATTAAGGCACTCAAGTATCTACCTCGTCATGTTAATTTGGTGTGTGTGGGTAAGAATTTTGTTGAACAAGATATTCCTGAGTGGAAAGAGCTTGCTGCTCAGGTGGCATTGAGTGATGTGGCTGATAGAGTTAAGTTTGTGTCTGATGTTTTGTCTGATGATTATGAAACTTTGGCTGGTATTTATTCTGGTGCTTTGGTTTATGTTCAACCTTCGTTATATGAGGGTTTTGGTTTGCCGATTTTGGAGGCGATGCGTTGTAAGACTCCAGTGATTGTAGCTAAGAATTCTTCAATGAAGGAGATTGGTGGTGAAGTAGCTATTTTTAGTGGGACTGAGGCTGAGGATTTTGCTGAAGGGATTGAGGGGGTTTTGAATTTGTCAGATAATAAGAGAGAAGAAATGATTAGTAGGGCAAGTAAGTGGGAAAAGCAGTTTACTTGGGATAAGACAGCAAGAGAGACAAAGAAAATCTATCAATTAATGTTAGAGAAATAACTAAATGTTTAACTGTGGGTTTGGCAAAAATATTATTGGGCATAAGAAGTTTTTATTAACTATTTTGTTGGTTGTTGGTTTGCCTTTTTTAGCTTTGGTTAAACCATATTTTCATCTTGGAGTTCCCTATACTCATGATGGTGAAAATCATTTGGCTCGTTTTGCTAATTATAAGATTGCTCTTAAAGAAGGTCAGTTTCCGCCTAGATTTGCTCCTAATTTAAATAATCACTATGGTTATCCTGTTTTTAACTATAATTATCCACTAGCTAATATTTTGTCTTTGCCTTTTAGTTTGGTTGGTTTTTCTTATGAAATAACTTTTAAGTTGTTGATGGTTTTTTCGTTGGTTTCTGGGGTGACTGGTATATTCTATTGGTTGGGATCATTAAAGATTGGGTCAGTTCAAACTAGGTTGTTGGCAGGGGTGAGCCTTTTATTAGCTCCTTTTACTATCAATTTGATTTATGTGAGGGGTAGTGTTGGCGAGATGATGATGCTGGGTATTTTTCCTTGGTTGCTATGGTTGGTTCACGAGATTAGAGAAGCTGTTAAAGCAAAAAGGCAGTTGTCGTGGTTGGTTAGTACTACTATTTTAGTGGCTTTTCTTTTGGCACATAATATTTCAGTGCTTTTTGGCGGAGTTATTTGGTTTGTTTATTGTTTGGTGATATTTGGTAAGGATAAGAGGTCTTGGAGGTTATGGTTGGTTAGGAGTTTGTTGGCTTTTGGTATGACGCTGTGGTTTTGGTTGCCGGCTTTGGCTGAGAAGAATGAGGTGATTTTGGATCAGGCGAGTTTGTCTTCTCAGTATAGTAATCATTTTGTGAGGTTGATGCAGTTAATAGTTTCTCCGTTGCAGTTTGGTTATTCTTTTGCGGCTCCAGTGGATACGATGAGTTTGGCTGTGGGGTTGAGTGGGTTGTTGGGTTTAGTAATTTTTGTTTTGTTGCTGATTAAGAATAAGCAGATTAAAAAAGATTATCCATTGTCTGTTGGTTTGGTGGTGATTGGTTTGTTTTTGTTGTTTTTGCAAACTGAGTATTCTGTTTTTATTTGGAAGGTTGTTCCTTTGGTTTCTTTTATTCAGTTTCCTTGGCGTTTGAGTTTGTTTTTCGTTGTTTTGGTTTTGCCTTTGCTTGCTATCGTGATGGATTATAGTAGGTTCTGGAAATATGTTTTTATTCTTGTTTTGGGTGTTCAGTTTCATAGTTTATTACAGCTTCAACCAGCTGATTATTTGCATAAAGAAAAGGTTGAGTATGATCTTTTTTCTCAAAGTACTAGTACGGCAAATGAGAATCTTCCAAAGAATTTTACATATTCTAATTTTGCAGATTGGTCTCCTGCTCCAGTGGTTCTGGACGGAGATGCGAGTGTGTTGGTGAGTAAATGGTCTGGTACAGAAAAAAAATATTCTGTTGTTGTTAATAATAAATCACTGGTTGTAGAACCAACTATGTATTTTTTGGGTTGGCAGACTGAGGTGAATGATAAGTTAGTTTCTTATGCGCAGATGAAAGAGACACAGGGTAGAATTGGTTATTGGCTTGAGCCTGGTACTTATCAGGTTAAAACTATTTTTACTCAAAAGACTTGGGCTAGAAGAGTTGGTAATGGCTTGAGCATTTTTAGTACGATGATTGCTAGTTGGTATATTGTCCATGAGCTCTATCAATGGAGAAAGAGATGTGCCGAAGCTGCCTTATAGAAAAATATTATCTGCTGTAATTATTTGGCGGTTGAGTTTGTTTTTTGTTGGTTGGCTGGCGACCTTTATCTTGTCTTATAGTCCAAGCTTTCCTTATGCTAAAGAAATTCTCAATTCAATGGGTTTGCCCCGTTGGGTTTCTGCCTGGGGAGGCTTTGATGGAGTGCATTATTTGACTATAGCTTCTAAAGGATATTTTGGGACTGCTTTTATTCAGGCGTTTTTCCCAGTTTTTCCTTTGCTCATTAGTTTTATTCAGCATTTCTTTGTTTATAAACTGTTAAGTTTTGTGATGATTCTAGTGTTTCAAGTGATAATTCTTTATTTTCTTTTGATTCTTTTTATGTCTTTGATAAATATTGATAAGAAAAGCAATGTTTCATATTGGTCTGTTGTTGCTTTGCTTTTCTTTCCAACCAGTTTTTTCTTTGGAGCGATTTATGGGGAAGGAATTTTTCTCTTTTTTATCTTTGCTAGCTTATTAGCTGCTAGAAAAAGATATTGGTGGGTAGCTGGTTTGTTTGGGGCTTTTGCCAGTGCCACTAGGATTGTGGGAGTTGCTATTTGGCCAGCTCTTTTAATTGAGCTTTGGTTACAACAAAGTAAGACTGAGGTGACAGTTGAAAATATTGTTTCTTTTATTAAGATTTTTCAGCTTAAGATCTTGGCGGTTTCCCTTAGTTTTCTAGGGCTATTTATCTATATGTTCTATTTGTGGAAAAATTTTAATGATCCCTTATATTTTTTTCATGTTCAGAGTCTGTTCGGGGCAGGTAGAGAAAGCAGTATTGTGTTGTTGCCACAGGTGGTTTGGCGATATTTTAAGATCCTAACAACAGTGCCTTTTGACCTAAAGTTTTATGCTTATCTACAGGAGTTTGCTGTTAGTATGTTGTTTTTGGGGTTGTTGGTGTTTTGCTGGAAAAAGATTAGGTTTTCATATTTAGTTTTTTCTGTTTTAGTTTATTTGCTGCCTACTCTTACTGGTACATTTTCTAGTATGCCTAGGTATGTGTTGGTTTGTTTTCCTGTTTTCATTTTAATTGGGGAGTGGCTGAGTAAATATCCAAAGATTAGGCCATACTATTTTTTTATCAGTGGTCTATTTGCTGTGGTTAATACAATTCTCTTTATTCAGGGTTATTGGGTGGCTTAGGATAAAAGAATAAACAGGAGTGCTTTTGAAGGCTTGTTGCTCGAACCCCTGTTTATCTTTTTGCGGCACCCTAGGTATTAAAACGGTAAGGGAAAGACAAACTTGCCAGTTAGAAGAGCTGGTAAGTTGACGATCAAGGCGATGGGCCAGCCGGGGAGGTCATAGACAAAGAACTGCCATAGACCGCGCGGAATGCCCAGGTTAACCTTGAAGATGATTTGGGCCAAGTACATGGCTCCGCCGATAGGATCCCAGGCGCTAGTACGTCCACAGCCGGGATGGCGTAGGCCATGGCTGCGGAGAAGTACAAACTCTGGGCCGAAGTTGAAGATGAACTGAGCCCAGAGGGCCAGGACGTCGACAACGGACATAACAAATTGGGCGCCGGCTAGATAAATCAGCCAGTCCCAGCTTGGGAAGAGATAGACGTAGGCTAACCAAGGGATGATCCCAAAGGTATAGGTGCCTACGCCACCGGCGATACGATATTTAGTCTTTTCGCGGTGGTCAACGCAGCCTGCGCCATGATCTGCGCTAGGGCTTAATTCCATGTGATGGGTTAAGCCTAGGTAGAATAAGAGCGGTCCGTAGATCGCTGTGGCGAGGGTTAGATAGACGAACCAGTCTTCTGGGGAGGCGTTGATTGCAAAGCCGAATAGTGTTTCAAGCATTAGTAAAGTCTCCAATCTGGGTGCCGCATAAAAAAGACGTTATCTGTTTTATGCGACAGCCAAATATGAAGCACTCCTGTTAAAGAGCTGGTTTGTTTGGTTGAAAACGATGCTTTTTCGTTAGAAACAAGCAAACCACCAGACTATATTATCTCATAATATATTGTTATTTACAATATTTGGCTGTTCTTCTACTGACAAGAGAGTGGGAGTTGAATATAATTAAAAATTAGGTTTAACTCGAGATTATGCAATTATTTAAAAATACCGTTATTTCTTGGTTCTTAAAAAATAAATATTTATTTTTTGTTTTTGTTTTGGGAGTATTCTTGAGGTTTTACAATCTGGGAAATATGCCCATAGCTACTCATTTGGATGAGATTATGAATGGTTATGTCGGAAAATTTACTATTCTTAATGGTGTTGATTTGTATGGTAATAAATGGCCAATTTTTTATTTTAATAATTTTGGTGATTACCCAAATATTATGCCGATGTATTTATCTGGTTTATCGGCAATTATTTTTGGTAATACTGAGTTTGCAATTAGATTTCCTATTGCTCTCTTTGGTGGTTTGACAATTTTATTAATTTATTTTTTAACTAAATATTTATTTAATGATAATAAAATTGCTCTTTTTAGCAGTCTAACTATAGCAATTATGCCTTGGCATATTGTTCTTTCTAGGGCAACGGCTGAGGGGGTAACTGCGAGTTTTATATTTTTGTTGGCTATATATCTATTAATTAAGGATCAAGTTAAAAAGATTTCAATTACAACTATGATTTCGTTGTTTTTATTGCTTTTTACTTATTTGCTTTATCCTTCATTTAGAATTATTACGCCGCTGGCTGTTGTGCCGCTTTTTCTTTTAACTCAGCAAAGAGCCAAAAAAATATTATTTATTGTTTTTGCCTTATTATCACTTGGTGTAACTGTATATATCAGTCAATTGCCAGCTGGTAAGGGTCGTTTCGAGCAAACTAGTATTATTAGCCAGAATAGTCCGATTCTTCCTTATCAAAGCGAGTTTATTAGTGGTGAGGGATTTGATAATGCTTTTAAAGCTAGATTGCTATTCAATAAGCCGGTGATGTTTGGTAGGGAATTTCTTAAGCAATATACTTCATATTTTTCTACAAGCTTTCTTTTTAGTGAGGGTGGATTGCCAAAGAGGTATTTTGTTCCAGACCAGGGAGTTTGGTACTATTCTTATTTGGGTATTTTTATTTTGTTCGTTGGTTTATTAATAATATTTCCTGATAGATTATCCAAATTTTATGAAAGTATTTTGGTTAATAAGCAAAATAAGGCGAATGTTGTCTATTTAATTTATTTAACTTTGGTTTCTTTGGTTCCAGCTGCTATGACCTATGAAGATTCTCCCAATGTTCATCGAGCTAGTTTGTTTCCGTTGTTTTTAAGTATTTGGAGTGGTTTATTTTTTATATTTCTAAGTAAGATTAGATATCGTAAATTTAGTTATCTTGCTTTTATTTTATTTGTTTCTATTTTTTTAGAGGCAATGTTTTTTTGGAATAAGTATCTTGTTCATGCAAATAAATATCAGGAGATTTATCGCAATGGTGCTTCTAAGAATCTAGTGGAATATTTGAATTCTCATAAAAATAGTTATGACCATATTTATGTTTCTGGTAGAAATGATATTCCTCTTTACTATCCTTTTTTCAACAATATTTATGATAGGGAGTTGAGTAATAGATTTGAGTTGGGTATGAGGTTGAAGGAGATTGATAATATTAGATTAACTGATGATGATTGTTTTGCTGATTTTTTTAGAGAAATTGAGAGTGTTAATACCTCTGATTTATATATAATGGGTTCTAATTGTATAATTGATTATGAGCAGTTGATTAAAAAGAGTTTAGAGTTGACTAAAAAAGATATTATTTATACTAAACAGGGTAATGAGGAATTAGCTACTTTTACTCTGGAGGCTATTAGTAAATAGAAGGGTTTGATATGAAGATTTTAGTTACTGGTGGAGCAGGTTTTATTGCTTCTCACATTACTGATGCCTTTATTGAGGCTGGGCATGAGGTTGTGGTGGTTGATAATCTTTCTACTGGTAAGGAGCAATATGTGAATGCTCAGGCTAAGTTTGTTAAAGCAGATATTACTGATAAGGAGACGATTCAAAGAATTATTATGGATGAGAAGCCTGAGGTTTTAGATCTTCATGCTGCTCATATTCAAGTTGGTTATTCAGTGGTTAATCCTCAGTTTGATGCGGAGAACAATATTATTGCTCTTCTCAATATTATGGAGGCTGCTAAGGAGGTTAAGACGGTTAGGAAAGTGATCTTTGCTGCTACTGGAGGGGCTATGTATGGTAATAAGCAGACTCCTTTTGATGAGACGATGAAGGAACAGCCTCTTTCTCCTTATGGTATTAGTAAGAGGGCTGGGGAGTTATATCTCAATTATTATTACGAGCTTTATGGTATTCCCTTTGTTTCTCTGAGGTATTCTAATGTTTATGGTCCTAGGCAGAATGCTCATGGTGAGTCTGGAGTAGTAGCTATTTTTGCTGAGATGTTGATGCAGGGTAAGGTTCCTGTGATTAATGGGGATGGTTCTCATACGAGGGATTATGTGTATGTGGAGGATGTGGTTAAAGCCAATTTATTAGCTTTAAACACAGAGTTTGTGGGTGAACTTAATATTGGGACTGAGACTGAGGTTAGTACTAATGAGGTGTTTGAGGTGGTGACTAGGGAGTTGGGTTTGAGTGTTGAGAAGCAGTATGGTGCTCCTAGACCTGGTGAGCAGGTGACTAGTAGTCTTAGTTATGCTAAGGCTAAGGAGATTCTTGGTTGGGTGCCTAGTGTTGGTTTTGAGGAGGGTGTGAGGAGAGTGGCAGAGTGGTATAAGGGAGAAAAGTAAATAGTACAAAATATGTATTTAAACAGCAATCCTTGGATTTTTGGAGACGAGTACATTTACATAAGTAAAGCCAGAAATTTAAAATTTGGAATAGACGTTTTAGCAGATACAACAATAGGACATAGTTATCCTCCCCTATATTCATACCTACTATCTCTCGTTATTGGAAATGATCCAGTTTCTACTTATAGAAATATACAAATATTAAATTTTTTTTCCTCTCAATTTATTTTATTAATTTCTTTTTACTTTTTAAATAAAACTTATGATTTCACCAAACAAAAAAATGGTTTTGTTTATTTAATCTTTTCATATTTTGGAATAGCAAGTTTATCTACTATTTTAGGTTACAACTTTGTAGCAATGAGTGAAAACCTATTCATACCATTAGTATTTTTAATATTTTCTTTAACTAATTATTTATTAAGTAAAAATAAAATTAACTATAAATTACTTTTTTCAATTGCTCTTTTAATATCTTGTTCCATTTTAACCAGAACTATCGGTATTATACTAATTCCTGTTTTCCTACTATCAATGTTGCCAAGTTTTATAAAATCTAAGAATACAAAAAAAATATTTTTAGATTCTGTATTATTTCTATTTTTTTCAATCATTCCATATTTAATTTTTAAAAAAGTAGAAAATTTATTTACCCCTAGCACCATTCAGGAGATTTCTGGTGATTATGATTCTTTGTTTAAAGCTTATGTTGGAGTAATAAAAGATTTTTTTCTTGGTAAAAATAATTTTTTTATTTCATTAAAAGTCATTGGGAATCACATTATTTACTTATTTTTTTCAACCTTCTTTTTACCTTTTTTATTTATAATTAATGATTTTGTCGAATTTGTTAAAAGCAAAAAGATAAAAGGTGAATTAATTTTTGTTTTAACATCTTCTTTGCTGTTTTTTATACCTTCATACTTACACGATTATTTAGGATTTTTCAGAAATGAAATAAAATATTCTACATATTTTAGGTATGCTGATGCTAGTATCATTATTATGATTGCATATTCATTAATTAGACTTTTTGAAGTGACAAAAAATAAACTTAAGATATATAAAAATAGCTATTTTTTATATTTTTTTATATCAATGATTTTAACTTTATTTTTACCAGTTAGAGATTTTTATGTAACTATTAATTCCCTTGGTTGGACTTGGCTAGATATATTTAAGCAAAATGCTCTAATAATTAAAATTATATCTCTACTTTTATTATCTATTTTTTTATTTTTTATAAAATATAAAAAATACAATTTGTTCTTACTTTCAATAATTATTTTAAATTTGTTTTCTATTTTTCCGATACTTAAAATGAATACATGGTTATCAACAAATAAAGAAAACTTGGCACTTGAACATACAATTTCAAATATTTTAAGTAATAATAAAAAGATTCCTTTTTATATAGATAAAAACAATACAAAAGATGATAGTTTTGTGGGACCAATTTATTATGGAAAGTATTTCCTATTATTTAATAGCAATGAAAAAATTCCAATAAAACCAATAAATATTAAAGAATTAAATGGTAAAAAACAATTTGTTTTTTTGGGAAAATCTAAAGATGATATTTTTAACATATATAATTTTAACGAAGTTATATCTATATCTGAAAATTTAAAAATTGGTATTATTTATGAGAATAAATGATAAAGAAATTACAATTGATATTTTTGTTTATATTGGTTTAGTTTCATTTATATCTTATTTTATTTCTAATAGCATTATTTTTATTTTAAACTATTTTTTAGTAGAAAAGTATTTTTTAGTTAATAAAATTACTACTAATCAAAAAACAATTATAATTATATTTATTTTGTTAATAATAAGCTTTATTTTTAACAAAATAAATATTTACAAACTAAAGGTAAAAACTCAACTAATGATACTTTTAATAGTATCTTTTTTAACACTAGGTTCTTCTTTTTATTTATCTAGAATTACTAGTTATTGGAAAGAAATACCAAAAATACATTTAATAAAACCAAAATCTGGGATGCAAGGAACAATTATAACTTTATATGGTAATAATTTTGGAGAAGAATTCGAAAAGGGTACAGTGCTTCTTGGTAATGAGGAGTTAGTTATTAAATATTGGTCTAATACTAAAATTAAGGTCGAGCAACCAGTCCCGAATAATTTTGGAAAAAAGGAATTAAAAATAATAAAAATAAACAAAAAATTATCTGATCCAATAGAATATACCGTAATAAATCCATCTAAACTTTAATATGTTAGTAATATCAACCATTTTTTTACATTTATTATTATTTATCTTAAAAAAAATCAAGTTTGACTTTGGAGTTGATGTTAATTTTAGACTTTTTGTATTTTTTGAGTTGTTTTTGTTGACATTTTTTATGATAAAAAGCTTTTTTTATATTAAAAAAAATAAATTAAATGTTAGTTTGAGCAATAATTTTGTTTTTAATTCATATTTATTTAAACTTTTCAACAACAAGACTACGAGGTATATTTTAATTCCTTCTACATTATTTACATTAGCGATATTTTTTAGTTTAGCATCAAACTATGGATTCCATATGTTTTTATCTTATTTGTCACCATTTTTTTTATATGTTTTTTTTATTATTTTTGAAAAAAAAATTAAAAATGATAAAAGTTTGATTTTTTTTCTATTTATTTTTTATTTAATATTTGATACTCAAGAAAACAGTTTTTTAAAAAAAGTTAGCTTAATTTTATTATCAACAATCATTGCAACGGTTTTTGTAAAAGAAATAAAAAAATTATTAGTTTCTCGCAAAAATTTCTAATATATTTTGTGAATATTTTTCCCAACTTAATTCCTTAAAAACAGTATCTCTCGCATTTTTTGAAATTTTTTCATACATTTTTTTATTGTTTAGTAAATAATTTATGTTTTTTACCAAAGAGCTAACTGATTTGGCTTCAAAAATAAAACCATTTTCTTTATTTTTTATTATCTCAGAAACTCCAGCGTCAGAAGAAATAACTGCTGGTTTACCATACGACATAGCTTCAACTGGAGCCAATCCCCATGTTTGTTTTACAGCAGGAAAAACAAAAATATAAGAGATTTCGTAAAGGGCAGCCAGTTCATCTTCAGATAAAGAACCAGTAAAAATAATTCTTTCTGATAAGTTTAGTTTTTTAATTAATTTTTTTAAATTATTTAACTCACTTCCAGAACCACCAATAATTCCTATAACATTTTTATTTTTTAATTTAAGGAAAGATCTTATAAAGTCGTCTATTCTTTTTAAAGGTTCTAATTTGCTAACAGTAAGTATTACCTTTTTATTTTTTAATTTATACCGATCTATAATCTTATTCTTAATTTCTTTATCTACTTCTTTTTTTTCGAAACCAGTGTGAACAACAATAGAATCTCTATTGAATGTATCTTTAACAATTTTTTTATTTTTTCTATCCAAAACTATTATATTATCAACTGATTCTACTATTTTTCTTTCTGTATATAGATAAATAAGTTTTATTGGATAAAAAAATAACTTATTAAGTTTCCACCAATTTCTCAAAGGAAATCTATGCCAAGGGCTAAGTTCATTAAACATCCAAAAAATTTTAGCTTTAGTATTTATTTTTTTATATAAAAAAGCAGAAAAATAAGATGGTGGATTATGACAATTTATTATTAAGTGACCTTTTTTCATTTTTTTGTATATTTTGTAAAAAAAGAAAGGAAAAAAAACTGACAAGTATTTTTGTTTAAGAAAAATACTACTATGGTCAGAAACAGAAACAATATTTTTTTTAAGTTTTTTAACTAAGTTAGGATAACAATTTTTTTCATCATAAAAATATGTGTATAAAGTTACATTATGACCTTTTTTAATAAGTTCATCCAGTAAATTAAGTATTTGTCTTTCTGCCCCACCATACATATCCAATAATGGATGTACTAAAGCTATATTAAGTTTGTTTTTTTTCATAAGTTACTATTCTTTGACAAGATGCTAATATATTAAAGTGAAAGAAACAAGTCTAAAAAAAGGCACTATTTTTTTATTTATATCTCAAATTTTTTCTATATTAACAGCTTATTTATTAAACTTTTATTTAGTTAGGCTCGTTTCTCCAAAGGAATATGGAGATTATTCAATAATAGTATATATTCTTTCCCTAATAGCCCTAATACTGTCATCTACTATCCCTCAGGCTTCTTCCAAGCTTGTCTCTGAGCATGGTATTGATTTAAGAAAAATAATTTCTGAAAGTTTTAGACTACAATCAATTCTTGTAGTGTTGATAACAATAGTTTATACAGCCTTGATTCCTCAAATAGGCTTTATACTCAACGATTCTTCTTTAAAAGAGTATATGTATAGTTCTTTAGTAATGATACCAGTCTATGGCTATTATATTCTATTTTCTAGAATAGAGAATGGAAAAGGAAATTATTTATCACAATCGTTAATGGATGGTTTGGTTAATTTTGCTAAATTATCTTTAATTTTTATTATATTTTTATTATTTGGGAAAAATACCAACAATGCAATAATTGGTTTTTCTATATCACCAATTATTTCTATGGTTCTTGGTTTTATTTTAATTAAGCCAATTTTAAAAAAGGAAAATGAATATACTAAAGATTTTTTACTATTTTCGATACCATTTTTTTTGTTTTCTGTTTTAACAAATTTTTCAATCAAAAGTGGTTTGTTTATAATAAAATATTTTAACTTTAGTGGAGATAGTGTTGGATATTTTGCTGCCTACTCTACATTGTCTCAAATATTAGGTTTTTTCCCCACAGCACTTGGTTTGGCACTATTTCCAAAAGTGTCAAAAACATATTCATATAGACATCTAGATGGGCTTAAAAAAGTACTTAATAAATCAATAATCCTTGTATTTCTAATTACAATAACTCCATCATTATTTTTGATAATTTTTAAAGAAAAAATAGTATCTTTTCTTTTTTCTGTGCAATATTTAGAAGAAATTAGTATTTTTAATTCTCTTATAATAGGTGCTGCTTTTTTCTTTATTTATAATTTTTTGTTAACAATTTTAAGTGGAATTAAAAAACAAAATTTTTCAATGATTATTTCAATAGTAACATTTTTACTAACTTTAGTTAGTTCAATAATACTAGTGCCTAAATTTGGAATGATAGGAGCTCCATATTCTATAATTACTTCTAGTGCTCTTGGCATTGTTATATCTATAATCTATTTGTATAATTTTGTTCTTAAAGAAGGGTTAACCAATGATTAAACTTATTAAATCAACTTTTTACAATGAAAGTGTTACAAAAAAAGAACTAGTTGAGTTTATAGAAAAAGCAGATATCCTTAGTTTTGCTAAAGAATGTTCAAAATTTGAAAAAAACTTTTCAAAATATCAAGGAAGAAAAGAGTGTATTATGGTAAATAGCGGTAGCTCTGCTAATTTAGCTATAATGCAAGCTTTATTAAATTTAGGTTATATTAAAAAGAATGATAAAATTGCCTTTTCTTCTTTAACGTGGTCTACAAATACGATGCCAATAATACAACTTGGATTAAAGGCTGTTCCAGTTGATGTTGAGTTAAATACACTAAATGTATCTTCAAAAAAGTTGTTGAAAACATTGGATAAAGAAAAAAATATTAAAATGTTTTTTTTAACCAACTTATTGGGTTTTTCTGATGACATTGATAAAATATCTAAAATTTGTAAACAAAAAAAAATAATTTTAGTTGAAGATAATTGCGAATCATTGGGTTCTGTTTATAAAAAAAAGAAATTGGGTAATTTTGGAATAGCAAGTACATTCTCTTTTTATGTGGGACACCATATGTCTACGATTGAAGGCGGAGCTATTTGTACAGATAATAAAAAATTGGCTGAGATGTTAAGGCTTGTAAGAGCTCATGGTTGGGATAGAAATTTAACAAACAATCAACAAAAAAACATAAGAAAAAGTTTTAAAATAAATTCAAGTTTTTATTCTAGGTATACATTTTATGATCTCGGATATAATTTGAGACCAACAGAAATAAATGGTTTTTTAGGTAATAATCAACTAAAATATATAGAAGAAATAATAAAAAAAAGAAATAAAAACTTTACCATTTTAGCCTCTGAAATATACAAAAAAACAGATAAATATTATCCAATTAAATGGAATCATATGGATTTCCTTTCTAATTTTGCTTTTCCCGTTATTTGCAAAACTCAAGAAATAAGAGATGAATTAGTAAAAAAGTGTAAAGGAAAAGTAGAAATAAGGCCAGTTGTGGGGGGAGATATAACCCAACAACCATTTTATAAAAAATACTATTCTAAATTAGAAACTAAAAAAAATAATGCATTTTTAGTTCATAAACAAGGTCTTTATTTTGGAAACAATCCAGAGCTAACTGATAAAGAACTTAGACTATTAATTGATATTTTTACTACTAATTAACTTGATAAATTTCTATATTTTTGAAGGCGTTCTTATATACTAAGTTGTAGTTTTTAGATATTAAATTATAAAAATGTTCAGTATAATTACCAAATTGATTCCATTCATTTTCATTAACGATTAAATTTTTTGGGAAAACAACATATTTTATTTTTTTATCTAAAAAGTAATTATTTATAATATCTATGTTTTTTTCAAAATATAAACGATCATCATTTGCCGTTGATCTCCTTGAATAAAATTCCCACTCATTTGAAGATAAAGCTATTATTTTGTCTTTATTCGTCGAATTTTTTTCTATCCATTGAGAAGCTTTTATCATTTCATAGATGCCACCTTCAAAAGTTCTATAAGATATGGCTTGATCAAATTCTTTTGCGTAGGAATAAAAAGTTAAATTTTTAAAAAAAATTACAAATATAAAAACTATCGAAAAAATACTTTTTTGTTTTGCATTAAAAAGTTTTTTTAAATAAAAAAACATAAAAAATGAAAAATATATTGCCAAATAAAGATAATAACGTTCCTGATCATTTCCCCTAAAAAAGGTTAAGACATTTATTGTCAATAATAAACTACTAAAGAAAAAAATCTTTTTGTTGTTTTTATAGCTATCAAAAAACCCAACTATTATTAAAAACCAAAATAGTATATAGGAATCACCAAAGAAAGTGATTCCGGCTACGGTTTTTTTATAAAGTGATATAACAGAATTGGATTTATCAAAATTAGTAAAAACATCTATTGGCCAAATATGTCTTTTTTCGGCAGTTATATGCCCACGGCTGTTTATCTCCTCTGTTAAATAATCCAACTCTTTAAAGTTGCCATCTGATTTTTTTTGATAACCAACCAAGTTTGAAACAAAATTATTTATTGGTGTTGTGATTTCATTGCCAACTATTAACTGTCCAGTTCTTTTAACTAAGTCCAAATAAGCAATGCTGGATAACAATAACAAAACAGAAAAACAAAAAAGGAAAAATTTATCTAATAATATTTTTTTATTAAAAATTAAAAAAGATAAAAAGAAAACAAATAAAACAA